>NZ_JAVDWM010000001.1:3072979-3673724 GCF_031457495.1 Sphingopyxis sp. BE259
TCGCCGCCTGGCGGCCCGGCTCGGGATGCGCTTCGCCGACGCCGATGACGAAATCGAACGCGCCGCCGACATGACGATCTCCGATATTTTCGAACGCTTTGGCGAAGCGCATTTCCGCGACGGTGAGCGCCGCGTCATCGCCCGCCTGCTCGCCGAAAGGCCGATGGTGCTCGCGACCGGCGGCGGCGCCTTTATCAACGCCGAAACCCGCGCACTGATCCTGCAGAGCAGCCTATGCGTCTGGCTCGACGCCGATATTCCCACGCTCGTCGAACGCGTTGGGCGGCGCAGTCACCGTCCGCTGCTCAAGAATCGCGACCCCGGCGCGGTGCTGCGCGAGTTGGCGGCGGTGCGCAACCCGATCTATGCCGAGGCGCATCTGCGCGTCAGTTCGGCGAGCACCCCGCACGACCAGACGGTGCGCGCGATCCTGGACGCCCTGTCAAAGTGGGAAGAACCGCAATGGAACAGCTGACCGTCGACCTTGGCGCCCGCAGCTATCCGATCCTGATCGAGAACGGCCTGATCCGCGGCATCGGCGAGCATGTCGCACCGCTGCTGAAACGCCCGCGGACGATGATCGTCACCGACGCGCATGTTGCCGACCATTATCTGGTCCCGCTCGGCACGTCGCTGGCAATGGCCAATATCTCTTTTTCCTCCTTCGTCCTCGAACCCAGCGAAGCCACCAAAAGCTGGGCCGGGCTCGCACGGCTGACCGAATGGCTGATTGGCGAAGGGATCGAGCGCAGCGATCATGTCATCGCGCTGGGCGGCGGGGTGATCGGCGATCTCGTCGGCTTTGCGTGCAGCATCGTCAAGCGCGGCTGCCACTTCATTCAGGTGCCGACCACCCTGCTGGCGCAGGTCGACAGCAGCGTCGGCGGCAAGACCGCGATCAACGTAGCGGCGGGCAAGAACATGATCGGCGCGTTCCACCAGCCCGCGCTGGTGGTCATCGACCCGGCGACGCTCGACACGTTGCCGCGCCGCGATCTCGCCGCGGGCTATGCCGAAGTGGTCAAATATGGCCTGATCGACGATGCCGAATTCTTCGCCTGGTGCGAAACGCATGGCGCGGCGCTGCTCGCCGGCGACAGCGCAGCCCGCGCCCATGCGATTGCCCATAGCGTCACCGCCAAGGCGCGCATCGTCGCCGCCGACGAACGCGAGACGCAGGACATTCGGGCGCTGCTCAACCTGGGCCACAGCTTCGGCCATGCGCTCGAGGCCGAGACCGGCTATTCGGACAGGCTGCTGCACGGCGAAGCGGTGGCCGCGGGCATGGCGCTGGCGCACCGCTTTTCGGCCGCGCAAGGCCTTTGCTCGCGTTCCGACGCCGAGCGTGTTGCTGCGCATCTCGCCGCCGTGGGCCTGCCGCACGATCTGGCGAGCGCCGGGGTCGGCGCCGACGGGGCGACGCTGGCGGGCCATATGGCGCACGACAAAAAGGTCCGCGGCGGCAAGCTGCCGCTGATCGTGACCCGCGGCATCGGGCAGAGTTTTGTTACCGACGAATTCGGGCTGGATGCGGTGGCGGCGTTTCTGGACGGCGAGCGGGTGCGCTAGACGCCAGCCGCCGCCTCGCCCTCTTCCTTAGCCAGCTTTGCCGCGCGCCGCCGTTCGCGCAGCGTTTCCAGCACGCTTGCCGCCTGCCGTCCGCCGCCCGCGATAAAGCGGTGGTCCATCCCCGCGGTCAGATCGCCTTCGCTGATCTGGGCGTGCAGGCGCTCGGCATCGAGGTGGCGCAGCGCCTGTTCGACATCGGCGATCTCGTCGGCGCCGACGTCAATCTGTTGCAGCGCCAGCAGCCCCAGCGCGATCGAGCTTTCAAAGGTTTCGCGCACCGCACCATCGACCCCGACGCCGTCGATCGCCATCAGCTGGCGGCGGTCGAACACCCGGGTCAGGATCTTGGCCTTGGGAAACGCCGCGACGATCGGCGCCAGCACCGCCGCATCGAAGCTTCGGTCGTCGGTGCAAAAAATGATCAGTCGGGCATGTTCGGCGTCGGCGCGGCGCAGGACATCAACCTTCAACCCGTCGCCATAATAGACCTTGGTATTGAAACGCCCCGATGTCTCGATCTGGCTGGCCTTTTTGTCGATCAGCGTCACGGAACAATCGACCGCGTGCAGCATCTGCGTCACGATCTGCCCGAACCGGCCAAAGCCGACCACGATCGCCGACCCGCGCGGCGCATGTTCGGGATCGTCAAGATCGGCTTCGACGCTTTCGGGGGCAAATTCCAGGTTGCGCGCGAACAGCATCAGGAACGGGGTCGAAATCATCGACAACGTCACGACGGCGCTGAACAGGCTGGCCGCCTCGGGCGCGATCAGCTGCGCTTCGGTTGCCTGCGTGAACAGCAGAAAGCCGAATTCGCCGCCCTGGCTGAGCAGCAGCCCCAGCCCCAGCGCGACGCTCCACGGTTTGCCGAACAGGCGAACGATGACGGTCAGCACCGCGACCTTGACCGCGACCAGCCCGGCGGCGAGCGCCACGACGCGCAGCGGATCGTCGCGAATGACATTGAGGTCGAGCACCATGCCGACCGCGAGGAAGAACAGCCCGAGCAGGACGAGGCGGAAGGGTTCGACATCGGCCTCGATCTCGTGCCGATAGGGCGAATCGGCGAGCATCACCCCGGCGATGAACGCGCCCAGTGCGGTCGACAGGTGCAGGCTGTGCATGAACGCGGCGCTGGCGAGCACGACGAGCAGGCCGACGACCACGAACAATTCGCGCTCGCCATAACGCCCGATGATCCGCAGCAGCGGGTTGACGACAAAGCGTCCGGCGAGGACGAGGACGACGATCGCCCACACCGTGAAAAATGCCATCTCCCACCCCGGCGGCGCCGACGGATCGGCGGGCGCGCGCGACAAAGCGGCGACGATCGTGATCATCGGCACGATCGCCAGATCCTGGAACAAAAGGATCGAAAACGCCTTTTCGCCGAACGGCGAATTGATCCGGCCCGAACTTTTCAGGCTGGGCAGCACCTGCGCGGTCGACGAAAGCGCGAGCGGCAGCCCGAGCGCCAGCGCCGCCTGCCAGCTGAAGCCCAGGGTCAGGAAAATTAACCCGGACAGGATCAGCCCGGTCACCACGACCTGCGCCAGACCCAGCCCGAAGATCGCGCGGCGCATGTCCCACAGGCGGCGTGGATGCAGTTCGAGCCCGACGAGGAACAGCAGGAAGGCAATGCCGATTTCGGCAAAGGCGAGCTTCGATTCGCCGCCGCCGACCAGCCCCAGGCCATAGGGGCCGACCAGCGACCCGGCGATCAGATAGCCGAGCACGGCGCCCAGCCCGAGACGGCGGAACAGCAGCACGAACAAGGTCGCCACGCCGAGGAGGATCGCGCCCTCGAACAGCGCCGTATCGGTCGCCTGTTCCGCCGCGACTTCGGTCGCGGCCGCGGTGATCGTCAGCAGGCTCACACCCGCGCACCCTGTTTTTCGAGCGCCAGGATCGCGGCGTCGAACGGCAGCAGGATGGCGCCCTGCCGCGCCGGATAGTCGCGCGCCGGGGCGAGCAAGTCGAACCCCGGCCAGTCGGGCGCGTCGCCGGTGCCTCCGAACCAGCCCGCGATCGCATCGCGCACGCCGCGTATTTCGCCCAGACCCTGTCCCGTCACATGCCGCGCGAGCAACGTCGCGGCGGCCTGTCCCAGCGCGCAGGCCTCGACATGCATGCCGATCCCCGTCACCCGTCCCGCGTCATCGGCGTCAAGGTCGAGCAGGATCCGGCTGCCACACAGCGGCGCGCGCGCGGTCGCGTGATAGCGCGCGTCGGGATTGGGCAGATGTTCGGCCGTCGCGACCGCCAGCGCCAAAATGTCGCGGTTATACAGCGGCGCACTCATGGCGTTGCCGCCTCGGCCGCACGCGCTTCGGCGCGGCGCTCGGCGATCACCTTGCTCAGCGCCTGGCTGGTCGCATTGAGCGCCGGATATGTGCGGCTGTCGGTCATCCACGCCGGGCGCTGTGCGTTGCCGTAACCGATGTCGTAAAGCAGCGTCAGCCCCATGAAACCGAGCGCCGCGATCATCAGGCCTTTGACCGCGCCGAACCCCGCGCCCAGTCCGCGGTCGAAGCCGCCGACCAGCGACGCGCGGCTGCGCTTTCCCATCGCGCGCGACCCCCATTTGGCAAAGGCGAACACCCCGCCGAACAGCAAGACGAACGCCAGCATCGCCGCGCCGCCACCGCTGCCGACCCACCCGGTGAGCAGGTCGGTGACTATGGCGTGAAAGAACCGCACCGCCGCGATCGCCAATATCCAGGCGAGCAACGTCGTCACTTCCTGCACCAGGCCGCGCGAAAAACCGAGCACCGCACTGCCGCCGACGAGCGTCAGCACAAGAATATCCAGAGCTGTCAGACTTGCCATTTCCGCCCGCGATAATCTCTCATTTGGTTCAGACCCAAATCCGTTCGTCCTGAGGAGCCATTGAGCGAAGTCGAAATGGCGTCTCGAAGGACACCAGCGCAACGCAAAGTCCTTCGAGACGGGCTCTTCGACAGGCTCAGAGCCCTCCTCAGGACGAACGGCGTTGAAAGGCCCGACCTAATCGCGACCGAGCATCAGGTCAACGAGTTCGCCGAGCCGTTCGAAACCGGTCACCGAAATCCCGCCGACCGGCTTCATCCCCTTTGGCCCCCAGCCGCGCGAAAAACCCAGCTTTGCCGCCTCGCGCAGCCGCAGCCCGTCGTGCGACACCTGCCGCACCTCGCCCGACAGCGACAATTCGCCGAACACGATCGCATCGGCCGGCACCGGCCGCTCGCTGAACGCCGAAATCAGCGCCGCGGCAACCGCCAGATCGGCGGCGGGGTCAGTCAAACGGTAACCGCCCGCAATGTTGAGATAGACTTCGGCGGCACCCATCTGGAGCCCACAGCGCGCCTCCAGCACCGCGAGGACCATCGCCAGCCGCCCGCTGTCCCAGCCGACCACTGCGCGCCGCGGCGTCGCCCC
This sequence comes from Sphingopyxis sp. BE259, assembly GCF_031457495.1. Classification (NCBI taxonomy): domain Bacteria; kingdom Pseudomonadati; phylum Pseudomonadota; class Alphaproteobacteria; order Sphingomonadales; family Sphingopyxidaceae; genus Sphingopyxis; species Sphingopyxis sp. BE259. The sequence goes on from NZ_JAVDWM010000001.1 coordinate 3,077,966, forward strand.
GCTCGCCAGCCGCACGGTCAGCGCCTGCACCTCGACCAGCACCGGGCGGGTGCCCTCCAGTGCGGGAAACACCACCGATCCCGGCACATCGCGGCTGCGGTCGGTCAGGAACAGGCTCGACGGGTTGCTCACTTCGCCCAGCCCGTCCTCGCCCATCGCGAACACCCCGATCTCGTCGGTGCCGCCAAAGCGGTTCTTCACTGCACGCAGGATGCGATATTGATGGCTGCGCTCGCCTTCGAACGCCAGCACGGTGTCGACCATATGTTCCAGCACCCGCGGCCCCGCGATCGTCCCGTCCTTGGTGACATGCCCGACCAGCACGATCGCGGCGTCGCTGTCCTTGGCATAGCGGATCAGTTCCTGCGCGCTGGCGCGGACCTGGCTGACCGTCCCCGGGGCGCTGTCGATCAGGTCGCTGTGCATCGTCTGGATCGAATCGATGACGACAAAATCGGCAGTCTGCCGATCGAGCGTCGCCAAGATGTCGCGCACCGACGTCGCGCTGGCGAGCGCCACCGGCGCATCGCCGAGCCCCAGCCGCTGCGCGCGCAGCCGCACCTGCGCCGCCGCTTCCTCGCCGCTGATATAGACGACCGACTTGCCCGCCTGCGCCAGCCGCCCCGCCGCCTGCAACAACAAGGTCGACTTGCCGATCCCCGGATCGCCGCCGATCAAGGTCGCCGACCCCGCAACAAAGCCACCGCCGAGTGCGCGGTCGAATTCCGCGATGCCGCACAGCATCCGGTCGGGCATCTTGCTTTCGGCATTCAGCGTTTCGAGCGCGATCGTGCGCCCGCCCTTGCTCAGGTCATGCTTGGCCGAAAAGACCGTCTCGCCCGCTTCCTCGACCAGCGTGTTCCACTCGCCGCAATCGGCACATTGCCCCTGCCAGCGATAGGTGGCGGAGCCGCAATTCTGGCAGACATATTGGCGTTTCGCTTTGGCCATGATTGGCGCATAATCGGAACAAACGTGGAACGCTAGTCCTTTTCCATGACCGCCAGCCCCTTCTCCATTCTCGTCACCCCGGACTTGATCCGGGGTCCATGCAACACCGCTGCTATAGATGCCGGATCAAGTCCGGCATGACGAAGAAAGGCAGCGACGGTTCAGTTTTCGCAGCCATTGCTCTAGGGCATTCAGCAACCCCCGAATCGCCCTTCCGACAGAAAGCCAATCCGATGAAATTCTTCGCCGACACCGCCGAAATCGCCGACATTCAGGAACTCGCCGCGACCGGCCTGCTCGACGGGGTCACCACCAACCCGTCGCTGATCGCCAAGTCGGGGCGCGATTTCAAGGAAGTGACCCGCGAAATCTGCGCGCTGACGACCGGCCCGGTGTCGGCGGAGGTCGTCGCGCTCGATCACGATACGATGATGCAGGAGGCAGAGATTCTCCGCAAAATTGCCGACAATGTCTGCATCAAGGTGCCGCTGACGATCGACGGGCTGAAAACTTGCAAGGCGCTGACCAGCGATGGCACGATGGTCAATGTCACGCTCTGCTTTTCGGCGGCGCAAGCTTTGCTGGCCGCAAAGGCGGGCGCGACCTTTGTCTCGCCGTTCGTTGGCCGTCACGACGACAATGGCTTCGACGGGATGCAGCTCATATCCGACATCCGGCTGATCTACGACAACTATGGCTATGAGACCGAAATCCTCGTCGCCAGCGTGCGCCACGGCATCCACGTGCTCGAGGCCGCAAAGATCGGCGCCGACGTGATGACCGCGCCCCCGTCGGTGATCAAGGGGCTGTTCAAGCACATCCTGACCGAAAAGGGCATCGAAGGCTTCCTGGCGGATTGGGCGAAAACCGGTCAGTCGATCTGATTGATCCTCCCCATTTGCGGGGAGGTGGCAGCGCGCAGCGCTGACGGAGGGGGTCGGCGTCCTTGCGCGACGCCGCTTTATGCAGCCCGCCCCCTCCGCCACCTTCGGTGGTCGCCCTCCCCGTTCCGGGGAGGATTACAGTTGACGTAAACGTCAACCAACCGCGATACTCCTGCCAAAGGGAGAGATTCGCGATGACCGACACCACCATCTTAACCGAACGCCGCGGGCACTTGTTGATCATCACGATCAACCGGCCCGAGGCGCGTAACGCGGTCAATGCCGCGGTCCATATCGGCATCGGCAACGCGCTCGAAACCGCTGAAACCGACCCCGAAATCCGCGCGGTCGTGATCACCGGCGCGGGCGACAAGAGCTTTTGCGCCGGCGCCGATCTGGTCGCCCTGTCGCGCGGCGAAAGTCTTTATCCCGACGATCCGGCGCAACAGGCTTGGGGATTCGCCGGCATGGTGTCGCACCCGATCTCGAAGCCGATCATCGCCGCGGTCAACGGCTTCGCGTTCGGCGGTGGCTGCGAGATCGCGCTGATGAGCGACATCATCATCGCGGCCGATCACGCGCAATTCGGGCTGCCCGAAGTCAAGGTCGGACTGTTCGCCGCAGCGGGCGGCGCGTTCCGTCTTGCCCAGCAACTGCCGCGCAAGCTGGCGATGGAATATATGCTGACCGGCGACCCGATCCCTGCCGCGCGCGCCGCCGAATTCGGCCTCGTCAACCATGTGGTGCCGCTCGCCGACCTGCTGCCCACCGCGATCGCGCTGGCCGAGAGGATCGCCGCCAACGCGCCGCTGTCGGTGCAGGCGTCGAAGCGCGTCGCACTTGGCATCCAGGACGGGCGGATTGCTGCGGACGCGCCCTATTGGGAGCACAACACGATCGAACGCAGCGCCTTGATGCGCAGCGAGGACGCCCGCGAAGGCCCGCGCGCCTTCGCCGAAAAGCGCAAGCCCGAATGGAAAGCGCGCTAAAATGACGACGACTATAAGTCCCCAATTTCCGTTCGCATCGAGCGAAGTCGAGATGCCCATCGGCTTGGCGCTTGCCTGCGAGGTGTCTCGACTTCGCTCGACACGAACGGAGAATTGGAATGACTGACCCCGAGCGTATTCCCGTCATCATCGGGGTCGGACAGGTCAATGACCGACCCGCCGATCCCGATCAGGGGCTGGATTCGCTTGGGCTGATGGTCGCGGCGCTCAAGGTCGCCGCCGATGACGCTGGCGTATCGCTCGCCGATCTCGACAGCCTCGCGATCGTCGATCAGATCAGCTTCCACCACCTCGGCAAGCTGTGCGAACCCCTCGCCGCCGCCATCGGCGCGAAGCCCGCGATCAACTATCAATCCGCCGCGCCGCACGGCGACACGCCGGTGCGCCTGCTCAACGAGGCTGCCAACCGGATCGGCGCGGGCGAGATAAAACTGGCGGCGGTGGTCGGCGGCGAGGCGCTGCGCACCGCCGCGGGGCGTGCCGCCAAGGCGGCGAGCGGCGAGGACAAAAGCTATAATGCGATCCGCAAGGTCGCGACGCGGCGCGAACCCAACTACGCTCAGTTTCACGGTCTTGCAGCACCGGTCGATGTCTATCCGCTCTATGAAAACGCGACCCGAGCCGCGTGGGGGCAAAGCCTGTCCGCCGCGCAGGCCGAGAGCGCCGGAATATGGTCACGCTTTTCCGAAGTTGCGGCGGCGAACGACGGGGCGTGGATCCGCAAGCCTGCAACCCCCGACGACATATTGACCATCGACGAACGCAACCGCCCGATCGCCTTCCCCTATTCGAAGCTGATGGTCGCCAATTCGTCGGTTAACCAGGGCGCGGGCTTCATCGTCGCCAGCCTGGCCGAAGCCTGGCGCCGCGGCATTCCGGAGGACCGCCTGATTTACGTTGGCATGGGCGCCGCGGCAAAAGAGCCCGCGAGCATCCTCCACCGCGACCGTTATGACGGCAGCGTCAGCATGGAAACCAGCATCCGCCGCACCCTCGCGCTCAACGGCATGACCGCGCAGGATTTCGACCATGTCGAACTGTACAGCTGCTTTCCCTGCGTGCCCAAAATGGCGCGGCGCATCCTGGACTGGCCGGTTGATCGCCCCGCCACCGTGTTTGGCGGGCTGACCTTTGGCGGCGGCCCGATCGCCAATTATATGAGCCACGCGATCGTCTCGATGGTCGGCAAATTGCGCGGCGAGGGTCGCACTGGCTTCCTGTTCGCCAATGGCGGGTTCGCCACCGACAATCATTGCATCGTGCTGGGCAAAGACCCGATCGCCGCCGCCAGTTTCCCACAGGATTTCGACTATCAGGCCGAAGCCGAAGCAAAACGCGGCACAGTTCCAGACCTGATCGAAGACTATGCCGGACCCGCGACGATCGAAAGCTACACGGTCTTTTACGGCCGCGACGGCAGCCCGAAAGCCGGGGTCGTCGTGGCGCGCACCCCCGATGGCGAGCGCACCCTGGCGCATGTCGATGTCGCCGACGCCGCGATGCTGGCGTTCCTGACCGACGGCACCGCCGAACCGGTCGGCACCGCAGGCAGGATTGCGGCGCTGGAGGACGGATTCGGCTGGCGCGCCACCTGAGGTGCACCAGTCAATCATGCCGCTAAACTTCGGACCGGATCGATGATATTCTCCCGCGAAATGGGGGAGTTGAAACGATGCGAGGTTTTCTACTGGCAGGCGTAATGGCGGTCCTCACCGGCTGCGCGGCGACGGCGGGGCAGGTCGCGACCAAGGCCGCCCATATCCCTGCATTCGAAGACCGGTCGCTCGACGCCGTCACCGAAAAGGAACTTGTCCGTTATGCGGGCGAAGGCGAATTCCGCCGCTATCTCAAGACGCTGGAACGCCTCAAGGACCGCCGCGAACAAGCGAGTGCGAGCGCCGGGGGGCAGATCGTCGTCGCCGCGTTCACGCAGGACGAGCCGCCGGTCTGCGACGATCCCGAGCTCTGTCCCGCCGAGGACAGCAGCGACAGCGTCGTCGTGACCGGCAGCAAAGTTTCGGCCCCCACGTCGATCACCAATGTCCAGACCGCAGGGGTTGACGAGGGCGACATCGTCAAGCAGATCGGCGACTATCTGCTCGTGCTGCAGGATGGCCGCATCTTTGCGATCAACGTGAAAACGATGCAGCTCACCGACCGCGCCGATGTCTATCGCCGCATGCCCGCGGGTCACGTCAAGAAGCATCGGTGGGAGGATGATTTCGAGGGCGCCGACTGGTATGACGAGATGCTGGTCCAGGGCGACCATGTCATCATCACCGCCTACAGCTACGACGACAGCGCGACCGAAATGTCGATCTTCAAGCTCGATCAGGCGAGCGGTAAGGTGAAAAGCGAGGGCGTCTTCCTGATCACCTCCGACGATTATTACGACGTGGACAATTATGCGACGCGCATCGTCGGCGACCGGCTGGTCGTCTACACCCCCTATTCGCTCGAACAATTCGAAAAGCTGGACGACCGCCCCGTCTTGCGGCGCTGGCTGCCCGCGGCCGAGCGCAAGACGCGGCAGGCCGACGGCGCGCAATTGCTCGACGTCCGTTCGATCTACAAGCCGCTGCTGCGCACCGACGATCCCACCATTCACGCGATTTCGGTGTGCCCGCTCGGCGATTTCGACCGCAAGCGCCGCCTCGATTGCCGCACCACCGGCTTTGTCGGCCCGCGCGGCGCCGAAATGTTCGTGTCGCCCGAAACCATTTATCTGTGGAACGCGGCGGCACGCGATGTCGATATGTGGCGCCTGCCCGACTGCGTGAAAGACCTGGGCTATGACAAGCCCTACCCCGCGCTGCCGCGCGCCGATCGGCGCGATGTCGTTCCGGGCGCGCTCTATCGCCTGCCGATCCGCGAGCGCGACGCCAGCGTGGTGGGCGTGTCGGGCTTTCCCTATGACCATCTGTCGATGGACGAGCGCGATGGCGAATTTCGCGCGCTGGTCGATTGGCGCACCTTCCGCTGCGACGGCTCCTATCGCGCGCCCGCCGAAAACAGCTTCCTGAAAATCCGCACCAGCGCCTTCGCCACGATTTTCGAACCCGTCGCCGACGGCGATTTCACGCCGCTACCCACGACCGGGAAAGCGATCGTCGAAAACCGCTTCGCCGACGACTGGCTGGTCTTCGGCGGCCGCGACAGCTGGCGCGGCTATCCACCCGACGAGGACGAAGCACCGCAGTCGAGCAAGGCCGTCGCGGTTCCCGTCAAACGTCCCCGCGATGCGGTGGTGATCGACATTCCGCACAATGTTGTGCGCACCGAACGGGTAGGCAATGACATCATCGTCAACGGCTATCGCGATGACAAGGGGCTGAACCTGACCCTGATCGGGCTCGGCAAGGACGCGCGCATCCTGTCGACCACCTTCCTGTCGCGGCGTTACGAAAGCGAAGGCCGCAGCCACGCGTTCAACAGCGTCGTCGATGCAGACGGCAATGGCATTATCGGGGTGCCGACGGTCAAGGGCCGTGAGGAATCGGGGCGCTGGTGGTGGCGATCCGACACCTCGGACCTCAGCTTCCTGACCAAATCGCCCATCGGCAAGCTCACCGACGCAGGCGCGCTGATCGCCACTGCGGCGGACGATGTCGAAACCCACCCCGATTACGAGTGCGAAGTGTCGTGCATCGACTGGTATGGCAATTCGCGCCCGGTGTTCCTTGCCGGGCGCATCTTTGGCCTGATGGGTACCAGCTTGGTCGAGGCGCGCATCGACGCGGGGCGGATCAAGGAAGTCGCGCGCATCGACCTGACGACGCCATTGCCGCGTTAGCGCTGTGCTTTGGCGTTTATTCCGGTAAAACTCCGTTCGTCCTGAGGAAGGGCTGAGCGAAGTCGAAGACCCGTCTCGAAGCCTGTCCTGAGCGCCTGCAGGGCAGTCGAAGGGGACCGAGCGCCCCGCCAAGTCCTTCGAGACGCCATTTCGACAAGCTCAATGGCTCCTCAGGACGAACGGTCTTAATCAGGAAAGTCTGCCAGCCAGAGCCTAGTCGATGGCGAACGAAACGCCTTGCGCCAGCGGCAGGGCGTCCGAATAATTGATCGTGTTGGTCGCGCGCCGCATATATTGGCGCCACGCATCCGACCCGCTCTCGCGCCCGCCGCCGGTTTCCTTTTCGCCTCCGAATGCGCCGCCGATTTCGGCGCCGCTAGTGCCCAGGTTGACGTTGGCGATGCCGCAATCGCTGGCGACCAGAAACCGCTCGGCCTCGCGCATGTCGGTGGTGAAGATCGCCGACGACAGCCCGGCCGCGACATCGTTGTGCAGTTCGATCACGGCATCCAGATCATGATAGCGCATGACATACAGGATCGGCGCGAATGTCTCGTCGAGCACAGGGCCGACCTGCCCCGGCATTTCGACCAGCGTCGGCTTCACATAGAAACTTGCCCCTTCGCCGACGCGCTCGCCGCCATGAACCATGCCGCCCGCCTGGCGCGCCGCGGTCAGCGCCTCCTGCATCATCTCATAAGCCGCGCGGTCGATCAGCGGCCCGACGAGCCTGTCGCCCTCCAGCGGATTGCCGACGCCGACGCTCGCGTAAGCTGTCTTCAGCTTGGCCACGAACCCGTCGTAGATGCTGTCGTGCAGGAATAATCGCCGCGTCGTCGTGCAGCGCTGCCCCGCGGTCCCGATCGCGCCGAACGCGACCCCACGCAGCGCGAGGTCGAGGTCGGCCGACGGTGCGACGATCACGCCGTTGTTGCCGCCAAGCTCCAGGATCGCGCGCGCGAACCGCGCCGCCAGCCGCGGCGCGACCGCGCGGCCCATCCGCGTCGAACCCGTCGCCGACACCAGCGCGACACGGGCGTCATCGACCAGCGCCTCGCCCGCTTCGCGTCCGCCGATCAGCAGCGGCGCCAGACCGGGTGGGGCATCGCCGAAGCGCGCCACCGCCCGCTCGAAAATCGCCTGCGTCGCGAGCGCGGTGAGCGGCGTTTTTTCCGACGGCTTCCACACCACGCTGTTGCCGCAAACGAGCGCGAGCGCGGCATTCCAGGCCCACACCGCAACGGGGAAATTGAACGCCGAGATTACCCCGACGACGCCCAGCGGGTGCCAGACCTCCATCATCCGGTGCCCCGGCCGTTCGGTCGCGATCGTCAGGCCATAGAGCTGGCGCGACAGCCCGACGGCGAAGTCACAGATGTCGATCATCTCCTGCACCTCGCCGGCCCCCTCCGACGGAATCTTGCCCGCCTCGATCGTGACCAGTTTCGCCAGATCATCCTTGGCCGCGCGCAGCTCGTCGCCCCACAAACGCACGAGTTCGCCGCGCCGCGGGGCGGGGACATTGCGCCAGGCGCGATAGGCAGCGGTTGCGGTGTCGAGGGCCTCATCGATCGCGCGCGCGTCCGCGGTGATCAGCCGCGCCATCCGTTCGCCGGTGATCGGCGTGAACGACGACATCTCGCCCTCGGTCCAAAGTCGGCGATCGACGCCCAGCTTTTCCATAAGCCGCCCGACCTCATCCCCAATATCAACCATGGATTTTCCTTTCGCGCCGCTGTGCGGCCCGCGCATAGTCGCTCCTCCCCATTCGTGTCGAGCGAAGTCGAGACACGCCCACGGCGCCAGACGCATCTCGACTTCGCTCGATGCGAACGGTTAAGAGAGGGCAATAGAGGAGAAAAGCCCTTGTCCGACCTACCCCCCTCCGAACCCTTGGTCCCCGTCCCCGCCGACGCCGCGGCTAACACGCATTGCACCGCCGCCGACTATGACCGGCTCTATGCGCAGAGCATCGCGGACCCCGACGCCTTCTGGGCCGAACAGGCGAAGCGGCTCGACTGGATGACCTCGCCGATCAGGATCGCCAACTGGTCCTACGATCCGGTGTCGATCAAATGGTATGAGGACGGCGTCCTCAATCTTTGTCACAATGCCGTCGATCGCCATGTCGCCGCCGGACATGGCAGCCGCACCGCAATCATCTTCGAACCCGACGCACCCGACGGCGAGACACGCACGATCAGCTATGCGGCGCTGCTCGCCGATGTCGTCCGCTTTGCGAACACGCTGAAGAAACTGGGCGTCCAAAAGGGCGACCGTGTTACCATTTACATGCCGATGATCCCCGAGGGCGCAGTGGCGATGCTCGCCTGCGCGCGCATCGGCGCGGTGCACAGCGTCGTCTTCGGCGGCTTTTCGCCCGAGGCAATCCACGGCCGCATCGAGGATTGCGCCAGTGACTGGGTGATCTGTGCCGACGAAGGGCGGCGCGGCGGCAAGACGGTACCGCTCAAAGCCAATGTCGATACCGCGCTGGAGCGGATCGACGTCAAAGCCGTGCTCGTCATCGCGCACACCGGCGGCGATGTTGCGATGAAGGAAGGCCGCGACCATTGGTACGATGCGCTGTCCGCCGATGTCGGCGACTCCTGCCCGTGCGAGCCGATGAATGCCGAGGACCCGCTCTTCATCCTCTACACCTCGGGCTCGACCGGCAAACCCAAGGGCGTCCTCCACACCGTCGGCGGCTATTCGGTGTGGACCGCCAGCACCTTCTACTATGGCTTTGATTATCGCCTTGGCGAGATTTTCTGGTGCACCGCCGACATCGGCTGGGTCACCGGGCACAGCTATGTTGTTTACGGGCCGCTGCAAAACGGCGCGACGACCCTGATGTTCGAGGGCGTACCCAATTACCCCGACCATGACCGGTTCTGGCAGGTGGTCGACAAGCATCGGGTCAACATTCTCTACACCGCGCCAACCGCAATCCGCGCGCTGATGCGCGAGGGCGCAGACTATGTGACGCGCCATGATCTGAGCTCGCTCCGCCTGCTCGGCAGCGTCGGCGAACCGATCAATCCCGAGGCGTGGCGCTGGTATAGCGACACCGTCGGAAAGGGGCGCGTCCCCGTGATCGACACCTGGTGGCAGACCGAGACCGGCGGCATCATGATCACCACCCTGCCCGGCGCGCATCCGATGCAGCCGGGCAGCGCGGGTCGTCCCTTCTTCGGCATCCGCCCGCAGCTGGTCGATGCCGAAGGCGGCGTGCTGGTCGACGAGCAGACCGGCGGCGCGGCCGAGGGGAACCTCTGCATCACCCACAGCTGGCCGGGTCAGGCGCGGACGATCTATGGCGATCATCAGCGCTTCGCGGACACCTATTTTTCGACCTATCGCGGCAAATATTTCACCGGCGACGGCTGCCGCCGCGACGGCGACGGTTACTGGCGGATCACCGGCCGCGTCGACGACGTCATCAATGTGTCGGGCCACCGCATGGGCACCGCCGAGGTCGAAAGCGCGCTTGTGCTGCACCCGGATGTCGCCGAGGCCGCCGTCGTCGGCTTCCCGCACGACATCAAGGGCCAGGGCATCTACGCCTATGTGACGCTCAACGCCGGGGTCGAAGCATCGGCGGAAGTCGAAGCGGCACTGAAACAACAGGTCCGCAAGGAAATCGGGCCGATCGCGACCCCCGACCATATCCACCTGACCCCCGGCCTGCCCAAGACGCGGTCGGGCAAAATCATGCGGAGGATTTTACGCAAGATCGCCGAGAATGACTTCGGGTCACTAGGCGATACCTCGACGCTCGCCGATCCGAGCCTGGTCGACGGGTTGATCGACGGTCGGAAGAGCCGCTGAAAAATGCCGACCTAATCCGTTCGCATCGAGCGAAGTCGAGATGCCCGTCGGTCGTGCGCGCCTTCGGGGTGTCTCGACTTCGACCAGAGGTCGAAGTTTATCCTGAGCGCCTGCCAAGGCAGTCGAAGGGCTCGACACGAACGGGAAGGGATCGTTGTTCGCTTCCTAAAAATGAAAGTCGGGCAATTCCGCCAGCGCAATCCCCAGCGCCTCGGCCCAGCCATCGGCGACGCTTTCGAAATAGGGGTCATTGCGTTCAAAGCGTCGTTCGCGCACGGCGACGAAATCGTCGCGCTCGTGGATTTTCAGGTCGATCGGCAAATCGACCCCGGCGTTGGCGCGGATCGTCGAATCGAACGACACGCAGAGCAGCTTGACCGCATCCTCGAACGACATCGCGGGATCATAGGACCGCACGATGATCGGGCGACCATATTTCGTCTCGCCGATCTGAAAAAACGGATTGTCCTCGCCCGCCTCGATGAAATTGCCCTCGGGATAGATCATGAACAGCCGCGGTTCGGCGCCCTTGATCTGGCCACCGATGATCAGCGAGGCGCGAAACGGCGATGCCGCCGCCGGGCCTTCGGCATTATGGCGCATCACGATCTGGCGCAGCGTTTCGCCGACGATCGTCGCGATCTGGAACATCGACGGCGCTTCCAGGATCGACGGGTGGCGGTCTTCGGGCGCCTTGGTGCGCTCGTCGAGCAGACTGACCACCGCCTGCGTCGTCGCCAGATTGCCCGCCGACATCAGGGTGATGACGCGCTCGCCCGGCACATGCCAGCTCCGCATCTTGCGGACCTGTGCGATGTCGTCGACACCGGCATTGGTGCGGGTGTCCGACATGAACACCAGCCCCTTGTTCAAACGCATCCCCACGCAATAAGTCATCGAATCCTATATCCCCGCCCCGGATATTCCCGATTGTCCCGGCCCGCTTATTGCTGGACCTGCAATTGAACAACCAGATTTTCCTGCGCCGCACCATAACGCATCCCGCGAACCGGCGCGGCATCGCGATAATCGAGCCCGGTGGCGACGCGAATATAACGCTGATCGGGCGAATGGCCGTTGCTGACGTCGAACCCGATCCAGCCGATATGGTCGAAATGCGCCTCCGCCCAGGCATGGGTTGCGTCCTGCTGGGTGCGGTCGTTCATCATCAGATAACCCGACACATAGCGCGCCGGATGCCCCAGATGGCGCATCGCCGCGATGAAGATATGCGCGTGATCCTGACACACCCCGCCTTCGCTGCCGAGCGCCTGTTCGGCAGTCGTTTCGGCATTGGTGACGCCGATCCGATACGCCAGCCGCTGAATGATCAGCGCCGACAGCGCGTGGGCGCGTTCGATGTCATTGGCATGGTCGCGGCCCAGCTGCGCGGTCAGCGCCCGCACTTGCCGACCCACGCGGGTCAACGGAGTCGGGCGCAGAAAGGTCCACAGCGGCATCGCGCCGCGATGCGCGCCGATCACCCCGTCCCATGTTTCGAGCTCGACCGTGCCGTGGCAACGGATCGTCAGTTCGGTCACCCCACCATCGATGGCAATCAGATCGACACCGTTGCCATGATGATCGGTGTAATGCAGCTGCTGGGCGCCGCCCTCGATGTCGATCGCCCAATCGACGATATGCTGTTGCCCCGGCCGGTCCTTGGGCGTGAGCTTGAGTTGCTGCAGCGCATATTTGACCGGCGCATCATAGTGATAACGGGTGATATGTTCGACGCGAAGTTTCATTCGACAAACCGATAGTCGCGCTCGACCTGCCGCGCGAGCGCGGCGGTGTCGCGGAGGAAACCCGTGACAAACTGATGCAGACCGCCGTCGAAGATCGACTGGATCGGGGCATCGAGCTTGTCGTGGACCAGCGTATGCGCCATCTGCCACGCGTCGGTCTCGTCGCCATAATGGCGCTGTAGCTGGGCCAGGTGATTTTCCATCCGTTCGCTGCAAAAGGCCAGGCTGCGCGGCATCTGGCGATAGAGGATCAGGAACTCGGCGATCTTCAGCGCGCTGATTTCTGCCCCGTACAGCCAGCGATAGGCGCGGTGCGCCGACACCGATCGCAGGATCGTTTCCCACTGCACATTGTCGATCGAGGTGCCGATATGCGCAACCGACGGAAGCAGCAGATAATATTTGACGTCGAGGATGCGCGCGGTGTTGTCGGCGCGCTCCAGAAAGGTGCCGAGCTGCGCGAAATGATAGCCGTCGTTGCGGAGCATCGTGCCGTTGAGCGCCCCGCGCACCTGCGCGCTTTGCTGGCGGATCGTTGTCAGCACGTCGGGCAGATCGTCCTCGCGCACCTGGCGTTTGAGCAGCGCGGTCAGCGTCATCCAGCTGGTGTTCACGGCCTCCCAGGTCTCGCGGGTCAGCGCGGTGCGCGCGGTGCGCGCATTGTCGCGCGCCTGCCGGATTACCGACAAGATGCTCGACGGATTGGCGGGATCGCGGAGCAGAAAATCGATCACCCGCGCCGAGCTGTAATCGCCATGCGCGACCTTGAACGCCGGATTGACCCCCGCGGTCACCAGCACCGATTTCCATTCGGCGGCGGCGGTCTGTGACCGGGTCAGCGCAATGCGGAACCCGGCGTCGATCAGGCGCGCGTTATTCTCGCTGCGCTCAAGGTAGCGCGCCATCCAGAAGAGGCTGCCTGCGGTCTTGCCCAGCATCAGTCTTCCAACACCCACGTATCCTTCGTCCCGCCGCCCTGACTCGAATTCACCACCAGCGAACCCTTGGTCATCGCGACGCGGGTCAGCCCGCCGGGGGTGATCGTGATCCCCTGCGGCGACATCAGCACGAACGGGCGCAGGTCGACATGGCGCGGCGCCAGCCCCTTTTTGGTGAAGATCGGTACGGTCGACAGCGACAGCGTCGGCTGGGCGATATAGTTGCTGGGGTTGGCTTCCAGCTTGGCCCGGAATGCCGCCAGCTCCTTCTTGCTCGCCGCGGGGCCGACGAGCATCCCATATCCGCCCGATCCGTGGACTTCCTTGACCACCAGTTCGGGCAAGCGGTCGAGCACTTCGCGCAGATGCTCCGGGTCCGAGCAGCGCCAGGTCGGGACGTTAGGCAGCAACGCCTTCTCGCCGGTATAAAATTCGATGATGTCGGGCATGTAGCTATACAGCGCCTTGTCATCGGCAATACCGGTGCCGGGCGCATTGGCGATGGTGATGCCGCCGGCGCGATAGACGTCCCAGATCCCCGGCACCCCGAGCATCGAGTCGGGACGAAAGTTCAGCGGATCGAGGAAATCGTCATCGACGCGGCGATAGAGGACGTCGATCGCCTTATATCCCTGCGTCGTGCGCATCGCGACGCGGCCATCGACGACGCGCAGGTCGTGCCCCTCGACCAGCTCGGCGCCCATATGGTCGGCGAGGTAGCTATGCTCGTAATAGGCGCTGTTGTGGATGCCCGGGGTCAGCACCGCGACGGTCGGCGTCCCGCCGCACGCCGGCGGCGCGCAGGCGGCAAGCGATTTCAGCAGGTTGATCGGATAATCGCTGACCTCGCGTACCGGCACCTTCGCGAACAGTTCCGGAAACATCTGGAGCATCGTTTCGCGATTTTCGAGCATGTAGGACACGCCCGACGGGGTGCGCGCATTATCCTCGAGCACGTAAAATTCGTTGGCGCCGGTGCGCACGATGTCGGTGCCGCTGATATGCGTATAGATGCCACCGGGCGGATCGAGGCCCATCATCATCGGCAGAAATGCGACATTGCCGGCAATCAGCGACGTCGGCACTCGCCCCGCGCGCAAAATCTCCTGCCGGTGATAAATGTCGTAGAGAAAGGCGTTGAGCGCGCGGACGCGCTGTTCGATACCGCGCGACAGGCGGCGCCATTCGCTGGCCGAGATGATGCGCGGCACAACGTCGAACGGGATCAGCCGCTCGTCACCGTCGACGGCGCCATAGACGTTGAAGGTGATCCCGGTGGTGCGGAACAGCGCTTCGGCCTGCACCGCCTTGTGCTGGATGCGCGCGACATCCTCGGCCTCGAACCACCCGCAATATTCGCGATAGGGCGACCGGGTTTCGCCCTCATGGCTGTTCATTTCATCAAAAAAGGAAATGCGTCTGCCCTTTCCACGCAACATGCCGCCCGTTACCGCGCCCGACATTTTTGGTCGGCGCGGTGCATCCTGTTCCAGCTGCTGCGTCGCCCACCGGCTACGCGGCCATTGGGCTTATCCGCCGGATGCTAGCACCGCCGCGCCGGAAGGCAAGAGCGCAAGAAAGCCTTAGAAACCAAACAGCAGCCGGACCGCGACAAAGCCGACGAGCAGCGCGGAGAGCCGCCGGATGAGCGTCGCCGGGCCGCTCTTGACCGCCAGCTGCGTCCCGATCGCACCGCCGATCAACACCGCGATCAGCAGCGGCCAATGGCTCGCGACCGCGTGGAGCATCGCGTCGCCCTTGCCTTTGATCAGCTGGCCGGTCAGCCCGAACAGGCTGTTGATCAGGATGAACAGGCTGGCGGTCGCCGCCACCGACCGTTCCTCGGCCCAGCGGATCAGGTGCAGGATCGGCGCGAGGAAGATGCCCCCGCCAATGCCGACGACCCCGGCCAGATAGCCGAGCGCCGCGGCGATCGGCAGAAGCAGCGTGGCGGGCAACCGGACTGGTCTGGTCGTCTGCGGCTGGATCAACAGCGCCAGCGCCGAGGCGAGCAGCGATCCACCGAGCAAGGTGACGAGCACCCCCTGCTTGACCGGGGTCAGCCCGCCCAGAAAGGCCAGCGGTGCGGCGACCGCGACCAGCGGCAGCGCCTTCGCCCAGGGCAGCACCCCGGCCCGCGCAAAGCGGATCGTCCCGCCGCTGACGACGATGACGTTGCACGCCAAGCTGATCGCCGGGACCAGCCCGACAGCGACGCCGCCGAGCAGCAACAGCGCGGTATAGGTCGACCCGCCACCGAACCCGACCGCGGCATAGAGTAGCGCGGTCAGGCCAAAGAGCGCGGCGAGTCCGGCCATCGCGTCTGCGCCGTATCAGATCGCGCCGTGGCAATGCTTATATTTGCGGCCCGAACCGCACGGGCATGGCGCGTTGCGGCTGATCTCCAGCGAGGCGTAGGGGTTCTCGCCCTCTGGCATGTCTGGACGCGGGATCTGCATCGGCGGCAGCGTGTTGGCGATCACGCCCAGACCGCCGCTATCGATGTCGGCGCTGTTGTCTTCACCGGTGAACGGATCGATGTGCGTGGTCAGGAAATCGGGCAGGTCGGGGAGCGGCATCGGCTCGGGCTCGTCAAAGCGCAAGTCGATCCGTGCGACGGTGCGCGTCACGTCCTCGCGGATGTTCGACAACATGCGTTCGAACAGCGCAAAGGCTTCCTGCTTATATTCGTTGATCGGCTGCTTCTGCGCATAGGCGCGCAGGAAGACGACCTGTCGCAGCGCGTCGAGCGTCGCGAGATGCTCTTTCCAATGATGATCAAGCGTCTGGAGCAGCACCGATTTTTCGATGCCTTTCCAGGTGTCGGCGTCGACCAGCGCCGCTTTTTCAGCGGCGACCGCATCGGCCTGCGCCTGGATGCGCTCTTCAAAGATTTCGGCGTCGACCGCGTCTTCCTGCATCCAGTCGTCGATCGGAGGATTGAGATCGAGGATGTTCGACACCCGCTCCTTCATCTGGTCGATATCCCATTGTTCGGGATAGCTGCCCGGCGGGCAGGCATCGGCGATGATCGCATTGACGGTTTCGGCGCGCATCGCGACCATGACCTCGTCGACGGTCTCGCTGTCGATGATTTCGCCACGCTGTTCGTAGATGACCTTGCGCTGGTCGTTCATGACGTTGTCATACTCGACGACCTGCTTGCGAATATCGTAATTGCGCGCTTCGACCTTTTTCTGCGCGGTCTCGATCGCCTTCGACAGCCATTTCGACCCGATCGCTTCGCCATCCTCCAGATTCTTGTTCATCATCTTTGAAAACAGCGTGTCGGGGCCAAAGATGCGGAGGAGATCGTCGTCGAGGCAGAGGTAGAATTTCGACAGGCCGGGGTCACCCTGGCGCCCCGAACGGCCGCGCAGCTGGTTGTCGATACGGCGGCTTTCGTGGCGTTCGGTGGCGAGCACAAATAGCCCGCCGGCTGCCTTCACCGCCTCACGCTCGGCCGCGACTTCTTCGTGGATGCGCGCGATGGCGGCTTCGCGCTCGGCGCCTTCGGGAACATCGTTCAGCTCGTCGTTGATGCGAAATTCTTCGTTGCCGCCCAGTTTGATGTCGGTGCCGCGGCCGGCCATGTTGGTCGCGATGGTGACCGCACCGGTGCGCCCGGCCTGCGCGACGATATGCGCCTCATTTTCGTGAAAACGCGCATTCAGGATGCTGTGCGCGACGCCCTCCTCTTTCAGGTAGGACGACAGCAATTCGGACTTTTCGATCGACACGGTGCCGACCAGCACTGGCTGGCCGCGCTCGTTCGCGGCGCGGATCGTCTTGGCAATGGCGCCGAACTTGTCGGCGATATTCTTGTAAAACTCGTCCTCGTCGTCGACGCGCGCGATCGGACGGTTGGTCGGGATGTTGACGACATTCATCTTGTAGATGTCGAAAAATTCGGCGGCCTCGGTCGCCGCGGTGCCGGTCATCCCCGACAATTTGGGATACATGCGAAAATAATTCTGGAAGGTGATCGACGCCAGCGTCTGGTTCTCGGGCTCGATCTGGACGCCTTCCTTGGCCTCGACCGCCTGGTGCAGGCCGTCGGACCAGCGGCGCCCGTCCATCATGCGGCCGGTGAATTCGTCGATGATCACGACCTTGCCGTCCTTGACGATATAGTCGGTGTCGATGCGGAACATCTGGATCGCTTTGAGCGCCTGATTGACGTGATGGACGACTTGGGTGTTTTCGATGTCGTACAAATTGTTGCCCTGGAGCAGCCCGGCCTCTTCCAGCAGGCGCTCGACATGCTCGGTGCCATCTTCGGTCAGGTTGATCGACTTGGACTTTTCGTCCTTTTCATAATCCTCTTCGGTCAGATTGAGGACGACCTCGTTGACGCGGATATATAGTTCGGACTTGTCATCGGTCGGGCCGGAGATGATCAGCGGGGTGCGCGCTTCGTCGATCAAAATCGAATCGACTTCATCGACGATCGCGAAATTGAAGGTGCGATGGACCATCTGCTGGCGATCGAACTTCATGTTATCGCGCAGATAATCGAACCCCAGCTCGTTGTTCGTCGCATAGGTGATGTCGCTGCCATAGGCTTCCCGGCGCTGCATTTCGTTGAGGTTGGGGACGATGATCCCGGTGGTCAGCCCCAGAAAGCCATAGACCTGCCCCATCCATTCGGCGTCGCGGCGGGCGAGATAGTCGTTGACGGTGACGACATGCACGCCCTTGCCTTCCAGCGCGTTGAGGTAGGCGGCCAGCGTCGCGACCAACGTCTTGCCTTCGCCGGTGCCCATTTCGGCGATCTCGCCGCGGTGCATGACGATGCCGCCGATCATCTGGACGTCGAAATGGCGCATCCCGAGAGTGCGGACCGCGGCTTCGCGCACCGTCGCAAAGGCTTCGGGCAAAATGTCGTCGAGCGTTTCGCCGGCTTCCAGCCGGGCACGGAATTTCGGCGTCTGCGCTTGCAGCGTTGCATCGTCAAACGCCTGCATCGTCGGTTCAAAGGCGTTGATCTTGTCGACGATCTTGCGGATCGAGGCGACATAGCGATCGTTGGACGAGCCGAACAGGCTCTTGGCAAGGCCAGAAAACATACGAGATTCCTTGGAATATTAAGTGGAAAGGCGGCGTGCGGGCCGCGAAAATATATGAAAAGCCCCAAGGCGGAGCGGCGCCTGAAAAACAGGACGCTAAATCGCCGCTCTATTCGAGCGCGCGGTCGCTGCCGGTGAGCAGGCCGGGCAGATGCGGCGGCGGCGCTTTGCGCGGTTTGCGGCCCGTGTCGCCGCCGGTGGTGCGCCGGGTCGGCGTCGTCGCAGTCGGGCGGCGTTCGCTATCGCTGACTTCGGCCTGCCCCGCGGTTTCGGCGAGCAGGACAAGCGCGCCCATCGCCGCCGGTGTGGCAGGCGCGGCAACGGCCCGGTCGGCGGTCGCCAGGCCGGTCAACAATGCCAAAAGGGTCAGCAATAACCGCAAGAATCGCCCCTGTTACGCTTCGGAACGACGAATATTGCGCCCCGTTCCCTGAACATAGGGTGAAAGCGGGGCTGCGTCTAGAGGGTGGGAGGCGTCAAGCGGAACGATCAGATCGTCGCGCCGAGGCATTTCCGGACCGCCTTCTATTCCCGTTTGTGTCGAGCGAAGTCGAGACACCCTTCGGCAGCGCAGAACTTCGGGGTGTCTCGACTTCGCTCGACACAAACGGGATTTATAGGACGGCTTGTCCGAAATCCGTCGCTAACCGCCATCTCCCAACGCCGGATTCAACCCTTTCACCTCAATCAGAAAACTCTTCGGCTTCTTGAACAATTTGCTCTTGCGATTGACCGTCAGCCCGACAATCTCGGCCAGCTCCATCACAAAATGCACGCAATTGCGTTTGTTCAAACTGTAACTCGGCTGCTCGCGGTCGCGCCATTCGGCGACCTTCGCCATGACCAGGGCATAGGTCGCATCGTTGATTATGACGTCGAACTGGCGGTCGCTTTTGGCGATATAGTCGGGCTCGGACGATTCCACCTTGCCCTTCACCGACCCGAACAGGATCGCGGGACTGACTGCCGTCGCGGTAAAGCCGTAATTGGCGTCGACCGCCTCGCCAGTCGCATCGACCTTGCCCTTCATCACGATGAAAGCGTGCGGAAAGCGGTCGCCGAAATCATGGCTGTAGAAGCTCACCACCACCTCGGCGCGCGCCGGAGCGGTGAGGCCCGCGCACAGCATCAGCAGCGACAGGAGGATCAGGCGGAGGCCGCGGGTCATCGCCGCTCTCTTAGCCAGCGACCCGCCGTCTTGCCAAGCCGTCATTGCCGCTTGACCGACACGTCAACTTGGCATCTGGTCGCACTGACAAGAATGTCAGGAGGGAGCCTATGGCACGCAAAGCGATCTTCATCACCGGCGGTGGATCGGGCATCGGCCGCGCCGTCGCGCGCCATTTTGCCGGCCAAGGCTGGTTCGTCGGGATCGCCGACGTCAACCGCGCCGGGATCGACGAAACCGCGACGCTGCTGCCCGATGGCGCGTCGTCGCGGCACGTCATGGACGTGCGCGACCGCGACCAGTGGGCCGCCGCGCTCGATGCCTTTGCCAAGGACAGCGGCGGTCGGCTCGACGTGCTGTTCAACAACGCCGGGATCGGCACCGGCGGCCAGTTTGCCGACATGTCGCCGGCGGAGGCCGACCGCCTGATCGCGATCAATTTCGGCGGTGTCGTCAACGGCATCTACGCCGCGCTGCCGATGCTGCGCGCGACGCCGGGATCGACGATCCTCAACACCGGATCGGCGTCGGGATTCTATGGCGTCGCGGGGCTGGCGATCTATTCGGCGACGAAGTTCGCGGTGCGCGGATTGACCGAGGCGCTCGAAATCGAGTTCGCCAAACACGGCATCAAGGTCCGCTCGCTGATGCCGGGCTTCATCGACACGCCGCTGCTCGACCAGGTCAGCGCCGACAGCAACGAACCGGCGCGCGACCGCCTGTCGCAAAGCGGGTTCGAGATCGTCCCGGTCGAACGCGTCGCCGAGGCGGCGTGGGACGCAGTGCACGGCGACAAGGTTCATGTCACGGTCGGCAAAATGGCGAAACGGCTGGCGCGCCTGGCGCGCTGGTTCCCCGGGCTGATCATGCGCCAGTCGAAGAAGATCGACGGGCTGGACGCGGCGGGGCATTAGGTGCCGCGGCCTCGAAGGTCAGCTTTGGGGTGGGGAGCGGACATACCCCACCCTCGTCACCCCGGACTTGATCCGGGGTCCATGAGGCCATGCGCCGCCCGCTGCTGAGAGGGCGCATGGATCCCGGATCAAGTCCGGGATGACGAAAGTTTATGTCCGCTACCGGCCGCTTCCCGCCATTCCGACGTCAGGCGAAAAACTATTTCTTCGCCGCCCCGCATTGCACCGACCCATTGCCGATGTTGCGCACTGTGCATACCGGCTTCCCCAGCACGACGGTCTTGCCAACCCCGCGCGCGGTCACCGCAGCCGTCTTGACCGCGCGCATCCGCTGGTCGCCCGCGCCTTCGCCATCAAAGGTCAGCATATCGACCGCCAATGCCCCCGCGTCGAACAGCCCGGCGCCCGACACGGTCATCTGCGCCTGTTTCGCGGTGCCGCCCAGCGTCATCGTGCCGTTGCCGATCATCACGACCGACAATCGGTCGGTCGCGATCGCGCCGACCGACAGCGTACCGGGGCCGCGCAGGCCGACCGTCACGCGATTGCCCTTCAACCGGTCGATCCGCAGCGATCCCGCGCCGCCCATCGTCGCCGAGCGCAAATTCGCGGCGTTTATGCGGATCGTCACGGCACCGCGCGGCGCCTTGCGATCTGCGTCGCCAGCGAACTGGCGCTGGCCGATTACCAGACGCCCGTCGCGCGCTTCGACGGTCAGCCGGTCGAGCGCGTCCTGCGGCCCGGTCGCAACCGCCCCAACCGGCGCGCGCGTCGTCACCTCGATCACATAATCGGCATTGACCTCGATCGCCTCGAAGCTGGTCAGGCCAAAACGCTTCTCGGCCGCCGATGCGGGAGGAGCGGCAAGCAGGGCGACGGCCGCCAACGCGGCGCTGCGAATAGCAAAAGTCATGGTGCCGCCTTACCGCGTCGCGGCAGGCGGCACCAGCCCCTTGTCATTTGCAGGTGACCGAACCCGATCCCATCTGGCGCGACGAACATTTCGCGCCGCCACCCAGCGTCACGTCACCCGACCCCATGATGCTGACATCGGCGGCGCCGGTCGCCTGCGCCTCGACATTGCCCGACCCGGTGACCGACACTTCAAGCGTCTCGGCGACCAAGCCGTCGGCGTCGATGTCGCCCGATCCGGTCACGCTATATTCGCCCGCGCCGACCGTCCCGCCGCCGATTTCGATGTCGCCCGAACCCGACACGCTGACGTCGGCGCGCTTGCCGGTCAGCTTGGCGATCTTGAGGTCGCCCGACCCGGTGACCGCGGCCTCGACCGCGTCGCCTTCGACGCTGTCGGCGTCGATCGTTGCCGACCCGGTCAGGCGCACGCCGGTGAGGCGCGGCATGGTGATGGTGATTTCGACGTCGTCGTCGTCGCGGTCCGAAAAGCTGAAGCCTTCGCGTTTGCGCCCGATCGACAGCGTCGGGCCGTCGACCGCGATCTCCAGCCGGTCAAGGATCGCCTGCGGGCCCTTGGCGCTGATCGAAAACGCATCGCCCTGGCGAATGGTGACATCGTCGGGGCCGGCGACCTTGACCTCGGTAAAGCCGGTCAGCGCGTAGGCTTTGGTGGCGGCTGGACCGGGATCGGCAGACCCTGTCGCCTCGCCCTTGCCCGACTGGTCACCGTCCTTGCGGTCGGCGCCGTTACAGGCAGAGACCGTCATCGCCAGGGCCAGCGGCAAAACCGCCATCGTCCAGTTACGCATCGCAATTCTCCTTTGTGTATTGCTTGTATAACACACAACGGAGAGGCTGTCCAGCGATCCTACCAGCGCAGCAGCGGCGCCAGCAGCACCCGGCCCGCTATCCCCGACAGCGCGACCGCCAGCCCGTGCCACAGCGCAATATGGATCATGTCGTTTGATGCACAGTGCAGCGCCACGATCGTCGCCCCGGCGGCGCCCGCCGCGATGCCGATCACCCATCCGGCGCGGGTCGGCGACGTCGGCGCCCCGGCTTTCAGCCACGCGAACAGTGCCGCGGCGACGCCAAGCCCCGCAAATACGCCCTGCATCAGGCAATGCAGGCCATTTTCGGGGTGCGCCGCCGCCATCGCCGCATGGCCGTCGTCCATCGCCATCACCAGCGCCGATAACGGCAGGGCGAGCGCCGCGAGCCCCGCCCAGCGCCAGCCGTTATAATCGCGGCCAACCCCCGGCAATCCCATCCGCAGCGCGCTCCAAGCCGCGGCGACACCCAGGGCGACGATCAGCCAGAAGGCGAGCAACGGCAGCGGCGGCATCATCGCGCCCTCGGCCAGATCGTGCCGAGGGCCACCGAATAGCAGCAGTAAAGCGGCGCCAGCGAGCCATCCACCGGCAACCCATAGCGATCCGCGTGCCACCCGGCGCGGGCGCACCGGTTCCAGCTCTTCGGTCAGGCCGTCGATCAGGCTGTCGATCGATGCTTCGGTCATGTCATTCGCTTTCAATCAATTGCGCGAGCTTTTTCAGCCCGCGGTGGATATTCACTTTCACCAGCGCCTCGCTCTGCCCGCAAATCTGCGATGCTTCGGCGATCGAGGCGCCCTCGATCTTGACCAGCGTGATCGCCTGCGCCTGTCCCGCGGGAAGGAACGCCAGCATGCGGTCGAGGCTGAGGCGCGCATGGACGACCTCGTCCTCGGCCCCGACCGCCGCGTCGCCCTCGCCCAGTTCGACCTCGTCGCGCTGGCGGCGCAACAGGTCGATCCAGCGATAGCGCGCGATTGCTGCCAGCCAGGGAAGAAACGGACGGCTGTTATCCCAGGTGGCCAGTTTACGATGCATCGACACCAACGTGTCCTGGACCAGATCGTCGATCTGATGCGGCGCGATGCGGCGCGCGAAATAGCGCGCCAGCCATCGGCGGCTGTCGTTCAGCAGCGCGCGATAGGCGGCGCGGTCGCCGCGCTGCGATGCCGCCATCAACCGCGCCAGCGAAGGTTCGTCGATGCTCATCTGCGCCGCAGTCTAGCAATGATTGCATCAAGCGAGAACAGCCCGCCGCCGCGCACGATCAGGATCGCCGCCAGCGCAGCCCACAGCGAATGGACCGGCCACCAGGCGTCGGGAAACACGAAGATCTGGATCACCAGTGTCATCACCAGCAGTGCGCCCGCCGACAACCGCGTCGCCAAACCCAGCAGCAGCAGGATCGGAAACAGATGTTCGGCATAGGTGGTCAGCGGCACCGCGATAACGGGGTCGAGCGGCAGACCGGAGAACTCCGATGCAAACAGATCATATTGGGCCGGGTCGATCTGCAACAAACCGCCCTCGGCCACCTTGGTGCGGCCCGACCGCCAGAACACTCCGGCCAGCGCGATGCGGACCAGCAGCAGCGCCGCCGCTTCGGGAATGCGCCCCGCCGCCAGCGCCACCGCGCGATCATAATATGCAGCGATCTTCATCTCTCAAACCCTCTCGAATGCCCCAGCGGCGATCAGCGCCGCGATGGCAGCACCACCTTCGGGATGGTGTTCGACGAGATGCGCGATGAGGTTACCGAGCGGCGATATTTCGCGCGCCAGATCGAGCACCGCGGCGTCGGCGGCATCGATCGCCAGCACCCGCACATCGGCATCGGGCCGCACCACGAGCAGCGCGCGCGCGCCGGGCGAAAAGCGCGGATCGACCAGCGGCGCGGCGGCGCGTGACAGCGTCACGGTGCGGACCGCCGGGTGACGCCGCACCGCCAGCGCCAACAGACCCGCTCCGCTCAGCCCGTCGAGATCGGCAAGCGCCAGTGCGGCGGCATCGGCGGCATGATAGCTTTCCAGCCACGCCCATTCGGCACGCGCCAGATCGGCGGCGACCGGATCGGCGAGCCAGTCGGGAAAGCCCGCCCCGATCTGTGCCAGCAACCGGCGCTGTGCGCCGCCGACATCGATGAAGGCGCGGGACACGCGGTTGAACTCGGCGGCACCCAGATGGTCGCGGGTGCGCGGAAATGTGTCCTCGAGCGCGATCAGCCGCGCGTGCGAGATGGTGTTGGCATGGACCCGCAGTCCGCGCAGCACCGCAGCACTATCGCCCGCGAACACATCCGCAGGCAGATGGTCGGGGCCGCGCAGCAACGTCGCGGTGATCGCCGCCTGGTCCTCAAGCATCGACCGCCTCGTGGGCGAGCAGCGCGTCGGCCTTGGTCACCTCGGCCATCAGCGTCGCATGGTCCGGAACATCGCTGTCCCATTCGATCAGCACCGGTTTCGGACCGGAGCCGCGCAGGAACGCCGTGAGCAGATCCCAGCAGCTGTCACGCACCGCCGACCCATGGTCGTCGATCGCGATCGCGCCGCCCATGTCGTCATCCTTACGGCTATGCCCCGCGACATGGACTTCGCCGACCAGCACCGGATCGAAAGCGGCGAGCCATGACGCCGGATCGCGTCCCAGGTTGAACGCCGAAACCTCGACATTGTTGATGTCGAGCAACAGTCCGCACCCGCTGCGGCGGCACAGTTCATGGAGGAAATCGACCTCGTCCCAGTCGTCCTTGGCATAAGCGAGGTAGCGCGAAGGATTTTCGATCAATATCGCGCGGCCCAGCCGGTCCTGCACCCGGCCCACCTCGCGCACAAAATGGTCGAGCGCGGCATGGCTGTATGGGATCGGCAGCAGGTCGGGGAATTTGTCGTCGGGGCCGTTGCTCCAGCTCAGATGATCGGACACCATCGCGGGTTCGTATCGCGCACATAGCGCCGCCAAGGCTTCCAACTCGGCGCAATCGACCCCGGTCGCCGACCCCAGCGACAGGCCGACCGAATGAAAACTCAGCGGCATATGCGCCGCCATCGCAGTCAGCCAGCGATGGGGAGGCCCGCCTGCGCCGAAGTAATTTTGGGGATGAACTTCGACCCAGGCGGGCGGGGCACCCCGCTCCGCCGCCGCCAGCACGTCGGCATAATGTTCGGGTTTCAACCCGAAGCCGGCGCGCTGCGGCAAGTCGCGGAGCGGGCGGGGGGGCACTTGCCTCAGCTCTTTTTGGCGACCGGCTTGGCATTGCCCTTGTGCGCGGCCAGCGTGCCGCCCATCTTGACGCAGCTGCCCTTGTCGACATTTTTCCAGGCGTTGCCCTGATAATCGACCGTCGAGGTGCCGGCGCAGCTGGTGCCCGGACCGGCGGCGCAGTCATTCTTGCCCTTCAGCGACACGCCATAGCATTTTTCCTTGGCGCCATCGGCGGCGACGGCGGGGACAGCCACCGCACCGGCGGCCATGGCGAGGACGGCGGAGGCGGCGAGCGACAGTTTCAGGTTATTCGACATGATGGATACTCCCTTGGAAATGAGTGATGCGGGGGATGGCATCGACAAGGGTTTCGCGGGGTCGCGCGCAAAGGTTACGCATCGCACCAGCCGCCGCGCCATTTTGTCGCCACCTTCGGCGCGC
The DNA here is from genome assembly GCF_031457495.1 of Sphingopyxis sp. BE259. NCBI lineage: Bacteria > Pseudomonadati > Pseudomonadota > Alphaproteobacteria > Sphingomonadales > Sphingopyxidaceae > Sphingopyxis > Sphingopyxis sp. BE259. The sequence goes on from NZ_JAVDWM010000001.1 coordinate 3,103,662, forward strand.
AGGGGCGGCTTTTGCGATTAGGGCCGGAAAGCAGATCATGAGCGTAGCGTTTCGCCGCGAAGGCGACGACGAGCATAAGGAACCCGAATTCGAGCTGCCCATCGCGGTCGGCCCGAACTGGGTCACGCCGCGCGGCTTGCGGCTGCTCGGCGAAGCGGTCGCGCGGATCGAGGCCGAGATCGCGGCAACCGGCGACGACGAAGCGCGCAAGAAATTGCAGCGCCGCCTGCGCTATTTCCACACCCGCCAAGCGACCGCTGACGTCCAGGCGTCGCCCGCGCACGGCAGCGTCGGCATCGGCAGCCGTGTCACCTATCGGCTGAACAAGGCGGAGAAGACGATCACCATCGTTGGCGGCGACGAAGCCGATCCGGCGCGTGGCTCGATCGCCTTTTCGGCCCCGCTCGCCCGCGCGCTGATGGGCGCCGAGGTTGGCGAGAACGTCGAATATCAGGACCGCGAGGATGCCATCACGATCGTGGCGGTCGAAACCGATCCGGAGACGCAGGCATGAAAGACAAGTTCGAACGCCACAAACAGCCGTGGACCCCCGCCGAAATCGACAAGCTGCACACGCTGGCCAAAAAGGGCATGGCGTTGAAAGCCATCGCCAAGGCGCTGACGCGCAGCGAGGAATCGGTGAAGGTGCGCGCCAAGGCCGACGGACTGTCGATCGCCAAGCTGCACTGACACGCTCATGTCCGCGAATGAATTTGACGTCATCATATTGGGCGCCGGCGCGGCAGGGCTGATGTGCGCCGCGATCGCGGGGCAACGCGGGCGGCGCGTCTTGCTGCTCGACCATGCCGATCAGGTGGGCAAGAAGATCCTGATTTCGGGCGGCGGGCGCTGCAACTTCACCAATGTGAACGCCGCGCCCGATCGCTTCCTGTCGGCCAACCCGCATTTCGCCAAATCGGCGCTGGCGCGCTACACCCCCGCCGACTTCATCGCGCTCGTCGACCGCCATGGCATCGCCTATCACGAGAAAACGCTGGGCCAGCTGTTCTGCGACGGGTCGGCGAAACAGATCGTCGCGATGCTGCTGGCGGAGTGCGCCAAGGGCGGCATCGATGTCCGCACCGGTCAGCCGGTCGGCGCGGTCACCCACGCCGACGGCAAATTCGCGGTGCGGTTCGGTGATCAGCAATTTGCGGCCACCAGTTTGGTCATCGCCACCGGCGGACCGTCGATCCCGCAAATGGGCGCAACCGGCTTCGCATATGACCTCGCGCGCCAGTTCGGCCTCAAGGTCGTCGAACCGCGCCCGGCGCTAGTCCCGCTGACGCTGGGCGGCGATGATGTGCTGTTCCGCGAACTGTCGGGTATAGCCGCGCCGGTCGAGGCGCGCGCGGGCAAGGCGGCGTTTCGCGAGGCGGCGCTCTTCACGCACCGCGGCCTGTCCGGCCCGGCGATTTTGCAGGTCAGCAGCTATTGGCGGCATGGCGAACCGGTGACGATCGACCTGTTGCCCGATGCGCCAGACGGCTGGCTGCTCGACGCCAAGCGGAGCCGCCCGCGCGCCACGCTGCGCGCCGCGCTTGGCGCGATGCTCCCCGACCGGCTCGCCGAAACCCTCGCCGAGCGCCTCGCGCTGCCCGGCGAACTCGCAGCGCAAACCGACCGCAAGCTCGCCGAAGCCGAGTCGCAGCTTGCCCGCTGGATTTTCCGCCCCAACGGCACCGAAGGTTTCGCGAAAGCCGAGGTCACCGTCGGCGGAATTTCGACCGCCAACCTGTCATCGCAAACAATGATGGCCAAAACCGTTCCAAACCTCTATGCGGTCGGCGAGGCCGTAGATGTCACAGGGTGGTTAGGCGGCTATAATTTTCAATGGGCCTGGGCTAGCGGACACGCTGCCGGACAGGTGATTTAAGCCCATTGAGCCCCTTCTGTCGGCCTGCCACCGCACCGGTGGCCGCCTCTATTATTGAGATAAAAATGCCTTTCGAAAATCTTTCCCCCGTCCTTTCGGACGCCCTTGTCGCGCGCGGCTATGAGGCACTCACCCCCGTCCAGACGCAAGTCACCGAATCGGAAGCCAAGGGCCGCGATCTGCTCGTCTCCGCCCAGACCGGCTCGGGCAAGACCGTCGCCTTCGGCCTCGCGATGGCCGACGAACTGATCGAGGATGGCCGCCTTCCCTTTGCGACCTCGCCGCTCGCGCTGATCATCGCGCCGACCCGCGAACTCGCGCTGCAGGTCAGCCGCGAACTTAGCTGGCTCTATGCCAAGGCCGGGGCGCGCATCGCGACCTGCGTTGGCGGCATGGACGCCAGCAAGGAACGCCGCGCACTCGGCCAGGGCGTGCAGATCGTCGTCGGCACTCCGGGGCGCCTGCGCGATCACCTCGAACGCGGCGCGCTCGACCTCACTGCGCTCCGCGTCGCGGTGCTCGACGAAGCCGACGAAATGCTCGACATGGGCTTTCGCGACGACCTTGAGGAAATCCTCGACGGCACCCCCGCGACGCGCCGCACGCTTTTGTTCTCGGCGACGCTGCCGAAACCGATCGTCCAGCTCGCCAAACGGTATCAGCAGGATGCACTGCGTATCTCGACCGTCGGTGAGGACCGCGGCCATGGCGACATCGCCTATCAGGCGGTGACCGTCGCGCCCGCCGACATCGAGGGCGCGGTGGTCAACCTGCTGCGCCTGCACGACGCCGAGACCGCGATGCTGTTCTGCGCGACGCGCGACAATGTCCGCCGTCTTCACGCCAGCCTGGTCGAGCGCGGTTTCGCCGCCGTCGCGCTGTCGGGCGAGCACAGCCAGAATGAGCGCAACGCCGCGCTGCAGGCGCTCCGCGACCGCCGCGCCAAGGTGTGCGTTGCGACCGACGTCGCCGCCCGCGGCATCGATCTGCCGACGCTCAGCCTGGTCATCCACGTCGAAATTCCCCGCGACGCCGAAGCCCTCCAGCACCGTTCGGGCCGCACCGGGCGTGCGGGCAAAAAGGGCACCGCGGTCATCATCGTCCCCTATCCCCGCCGCCGCCGCGTTGACGGCATGCTGCGCGGCGCGCGGATCGAGGCCGAGTGGATGGACGCCCCGACCGCCGCCGACGTGCGCAAGCGCGATCAGGAACGGCTGATGGAAAAATTGCTCACCACCGTCGAGCATGAACCCGAGGATATCGAACTCGCGCAGCGCCTGATGGCCGAGCGCACCCCCGAGAATATCGCCGCCTCGCTGGTTCAGATGCACCGGGCGCTGATGCCGCCGCCCGAAGACCTGATCGACAACAGCGCCCGTGGCCGCGAATCCGGCGGACGCCCCGAGCGCGGCGAACGCTTCGAACGGCCCGACCGCGGCAGTGCCGACCACCGCGAAGGGTTCGAGGACAGCGTCTGGTTCCGTCTGAACATCGGGCGCCACCAAAATGCCGACCCGCGCTGGATCCTGCCCCTGCTGTGCCGCCGCGGCCACGTCAGCAAGAACGAGATCGGCGCGATCCGCATCGGTCCCAAGGAAACGATGTTCAATATCCCGCGCGCGATCGCCGATCGCTTTGCCGAGGCGGTGGTACGCAGCGCCAATGAAGATGGCGAGGACGACAGCGGCGTGGCGATCACCCCCGCCCCCGACGGCCCGACCTATCCGCCGCGCCGCGATAAGGGCGGGCATGGCGGCGGCCATTCGGGCGACCGTGCGCCCCGCGCTACGCTGGGGCGTGCACCCGGCGGCGACCGCGCAGGTCCGCGCGGGCCGCGTGGCCCCGGCGGCCCGGGCGGCAACGACCGCTACAAACCCAAGCCCTTCGGCCAGCGCAGCCCGCGCCGCCCGAAATAACGTCTCGCCATTGCAAGCGCAGCGAAGCAATCCAGAGCGGTTTACGCCAGCTTTGGATTGCTTCGCTGCGCTCGCAATGACGTGCGACATGGTCGAACCACCCTTGCGCCTCCCGCTTGGCCAGCCCAGATGGACCGGACAGTAGGAGCGCGCGCCATGAAAGCCATCACCGCCTTCATCGAAAGCCAGGGTGGACCCGAGGTCATCGACTGGCGCGAGGTCACGCTGGACAAGCCCGGCCCCGGCCAGGTGCTGCTCCGCCAGACGGCGATCGGGCTGAATTACATCGACATCTATCACCGCGACGGCACCTATCCGGTACAACTGCCCGGCGGGCTCGGCCTCGAAGCCGCCGGGGAAGTAATCGCGGTTGGCGAGGGCGTCCACGGGTTCCGGCCCGGCGACCGCGCCGCGACCTTTGGCCCCGAACGCACCGCCTATGCCAGCGCGAGGTTGGTCACCGCGGCGTCGCTGTTCAAGCTCCCTCCCGCGATCGACGACGACACCGCTGCGGCGGCGCTGCTCAAGGCCTGCACGGTCGAAATGCTGGTCGAACGTTGCGCCAAGGTCGAGGCGGGTTGGCCGGTGCTGGTCCATGCCGCGGCAGGCGGGGTCGGCCTGATCCTGACCCAATGGCTGAAAGCGATCGGCGCGACGGTGATCGGCACCGTCAGCACCGAGACAAAGGCGCAAGCGGCGCGCGAGGCGGGCGCCGACCATGTGCTGATGTACAAAAGCGATGACGTCGCCGCGCACGTCCGCGAAATCACCGACGGTCAGGGCGTTCCGGTGACGTTCGACGGTATCGGCATGGCGACATGGGACGTATCGTTGAAAGCCACCGCGCGGCGCGGGCTGATCGTCAGCTATGGCAATGCGGGTGGACCGGTGACCGGGGTGAATTTGGGCGTGCTCGCGCAGCACGGCTCGCAGTTCGTGACCCGACCGACCTTGTTCGACTATTACCTCCATGCCGGCGAGCGCGCTGCGGGCGCGGCGCGGGTGTTCGAGATGATCGAAAGCGGCGCGGTGAGGATTACCGTCGGCCAGCGTTACGGGTTGCAGGATGCGGCAAGGGCGCATGCCGATCTGGAAGCGGGACGGACGACCGGGTCGACGTTGCTGATTCCCTAGACTTTAGCACGTGACCCCAGTTCCCGTTCGTGTCGAGCGAAGTCGAGACACCCGTCGTCGGCTCATGTCTTCACGGCATCTCGACTTCGCTCGATGCGAACGGAAATTAATAACTTAGGCGTTTAGCCTCTCCGCATGCCATCCCACATGCTCGGCCAGAAAGGTCGAGATGAAATAATAGCTGTGGTCATAGCCCGGCTGCATCCGGATCTCGGCCTTCTGCCCCGCCAATTCGCATGCTTCGACCAGCAAATGCGTTTTCAACTGCTCGGCCAGGAAATTGTCGGCTTCCCCCTGATCGACCAGCAAATCGGCGACCCGCGACCCGCCCGCGATCAGCGCACACGCGTCATACGCCGCCCACGCTTCACGATCGGCGCCCAGATAATTGCCGAGCGCCTTTTCGCCCCACGCACATTGCAGCGGCGCGACAATCGGCGAAAAGGCCGACACCGACCTGAAGCGATCAGGCGTTCGCAGCGCCACGGTCAGTGCGCCATGGCCGCCCATCGAATGGCCGGTAATCCCCTGCCGCGTCATGTCGGCCGCAGCAAACTCGCGCAGGATCAGCGATGGCAGTTCGTCCTCGATATAGGATCGCATCCGGTAATGCGCCGCCCAAGGTTCCTCGGTCGCATCGACATAAAATCCCGCACCTAGCCCGAAATCCCAAGCACCTTCGGGATCGTCAGGAACGCCGTCTCCGCGCGGGCTGGTGTCGGGGGCGACGAAAATCACGCCATGCTGCGCGCAGGCAGCGCGATATTCGCCCTTTTCCATCACATTGGCGTGGGTGCAGGTCAGCCCCGACAGATACCAGAGCACCGGCAGCTTGGCGCCGGGTTCATGGTCGGGGACAAAGACCGCGAAACTCATGTCAGTGCCCGTGGTGGTGCTGGCGTGCTTGTACACGGCCTGCGTCCCGCCATGGCTGCGAACGGTCGATAGCGTCTCTAAAGTCATGAATTGTCCTGAACGGGGATGGCGGCGATCAGCGGATCATGCCCCCAATGGCGCAGCAGGTCCAGTATCGCCCCGCCCGCCAGTGCCAGCGTTGCGGTGTTGCGCAGCGGGTGGACGCCCACGCGATCAGCGGCGGCCAACGCGGCGTCGAGGATGACGGTGATGCTGCCCGGCGGCGCATTGATCGCCGCCAGCGGCGTCACCGATCCCGGCGCGACGCTCAGTAAACGCGCCATGTCATCGGCCTTGCCAAAGCTCACCCGCTTGCTGCCGATCGCGGCGGGCAGCGCCTTCAGGTCGACGCGCGCCGCCGACGGCACGGTGACCAGCCAGAAAGCGCCGTCCTTATCCTTCAGAAACAGGTTCTTGGTATGCGCGCCCGGGATCGCGGCATTAACCTCTTCGCTCTCGGCGACGGTGAACACCGCGTCATGCTCGTGCGCGGCGAACGGAATTCCCAGCGCCTTCAGGTCCGCCAGCAGTCCCGCTTCGCCGCGCATGATCTATCGGTCGTTTACAGGCGCTTCAGTGCACACAGCTTGTTGCCGTCGGGGTCGCGCAGATAAGCGAGGTAGAGCTGACCAAAGCCGCCTTGGCGGATGCCCGGCGGGTCTTCGATGCTGGTGCCGCCCGCGGCAACGCCGGCGTCGTGCCACGCATTGGCCTGCGCCTCGTCGTCCATCGCGAAACCGATCGTGCAGCCATTGCCCGCGGTCGCCGGCTGGCCGTCGATCGGCGGCGTTACCAGGAACAGCCCGCCATTGTGCATATAGATCAGACGGCCCTTGTCGTCCTGGATCCCCGGCTTGCCGCCAATCGCCTGAAAGGTCGCATCATAGAATGTCTTGGCTTTGGCCACGTCGTTCGTGCCGACCATATTGTGACTGTACATCGCTCTCTCCTTTTTTCGTTGCGAATCGATACCGATCTTGTGCCAGCCTTGTCAGCGGAAAACCACCGTCTTGCGGCCGTCGATCAGCACGCGTTGTTCGGCGACCCAGCGCACCGCTTTCGCCAGCACCTGCGCCTCGACGTCGCGGCCGATGCGGATCAGATCCTCGACGCTGTCGCGGTGATCGACACGCTCGACCGCCTGTTCGATGATCGGGCCTTCGTCGAGGTCGCTGGTCACGAAATGCGCCGTCGCGCCGATCAGCTTGACCCCGCGCTCCTGCGCGCGGTGATAGGGTTTGGCGCCCTTGAACCCGGGCAGGAAGCTGTGGTGGATATTGATGCAGCGCCCCGCGAGTTTCCCCGACATATCCTGCGACAACACCTGCATATAGCGCGCCAGCACCAGATAGTCGGCGCCGCTGCGCGCCATCAGGTCGAGGATGCGTTCTTCCTGTTCGGCGCGATTGGCGTCGCTGACCGGGAAATGGTGGAACGGCACCCCATGCCATTCGCTCAGCCGCCGCTGATGTTCATGGTTCGACACGACCGCCACGATATCGATCGCCAGATTGCCGGTCGACCAGCGGTGGAGCAGGTCATTGAGGCAATGGCTGCCCTGCGACACCGCGATGACAAAGCGCGGTTTGGCGGCGCTGTCGCTGATCCGCGCGTCCATCGCGAAACGCTCGACGATCGGCACGAACGCCGCCTGTACGCCCGCCAGCCCCTCGGGGAAGCGCGGCCCGGCGCCGCGAAAGGCGACACGCATGAAGAAACGCCCCGAATCGAGGTCGGCATATTGCTGGCTGTCGAGGATGAAGCCGTCGCGCTCCGCGAGCAGTCCGGTGACGGCAGCCACGATGCCGACCGCGTCGACGCAGCTGAAGGTCAGGACATATGGTCCAGTCAAATCGTCACTCCCTCTTGAACGGAAGGATCATCCTCAAAGCCCGCTCGTGCTGAGCCTGTCGAAGCACCGTTCTTCCCCTCGCCGCCGCATGAAGGAAGAACGGCCCTTCGACAAGCTCAGGGCGAACGGATCATAAGTATTAGATCAGAAGACGACGACGCTGCGGATGCTTTCCCCCGCATGCATCAAATCGAACCCCTTGTTGATCTCCTCGAGCCCCATGACATGGGTGATCATCGGGTCGATCTCGATCTTGCCGGTCATGTACATGTCGACGATCTTCGGCACGTCGGTGCGGCCCTTGGCGCCGCCGAACGCGGTGCCGCGCCAGTTGCGCCCGGTGACAAGCTGGAACGGCCGCGTCGCGATTTCCTTGCCCGCCTCGGCGACGCCGATGATGATCGACGTGCCCCAGCCGCGGTGACAGGCTTCCAATGCGGTGCGCATCACTTCGGTGTTGCCCGTGGCATCGAAGGTATAGTCGGCGCCGCCGTCGGTCAGCTGGACGATCGCGGCAACCGTGTCTTCGCGGCTCATGCCTTTGGTGTTGAGGAAGTCGGTCATCCCGAACTTGCGGCCCCATTCCTCGCGATCGGGATTGATGTCGACGCCGATGATCTGCTTCGCCCCCGCGAGGCGCGCGCCCTGGATTACGTTGAGCCCGATACCGCCGAGGCCGAAGACGACGACATTGTCGCCGACCTGCACCTTGGCAGTGTGAATCACTGCCCCAACCCCCGTGGTTACGCCGCAGCCGATGTAACAGCTCGACTGGAACGGCGCGTCTTCGCGAATTTTCGCGACCGCGATCTCGGGCAATACGGTGAAGTTCGAGAAGGTCGAGCAGCCCATATAATGGAAGATCGGCTGACCCTTGTAGCTGAACCGCGTCGTGCCGTCGGGCATCAACCCCTTTCCTTGGGTAGCGCGGATCGCGGTGCACAGGTTGGTCTTGCCCGACAGGCAGCTTTTGCACTGGCGGCATTCGGGGGTGTAGAGCGGGATCACATGGTCGCCGGGGGCGACGCTGGTCACACCCGCGCCGACTTCGCGCACCACGCCCGCGCCCTCATGCCCCAGCACGCTCGGAAATATGCCCTCGCTGTCGAAACCGTCGAGCGTATAGGCATCGGTGTGGCAGATGCCCGTCGCCATGATCTCGACCAGCACCTCGCCCGCCTTCGGGCCTTCGAGGTCGAGTTCGACGATTTCGAGCGGCTTCTTCGCTTCGAACGCAACGGCGGCACGGGTCTTCATGGGCGGGTCTCCTTCTCGGGCGCTCCCAATCAGGCAAATGGGGCGGCAATGCAAGATGCTCCCGATCCTCCCTGTCGCGCAGCGATGGGGAGGTGGCAGCGCGAAGCGCTGACGGAGGGGCAATAACGCAACGTCGCCGCCCCTCCACCACGCCCTGCGGGCGCGGTCCCCCTCCCCATGGCTTCGCCACAGGGAGGATTGGCTCAGTGCTTCGCCCTAAAGCCACAAAAGCCCCGCATGCGCGCATCGATTTTGTGTCCTTTGTGGCTTTAGCGGCTAGGGCGTCGGTCCTTAAGGAGACAAAAGATACGGACGCATCGCGCAAAACTGTCTCCTTTGTCGCCTTAAGACAGGCGCGAATATCGGCGAAATCAAAGAGCCGGACCGCAGGCTGGCACAGCGAAATAATGTAGGAAAGCCCGATCTGCCGACACGCTCCCCTATTTCGTAACCCTCGAACGAGACACGTGGCTCGTTCGACTTGATCCGGGGTCCATGACTTCAGCGCCGCCGTGGATCCCGGATCAAGTCCGGGATGACGATGACGGAACCGTGGTGATCAACACTCCACCACACTAACCGCCAGCCCGCCCTTCGATGTTTCCTTATATTTATCGCGCATGTCGCGCCCGGTTTGCAGCATCGTCGCGATCACCGTGTCGAGGCTCACCACATGCGTGCCGTCGCCGATCATCGCGATGCGGCTGGCGTCGATCGCCTTGATCGATCCCATCGCATTGCGCTCGATGCACGGAATCTGCACCAGCCCGCCGATCGGGTCGCAGGTGAGGCCGAGGTTGTGCTCCATGCCGATCTCGGCGGCGTTTTCGACCTGCGCGTTGGTGCCGCCGAGCGCGGCGGTCAGCCCCGCCGCAGCCATCGAACAGGCGACCCCGACCTCGCCCTGGCAGCCCACTTCGGCGCCCGAGATGCTGGCGTTGCGTTTATACAAAGCGCCGACCGCGCCCGCGGCGAGCAGGAAGGTGCGGACCCCCGCGTCGTCGCCGCGATAGCCGCGCCGGTAGAAACGGATCACCGCGGGGATGATCCCCGCCGCGCCATTAGTGGGCGCGGTGACGACCTTGCCGCCCGCGGCGTTCTCTTCGTTCACCGCCATCGCCCACAGGTTGATCCAATCCATCATCGCGAGCGGATCGGTCAGATTCTGTTCGTGGCGATTGCGGATGTCGGCGGCGATCTGCGGCGCGCGGCGCTTGACCTTGAGCCCGCCGGGCAGGATCCCAGTGCTGCAACAGCCCGCGTCGATCGACGCATCCATCGCGCCCGCAATCGCGTCGAGCCCGGCGTTCACTTCGTCGAGGCTGCGGTGGACGAGTTCGTTTTCGAGCATCATCTCAGCAAAGCTCTTGCCCGATGCCGCGCCCATGCTGAGCAGGTCGGCGCCCGAGGTGAAGGCGAAGGGCAGTTCAACCTCATCCTCGGCGCCGCGGCTGTTGCGTCCCGCCTCGTCCTCGTCGACGACGAAGCCGCCGCCGATCGAGAAATACATCCGCTTGGCGAGGATCTCGCCGTCGGCGTCGCGCGCGGTGAAGCTCATCGCATTGCTGTGGAACGGCTGGCGCTGGCGCATCTGGAAATGCAGGTCGCGGGCGGGCTGGAAGCGAACGCGCTGACGCCCGAGCAGATAGAGGAAGCCTTCGCTGGTCGCGCGGTCCCAATGCGCCTTGATCGCGCCGAGGCTGGTGCTCGCGGGAATCTCGCCCGCCAGACCTGCAACGATTGCCGTGTCGGCGGCGTGGCCCTTGCCGGTCAGCGCGAGCGATCCGTACAGATCGGCTTCGACATGTACCGTCCGATCGAAGAGATTTTTCTCGTCAAGCCAGACGGTGAAACGGCGGGCCGCCACCATCGGGCCAACAGTGTGCGAGCTAGAGGGGCCGACACCGATTTTGAAGAGTTCAAAGAGGCTGATCGTCATGGCGGCGCTATAGGGGCGGCGGCGTCGTGACGATAGATACCCGTTCAAATTTCGTTACGGCATTGGGGGTATCCTCCCTGTCGCGCAGCGATGGGGAGGTGGCAGCGCGAAGCGCTGACGGAGGGGCTTTGGCGCCACGTCGCCGCCCCTCCACCATCGCCTGCGGCGACGGTCCCCCTCCCCACGGCTACGCCGCAGGGAGGATATTCAGGTCAGGCCGGATAGGTCCAAGTCGCCTCGCGGGCGAAATTCTCCGCCGCGAAATCCCAGTTGAGCAGCTCATCCACCACTGCATCGACATAAGCGGGGCGCAGATTCTTGCGGTCGATATAATAGGCATGTTCCCACACATCGATGACGACCAGCGGCTTGATGCCGAGGGTCAGCTCGGTACCCGCGTCATGCGTATCGGTCACCGACAGCGTGCCGTCGCGCGACACCAGCCAGGCCCAGCCCGATGCGAAATGGTTGACCGCGGTTTCCTTGAGCTTCTTTTTCAGATCGTCGAGCGACCCGAAATCGCGGGTGATCGCGGCGAGCAGGTCGCCTTCGGGGGCGGTTTTTTCAGGGCTCAGGCTGTGCCAGTAAAAGGCGTGGTTCCATGACTGGGCGGCGTTGTTGAACAATCCCTTGTTGCCCGCGCCCTCGGCATGATGGACGATTTCCTCTAGCGGCTTGTCAGCCAGCTCGGTGCCGGTGATCGCCGCGTTGACCTTGTCGACATAAGCCTTGTGATGCTTGCCATGATGCGTCGCCAGCGTATCGGCCGAAATATGCGGCTCCAGCGCATCCTGAGCGTAGGGCAGGGGTGGATGGGCGATCGTCATGGCAGTCTCCATTGTTTTTTCAGAGGGGATGAGGGGTTAAACTCGGTATCGCGGGAGCGGGTTGCAAGGCTGAGATGGTGAATTTTCTCGGTCTAATCGATCAATTGACCATCTTCGCCACTTTGAGCCGACCTATTCATTTTCGTCATCCCGGACTTGATCCGGGATCGATTGCGGCGCTGGAAGAATGGATCCCGGATCAAGTCCGGGATGACGAGACAGGCAAGCTACGTCACCATTGCCAACAATGCCGCGATGCGATCCGCCTCCTCGGCGGGCTTGTCGCGGCGGATGCGCGAGATGCGAGGGAAGCGCATCGCCAACCCCGACTTGTGGCGCTTCGAAGCGTGAATCGAATCGAAAGCCACCTCCAGCACCAGCGATTTTTCCACTTCGCGCACCGGGCCGAAGCGGTTCAGCGTGTTGTCGCGCACGAATTTGTCGAGCCACTTCAATTCCTCGTCGGTGAACCCCGAATAGGCTTTGCCGACGGGCAACAATTCACCGTCGTCGCTCCAGCACCCGAAGGTGTAGTCCGAATAGAAGCTGGCGCGCCGCCCATTGCCGCGTTGGGCATACATCATCACGCAATCGGCGGTCAGCGGGTCGCGCTTCCACTTATACCACAGCCCGGCCCGGCGGCCCGCGACATAGGGCGCATCGCGGCGCTTGAGCATCACCCCCTCGATCGCCGCATCGCGCGCACCCGCGCGGCGGGTCGCAAGGTCGTCGAAATCCTTGGCGTCGATCACTTGCGACAGGTCGAAATGGCTATCGGCGAGGTGCGGTACGAACGTCTCCAACTGCCGCCGCCGTTCGGTCCAAGGCAGAAGGCGCAGATCGTTGCCGTCAACCGCAAGCAGGTCATAAACACGCACGAACGCTGGGGATTCAGCGAGCATTTTCTTCGACACCGTCTTGCGCCCGAGCCGCTGTTGCAGCGCATTGAAACTCGCCGCCTCTCCCCCCTGAGCATCGCCGCGGACGAGCAGTTCGCCGTCGATAACCGCGTCCTGATCGAACGCCGCGACCAGCTCGGGGAAGGCCGCGCTGATCTCTTCGCCGCCGCGGCTGTAGATGCGCGTCTCGCTGCCACCCCGCACGATCTGGACCCGGATGCCGTCCCATTTCCACTCGGCGGCATAGTCGGCGAGATCGACGGTGCCATCCTCCAGCGGATGAGCGAGCATGAAGGGGCGGAAGAAGGCGACATCGGCGAGGTCGGGCCGCTCCGCCCTGCCCTCGCCCCACGCCAACAGCGGCGCATAGGGCGGCGGTATTGCGTGCCACAGCTCCTCGACATCGTCGACAGGCACGTCGAACGCCTGCGCGAACGCCTGTTTCGCCAGCCGCGCCGACACCCCGACGCGCATCCCGCCAAGCGCCAGCTTGAGCAGCGCATAACGCCCGTCGACATCGAGCCGGTCGAGCAGGTCCGCGAGGATCGCGGGGGCGGTGGCGCGGGTGGCAGCGGATAGGGCGTCAACCGCTTCGGATATGGTCAACGAATTCCGCTCGTCCTGAGCAGCCCCTGAGCTTGTCGAAGGGGCATCTCGAAGGACAGCTGCAGGTGGTTCGAGACGCGCCGTCGCCGGGCTCAGTCGCTCCTCACCACGAACGGATGGGGGGTCCGGCCACAACAACGCTGCGGTCTCCGCCGTGTCCCCCACAAAATGGCGCGACAGCCGGAACAGTTCCTCATCCACCCGCGTCGCCAGCAACGCCCGCACCATCGCCGATTTCACCGCCGGAAAGTCCAGACTTTCGGTCAGTGCCGCAATCGCCCAGCCGCGGTCGGGATCGGGGGTATGCTTCAGATAATCGGCGATCAACGCCAGCTTCGAATTGCGCGACCGCGTGTAGATCAGCCGGTCGATCAGGGCGGCAAAGGCTTTCACGCTTCCTCCTCCAGATCGCGGCCGACCAGATGCAGCGCGCGCGCCTTGCGCTGATGCAATTCGCACCAGCGCAGCAAGCCGTCCTCGCTGCCGTGGGTGATCCACGTCTCTTTCGGGTTCACCTCGGTGATCGTCGTGGTCAGTTCGTCCCAGTCGGCATGATCCGAAATCACCAGCGGCAGTTCGACCATTCGCTGCCGCGCGCGTTGGCGCACGCGCATCCAGCCCGACGCCATTGCGGTCACCGGATCGGGCAGCCGCCGCGACCAGCGATCGTTGAGCGCCGACGGCGGCGCGACGATGATCTGCCCCGCCATCTCGGCCTTGTCGGTCTCGCTGACCAGTTTGAGCTCGCCCAGATCGACGCCATGCGCGGCATAGAGCGCGCACATTTTTTCCATAGCGCCGTGAATATAGATCGGCGCATCCCATCCCGCGGCGCGCAGCTCCGCCATCACCCGCTGCGCCTTGCCCAGCGCATAGGCACCAACGAGCACGCAACGACCCGGTTCGGCGCGAACCGCGCCGATCAGCTTGGCGATCTCGTCTGACGTGGGAGGGTGGCGGAATACCGGCAGCCCGAAAGTGGCCTCGGTGATGAAGATGTCGCACGGCACGACCTCGAACGGGGCGCAGGTCGGGTCCGGGCGGCGCTTGTAGTCGCCGGTGATGACAATCCGTTCGCCCGCATATTCCATCAAGATCTGCGCGCTGCCTAGAACATGCCCGGCGGGATGGAAGCTGAAGCGCACCCCGCCGCGTTCGAAACCGTCGCCATAGGGAAAGGCCTGATTATGGCTCGCCGCGACATCGACGCCGTAGCGCAGCGCCATGATCGCCAGCGTTTCGGGGGTCGCGAACACCGCGCCATGGCCGCTGCGCGCGTGGTCGGCGTGGCCGTGGGTGACGGCGGCGCGTTTGACGGGGCGCGACGGGTCGATCCACAGATCGGCAGGCTTCACATACAGCCCGTGCGGATGCGGTTCGAGCCAGGGCTTTGGTTTGGCCATCAGGCGCCGAGCTTTCGGGCCCGCGCCAAGTCGGCGACGAACGCCGCGCGCTCTTCGGCGGCGCGCGCCCGGTCGGGTAACCGCAGCAGAAAGGAGGGATGGATCGTCGCGATCAATTTTGTGCCTCCGGCGAGTTCGTGGACAGCGCCGCGCATCGACGCGATGCTTGCCGACTTGCCCGTCACCCCGCGCAGCGCGCTGCCGCCCAGCGTGACGATCAGGTCGGGCTGCACCACGGCGCGTTCCTTGTCGAGCCACCAGCGGCAGATGTCGATCTCGCCCGCCGTCGGATTCTGGTGGAGCCGCCGCTTGCCACGCGGTTCGAATTTGAAATGCTTGACCGCGTTCGTGAGGAACAGGCGCTGCCGATCAAGACCAGCCTCGGCCAGCGCCTCGTTCAAGACCTGCCCGGCGGGGCCAATAAAGGGTCGCCCTTCCAGATCCTCGCGGTCGCCCGGCTGCTCGCCGACCAGCATGATGCGCGCCGCCAACGGTCCTTCGCCCGTTACCGCCTGCGTCGCGTTGCAATGCAGCGGGCAGCGCGTGCAGTCACCGACCGCGCGAGCGAGGTCATCCAGCGAGTCGATGTCGTCGGTCAGGGCCAGGGCTTCGGGCATGCGGGTTCGCCATTTTCCGGTTTGCGGGTTCGCAAGCGAAACGGCGGTCTGACGCATCCGTTCCACCCGCGCCCCGGCGCCTGCAAGCAGCGGCGCGATATCCTGCGCCTCGGGCAGGTTCTTCCAATATTTCTTTGGCATTTCGGCGCGCATCGCGTCGATCTTCACCCGCGCGGGGTTGAAGATCGCGCCATAATAAGTCCGCCACTGATCCTCGACGACATCTGCGGCGGGCACCTCGTCCTTTGTCCCGCCTGCGCCATAGGTCAGCGTTTCATCATGCCAGATCGCCCGCGCGTCGGGGGTAAAGATCGCCCAGTCCATCCCATAAAAACGCCGCCGAAAGAAGGGCGCGGTCAGCCTCAGGATATAGTGATCAGGCTCGAACCAAGCGGCAAAGGATTCGCGCCCCGCATTATCCTCGCCCAGGCGTCGGAAGCGCACGAACGCGTGCATCTTGTGAATGTCGCGGCGGATCGCCTTGTCTGTATTGCCGAGCCAGTCGATATCGGGATCGGTTCGCCGCCCCAGCAGCTGCCGGTCGCGCAGCGCGCGCCACATGATGCGATAGAGCCGTGCGGGTACCCCGGTATCGCGGTGGCAGATCACCCGGTCGGCCATCGCGAGCAGTTCGCGCGGCAGCGACACAGCGCCCGCCGACGCAGGCGGTGCGTCGTCGCCGAACAGCGACGCTCCTTCATCGGCCCCGCGCCAGCTGACATCCTCGGGCGCCACACCAGCCGCGAGCAGCCCGCGCGCCGCATCGCGCCATTCGGCGAAATCGCCGGGCCGGGCGAGCACGACCTCCCTCATAGCGCCAGCGACAATTGCTCCGCGGGCGGGGCGAAGCGCGCGCGCAGGCTGGCGCTGTCGGTGAGCGAACCCGGCCGCCAGTCGGGCGTGACGATGAACGGAAGGACTTTCTTCACCGACGCGGTCAGCTTTGCCAGGTCGCCGATTCGCAGCTTGCCGGTCCGCCGCACCGCGACGATACGGTCGACGGCGCGCGTCCCCAGCCCCGGCACGCGCAGCAACAGCTCGCGCGGGGCGCGGTTGATATCGACCGGAAACATGTCGCGCCGCATCAGCGCCCAGGCGAGCTTGGGATC
Source organism: Sphingopyxis sp. BE259 (assembly GCF_031457495.1). Taxonomy (NCBI): domain Bacteria; kingdom Pseudomonadati; phylum Pseudomonadota; class Alphaproteobacteria; order Sphingomonadales; family Sphingopyxidaceae; genus Sphingopyxis; species Sphingopyxis sp. BE259. The sequence goes on from NZ_JAVDWM010000001.1 coordinate 3,120,012, forward strand.
GATCGCCAGATCGAGCATCCCCGCCTGCGCGCCCTCCATGATTTCGGCGCGCTGAAAGCCATAGAAGCGCAGCAGCCAGTCGGCCTGATACAGTCGATGTTCGCGCATCAGCGGCGGTCGCACCGGCGGTAGATCGCTGCTCGCATCGGGGATCGGGCTGTAGGCCGAATAATAGACGCGGCGGAGGCGATAGCCCGAATAAAGGTTGGTGGCGGTCGCCAATATGTCGTCGTCGCGCGACGCATCCGCCCCGACGATCATCTGGGTCGATTGCCCAGCGGGCGCAAAGCGCGGTGCCTTGGCTTTTTTGAGCAGCCGCCCTTTCGCCGCTTCGATCGCATCGTCGGCGCCGACCCGCACCGACGCCATCGTCTTGCGGATCGTTGCGGGTTTTTTCTCGGGCGCAAAGCTCGACAATCCGGCCTCGGTTGGCAGTTCGACGTTCGTCGACAACCGATCGGCATAGCGCCCCGCCAGTGCGATCAACTCGGGCGCCGCTCCGGCGATCGTTTTCAGATGGATGTACCCGCCAAAGCGATGTTCTTCGCGCAATATCCGCGCGACCTCGACCAATTGCTCCATCGTATAATCTTCGGACCGAATGATCCCCGACGACAGAAACAGCCCTTCGATATAATTGCGCTTGTAGAAATCCAGAGTCAGCCGGACGACTTCCTGCGGATTGAAGCGTGCGCGCGGCACGTTGCTCGATGCGCGATTGATGCAAAAGCGGCAGTCGTAAATGCAGAAATTGGTCAGCAGGATTTTGAGCAGCGAGATGCAACGCCCGTCGGGGGCGTAGCTGTGACAAATGCCCATGCCCTCAGTCGATCCGATCCCCTTGGTGCCGGTCGAGTCACGCTTCACCGTGCCCGACGACGCGCACGATGCATCATATTTCGCGGCATCGGCCAAAATGCCGAGCTTTTCCAGAATCATCTTTTCCGCCATCGCCCTGTTGTAGCACAGGAACATAGAGCGAACAAATCATCCGGGCGCGGTCAGGCGTCGCGCCACCGCGCTGGCAAGGTGATGTCGAGCTTCAGGCCTGTCGGCTCCCAATGACGCTCGATCGTGCCGCCCAGATTGTTGCGAACGCTGCGCTCCATCAGCAATGTGCCAAAGCTGGTCTTTTCGGGCGGACCGATCGGCCCGTCATTGCCGCTTTCGGTCCAGGTCAGCCGGAACAGCCGCGGCTGTTGCCCTTCGGGATCTTGCGTCCACTGGATGTCGACGTCGCCGCTCGCGCCCGACAGCGCGCCATGCTTGACCGCGTTGGTCGCCAGTTCGTTGAACACCAGTGCCATTGCGACCAGTGCATTTTCCGGCAGCAGCAAATCGGGGCCGGACCAGCGGATGCGCGGAAACGCCGCTTCGACCTCGCGCAGCAACGCGTGCATCGACCCGGTCATGAAATTGGCGCCGAGCAGGACATTCTGGGCGCGGTTGAGCGCGTCGAGCCGCCCCGTGATCCGCTCGACGTAGTCGTCTACGTCAGTCGCCGCATGGCGGGTCAGCGAGATGATCGCGCTGACCGTCGCGAACAGGTTACGCATCCGGTGATGCAATTCGCGCATCAACAAATTGGCATTTTCCTGGCGGCTTTTCTGTTCGGTGATGTCGATGCTGATCCCGGTCAGGATGGCGTCGTTCGACCGCACGTCCCAGTCAGCGCGCACCGCGATCCACCGCACCCCGCGTTCGGGGTGCTGGATGCGATATTCGGTGGCATAGTGGGAGCCGTTGGCGACCGATCCGCCCAGCACGATGCGGACGCCATCGCGGTCTTCCGGAAGCAGCCGTTCGTAAAAGCCGTCAATATCGGCCAGCGCGGTTTCGAAATCGGCGCCCCACAGCTCGGCGACGGCGCCGTCCCATTGGATCGCGCCCGTCCGGGCGTCGTAACGCCAAGTCGCGATGCCTGAAAAATCGAGCGCCCGCTCCAGCGTTTGTCGGGCGTCGTCGCGTTGGGCGACAATCCGCCGCAGGTCCGCCTCGGCCATGATGATCGCGGCAAAATCCTCAAGGCGCGCCAGTTCGCGCTCGACCAGCACCGGTCGCTCCTTACGATCGATGACGCACAAGGTGCCCAGGATCGTTCCGTTATAGGCGCGCAGCGGCACCCCGGCGTAAAAACGGATGAACGGATCGCCGGTGACCAGGGGATTGTCCCGGAACCGCTCGTCACCCAGCACGTCAACGACAACCACCGGCTTGTCCTCGGCGATCACATATTGGCAAAAACTGATGTCGCGCGGCGTTTCGGGGACATCGAGACCATAGGATGATTTGAACCACTGGCGGCAATCGTCAACCAGTGAAACCAGCGCAATCGGCGCGTCGTAAAGGTCGGCGACCATTTTCGTCACCCGGTCGAACGCTTCCTCGGGACCGGTATCGAGGATGCGATATTCGCGCAGCGTGTCCAGACGCAGACGTTCGGCCTGTTCCGGCTCCAAAACCACCCCATCGATCAAGTGTCGCCCCTCGCTTCCTCGTGCCGCTTGGGGCCGCTCTGCCATGAATATGGTCCCTAAAAAAGTATGCTTGCCGCGAAATAAGGAAAGCGGTGTAATTCCACTGGCTTACGTATCGGCCGGTGACTTCCCGGATGACTCTACGCACCGCAACGTGACAAGTTGCAGTGCCGCCGCGCACAGGTCACCGCAATTTTCCGCCCGATTTTGATGCGCTGATGCGGAACTGATATCTGGGGACGCGCGTATCACGCGCTTGAGCGGGAGGAATTTTGCATGAGCTTGGGTGACGAAATTCGCGGACATTTGCCGTTTCTGCGACGCTACGCGCGCGCGCTGACCGGCAGCCAGCAGCATGGTGACAATTTTGTCCACACGACGCTGGAAGTCATTGTCGCCGCTCCCGACGAATTCAGCGCCGGCAACGGCACTCGCATCGACCTGTACCGCAATTTCCACCGCATCTGGGAAAGCGCCTATATCGATGATGGCGAAGGCGATGACGAGGGCGAGGACCCGTTCGTGCGCGCCGCCAATCAGCGGCTGGCGCAAATGACCCCGCTCGGCCGGCAAATCCTGTTGCTCACAGCGCTGGAAGGTTTTTCGGTCGGCGAAGCGGCCACGATCACCGGCACGGACGGTCCGACGGTCGAAACCTTGCTGGCCGATGCGGTGGGCGAGCTCGATCGCGAAACGCGCACGTCGGTGCTGATCATCGAGGATGAACCGCTGATCGCCATGGAACTCGAACAGATCGTCCGCGCGCTTGGGCACAGGGTCGCCGGGGTTGCCGCGACCCATGCCGACGCGGTGGCGGCGTTCGAGGCAACCGATGCCGGGCTGGTGCTGGCCGACATCCAACTCGCCGACGGATCGTCAGGTATCGACGCGGTTCAGGACATCTTGGCGATCGCGCCGGTGCCGGCGATCTTCATCACCGCGTTCCCCGAACGGCTGCTGACCGGCGGGCGGGTTGAACCGACCTTCCTGATTTCCAAACCCTTCCGCGAAAATACCGTGCGCGCCGCGATCAGCCAGAGCCTGTTGTTCACCCCGCAGCTCGCGGCCTAGACGGTTTAATCCCGCCCCGGTCCGTTCGCGGTCAGATGATCGACGTCGTCCATGATCGACCGGAACACGTCGCTCGATGCCAGTTCGTCGGTGCTGCGCAGCGGCATCGTGCCGCTTTCAAGCAGCGTCTGCAGCGCGGTGCGCGCGCGCGACACGCGGCTTTTCATCGTCCCGACCGCGCAGCCGCAAATCGCTGCGCCTTCCTCATAGGATAATTGCCCGGCGCCGATCAGCACCAGCGCCTCGCGCTGATCGACGGGCAACATCAACAGCGCGCGCTGGACGTCCGCAAGATGCAGACTGTCGTCCTGGTCGTCCGGCGCAACCAGCAGGCGTTCGGCGGCCAGCTCGTCATATTCGGCGGTAAATTTCTTGCGCCGCATCTGCGACAGGAAACAGTTGCGCAGGATGACGAACGCCCAGCTTTTCATGCTGGCCGGCCCCGGCACATATTGTGCCCGCGCCTTCCACGCCTTCAGCATCGTTTCCTGCACCAGATCGTCGGCCAGGTCGGCGTTGCCGCACAGGCTGCGGCCAAAGGCGCGCAGATGCGGCAACATCGCCGCCAGTTCGCGCTTGAAGCTGGCGTCGTCGAGCGGTTGGGGGTCGAGCGGTGGAGGCGTCAGGGTATTGATAAATAGGCCTTAGTTTTGGCAGTCACAGTCGCGAAGCGGTTCAGGCTTAGCGCCTTGCTCTCGCGATGCAAACCCGAACCGGCGAGCGCATCGAAAAAGCCCGAAGCGCCGGTCAATCGGCAGCGTCCTGCGTCGACCGACCGCGGCGCCCCAGCGCGATGAAATTTTCCATCATCAACGCATCTTGCGGGTCCAGTCGCCCGCTGCTCGCCAAGCGCGCAAGATTGTCGTCATGGCCGCGAAAATTCGGGTCATAGAGCATCGTCCATTCGGCAAAGGCGCGCTCTTCGATCGTCCGGCGCCGAACCTCGATCATCCCGCTATGCCGCGGATCGCCGCGGATCGTGTCGAGACAAGCATCGACCTTATCAGCCGGACCTTCGAGCAATTGGAGGAAGTTATGACCGTTAAAGATCAGCGCGCCGGTCAGCGCGTCGCGCTGATTGTTGCGGCGGGCCTCGACCAACAGCGCGGCGATGTCCTGTTCGCCGATCAACGGATCGGCAACGCTAATATAGATGACGGAAAGCAAGCGGCGTTCTCCAGCCTTTCCCATGCGGGAAAGGCGCAATTCAACCCCTCGCCGCAAGCCTGGTCGCTTACGCGGTGCCACGATTAGGGCCGTTGTGGCATCTTGGCAACGCTTTCGTCGCAAAAAACGCACTAGTCGGGAACTCGCGGCGCTTTTCGTCGTTGCTTCGGCATGGCTACGCAAGGCAACAACAGGACGAACGGCAAGGGCACCCCGCCCCCGGGGACCGATGCGCCTATTCGCAAGCAGGGCAGCTTTCCCGGCACGGACAGCGACGAGTGGCATCGCACGCTGACCGGCCGCCAAGCACCTGAACCGGTGAGCGCGAAGCTGCGGATGATTTACGGCAACATTGTCGCCGAACAGCTTCCCGACAATATGCTCGACCTGTTGTCGCAACTCGATCAAAAAAGTTCGAAACAATAATGGCCGACTCCGCTGCTGCGGCGCCCGGCGGCGACAGCCTGTCCGACGCCGAATTCAAGGTGTTGCTGGCTGGCGTGATCCCCCACCTTCGCGCCTATGGCCGCAGCCTGTCGGGCAGCCCCGACCTTGCCGATGACCTGACCCAAGACACGATGGTCAAGGCTTGGGCATCGCGCGAGCGGTTCGAACGCGGCACATCGATCAAGGCGTGGACCTTCGTCATCCTGCGCAACACCTTTCTGTCGCAGATGCGCCGCAACAAATTCGTCGGCGAATATGACGAAACTGCGGTCGAACGGACGATGTCGACCCGCGCCAGCCAGGAAGACAGCGGCGAAATGGCCGACCTGCAGCGCGGGCTGATGGAATTGCCGCAGGATCAGCGCGAGGCGCTGATCCTGGTGGGCGCTGGTGGCATGTCCTATGAAGAAGCCGCGAGCATTTGCGACTGCGCGCTGGGCACCATGAAAAGCCGCGTGTCGCGCGCCCGTGCCGCGCTCGAAGAGATTATGAACAGCGGTCAGTTCTCGCAAAAGCGCGCCGATGCCCCGCCGGCCAGCGAAGCGGTCGATGCGATCATGGACAGCGTCGAGATCATCACCGCGCGGCGTGAGGCGGCCAACCGCTAAGCAACACCAAGCCCTCTCGACTTTGCCGCGCCGCCGCGCCAGATTGGCGCATTCCTTCCTCTCCCAGCAAAGCGAGCCGCCTCCATGAAATCCCTGCCGTTCATCGCCCTCACCATGGCGCTCGCCGCCGGCGCCTGCTCGGCGAGCACCGCGTCAAGCCAGCCTGCCGATCCCGCCAAGCTCGACGCATCAGGCGAACAGCCCGCCACCCCGGTCGCCGACGCGCCGTTCACGGTTCAGGATGTCGCCAGCTTCAACGAACCCTGGGCGATGGCCTTCGTCCCCGGCACCCGCGCCGCGCTGATCACCGAGAAATCAGGCAAGCTGAAGCTGTGGCAAGAGAACGGCCCGACGCTCGACGTCGCGGGCGTCCCGACGGTCGCTTATGGCGGCCAAGGCGGCTTCGGCGACGTCATCGTCGCCCCCGATTTCGCGACCAGCGGCACCGTTTACTTGAGCTGGATCGAACCCGGTGAAGGCGGCACCTTTGGCGCGGTAGTCGGCATGGCAAAGCTGGTGCAGGGCGCCGCGCCGCGGCTGGAGGGTCTGAAAACGATCTGGACCCAGTCGCCCAAGGTCAGCGGCAAAGGCCATTATTCGCACCGCCTGACCTTTTCGCCGGACGGCAAATATCTGTTCATCGGATCGGGCGAACGGCAGAAGTTCGACCCGGCACAGGACATGCAGGCCAATCTGGGCAAGATCGTGCGCCTGAACCCTGACGGCAGCGTGCCCGCCGACAATCCGTTCGCGGCGCAAGGCGGCGTCACCGCGCAGATCTGGTCGCTCGGCCACCGCAACATCCTCGGCCTGACCTTCGACGGCGCGGGGCAGCTGTGGAACCAGGAAATGGGGCCGAAGGGCGGCGACGAGGTCAATCTGGTCGCGGCCAAGGCCAATTACGGCTATCCGATCGTGTCGAACGGCGATCATTATGACGGCAAGGATATTCCCGACCACCCGACCCGCCCCGAGTTTGCGGCGCCGAAATTGTGGTGGAACCCCGCGATCTCGCCGGGCGGTCTCGCCTGGTACAATGGTGATCTGTATCCCGGCTGGAAGAACAGCCTGTTGATGGGCGCGCTGTCGGGCGAAGGGCTGATCCGCATGGGGATCAGCGGCGACAAGCTGACCAAATCCGACCGCTGGGATTTCGGCACCCGCATCCGCGAGGTCGAGGTGCGCGATGACGGCACGGTGTGGCTGCTGATCGACGGCGAGGATGGCAAGCTGGTCAAGCTGGTTCCGAAGCGGTGAAACAAACTCATCCGCTCGTCCTGAGGAGGGGCTGAGCGAAGTCAAAGCTCCGTCTCGAAGGACCAAGTGCCGCGCCCGGTCCATCGAGACGCCATTTCGACAGGCTCAATGGCTCCTCAGGGCGAGCGGAACAGGTATAAGCCTTCCATGATCCGCAACTTTCTCACCCGGCGTGCCGAATGGCCTGCGCGTATTGCCGATCCCGACGCGCCGCCGTCGCTGGGCCTGCTGTGGCGCGAGGTGACGGGGTTGATGCGCGCGCTGTTGGGCCGCATTCGCGCGATGCCGCCCGAACCCAATCCCGACAGCGACCACCCGCCGGTAATGGTGCTGCCGGGGTTCCTGTCGGGCGACTGGGCGACCAAGGCGCTGCGCGCCGATCTGCGCCGCGCCGGATTTCGCTGCTACGCCTGGGGGCTCGGCTTCAACCGCGGCGCCACCCCCGACATCATCGAACGTATCGACAGCCGGGTGCAATGGATCATCGACCGCACCGGCCACGCCCCGGCCCTTGTCGGCTGGAGTTTGGGCGGCATTTACGCGCGCGAATATGCCAAGCACCATCCGACCAAGGTAGCGCGGGTCGTAACGCTCGGCTCGCCCTTTTCGGGCAGCCGCCGCGCCAACCGCGCCTGGCGGCTCTATCATCTGGTTGCGCGCCATCCGGTCGATAATCCGCCGATCGACTTTCACCCCGCGCCGCGCCCCGAAATGCCGACCTTTGCCCTGTGGTCGGCCTATGACGGCGTGATCGCGGTGGGCAGCGCGCGCGGACTGCCGCACGAAAGCGACCGCCAGGTCGAGGTCGACTGCGGCCATATGGGCTTTGCCTATGCTCCGACGTCGGTCGCGGCGATCGTCAAGGCCTTGCAAGAGGAAGTGGCCTGACGCGTTAAAGCACTCGGTGCATCACCAGCGCATCGACAAGGCCCAGGGCCGGATGGTCAAAGGCATCAGGCAGGCGACCGACGATGTCGAACCCCAGCGACTGCCACAATCCGACCGCGCGCGCATTACTGCTGACCACGAAATTGAACTGCATCGCGCGAAAGCCACGCGCCCGGCCATGGTCGATCGAATGGAGGCACATCGCGCGCGCGACGCCGCGTCCGGTGGCCGCAGCGCCCGTCATGTAACCGGCATTGCACACATGGCAACCGCCGCCCGCCTGGTTCGCGCGAAGATAATACGTGCCCAGGACGATGCCATCGCTCTCGGCGACGAACACCGCCTTGTCGGCGCCCAGCCAATAAGCGAGCGCAGCGTCCTCGCTCATATCACGATCCAGGGCATAGGTTTCGCCCGCGCGGATCGTCGGTTCGATGATCGCCCAGATAGCAGCGGCGTCGGCGGAGGTGACGGGTCGGATCAGCATCGCCGACGCCTATGCCCGAGCGGATCGGCTGGCAACAACCCTAAGCCAGGCACGCCTCCGCAATGGCGCCACATGGCGTGATTGCGGGCATAACACTCGACCGAAACGACTTGCCTCTCATCAATATACAATATATTGCGCAATATATTGTATATCTCCATGACAGTAAGGAATGATGTTCATATGAGGAAATTCGGATCGGTCGCGATCGTCGCGGCGGCGTGGCTTTTCTGTGTCGGCGCGACCGGCGAGGCGCCACTCACCGCCGCTGAGCGGCAACAGGTGGTCGACCAGCTGGGTCAGACGTTGGAGGCCAATTATGTCTTTGCCGACAAGGCGAAAACTCTCGCGGCAACGCTGCGCGCCCATCTCGACAAGGGCGATTACGACGGCGCGCAGGACAAGGGCGCGCTGGCGCAGGCGTTGACCAAAGACCTGGTCGCGGCCAGCAACGATCTGCATTTTTTCGTCGGGGTCGATCCCGCCTTTGCCGCCGACTATGCCGCCCGCAAAGATCCTGCGCGCGCCGCTGCCTTGCGCGAGAGCGACCGGCAGGCCGAACGGGCGAAAAATTTCGGCTTCACCGATCTGCGCCGCCTGGAAGGCAACATTGCCTATGTCGGAATGTCGCATTTCGCCGATCCCGAACTTGGCTACGACGCCGCCGCCGCGGCGATGCGCTTCATCGAAAACAGCGATGCCGTCATCTATGACATGCGGTACAACAATGGCGGTCACCTCGAGATGGCGCAGCTGCTGGCGAGCCAGTTGTTTCGCGGCGACAAGGATCAGGAGCTGTTCGATTATTATTACAGCGACGATGGCCGCCGCGTCGCGCGCGGCCAATGGGTGCTCCCCGCCCTGCCCGCCAAACGCCTGACCGGCAAGCCGGTCTACGTCCTGACCTCGTCGACCAGCTTTTCGGCCGCCGAATGGTTTGCCTATTCGCTCCGCAAGCTCGGCCGCGCGACAGTAATCGGCGAACGCACCGCGGGCGGGGCGCATCCGGTCGATCGCAAGCCGGTGGGCAGTGATTTTTTCGTGCAGGTGCCGATCGGCCAGATCCACGACCCGGTCGACCGCGGCGATTTTGAAGGACAGGGTGTCACCCCCGATCATGCCGTCGCATCGGCCGAGGCGCTGACCGTCGCCCACCGGCTGGCGCTGGCCGATCTCGCCAAAGCGGATCCGGCGAAACAGGCCGACGCCGACTGGTTCGCGCCCGCGCTCGCCGCGCGCGCCCGGCCGGTGCCAGTCGTGCCCGCGGACCTGAAGGCTATCGCCGGGCGCTATGACGGCCGCCGCATCGATATCGTCGGCGGTAAGCCGCTCTACACCTGGCGCGAACGGTTTCGCGTCACCCTCGAACCGCTCGGCAACGATCTTTTTGCTGTCGAGGGTGTCAGCGATTTCCGCTTCCGCATTGTGCGCAAGGCGGGCAAAGTCGCCGCGCTCGAACGCATCGACCGCGACGGAACGACAACAAACTATGCCCGCGACTGACGCCTCAACCGGTCTCGACGATATCTCCTTCCTCGGACGGCTCAGCGAAATGTTGAGCCAGATGATCGAGGACCAGACGCGCGACCTGTTCGATGCGGCGGGCATCGTCGTCCCGGTAAAATCCTGTTCGCTGCTGACCGCGCTGCGGCAGGCGGGCGAGGCGTCGCCCGCGCAGCTCGCGCGAACGCTGGGCCAATCGCACCAGCTGGTGATCCAGAAATGCCCGGCGCTGGTCCGCCTGGGGCTGGTAACCCAGCATCCCGACCCGGCCGACGCCCGCCGCAAGCTGCTTCGCCTGACCGACAAGGGCCGCGTGCAACTGGCCATGGTCGATGCGTATAGCGAGAATATTACCGGCGTTTACCAACGCCTCTTCGAAGAGACCGGCGATGTGCATGCGATGATATTGAAAACCTTGCAGGCGCTCAAATCGCGACCGCTTCGTGAGCGTATCCCGCCGACCCCGCGCTAATCCAGAAACGGCGCCACCACCGCGGCGGTCACCCGCAGCGGCCGCCCGCTCGCCTTGTCGAGCAGGGCCCACACCGTCCGCGCCCGGACATGGACTTTGCCATCAGCGCCGGTGAATTCCATGAAGCGGTCGAACTTGGCGCCCTGCGACTGGTCGGCGACCCAGGTCCGCGCGGTCACCGTTTCGCCGGGACCGAGCGCCCGTAGATAATCGATCTCATGCCGCACGACGACCCAGATATAGGCGTCCTTGTGCGATTGCGGCGCCGCGGCCTCCCAATGACCGGTCGCGACCTGCTGGATCCACTGCACCCAGACAGCATTGTTGACATGGCCCAGCTCGTCGATGCTGTCGGGGGTTGCGGTGAGCGAGAGGGTGAAGGATTTCATCGCCCGACCATAGCAACCCCCTCCCGCTTTCGGGAGGGGCAATTAAGCCAGCTCCACCGTCGTCACCATATAGCCCGCATCGCGCAGCGAGGCGACCAGGCTGTCGAGATGTTCGCGGTCGCGCGCTTCGCATTCGATGTCGGTGATCAAACCCTTGGCGGGCAAGGTGGTAAAGATACGCTGGTGATAGATTTCGATGATGTTCACCTGTTTTTCGTCGAACAGCTTCATCACCTTGAACAGCGCGCCGGGGCGGTCCTGCAACCGGATCCGCAGCCGCGCGATACGCCCCGACCGCGCCAGATCGCGCAACAGCACATTGGCGAGCAGGCGGGTGTCGATATTGCCCCCGCACAGTACCAAGCCCACTTTCCGCCCGGCAAATTCCTCGGGATGCGCGAGCAGCGCAGCGAGGCCAGCGGCACCCGCCCCCTCGACCACCGTCTTTTCGATCTGGAGCAGCAGGCTGACCGCGCGCTCCAGATGGCGTTCGGCGACGAGCACGATGTCGTCGTTGAGCTCGGCAACGCGCAGCCTTGTATAGTCGCCCGGTTCCTTGACCGCGATCCCCTCGGCCAGCGTATCGCCCTCGCACGCCATGTCGACGCCGTTCAGCTTGGCATACATCGATGGATAGAGTTCGGCCTGCACCCCGATCAGGCGGATGTCGGCATTGATCCCGCGCGCTGCGGTCCCCATGCCGGTGAACAGCCCGCCGCCGCCGATCGGGATGATCAGCGTATCGATCTCCGGCACATCTTCGAGCATTTCGAGCGCCACCGTCCCCTGCCCCGCGGCGATATGCGGATGATCGAAGGGATGAACAAAGGTCAGCCCGCGCTCGACTTCCAGCTCGCGGGCATGGGCATAGGCATCGTCATATTTCTCGCCGAACAGGACGATTTCGGCGCCATGGCTGGCGGTCTGATATACTTTCACCTGCGGCGTGGTTTTCGGCATCACGATCGTCACCGGCACGCCCAGCCGCTTGCCATGATAGGCCAGCCCCTGTGCATGATTACCCGCCGACGCGGCAATGACGCCGCGGGCGCGGGCCACGGGGTCCATCAGCAACAGCGCGTTGAGCGCGCCGCGTTCTTTATACGCCGCGGTGAATTGCAGATTTTCGAACTTCAGCCACACTTCGGCGCCGACCATTTCGGACAGCGTCTGCGAATGCAGCGTCGGGGTGCGCACGATCGCCCCGTTAATTCGCCCCGCCGCCGCGCGCACTTCGTCGAGGGTGATCGCCGGTAAATCGGCAGCGGACAGGGTGGGTGCGGTCGTGCTCATGATGCCGCTGGCCCTAGCCTATCTGGCGCACCGCGCAAACCATGGTTATGGACCGATGGATGAGCCAGGAAAAATTGCGGATCAGTTTCATCGGCACCGGCGTCATGGGCGGACCGATGGCGGGACACCTCGCCCGCGCAGGCCATGACCTCACCGTCTACAACCGCACCCGCGCCAAGGCCGACGCCTGGGTGGCGGCGCATGGCGGCGCCGCGGCAGCGACCCCGGCCGAGGCCGCAAAAGACGCCGATGTCGTGCTGACCTGCGTCGGCAACGACGATGATCTGGCGCAGGTGACCCTAGGCCGCGACGGCGCGTTCCGGGCGATGCGGCGGGGCGCGCTGTTCGTCGACCACACCACCGTGTCGGCGCGCATCGCCCGCCAGCTGTCGGTCGAGGCCGAGGGGCCGGGCATCCTGTGCCTCGATGCCCCGGTGTCGGGCGGCGAAGCGGGGGCGCAGAACGGCACGCTGTCGATCATGTGCGGCGGCACTCCCGCAGCCTTCGCCGCCGCCGAGCCGGTGATGCAGGCCTATGCCGCGCGCATGGTTCATATCGGCGGCCCCGGCGCCGGCCAGACGACCAAGATGGTCAACCAGATCGCGATCGCCGGGGTGTTGCAAGGCCTGTCCGAAGCGTTGCGCTTTGCCCAGGCATCGCGGCTCGACACCGACAAGGTATTCGAAGCGGTGTCGGGCGGCGCCGCGGCCAGCTGGCAGATGCTCAACCGCTGGGACACAATGGCGAAGGACGAATTCGATTTCGGTTTTGCGGTCGACTGGATGCGCAAGGATCTGGGCCTCGCGCTCGACGAAGCGCGGTCGAACGGCGCGACGATCCCGGTCGCTGCCATCGTCGATCAATTCTACGCCGATGTCCAAAAGGCCGGAAACGGCCGCCGCGACACCAGCTCGCTCATAACAAGGTTGCCGAAATGAACCGCCTCCTCCTGACTGCACTGGCGCTCACCCTCACCGCCCCCGCGCACGCCGATACGCTCGTCGACAATGTCAACGGCATCACCCTCGACAAGGACGGCAAGCTCGTCCGCTTCACCGGGCTGGTCATCGACAGCCAGGGCAAGGTCAAGCAACTGCTCGATCGCAAGGACAAGCGTCCCGAACGCCCCGATTTCAAACAGGACGGCCAGGGCAAGACCCTGATCCCCGGGCTGATCGACGCGCACGGCCATGTCATGGGGCTGGGCTTCCAACTGATGCTGCTCGACCTGTCGGAAACCAATTCGCTGGCCGAGGCGCAGGCCGCGATCCGCAAATATGCCGCCGACAACCCCGAAATGCCGTGGATCATCGGCCGCGGCTGGAATCAGGAAAAATGGGGCTTGGGCCGCTTTCCCACCGCTGCCGACCTTGACGCCGCGGTGCCAAACCGCCCCGTTTGGCTCGAACGCGTTGATGGCCACGCGGGGTGGGCCAATAGCGCCGCGATGACCGCCGCGAAAGTCACCGCCGCCAGCAAATCGCCCGAGGGCGGGCGCATCGAAATGGCGGGCGGGCAGCCAAGCGGCGTGTTTGTCGATGCCGCGATGAGCCTGATCGACAGCGCGAAACCCAAACCGCTCGCCCGCGACCTCGACCGGGCGCTTTATCTGGCGCAGCAGAAATTGCTTGCCCAGGGGGTCACGGCGATCGCCGACATGGGGACGACCATCCTCGACTGGCAGGCATTTCGCCGCGCCGGCGACAAGAAACAGCTGGCGGTCCGCATCCTCAGCTATGGCGGCGACATCGACAATATGGCGATCATCGCCGGGTCCGAACCGACCCCGTGGCTGTATGACGACCGGCTGCGGATGGTCGGGGTCAAACTCTATCTCGACGGCGCATTGGGCTCGCGCGGCGCCTGGCTGAAGGCGCCCTATAGCGACGCTGCCGGGCAGAAAGGCCTGCCGCTGCTTACCCCCGCCCAGCTCCGCAACAAGATGGTCCGCGCGTCGATGGACAAGTTCCAGGTCGCGATCCACGCGATCGGCGACGCCGCCAACGCCGAGGCTTTGGACGCCATCACCGACCTCACCGCCGACCTGCCGGGCGAACGCCGCTGGCGGATCGAACATGCGCAGGTGATCGATCCCACCGACATCCCGCGCTTCGCCAGCCTGAAAGTCATCGCGTCGATGCAGCCGGTCCATCAGACCAGCGACCGGCTGATGGCCGAAGCGCGGCTTGGCCCCGACCGCTTGAAGGGCGCCTATGCGTGGCGCAGCCTGCAAACCGCCGGGGTCCGCCTTGCCTTCGGCTCCGACGTGCCGGTCGAAAGCGCCGATCCGTTTGCCGGGCTGGCCGCCGCAATCTCTCGCACCGATGCCGCGGGTCAGCCGTTCGGCGGCTGGCGCCCCGAGGAAGCGGTGAACCGCGAAGCCGCGCTCGACGGCTTCACCCGCACCGCGGCGTACGCAGGCTTTGCCGAGGATCGCATCGGTACGCTGATGCCGGGGATGCGCGCCGACTTCCTGATCGTCGACGCCGACCCGATGCTGGCCAGCCCCGACGAGATCCGCCGCATGACCCCGCTCGAAACCTGGATCGGCGGCTATCGCTATTACAAGAAAAGCGAGGGCGCGACCGTTGGGCGCTGACACGCCGTCTCGTCGCGCGATGCTGACCGGTCTCGCCGCGCTGCCCGTCGCGGCGGCGGCGGCGGCGGCCGAGCGCAAGTCAAAGAAGCGCAAACCCGCCAAGCCCAAGGTCCAGCATGTCGATGTCGCGATCATCGGCGCCGGGGTGTTTGGCGCATGGACCGCGTGGCATCTGCTGCGCGCGGGCAAGTCGGTGCGGCTGTTCGACGCCTATGGCGCCGGTCACGCCCGCGCCTCGTCGGGCGGCGAAAGCCGCGTCATCCGCATGGGCTATGGCGCCGACACCATCTATTCGGAAATGGCCCGCGAATCCCTGCCCTATTGGCAGGCGCTCTCCGACACCGCCAGCGCGCCGATCTTTCACAACACCGGCGTCCTCTGGTTCGGGCCGTCGGGCGACAGCTACACCGCGCAGTCGCTGGCATGGCTGCAAGCCAACCGCGTTGGGCACGAACATGGCGACGTCACCTGGCTTCAGAACAAATATCGTCAGATCCAATTCTACCAAGGCGAGACCGGCATCCTCGAAACCGAATGTGGCGCGCTGATCGCGGGCCGCGGGGTGCAGGAGGTGATCGCCGACGCCCAGATCGCGGTCGAGCGCGTCGTCATGCCCGCACCGCTGCTATCGAAACGGATCAAGCGTCACAGCCTGCCCGACGGCGGCACCGCCGACCATCTGGTCTATGCCGCCGGCCCGTGGCTCGCCGAACTTTTTCCGCAGCAGCTGATGAACAAGATCGTCGCGACGCGGCAGGAGGTTTATCATTTCGGCGCCCCACAGGGTGATACCCGCTTTGCCCCGCCCGAACTGCCGGTGTGGGCCGACAACAGCAACAACGGCATCTTTTACGGCATCCCCGATCTCGAGGGCGCCGGGTTCAAGATCGCGATCGACCGGCATGGTCCGACGATCGATCCCGACACGATGGAACGGCAATTGACGCCGGAGGGGATCGCCGAGGCGCGCGCTTATATTGCCCGCCGCTTCCCCGGCCTCGTCAACGCCCCACTGATCGGCGGGCGCGTCTGCCAATATGAGAATAGCTCGAACGGCGATTATCTGATCGATCGCTTTCCGGGGCAGGAGCGCGTGTGGCTGGTCGGCGGCGGATCGGGGCACGGGTTCAAAAATGGCCCCGCGGTCGGCAAGCGCGTCGCGGCGCATATTCTGGATGCAAAGCTGGCGGTAGAGCCGCGCTTCAGCTTTGCGACCAAGGGGACGGTGGCCGCGCGGACGGTGTTTTGACGCACACACACCGTTCGTCCTGAGGAGCCATTGAGCTTGTCGAAATGGCGTCTCGAAGGACCCGGCGCAGCGTTCGGTCCTTCGAGACGGGCCTTCGCCAAGGCTCAGTCCCTCCTCAGGACGAACGGGTGAAATCGATGATCGAGTTCTAGACGGGGCCAGCATGAAACTCACCGACTGCCACAATAT
The DNA here is from genome assembly GCF_031457495.1 of Sphingopyxis sp. BE259. NCBI lineage: Bacteria > Pseudomonadati > Pseudomonadota > Alphaproteobacteria > Sphingomonadales > Sphingopyxidaceae > Sphingopyxis > Sphingopyxis sp. BE259. The sequence goes on from NZ_JAVDWM010000001.1 coordinate 3,136,108, forward strand.
CGACGATTTCCGCGCCCTCGCGCGGCGCCGCCTGCCGTGGCCGGTGTTCGACTATATCGACGGCGCTGCGGACGACGAAGTCACGCGCCGCCGCAATCGCGCCGCCTTCGACGACTGCGACCTGATCCCCCGCGTCCTCGCCGGGGTCGAAAGCGTCGATATGAAAACGACGCTGTTCGGACGCGAGATGGCGATGCCGCTGTTCCTCTCGCCGACCGCGCTCCAGCGCCTGTTCCACTGGCAGGGCGAACGCGCCGTCCTGCGCGCCGCCGCGAACGCCGGCACGATGGCAGGCATCTCCAGCCTCGCGACGATCAGCCTAGCTGAAGCAGGCGCCCTCACCGACGGCCCCAAGCTGTTCCAGCTCTATGTCCACAAGGACGAAGGGCTGAACCGCGCGATGCTCGAAGCCGCGCGCGCCGCGAATTTCGATGCCGTTGCGCTCACCGTGGACACGATCGTCGGCGGCAACCGCGAACGCTGCCTGCGCTCGGGCTTCACCTCGCCGCCGCGCTTCACGTCGGGCAATATGCTGAGCTATGCCGCCAAGCCCGGCTGGGGACTCAACTATGTCCTCCGCGAAAAATTCAGCCTGCCCAATCTCGCGACCCACGTTTCGGAAGGATCGAGCGTCCCCAAATCGGTCGCCGACTATTTCACCTCGATGCTCGACCAGAGCCTCGATTGGAACCGCGCCGCGGCGATCCGCAAACAATGGGACGGCCCCTTTTGCCTGAAGGGCATCGCCGCAGTCGAGGATGCGAGACGAGCCGCCGACATCGGCGCCACCGCGATCATGGTGTCGAACCATGGCGGGCGGCAACTCGACGGCAGCATTTCGCCGTTCGATGCACTCGCCGAGATCGTCGATGCGGTCGGCGACAAGATCGAGGTCATCTGCGACGGCGGCATCACGCGCGGCACCCATGTGCTCAAAGCGCTGTCGGTCGGCGCCAAGGCCTGTTCGGGCGGCCGCCTCTATCTATATGCACTTGCCGCGGCGGGCGAGGATGGCGTCGCCCGCGCGATCGCGCTGCTCCGCGCCGAGATGGAACGCGGGATGAAATTGATGGGGGCCAAGACCCTGTCGGATCTTGGCCCCCACAATCTGCGCTGGCGGTAACTCCACCCTCTTTCGTCATCCCCGCGAACGCGGGGACCCAGTTCCGGCGTCGCGTCTGCAATCAACGTCGAGCTGGGTTCCCGCTTTCGCGGGAATAACGACGGGAGATATCACGCCACCGCCACCTCATCCTTCTTGCCCAGCCCGCTCCAGTCGATGCTGCGCGTCATGTACATCACCCCGGCGAGGGCGAAGAACATCAGCACCGAACCGATCAGCAACGAATAAGCCTCGAGGTTCAGCAGCACATAGAGCAGCGCATAAAGCCCGATCAGCATCGCCGCCAGGAACCGCGCGCGCTTCCAGCTTTTCAGCACCGCGGCGCTGTAAAAGGCCAGCAAGCCGATGATCGCCGCCGATGCCAGCATATAGGCAAAGGTGAAGCCGATCACTTCGGCAAAGGCGAGCAGCAGCACGAAGAACAGCACCAAGGCGATACCAGTCAGCAGATACTCCGCCGGCGCGACCCGGGCGCCCGCGATGATGTCGAACATCAGAAAGGCGACAAACGTAAAGCCGATAAACAGAAAGCCATATTTGATCGCGCGATCGACCTGGCTGTACAGGTCAACAGGTTCGATCAGGCTGATCGCCACCGCCTTGGCGACGCCGCCTGCTGTGTTGTCCTCGACGTTGGGCACCGTCGATGCTTCGATGATGACGGGTTCCAGATATTCGGGGCCGCCGCGCGCGCCGTAATTCGTCGTCACCGGCGGCGACAGGTCACCGGTCAACACCTGTGCCTGCCCCAGCGCCAGGTTGGGAATGGCGTAGGTCGCGGCAAAGCCGCTTTCCGTCACGCTGCGTTTGGCGGGCAGGAAATCGCCGCCAAAGCTCGGGTTCGGCCAGCTCGATTTGACCGTCCAGCGGGTATCGACGCCGCGAGGGATCAGCTTGAAATCGCCCAGCCCGCGCACCCCGATCTTGTAATCGACCTTCAGCGGTGCTGCCGCCGTCCAGTCGACAAAGGCGAAGGTGCCCGAATTGCCGGTCGACAGCAGCCCCTTGCCCGGCTGCAATGCCAACGGGGTGCCGTTCACCGCGACGCTATTGCCATCGACCAGCCCGCGCGCATCGCTGACCCCCAGCCGTACCTCGGCACGGTCGAGCATCAGCGCCTCGCGCGCGACGCCAAAGCGCGCGATGTCGGCGGGCAGGACAAAATCGGCGCTGCCCGAAATCTGGCTTTCGTAAACGACGGTCTCGTAAATTGCCTTCTTCCGCCGTTCGGGCTTGATCGTGACATCGGCCTGGTTTGCTTGTGGCGACAGATAGAGGTTGCGGATCGTATTGACCGTCCGCGTCACATCCTTGCCATTTTCGGTGACCGTCGTCGTTTCGGTGGCCCGATAAGGAATGACGATCACCGGCCCGGCAATCGTCTGCTGGCCGCCCCAACCCTGCCCGATCGACGCCTGCGCGGTTTGCGCCTGCTGCTGGCGATCCCATAGCAGGCCATAGATCATCAACAGCGGGACCATCAGCGCCACCGCGATCAGCACCGCGATGACCAGTTTGGCGCCGGGGCTGCGCTCGCTGCGCGCCGGGGGATCGCGGGGCGGGATGGGAGGCACCGAGACGCTTTGCGAGGCTTGCGACGCTTGAGGCATGGGGGATATGCTCCGGCAATTTCAACTCGTCGATGAAATTGCACGGTTCGACGACAGGGTCAAGCGCGTTGCGAGGAAGCCCGGAGGCGGATCGCGCGCACGAAAAAGGGGGCGGCCTCCCCCGAAGCCGCCCCCTTCGCGCGTGGTCGCTGACCCGCTAGGCGATCAGAAAGAAACGCCCAGCGTAAAGACCACGGTTGGATCGAACAGGGTATCGACGGCCTTGATGCCAGACTTTTTGATGTCGGTATCGATATATTGGACCGTGAAGGTCGCCGGACCGGCGGCAAAGGATGCGCCGAGCGACCAGTCAAGATAATTGCCGTTCGGCGCCAGCGCGCCAAGCGAGCCGTCGGTATAGCCCAGTCCGGCGGTCAGCGTCACCGGCGTGTCGGCGATGCCATAGCCCAGACCCAGGTTCAGATAGAGATTGTCGTTGCTGCCAAGCGAATTCTGGTCGGGCGCGTAAGCCACCAGGCCGGTGGCCGACACCGGGCCGATGTCGTGCGACAGCTTGCCGATGATTTCCACATAGTCGCTCGGACCGGCGAAGTCCTGATTGCCCGGATAGACATAATAGGTCGCGCCGATGTCGACGGTGGTGCCGGGCGCGATCTCGGTCGCGAACCCGCCGTAAAGGTCGAGCTCGAACTTGCCATAGAGCGGGCTGTCAGGAAGCGACGAGCCCCAGGCGCCAACATAAAAGCCGCTTTCGTGGCTGACCGTCAGCGTCGGCTGCACCGCGACCTTTTCATTCGACAGCGAAATGCCGCGGAACCGATAATCCGACGTGACCGAAATGCCGCCCGAAAGCGAGAACGGGCCGCTGGCTTCTTCTTCCTGAGCGAAAGCGGGCGTCGACAGCGCCGACGCGGCGAGCAGCATGCCGAAACACGCTTTGGTAAGAAACTTCATGGGTGATCCCCCTAGAGAAAAAAACGGATCGTCCCGGCCTGCCGTGCGCGTCCACGCCTCGTTTTCGGGCCTGTGACGACGAACGCGTTCAAAATTGCCGATTTTGTTGCAATGCACAAACGAAAATTGCGCGAACGGCGGATTCAGCGCCAGAGTGTGACTTTCGCGCAACAGCGGCGCGCGCCATGCCGGGCTTTGCCATTCGTCGTTCGGACCGCTAAAGAGCGGCGCACCCTCCCCTTTCGATCGAGCCCGAAACCATGAGCGATCACAACCCCGGCCTGCGTCCCTGGCGCGACATCGCGCGGCGCACCAGCCGCCAGATCATGGTCGGCACCGTCCCGGTCGGCGGCGGCGCGCCGATCAGCGTCCAGACGATGACCAACACGCTGACCAGCGACCCGGTGGCAACGATCGACCAGATCCGCCGCTGCGAGGAAGCGGGCGCCGACCTGATCCGGGTGTCGTGCCCGGACACCGAATCGACCGCATCCTTGGCCAAGATTGTTCGCGCCGCGCGCATCCCGATCATCGCCGACATCCATTTCCACTATAAGCGCGCTCTGGAAGCCGCCGACGCGGGCGCCGCCTGCTTGCGGATCAACCCCGGCAACATCGGCAGCAGCGAACGCGTCGGCGAGGTCGTCCGCGCCGCCAAGGCAAACGGCTGCGCGATCCGCATCGGTGTCAACGCCGGCAGCCTGGAGAAAGACCTGCTGGAAAAATATGGCGAACCCTGCCCCGAGGCGCTCGTCGAAAGCGCGCTCGACCATATCAAGCTGCTGCAGGACCATGATTTCCACGAGTATAAGGTTGCGGTAAAGGCCAGCGACGTCTTTCTCGCGGTCGCCGCATACGCGCAGCTCGCCGACGCGGTCGACTGCCCGCTGCACCTCGGCATTACCGAAGCGGGCGGGCTGATCGGCGGCACGGTGAAGAGCGCGCTCGGCATCGGCAACCTGCTGTGGGCGGGCATCGGCGACACGATCCGCGTGTCGCTCTCGGCCGAGCCCGAAGAGGAAGTGCGCGTCGGTTACGAAATCCTGAAAAGCCTCGGCCTCCGAACCCGCGGTGTCCGCGTCGTGTCCTGCCCAAGCTGCGCGCGCCAGGGCTTCGACGTCATCCGCACCGTGCAAGCGCTTGAAGAAGCGCTCGGCCACATCAAGACCCCGATGTCGCTCTCGGTCCTCGGCTGCGTCGTCAACGGCCCCGGCGAAGCGCGCGAGACCGACATCGGCATCACCGGCGGCGGCAATGGCAAGCATATGGTCTATCTGTCGGGGATCACCGATCACCATGTCGCCGACGCCGACATGATCGCGCATGTCGTCAGGCTGGTCGAAGCCAAAGCGGCCGAGATCGAGGCGGGCAGTTCGGTGAGCATGGACACGCTGCACGGCAAGGCGGCGTAGCGCGGGCAAGCGCCGCAACGTCGGCTTTGGGGCTGGAAGCGGCCACCCCCCCTGTCATCCCGGACTTGATACGGGGTCCATAAGGCCTTGCACCGCCCGGTCCTGAGAGGGCCGATGGGTCCTGGATCAAGTCCGGGATGACGGTAATGTGGGTCCGCACCCAGCCGAAATTTGACAGCGCATTGCTTGCCAGACAGAGCGTCGGCATGACCGTCACCATCCGCCCCGCCACCCCCGCCGACCAGCCGCTGATCGCGCAGTTCATCCGCGACCTCGCCGCTTATGAAAAGCTCACCGACGAAGTGCGCTTCGACGATGCGACGCTCGGCGAAAAACTGTTCGGTGCGCGCCCCTATGCCGAAGTGGTGATCGGCGAGATCGACGGCGCGCCGCAAGGCTTCGCGCTGTTCTTCCACAATTTCTCGACCTTCGAAGGGCGCCCCGGCATCTACCTGGAAGACCTGTTCGTCCGCCCCGCGGCGCGCGGATCGGGGCTCGGCAAGGCGCTACTCGCCCATCTGGCGCAGCTGTGCGTCACGCGTGATTGCGCGCGGCTCGAATGGAGCGTGCTCGACTGGAACGACCCCGCGATCGGCTTTTACCAAAGCCTGGGCGCCAGGCTGATGGACGAATGGACCGTGATGCGCGTCGACGGCGCGGCGCTGACGGGGCTCGCCGCCACCGACTGACCCGCCGCTGCGAATATCACGGTTGCCGATACCCCTTCTGGTCGTTTGCTACGCCGCGCCGATCATGCTTTTCTGCTGCCGGGCCGCACCGGGTTCGCGCGATTGCGAACGAGTCGTCCTTCCCTGATGGGAGCGCACGACAACAGGGGAAATGCCATGCACAACAAGTTGCTTGCCGCTGCGGCGGCCCTTTTCGTTTTGACCGCCACGCCGATCGCCAGCGCCCAGATGCCGACCTGGTCGGCGGAGCAGACCGAAGCGTGGAAAGTGGTCCAGCAAAGCTGGGCCGACGACGTTGCACAAAACGGCAAATGGCCCGCCAACTATGCCGATCCGCAGATGGTCGTGTGGTCGGCCGAATTCGCCGCGCCGCGCGGCAAGGATTCGGCGGTCCGCTGGACCAAATTCGGCACGACGCAGGGCAAGGTCATCCAATATGAGCTGAGCCCGCAGTCGATCTCGCTCAGCGGCGACACCGCAGTCGTCACCTATGCGCTGACCATCGTCACCCAGCGCGGCACCGACAAGCCCGACTGGGGCAAGGAAGGAATCGCCGAGACGCTGGTGCGCAGCGGCACCGGCTGGAAATTCCTGTCGTCGGTCAGCTTTTCACTGGAAGATTGAGCACAAGCGGCGGCTCCCCCACCCGGACGGAGCCGCCGCCTGCTTTCGCATCAGCGTTTGCGCGCGAACCAGACCAGAAAAATGCCGACGACCGCCAGCACAACGCCGTTGCGCGTCCAGGTCGTGTCGCCAAGCATGAAGCTGCTCGCCGGCCAGCGTATGATGTCGAGCCCCTGCAACGCCCACAGCCCGCCAACCAATATCATCGCGACCCCGACGATCGCGAGAACGCCCTTTAATGCACCCATGATGATCTCCCCCCTATATGCGCTGCAATCCGATCAACGGCCGCAGCCAGCCGATGCTGCGCCCGATCGCATAGAAAATCCAGCATCCCGTCACCGTCGCGGCAATCAGGATCAGGAACGACGGCAGCGCCGCGACCCGCCCTTGCAGCAGATACCAGCCGACGACGACAATGATCGTCTGGTGGATGATGTAGAACGGGAACACCGCCTCGGCGAGCATCGCGCGCCGCGGATGGTCGCGGTTCCAATAGGCATCGGCGATCCCGATCAACGCGACGATGATCAGCCAGCCATTGATATGCCGCGCGACATGATAGGGCAGGAAAACCCAGTCGGGCGCCACCGTATCGCCCGGCCAGCTCCCCTCGATCCAGGCAATGGGAAGGAAGGTCAGCAACCCGACGACCAGCGCCGCCTTCCACCAGCGCGCCACCGCCGCGAACAGCACGGGCCGCACCCGCAGTAGCCAGCCGATCCCGAAAGCGGCCAGATAATGGAGATGCGACGGCCCGTCGTCGAACAGCGCGTGGGTCTCGTCATGGTCCGGAAAGGCAACATAGATTGCGATCCACCACAGCGCGGGCAACGCCAACAGCCGCCAGCCGTCCAGCAACCGCGCCGCGCCATCGGCAACCCGCGCCCGCGCGCCTGCGGGGACGAGCACCATCAGCAACGCCGCCAGCATCGTATAGACCCACAGGTAAACGACGAACCACAGATGCTGCCACGTCGGCAGCGCGATGCCGTCGATGAACTGGAAACCGAAATAGTCGTGGAGCCAGAAATGCAGGAAACCGTGCGGGTAACCATGCTGGCCGACCAGTTCGATCCACGGCTGCGGCGGAATGACGACGATCACCGCGAAGATCAACGGGATCAGCAGCCGCGCGCTGCGCGACCTGGCAAAGGCGCCGCTGCCGCCCAGTTTCGCGAACAGCGCCGCGCTCGCATAGCCAGACACCAGGAACAGCAGCGCCAGCCGCCAGCTGTTCGTCGCCAGCATCGGAATCGCCACCCAATCGAGTGGCTCGGCAATTTCGACGTGCCATTCCCACGGCACGAAATACATGCCGATGTGATAGAGGATCAGCAGCGCGAACGCCCCGATGCGCAGCCAGTCCATGCCGTAATGGCGATGTGTGGTCATCGGGTCCGTTCCCCATCCCGTCATTGCGAGCGCAGCGAAGCAATCCAGAGCGGTTTACGCAACTCTGGATTGCTTCGCTGCGCTCGCAATGACGAAATTACCGGAGCACCCGCCATGCCAATTCGGCAAACTCGCACAGCAACGGCCGCGTGTCGCGCGGGTCGATAATATCCTCGACCCCGAATTTCTCGGCGGTGCGAAACGGCGACCGCACCCGGTTCAATCGTTCGCGGATCGCTTCCAGATGCGCCGCAGGATCCGCGGCGGCCTCCAGCTCGCTTTTGTACGCCACCTCGACCCCGCCCTCGATCGGCAGGCTGCCCCAGTCGCCCGACGGCCAGGCGAAGCGATATTGATACCGCTCGGCGTTCGACATCGCACTGCCCGCGATCCCGTACGCGCGCCGCACCACCACCGACGCCAGCGGCACCGTCGCGCGGTAGATCGCGTTCATCGCCTGCACCCCGTAACGGATCGTCCCTGTCCGCTCGGCCTCGCCGCCGATCATGAAACCCGGGTTATCCACCAAATGGACGATCGGCAGGCGGAACTGGTCGGCCAGCTTGACGAAGCGCTCGGCCTTTTCGCTCGTCTTCGCGTCCCATGATCCGCCGAGATAGGACGGATCGCTCGCCAGCACCGCGACCGGATAGCCGTCGAGCCGCGCGAACGCCGTGATGACGGCCCGCCCCCACCGCGCGCCCATCTCGAAAAAGCTGCCCTTGTCGAACACGGCATCGGCAATGCGGCGCATCGCATAGACCTGTTTCGCCTCGCGCGGCACCGCCGACAGCAAGCTCTCCTCCCGGCGGTCCACCGGATCGCTGCACGCGGTTCGCGACGCCCGATCATGGATCGACGACGGCAGGTACGACAGGAAACGCCGCGCCGCTGCAAAGGCCTCGGCCTCGCTCGCCACCTCGTCGTCGACAACCCCGTTGCGTGTATGCACGTCGGTCCCGCCCAGCTCCTCGCGGTCCAGCGTATCGCCGATCGCCGCCGCGACCGCCGGTCCCGCCGCGAACAGCTGCGACAGCCCGCGCACCATGATGCTGTAATGGCTCGCGACGACCCGCGCCGCGCCCAGACCCGCGGTCGGCCCCAGCGCGAGCGCCACCACCGGCACCGTGTCGAGGTTGGCGATAATCTCACCCCACCCCGGCACATGGGGAATATAGGTATAGCCCATATCCTCGAGCGTCTTGACCGACCCGCCGCCGCCGGTGCCGTCGATCATGCGGATCAGTGGCAGGCGATATTCATGCGCCATCGCCTCGCACTGCACGAATTTGCGGTGCAGCGCCGCGTCGGCCGAACCGCCGCGCACCGTGAAGTCGTCGGCCGACGCGACCACCGGCCGCCCGTCGATATTGGCGCGCCCGAAAATGAAATTGCTCGCCGCCAGATCTTCCAGCTCGCCATCCGGCCCATAGGTGCCGCGCCCCGCAATTTTGCCGATCTCGCGAAAGCTGCCGGGATCGACGATCGCATCCAGCCGCGCCCGCGCGTCCATCTTGCCGCGCCCATGCTGGCGCGCGACCTTTTCCTTGCCGCCCATCTTCTCGGCCATCGCCCGGCGCGCCGCGAGTTCTTCGGTCTCTTTTTTCCAGCTCATGGGGCGAAAGCTATCTGACGTTGACGGAAACGTCATGCAAAACCTATCGTCGATCGATGACGCGCCACATTGCCTTTTCGCTTGCCGCTGCCCTGCTCGCGCTTTCGCCCGTATCGGCCAGCGAACCCCGCACGATCCCTGGCGTCGAGGACGCTTACAAGAGCGACGCCTTCGACCCCGCGCCGATGGCCGCGATCGACGCGGCGCTCGCCGCCGCGAAGCAGTCGGGCAAGCGCGTGTTGCTGGTGATGGGCACCGGCGGCTGCCACGACAGCGCCTGGTTCGCCAACCTGATCGCCACCGACCGCTTCGCGCCCGTCCGCGACCGCTACGAAATCGTCTACGCCGACATCGGCATGCCGCACGTGCGCGGGCTTGGTCGCAATCCTGAAGTCGCCAAACGCTTCAACTTCAAGATCAAGGGCACGCCCACCGTCGCCGTGCTCGACGCGAACGGGAGCGTGCTCAACCGCAAGGCCGCACCGAAATGGCGCAACGCCGCCAGCCGCGGTGACGATGAGATCTATGCAGAACTGATGGGGGAAATTTGATGGCCGACAGGAACCTCGCGGGCCGCACCGCGCTCGTCACCGGCGCGTCGCGCGGGATCGGGCGCGGCATCGCGATCGGGTTGGCCGAGGCGGGCGCCGACGTCGCGGTCAACTACACCCGCGGCGAACAGGAAGCCGCTGAAACCGTCGCCGCGATCGAGGCGCTGGGCCGCCGCGCCAAGGCCTATCAGGCCTCGGTCACCGACGAGGCCGCCTGCGCCGCGATGGTCGCCGCGGTCGAAGCCGATTTCGGACCCATGTCGATCCTGATCAACAACGCCGGCATCGCGAGCCGCGGCCGGTCGGTCGCAGACACCAGCCCCGAAGAAGTCGACAAATTGTTCGCCGTCCATGCCGGTGGCCCCCACCGCCTGAGCCGCCTCGCGCTCCCGCAACTGCGCAGCCACGCCCGCAGCGACATCATCGTCATCTCCAGCATCGCGACCTACACCCACTCGCCCAATGGCGCGCCCTACACGATGGCCAAGGCCGCGGGCGAAGCGCTCGCTTATGCCTTGGCCAAGGAGGAACTCGCCAACGGCGTCCGCGTCAACATCGTCGCCCCCGCGCTGACCGTCAGCGACATGGGCGAAAAACTGTCGCGCGCCATCACCGGCCAGGACGACATCCAGCATCTCGCCGCCAAAATGCCCTTTGGCCGCGTCGCCGTCCCCGCCGATGTCGCCGCCGCAGTGGTGTGGTTCGTCAGCGATGCGAACAGCTATTGCTCGGGGCAAAAGCTCAACATCGACGGCGCGGGGATGGCGACGTTTCGGTGAAAATCCCCTCTCCCCTTGGGGGAGAGGGTTGCGCAGACTTACGAGCTTGCTCGTTAGTCAAAGCTGGGTGAGGGCCAGCCAACCTCGCCGATACCCGCAACGCCGCTACCCTCATCCAACTCCGCCTAACCGCTTCGCGGTAAGGCTCCATATCCTTCTCCCCCAAGGGGAGAAGGCAAGGTACAGCCCCATTCATGCGCCCCGATTCGCCCTCCCCCGTCATCCCGTTCCTGATCGCCTGCGCGGGCATCGCGACCTTTTCGGCGATGGATGTGCTGATGAAGGGGCTGTCGATCGACATCGGCGCGTATAACGCAGTGCTGTGGCGGACCGGCGCCGGGACGATCCTTAGCGGCGCGCTTTATTTCGCCTCGCGCCCTGCGATGCCCAACCGCGCAACGCTCCGCATCCACGCCGTCCGCTCGCTGTTTGTTGCAGGTATGGCAGTCAGCTTTTTCTGGGCGCTGGCGCGGCTGCCGATGGCGGAGGCGATCGCGATCGCCTTTATCGCACCGCTCGTCGCCCTCTATATGGCGGCGATCTTCCTTGGCGAACGCATCGGCCCGCGCTCGATCCTCGCCTCGCTGCTCGGCCTGGCCGGGGTGATCGTGATCGTCGGCGGCAAGCTGGGGCGCGGCGACTATGCGCCCGAGGCATTGTGGGCGGTCGCCGCGGTGGTCGGCTCGGCGCTGCTATACGCCTATAACCTCATTCTCGCGCGGCGGCAGGCCAAGATGGCCGAACCGATGGAGATCGCCTTTTTCCAGAACGGCTTCGTCGCGCTGATCCTCGCGCTCGGCGCGCCGTGGTGGCTGGCGGTTCCCGGCGGCGAGCAGGCACTGCCGATCATCGGCGCCGCTATGCTCGCGGTTACCTCGCTGCTCCTGCTCAGCTGGGCCTATGCCCGCGCCGAGACGCAGATTCTGGCGACCACCGAATATAGCGGCTTTCTCTGGGCGATCTTGTTCGGGTGGATGTTCTTCGCCGAAGCAGTGACCTGGCCGACGATCGCCGGGGCGGTGCTGATCGTCCTGGGGTGCCTGATCGTGGCGCGCAAGGTGCCGCACGATGATCCGGTCGAACCGGCGGCGGCTTGACCCCCTCCCCTCCCGCTTGCGGGAGGGGCAGCGAGACTTGCGAGCTTTGCTCGCTAGTCGCAGCGCGGTGGGCATTGCCGCGCCGCCGCTTGCCCACCCCCGACCCCTCCCGCTTGCGGGAGGGGATAAGCTAAACCGCGGCGCGCGAAAGCCGATCGTTGATCGCCACACCCAACCCCTCAGCCGGAATGCTCGCCACCGCAATTTTCGGCTGACCACTCGCCGCCCCCGCATGCAGCGCATCGAAAAGCCGCGCCGCAGCCTCGGTCAGATCGCCCGCTTCGCTCAGGCTGTAATCGCCCCGAACCGCGCCAAACCCGATCCCGAACTCGTCATCCGCAAAATCCACCGCGCCCAGCCGCACCGGCTTGCCCGGTGCATAATGGCTCGCCAGCATCCCCGGCGCGACGACCTCTGATCCCGTCACCCCGATCACCGGCAACCCGCTCGCCATGCCGAGCATTTGAGCCGTCACCGGCCCCGGTCGCAGCACCTCGACCACTCCTTCCTTCACCCGCGCAATCGTCGATTCCACCCCAGCCAAGCAGGGACCATCATCGATCACCAGCGCGATCCGGCCGTCGAGCGTCGCCAGCACATGGTCCGCTTTCGTCGGGCTCACTCCGCCGCTGGCATTGGCGCTGGGCGCGGCAAGCGGCGCGCACGTCGCCGCCAGCAAAGCCTGCATCGCGCGATGCCCCGGCACCCGCAGCGCAATCGTGCCCAGCCCCGCCGTCGCGATGCTTGCCACCGGGCAATCGGCGCTGCGCGGCACCACCAATGTCAGCGGCCCCGGCCAGAATTGCGCCGCCAGCGCGCGCTCGGCGGCGCCGAACACCCCCAGCCGCTCGGCCGCCGCCAAGTCCGGCACATGCACAATCAGCGGATTGAAATCGGGCCGCCCCTTCGCCGCATAGATGCGCGCCACCGCGTCGGCGTTGCGCGCATCGGCGGCGAGGCCATAGACCGTCTCGGTCGGCACCGCGACCGGCTGCCCCGCGCCAACCAGCGCCGCGGCGCGCGCTATCGCATCCGTGTTAAACGCCAAGACCTCGGTCGCCATGCTGTCGTTCGTTTGACCCTTCGCCATGCCGCGCTATAGCCGCGCGCAATACAGAATCGCCAGCAAAAGCGGGGACGAAATGACCTACACGCCGCCGACCACCGAACAGCTTTTCGTTCTTGATCATATTGCTCGCATCGACGCGATGGCGGCGCACGACAAATTCGCTGCCGCGACCCCCGACATGGTCGAAGCGATTGTCAACGGAATCGGCGAGTTCGCGGCCGAGGTCTATGCCCCGCTCAACCGCGTCGGCGACGTCCACAATCCCAAATGGGAGGACGGCAAGGTCACCATGCCCCCCGGCTTCAAGGACGCCTATCAGGCGTTCGTCGACGCCGGCTGGGGCAGCATCGACGGGCCGGAGGAATATGGCGGGCAAGGCCTGCCCTTCACGCTGGCGGCCGTGATCATCGAGGCGCTCGGCACCGCCGACATGGGCTTTACCCTGTGCAACATCCTGACCCCCGGCGCGATCCACGCGCTGATGGCCTATGGGACCGAAGAACAGCGCCAGACCTGGCTGCCGAACCTCGTTTCGGGGGCGTGGAACGGCACGATGAACCTGACCGAGCCCGCCGCGGGCAGCGACGTCGGCGCGCTGCGCGCGACCGCCGAACTGGTTACCGAGGGCGAGCATGCCGGGCTCTACAAGATCAAGGGCCAAAAGATTTTCATCACCTTTGGCGAGCATGACCTCACCGACAATATCGTCCACCTCGTCCTCGCGCGCACCCCCGGCGCGCCCGAGGGGACGCGCGGCATTTCGCTGTTCCTCGTCCCCAAATACCGCCTCGACGCCGACGGCAAACCTGCGCATTCGAACGGCGTCCGCTGCGCGTCGATCGAGCACAAGCTGGGCATCCACGGCTCGCCGACCGCGGTGATGATTTATGGCGAGGACGAGGATTGCCTTGGCGAGATCGTCGGCGCCGAAATGGGCGGGATGCGCGCGATGTTCGTGATGATGAACGCGGCGCGCCTGCTCGTCGGTTGTCAGGGCGTCCAGATCGCCGAACGCGCGACGCAGCAGGCGCAGCGCTTCGCCGCCGAGCGGGTCCAGTCGGCGCTCGCGGGCGGCACCGACCGCACCCCCGTCACCATCGACCAGCACCCTGATGTGCGCCGGATGCTATGGCGGATGCGCGCCCAGACCGAGGCGGCGCGCGCGCTGACCTATTACGCGGCGGCGCAGACCGATTTCGGCAAATTGGGCGACGAGGCGGCGGCGCAGCGCGCCGAAATCCTGATCCCGCTGGTCAAGGCGCACGCCACCGACATCGGCTGCGAAGTCGCCAGCCTGGGCATCCAGGTTCATGGCGGCATGGGCTTCATCGAGGAAACCGGCGCCGCCCAGCATTATCGCGACGCGCGCATCGCGCCGATCTACGAAGGCACCAACGGCATCCAGGCCGCCGATCTCGTCGGCCGCAAGCTCGGCATGGCGGGCGGCGATCTGGTCCGCGAATTGATCGACGACATCGCGGAAGGCGCGGCGGATTTCGCCGAGCTTCAGCAACTCGCCCACGCCTGCCGCGCGGTAACCGATTGGATGACCGGCGCAAACACCGCCGATCGGCTCGCGGGCAGCTACCCCTATCTCACCATGCTCGCCACCGCGACGTGCGGCTGGTTGATGGCGCTCCAATATATCGCCGCGAAAGCTGCGCTCGATGAAGGCAGCGGCGACCGGATCTTTCTCGAAGCCAAGCTCGCCTCGACGCATTTTTACCTGGCACAAATCGTCCCCGCGGCGATCGGTCTGGCGCCGTCGGCGCTGGCCGGCGACGCCGTGCTGGCGCCGCTCCCGAAACTTGCGTGAAACCGCAGGATTCAAGCCGATTAGCGCGCATCAGCGCCAGCAAGAATTTGTTCATGATTAACGCGATGATAACCATCTGACACTAGGCACGACCGGCAATTGCTGGAGACGTGCGTGCCCATTCCGGTCAAAAATCTGGTCATCAGCTGGCGGACGATCGGCCTTGCGCTGCTGCTCAGCTTGATCGTCGGTATCAGCGGCGCGGGCGAATTGCCGGACCGTTTTGCCGCGATGGCGACTAGTCGCATTGCTGCTCGTGCAGTGTCGGGTGACACGGTCGTCGTCGCGCTCGACGACAAGACGCTGCAAGCCATCGGCAATCAGGATTTCGACAGCACCCAGCACATGCAACTGGTGCGCGCCATCAACGCTTCTCCGGCAAAACGCCTGTTTGTGGACTTTTCTTACGAACGTCGGACCAAGGACCGGGATTTTCCGAAACTTGCCGCGGCGGTGCGCCAGATGGGCAATCGCATCATCCTCGCCGTTCCGTCTGCCAACTTTCAGGGAACGACGGCCACCGCCACGCAATGGCCCGATGCTCGTTTTGGTCGGGAGGCCAAACGCGGCTTCATCGGCTTGGAGTATGAGTTCTGGCAGGTATGGAAAGTGCCGCTGGCGGTAAAAGCCGAAGGCCGCATCCTGCCCAGCTTTGCAGCACTGCTGGCCGACCGCCCGCTCGATGCCCCCGGCCAATTCGCCCTCGATCTATCCTACGATCCGGATACGATCACGCAATATAGCGCGATCGACGTCATGACGGGCAAGCTGGATCCAGCACTGCTGCGCGGCAAGGATGTGATCTTTGCGTCGGCGTCGGCGACCTTGCCCGACCAGCATTATCTGCCCGGCCATGACAAGGTCCACGGCGCCTATATCCACCTCATCGCGGGTGAGGCACTCAAACGCGGCCAGCCGGTCGATATCGGCTGGCTTCCGGCGCTCGCGGTGTCGTTCATCGTCATGCTTTTGGCGCTGGCGCGGCGCAACGGCCGCTGGCACGGCGTCGTGGCGCTGGGCCTTACCGCTGCGTTGCTCGCAATTAAGGTGGTGGCCAGCCTGTCGCTGGTCACGGTCCAGATCGGCGCCGCATGTTTTCTAATCGCGGCGATCAGCGCCAACGTTGCACGCACCCGCCGCCGGTCCTCGGCGCAGCGCGAAAACCCCCTTTCGGGCCTGCCCAATTTCGAAGCGTTGCGCACCCAGGCGTCGTTCGGCAGCGCGACGGTCGTCGCCGCGAAGGTCGTCAATTTCGAAGACCTCGCCGCCTTCATCCCCGGCGATGGCATCGGCAAGCTGGTCGAACAGGTCACCCGCCGCCTGCAACTCGCATCACAGGGCACCACCCTGCACCATGATCTCGACGGCACCTTCGCCTGGCTCGTCCCTTATTATCAGCACAGTCAGATCGAGGGGCAGCTGGCGGGGCTCGCCGCGCTGTTCAACGCGCCGCTGACCATCGGCGAATTGCGCGTCGATGTCGCCATTGCCTTCGGGGTCAATGACGAGTTCGAGGGATCGAACGCCCAGCGGCTGGCGGCCGCGCTGGTCGCCGCCGAACGCGCGATCCGCACCCGCGCGCTGTGGACCAAATATGTCCCGCGGCAAAAGGACGATGCCGGCTGGCAACTCTCGTTCCACTCGCAGCTCGAGGACGCACTCACCGGCGGCGACATCTGGGTCGCGTTCCAGCCGCAATATGAAATTTCGACCGGCAAGCTGGTCGGGGTCGAGGCGCTGGCGCGCTGGACCCACCCGACGCGCGGTCCGATTCCGCCGGACGAATTCATCGTCCAGGCCGAAAAGAGTCAGGACATCTACCGCCTCACCCTGTTCGTCATGGATCAGGCGATCCGGTCGGCGGCCCAGCTGCACGAACGCGGCCAGCGGATCAACATGTCGGTCAACCTGTCCGCGACGCTGCTCGACCATAGCGATCTGGTCGGAACGATCCGCGTCATGCTGACCGCGCATCATCTGCCGCCCGAAATCCTGACGATCGAGATCACCGAAACCGCCCAGATCGAAAACAGCCGCCAAGCCCGCCAGACGCTGGCGCAGCTGCGCCGCACCGGCATCCGCCTGTCGATCGACGATTATGGCACCGGCCAGTCGAACCTGGAATATCTGACCGAGATCGAGGCTGACGAGATCAAAATCGACAAGCGATTCGTGATGACGATGCGCGATTCGCAGCGGAACCTGGAAGTCGTTAAGTCGACCATTGACCTAGCACATCGTCTGGGGGCGGTTGCGGTCGCCGAAGGCATTGAAGATGCTGAAACCATGACCCTTCTCGGCCAACTTGGCTGCGATGTTGGCCAAGGCTATCACCTTGGCAAGCCACAGTTATTTTCCGAACTTGCGACTACGCTCGCGTCCCCGCCGCAAAACCGCACCGCATAACGGCCAGATTGGCAGCGATGCTATGGTTAAGACTCGATTTACCTTACCAAAGATGGTATATGCTTCGTTAACTGTTCTTCGTGGGCAGTGCCGACAGGAGATATCTTATGGGTTGGTTTTGGCGATGGATGGGCGGCGGCGGCTCCGGTAACGGCGGCGCATCGGCCTAATCTGAATATCAGATAGAAAAGGGTCTCGGACATGTCCGGGGCCCTTTTTCTTTGCCTGCTATTTGCCTGCCTGGGGTTTCACACCGCATTGCGGATCGGGCGCGCTCATCGGGCAGAAAGGCCATGGCGCGGACAGCGTCGTCGCCGTCCTTCGCACTTAAAAAAATTGCCCACGCGGTCGGCCATCCTCGATCGCGCGCGCTATCCCGCGGAAACGCTGGCGCGGCCGCTCGCCAGCGGGCATTCGCCGCGACGAGACGAATCAAATTATCGACGAACCGAGTCTCTAATCCGTCATTTACCGTCTTGCATCGTCGCGCCGACGTGGCACTATAGATGGTGGGTAGACCACGGGGGCACCCCAAGAAATAGTGTTTGGCCAAAAATGGCGGATTTCCGTCGCCCACGGCATGTGGGCACGGGAAAGTGCTTTGTGCGGCCAAAATAAGTGCCCCCCGGGTCGGTTTAGATGCTAAGACCGGGGCTTCGTCCCGAGTCGAACAAGACAGGAACAAACGCGCCAGCTGCGCGTTCAAATCGGGGGCGATTGTGATGGATTTTCGGGAAACGGAACGGGTGGAGACGAGCGACGTGGCGACGATGGAACTGACGAAAAACGAAGCGCCGGTCGCAAACGAATCGGTCGCCGATTCGGCTCCGGCCGCCAAGCTCAATGATAGCGGCGAAGCGAAAGTCCACGCGCGCCGATTCGACGTCGTCACCGACCGCAGCCGCGACGCGCTCCTCACCGACTTCGGCAAGGAAACGCTAGAGGACCGCTATCTTCTGCCCGGCGAATCATACCAGGATCTCTTCGCGCGCGTCGCGTCGGCCTATGCCGACGATCAGGAGCATGCCCAGCGGCTCTATGATTATATCAGCCGCCTGTGGTTCATGCCCGCGACCCCCGTGCTATCGAACGGCGGCACCGGCCGCGGCCTGCCGATCAGCTGCTACCTCAACTCGGTCCCCGACAGCCTTGAGGGCATTGTCGAGACGTGGAACGAGAATGTCTGGCTCGCCAGCCGCGGCGGCGGCATCGGCACCTATTGGGGCAGCGTGCGCGGCATCGGCGAACCCGTCGGCCTCAACGGCAAGACCAGCGGCATCATCCCCTTCGTCCGCGTGATGGACAGCCTGACCCTCGCAATCTCGCAGGGCAGCCTGCGCCGCGGCTCGGCCGCCTGCTATCTCGACATCAGCCACCCGGAGATTGAGGAGTTCCTCGAAATCCGCAAACCCTCGGGCGACTTCAACCGCAAGGCATTGAACCTCCACCACGGCGTACTGATCACCGACGAGTTCATGGAAGCGGTCCGCGACGGCCGCGAATTCAACCTCCGCTCGCCCAAGGACCAGAGCGTCCGCGGCGCCGTCGACGCGCGCAGCCTGTTCCAGAAGCTCGTCGAAACGCGCCTCGCGACCGGCGAGCCCTACATCATCTTCATCGACCAGGTGAACCGCATGATGCCGAAGCATCACCGCGACCTGGGGCTGAAGGTCACCACCTCGAACCTGTGCAGCGAGATCACCCTCCCCACCGGCCGCGACCATCTCGGCAACGATCGCACCGCAGTCTGCTGCCTCTCGTCGCTCAACCTCGAAACCTGGGACGAGTGGAACGGTGACAAGATGTTCATCGAGGATGTCATGCGCATGCTCGACAATGTCCTTCAGGACTATATCGACCGCGCCCCGCCCGAAATGGCGCGCGCCAAATACAGCGCCAGCCGCGAACGCTCGGTCGGCCTTGGCGTCATGGGCTTCCACAGCTTCCTCCAGGCGCGCGGCCTGCCGTTCGAGGGCGCGATGGCGAAATCGTCGAACCTGCGCGTCTTCAAGCATATCCGC
Source organism: Sphingopyxis sp. BE259 (assembly GCF_031457495.1). Classification (NCBI taxonomy): domain Bacteria; kingdom Pseudomonadati; phylum Pseudomonadota; class Alphaproteobacteria; order Sphingomonadales; family Sphingopyxidaceae; genus Sphingopyxis; species Sphingopyxis sp. BE259. The sequence goes on from NZ_JAVDWM010000001.1 coordinate 3,155,230, forward strand.
GCCCAGGTCGATCAGGCGTCAATGCTGCTCGCCAAGGAACGCGGCCCCTGCCCCGACGCCGCCGATCAGGGCGTGATGGAACGCTTCAGCTGCAAGATGGCGATCGCGCCGACCGCGTCGATCAGCATCATCTGCGGCGGCACCAGCGCGTGCATCGAGCCGATCCCGGCGAACATCTACACCCACAAGACGCTCTCGGGCAGCTTCTCGATCCGCAACCCGCACCTCGAAGCCCTCCTCGTCGACAAGGCGAAGAACAGCGACAATATCTGGAACTCGATCCTCGAAAAGGGCGGCAGCGTCCAGCACCTCGACTTCCTGACGCAGGACGAGAAGGACTGCTACAAGACCAGCTTCGAGATCGACCAGCGCTGGCTGCTCGAACTCGCCGCCGATCGCACGCCCTATATCGACCAGGCCGCGTCGCTGAACCTGTTCATCCCGGCGGACGTCGAGAAATGGGATCTGCTGATGCTCCATTATCGCGCGTGGGAACTCGGCATCAAATCGCTCTATTACCTCCGCTCGAAATCGGTCCAGCGCGCCGGCTTCGCGGGCGGGGTCGAGGCCGACAACACCGCCGAAGCGCCGGTGTATCAGCTGGAGAGCACCGATTACGACGAGTGTCTGGCCTGTCAGTGAGGACCAGCCGATGAACAAGAACGCCGGCTGCACGCTCGCCGCCATTGGGGCCACAGTCGTTTTTCTGCTGGTCGTGCTGATCGGATACCCGCAGTACCGCGTCTATTCGCAGCGCCTGTCGGGCGAAGCCGCGCTGGCCGAGGCGCAATCGTCGCGGCAGGTCGCAATCCTTGAGGCGCGCGCCAAAAAGGAAAGCGCCATCTCGCTGGCCGAGGCCGAGGTCATCCGCGCCAAGGGAGCGGCCGAAGCCAATCAGATTTTGCAGAACAGCCTCGGCGGCCCCGAAGGCTATCTGCGCTACCTGCAAATTCAGGCGCTCGAATCGTCGCGCGCCTCGCTGATCTATGTTCCGACCGAGGGCGGCCTTCCCGTTACCGAAGCCCGCCGCCTCGCACCGCAATAACCGCTACACCCAAGGAAGCCCGCCATGCCGTTGTTAGAAGCCCGCAACACCTACAAGCCCTTCGAATACCCCTGGGCGTTCGATTTCTGGAAGCGCCAGCAGCAGATCCACTGGGTTCCCGAGGAAGTGCCGCTGGGCGAGGATTGCCGCGACTGGGCGCAAAAGATCAGCGACCATGAACGCAATCTGCTCACCCAGATTTTCCGCTTCTTCACCCAGGCCGATATCGAGGTGCAGGATTGCTACCACGACAAATATGGCCGCGTGTTCAAGCCGACCGAAATCAAGATGATGCTGACCGCGTTCAGCAACATGGAAACCGTGCACATCGCGGCGTACAGCCACCTGCTCGACACCATCGGCATGCCCGAAAGCGAATATGGCATGTTCCTCGAATATGACGAGATGCGCGCCAAGCATGATTATATGCAGCAGTTCGGCGTCGACAATGACGAGGATATCGCGCGCACCCTCGCGATGTTCGGCGGCTTTACCGAGGGGCTCCAGCTCTTCGCCAGCTTCGCGATGCTGATGAACTTCCCGCGCTTCAACAAGATGAAGGGCATGGGCCAGATCGTCAGCTGGTCGATCCGCGACGAAAGCCTGCATTGCGAAGGCATCATCAAGCTGTTCCACACCTTCACCAAGGAACGCGACTGCCTGACCAAGGCGGTGAAGGAAGACATCATCGACACCTGCCAGAAAACGGTGCGGCTCGAGGATGCGTTCATCGACCTGGCGTTCGAACAGGGGCCAGTCCCCGGCATGACGCCCAAGGAAATCAAGCGCTACATCCGCTACATCGCCGACTGGCGCCTCGGCCAGCTGGGGTTCCAGCCGATCTACATGATCGACGAACACCCCCTCCCCTGGCTCGCCCCGCTGCTCAACGGCGTCGAGCACGCCAACTTCTTCGAAACGCGCGCCACCGAATACAGCAAGGGCGCGACCCGCGGCGAGTGGAACAATGTCTGGTCCAGCTTCGACAACCGCAAGAAGGCCAAGGCGAATGACGACACCGCCCCGGTGATCACCGCCGAAACCGACGGCGAAGACATGTTCGCCAAGGCGGGGATCGCCGCCGAGTAAACGCCCATCACAACCCCTCCCGCTTGCGGGAGGGGCACGAGACTTGGTGGCTATGCCACCTAAGTCGCAGCGGGGAGGGCAACAACACCACCCCACGCCCCAGAACAAGAAGTCAGAAGAAAACCCAATGACCGAAGAGAAAAAACCTAAACTCCTCATCCTCAGCCAGCCGCAGCGTTCGACGCTCGAAGGCCTGTCGAACCGCCGCCCCCAACTCCCCACCGACCCGATCCGCGACGAACTCGTCACGCTGGGTCTGGTCGTCAAGCAGGGCGCCAAATGGGCCCTGACCCCGCAGGGCAAGAAGGTACTGGCGGCGAGCTCGAACCGCCGCAATGCGGGCGGGTTTTCGGTTTGATTAGATTGACGACGTAAAAATCTTTCGCGTCATAACACCGACAAGAATGAGGGGTGACGTCTGACGATGAGGCCGATGCACCGACCCAGTGTAACTCGACGCATAAAGTCGCGTTCCGAGGCAGGAGATCTGCTCCAATCACCCGTTACGTTCTCGAAGATTAACATTTCAGACGCAGTTTCCGCAGCTTGCCAGCTAGCTTTGTTGCTGTTGGCGATATGGGGAATATTTTTTTCTGAAACCGGAGACCGGCTGATAAATGCGCTCCGGGCGGACATCGTAGATGCCAAAGGGGAACTATCAGTTGTTCGAGGACAACGTGTATCAGCCGAAAATCAACTAGCGGATCAGCAAAAGGAAATTTTTTCCAATCAGGCATCTTTGCTAGAAAGCAGCGTACAACTTGCGCTTTTAGAACAGCAGAAAATTCAGGTCTTTCGCGAACTAGAAGTATCGAATTTGGCCTTAAAAGATGAAAAAATGAAAGCTTCCATCATGAAGGCTTCATTGGATGTTACGATACCAACCAGGAAGAGACTAACTTGTTCAAGCACGCTCTCGCATGCTGAAAGAATGTCGACCATAATTAGCCTGATGGGAATTTTGTCAAATTATAGATATGAAAGGTTTCTTATAGAGACAAGCTCTAACGATGACAAAACTTGGTCAGACACCCTGCACAGATTTAAGCAATGGTCGTCCTCAAGCAACCGCGACAATACGTATATAAAATCGGCTGATAGTCGAGTTGAAACTGACATGGAAACTCAGTCAGAATTCAACGGATACGCCGAGGAAACACGACGTTATATGCGCAACAAGATCATTCCCGCTGGAAAAAAACTTGAAATAGAGACCCATTTTCCTTTTAGGGAATCAAGCAAAAATTACCAAAACATTGAAAAATACAATCCTTGGACTTCCATATCAAATACAATATCGAGAGATGAGCTAGCTCAGATTGACCCATCATACAAAAAGTGGATATCCAATTTGGAGAATATATTTCAAGATGAAAAGTTCTCTTTAGATTTTGATTTCCCGATTGAAACTCCCTCCGATCTAAGCAGGTCAGACATTATGTTGATCGGCTCGAGAATGGAATCTTGGCTATATGCTTCTGATAGAATTATTGAAAAATCTAAACCTGTTTGTGGCTAATTAGGTTAGCAGTTTAAGCTTAGCATGACGACCCGAACAGCAGCCTCCAGTCCGGCCCAATCTTCGCCACCCTGGACTTGATCCGGGGTCCATCGCCGCCCTAGCCTCCACCCCATGCACGCCGACTTCCAGCCCTGCGCCTATATCATGGCCAGCGCCCGCCACGGCACGCTCTACACCGGCGTCACCTCGCACCTGATCCAGCGCATCGTCCACCACCGCGACGGCAGCTTCGACGGCTTCACCAAACGCTATGGCGTCAAAACGCTCGTCTGGTTCGAACTCGCCGGGACGATGCACGCCGCGATCACGCGCGAGAAGCAGATCAAGAATTGGCAGCGCAAGTGGAAGATCGACCTGATCGAGGCGGCTAACCCGGACTGGCGCGACTTGGCGGAGGAATTGGGGTTGCCGCCGTTGGGTGGGTGACGTCCGCAACCGCACCTACCCGCGTCATCCCGCACCTCCCCCTCATTCGTCATGCCGGACTTGATCCGGCATCCATGCCAGCGGCGCCGAATGGACCCCGGATCAAGTCCGGGGTGACGAAAGAGGGGCGGCGCTTCTTTTCTTCGCGCCTGCGCGTGAAACCCAATCCTTGCCGCCCCACACCCGCCCAAATCCTATTTCGCACACCCCACCCCAAAAACCCCTGTCCTACATTATTCCCATGTGCTCCAAACTGACAGATGAGCCACATCGCCCCCATCCCCGCGCCCGACGCGGCCCTCGCCCCCACTCCCGAAACCTCCCCCGCGCTCGACGCGCACGGCCACGACCCCGCCGCTTATAACTGGGTGCCAGTGCTGAAGAAACGCCGCAAGGATGGCTGGTCGCCCGACAAGCAGCGCGCCTTTGTCGAGGCGCTGGCCGACAGCGGCTCGGTCGCCACCGCGGCGCAGCGCGTCGGCATGTCCGAATCCTCCGCTTATCGCCTGCGCCGGTCGCCCGGTGCCGAGGCATTCGATCGCGCCTGGTCCGCCGCGATCGATGCGGCGGCGAAGAAACTGCTCGACGCCGCGTTCGAACGTGCGCTCGTGGGCAGCGACGAGCCGGTGTTCGACCGCGACGGCAACCGCGTCGGCCGCCGCCTGCGGCAAAGCGACCGCTTGCTGATGTTCCTGATCCGCGCCTATGGCCCCGACCGCTTCCGTGAGGGCGCCGCGGCGCATGTCGCCGCCACGACCCCGGTCGCCGAAGCGCTGGTCCACCTCCACCCCGAACCGCCCGCCGCGCCCGCCGCGCTGATGGCGCCCGACGATCTCGCGGTGGCGCTCGAGGTTGCCGATCTGTGCGACGGCGATCTGCCGCGCTGGTATCGCGACGATGCGGACACGGCGCTCGTACCCCCCGCCACCCCGCCCGTGGTGGCGGCGTGGGATGAGGCTGAACTTCGCTGAACTTTGACCAGCGCGCCGCGCCGTCGGGCTGAACTTTGCTGAACTTTGGGGCGCACCCGGCCTAATTCAGCACCGATCCGCTGGGAAACCCGCGCAATCCCGCGACCGCAAACATCACCCCGCCGCGCACCGCCTCGGGCGCGTCCTCGAGCAAATACAGCTTCACCAGCTCGCGCGTCACCTCGCTGTCGTCGTCGACGACCAGCCGCAGCGACGCGATGCCCAGTTCGCTGCGCGCGATCACCACGTCGCGGATCAGCGGCAACGGCCAGCTTTCGCGCGCGCCGCGGTACAGCCGCGCGCCGTCGTGCCAGATAAAGGCGTCGCGCCGCCGCCAGGCGCGGTGAAAGGCGGCAAAGCCCAGCACCGCCAGCAGGATGCCGGCGCTCACCAGCAGGTTGCCGAACAGGATCGCGCGCAGCATCGCCGCCGCGCCGTCGCTCCAAACCGGCACCGCCTGCCACGCGATCAGCGCCGCGGCGGCCAGCGCGCACAGCAATTGCCCGGCGAGCAGCGGCTTTGCCTTCAGCCGCCCGATCACGATCATCCTGTGGTTCTGCCCCGCCATCGCCGCGCCTATAGGCACAGCGGCGGCGCGGCGCCAGTCGCGATCGCAGCGCCGCCTATCGGCAGCGCGGATGGGTGCCGATGTCGCGGATGTCGTAAACGCGTCCGTCGGCGACCGTCATCTGGACGCACTGGCGGCTCGCGCGGCGGTTCCACACGCTATACGCGGTGTTGCCCGATTTGAAGCTGTCGACATTGCTGAACCCGCGGCTGCGCATCGCTTCGTCGGCGCTCGACGCGCGCGCGCCATTGAGGTCCATAAACTGTCCGACCTCGGCATAACCGCCGCCACCATAGTGATGGCCCAGGTTCGAACTGCGCTCGTTCACGCCGGCCTGATACCCGCTCGAATAGGCGTCGGACCGGCCATAATTATGGTAGGGCGCATTATACAGGCCGTCGCGGTAACCGCGGTCGAACTCGCCCGTCCCCTGCTGGTCATAGTCCTTGTCCTTGTGGTGCTTCTTGCTCGCGAGCGCCGCGATCAGGGCGATCCCGGCGACCGCCGCGACCGCGGCACCGGCATTGTCGCCGCCGCCACCTTGGTTGCAATCGGACCGCGACGCGGTCTCGACCGACTGGTACCGGCCGTCCCACGTCACGACATGCGCGCACTGCTTGTTGTCGCGGTTCCACCAATAGCTATGCTTGCGGTCGCCGTCGTTGTGCGTTTCGATATGCGTATAGCCGCGCATTTCCAGCTGTGTTTCGCCGCCGGCACCACGCGCGCCGACCAGGTCCTGCAACCCCGGCACCTGTTTCGCCAGCACCGGCGTCGCCAGCATCGACGCCGCCACCAGCGCCGCGATGGACTTCATCGAAAAATGCTTCAAGTTCTTTCCCCTGCTGCATTGTCACATGGGGGATGGCGCGGCGATTTTCGCCTGTCGCGCAGCCCGGACGACCCGATCGGCGACGCCGCCCGGCGCCAGTCCGATTACGGCATGCTTATAGCGCACGACGCGGCTGGAGTCTTGGGCGCCGTGCAAATTGCCGACGCGACGGCGGGGTCAGTTGCTGGCCGTTCCCGGGAACGCGGGCCCGACGGTAACGTCAATCGCGGTCTCGGCGCCCGTCGGGATCACCGTTCGCCCGAACCACACATAACGCGCGGTTGGCTGGACCAGGTCGCGGTCGTATCGCGCGGTCACCGGCGCGGCGTCATAACCCATCCAGATCAGCGTCGCGGGCAGGATCTGGCTTGCCGAATGGCCGTGACGCCGCGCCGCGGCATAGCGCGCCGCGAGCGGATCGGACAGGAACGCCAGCAACGGCACCCGAAACTCGTCGGCCACCGCCTCGCGGCTGCAATGCGGCAGCGCCCCGGGGGTCAGGTTCTGGCCATGATCCGACGTATAGACGATCGCAACGTCGCCGCGATCGACCCCGGCGAGCAACCGCGCGAAAAACGCCCGCTTCGACCAGCGCAGCGCGGCGTCATATTGCACCGCGACCGGCGCATCCGCCGCCACCGCGCCCTTCGGATAATGGTCGCGATACTGGAAATGCACCCCGCGCAGCACCGCATAGGTAAAGCTCTTGCCGCCGCGCTTCAGCTGCGCGTTCAGCACTTCGGCGATCTTCAGGTCGGTGTCGATGCCGCCGACCATCGAACGATAATCATCGATCAATGCGCGTTCGGGCGGCAGCAACAGATTCTGCGGCGCCCCCGCGGTCTGTCCGTCGATCAGCGTCGTGCGGTAACCGGCGCGCTTGGCATAGCCCCAGATCGACGGCGTCGCGCGCAGATCACTCGCCGCCGACACGCGCCGCACATTGACCCCCGACCGCAGCGCGACCTGCGCCGGGGCGCTGCAATGTCCCAGCGCTGCGGCGACGCCAAAGTCGTTGTGCGGCACCTGGGCCAGAGTCGGTGCGATCAGCCGCTGGAACGGGTCCGCAGCGACGCTCTCGTCGATCACCCAGACGATATGCCGCGGGGCTGGCGCGCCGGGATCGCGCGCCACGGCGACCGCGGCGCGCGGCGGCGGCGACGGCGCGGTCAGCAGATCCCAGCCCAGTCCATACAGGCTGCGCTCGGCGGCTTCGGGAAATGCTGCGCTGTGACGATAGATCGGGCTCGGCGCGATCAGCAGGATCAGCAGCGCCGCCGCAATCCCCTTGCTCCACGGCAGCGGCGGCCCTTGCCGCGCCACCGCACGCGCCGCAACGAAAAACGCCAGCGCTGCGGCGACCTGCGCGCCAACGAACAGGAATTCGCTGCCGAATTCGCCCGCCGCGTTGCCCAGCTGGCGCAGCTCGGCGATCATCCATGCCAGCGACCCGCCGTCGACCAGTTCTGGAACGATCTGGCTATACCCGATGTTGATCAGGATCGATGCGCCCGCCAGCGCGATCAGCACCGCGCCCCAGCGGCGCGGCATCAGAATCAGCGCCGCGCAGAAGATAGCGGCCTGGAACGCCATGAACAGCAGGGCGGTCATCGCGCCCGCGCCATCGCCCGCCGCGTATCGATACAAGATGCCGTGGGTCAGCTGGAACCGGTTCGCGATGCCATAACCGATCGCGAACAACAGCAGCGCGGCCGCCAATTGCCCCAGCCCGGCGCGTCCGCCGCGCGATCCCCCGTCCGCTCGCCCCATCATCGCGCCAGCCTAGCCGCAACGCCTTGGGAAATCACCAATCACCGTAATCATCAATCGTCAAACGATCGCGGCGGGCATGAAATTGGCCCGCGGCGAGGGGGCAGACGCGGGCCAGTTTCAGCGTCGGGGCGCCCGATTGCGCCGCCGCCCTCTGTTATCTCAATCAGCTATTACGGGCGGGTATCTCCTGCCGCGCTATTCAGCCTCTTCGAACAGGTCGACCGCGGTGGCACCGGTCGCCGACAGGCGGATCGTGTCACCCTCGACCGCAGCAACCAGCCCGGCGGGCAGATAATGATGCTTGCCGTCCCCGCTGTCGCCTTTGGTCAGCTTGATGCGTTCGCCGTCGAGATGATCGACAGTGCCGACATGGACGCCGTCGGCGCCGATGACATCCATATGTTCCTTGATCGCGCTATGGTCATGCTCAGCCATCGTCATTCTCCTTGCCATGCTGCGGACGGGGGTCCGCCGGGGCCGTGCTGCGGAGGGGGGCCGCGAGGGGCACCCACATCATACGCCGGATCGGGGCGTTCGATCCAGCGCCACTCGATCATCTCCGACGAGCCGCCCGAAAGCCGCGCCCGCTTCCGCGTGCCGAACCATGCGCTCGCTAAGACGCGCCGCGCGGTTCGTCGTCTTCAATGCCGCCAGGGCCAAGTTCGCCGTCCTCGTCGTCGTCGCTACGTTCGCCGCGATAGGCGTCCATATCGATCCGGCCCGATCGTTCCATCTGGTTCATATGATCGACCAGATCCTGCACATCGTCACTCGCTTCGCCTGAGCCGACCTTGGTGCTGTCGGCCAGCGGGCGCTCGTGCCGCGCCGCGGCGGCGACGGTTTGCGCCTGGGCGTCCTCGTCATCCTGCTCGCGGTTGGTCGCTTCGGGGGCTTCGGTATCGGGCTTGCGCGGGCTATCGGTCATGATCGGCTCCTTGAAAGAGGGACGATCGAAAACGCCCCGCCGCCCCGACATGTTCCATGGCCGACCCGGCCAACCGCTAAGCCGTGGCGGCCGCCAGCACCTTGTTTTCAATGACGCGAATAAACACCTCAGGATCCTGCGCCCCCGGCACCAGCATCCGCCCGCCGAGGATGAAGGCAGGCACGCCGGTAATGTCCTGGTCGGCCCAATACGCCTCTTCGGTGCGCACCATCTCGCCAAACTCGCCCGATGCCAGGATCGCCGCGGCGCGCCCTGGGTCGAGGCCGACCGACGCAGCGACATCGGTCAACACGGCATGATCGCTGACATCGCGGTTGTCGGTGAAATGCGCCGCGAACAGCGCGAGCTTGAGCGCCGTCTGGACCCCGGTCGCGGCCGCTTGCTCGGCGTCCTCCAACGCTCCCGCCCAAGTCAGCAGCCGGTGCGCGTCGAAACTGTTCCGCATCCGGAAACCGGGACCGCTGTTGAATGTAAAGCCCAGATCGGCGGCGACCGCTGCCATCCTGCCGCTATTCGCGCGGCTCTGTTCGGCGGTGATGCCATATTTGCGCATGACATGCTCCGCCGCATCCTCACCCTCGGGCGGCATGGCGGGGTTAAGTTCGAACGGATGCCACTGGACGCGGAAATCGAGGCGACCGTCGAAATGGGCCATCGCCGTCTCGAACTTCAGCCAGCCGATGATGCACCATGGGCACATCACGTCGGACACAATATCGACGCTCAGCCGCGGCACGCTTGGTTCGGTCAATGAAAGCCTCCTTGCCCGCGCTCAATCGGTCGACCGGCGATCCTTGCCCGTCCGCCGGTCGGCGGTGCGACGGTCGGGGCCCTTATATCCGGGATCATCGGCGACGCGGCGATCGGTCGATCGCCGGTCCGAGCGTGCCCGCTTGTCATCTTCGGCTGCCATACACCCCCCTCACGGGAAAAGACGCGACCCAGTGCGCAGTAGCTCACAAAATGACTGGAAAGACAATAAGGGTGCCGCGTCTGGCGCCAGAACCTGGGCCTTTGGCGCCGCGTTATCCGACAATATGGTCAGGGCCGCCGGCACTTGTCACCGGCTCAAGCACGGCCGAAGGCCGCGACAGCGCCCACCAGCTGGCGAGCATCAGCACGACGGTCAACGCCTCGGCAATCATGCCTTGGATGATGGCCCAATTGGTCGGGTCGCCCAAGCCGATGCCGATCAGCCGACCCGCAAGTGCGGTGCCAAACAGTGCGGCCGGGACCAGCAGTGCGCGGGTCCACGACGGCAAAAGCGCGCCAATCGCAGCGGCGCCGGACGCGACCAGGAAAAAGGCCGACAGGTCCGCGCGCAGCGTATTGATCGCAACCCCAGTGATCGCAAATTTGAACGTTTCGGAATAACTCGCCGGATCAAGCAGCCCACGCAGACCGACGATCGCGAAAAAGGCAGCCCACAACAGCACTGCACCGCGCCATACCCAATTGGTCATCATCGTCTCCCCATGGTTAAGTTTCACGCTGAACCAACAGGCAGAAATGTCAATGGTTGCACCCATTTATGCTGTGTCGGCGGCAAATGTCTGTTCAATCCAGCCGCCACCAAGCACCCGGCTTGCGTCCGCGGCGTCGTACAGCACCGCCGCCTGCCCAGGCGCAACGCCATATTCCGGCGCCGCGAAGATCAGCCGCTCGCCCGCCACGCGTGCCGCCACCGGCCGCGCCATGCTTCGCACCTTGGCCAGCACCTCGCGGCCATCGACCGCGCCCAGCCAGTTCGCTTCGCCCAACCGCGCCCCCGCCACCGCCAGCGCGCGGCGCGGCCCGACGATCACCTGCTTGGCGACGGCGTCGAGGCGCACGACATACAACGGCTCGGCCTGACCGCCGATCTCGATCCCGCGGCGCTGGCCGACGGTGTAGTGAATCAATCCCTTGTGCGCCCCCAGCACCGTGCCGTCGACATGGACAATCTCACCCTGATCGTCGGCTTCGGGACGCAGCTTGCGGACGAGCGTCGCATAATCGCCATCGGGAACGAAGCAGATGTCCTGGCTGTCGGGTTTCGCCGCGACGCCCAGCCCCAGGTCGCGCGCGATCTCGCGCACCACGCTCTTTTCCAGGCCGCCCAAGGGAAAGCGCAGAAAATCGAGCTGTTCCTGCGTCGTCGCGAACAGAAAATAGCTTTGATCGCGCGCCGGATCGACCGCGCGGTGCAGCTCGGCGCCGGTCGGCCCGATCATGCGCCGGACATAATGGCCGGTTGCCAGGCAATCGGCGCCCAGTTCCTTGGCCAACGCAAACAGGTCGGTGAATTTGACTCCCATATTACAACGCACGCAGGGAATCGGCGTCCGACCGTTCAGATACTCGTCGGCAAACTGATCGATCACTGTGTCGCGAAAGCGGCTTTCATGGTCATAGACATGATGCGCGAAGCCGAGCCGATCGGCGACTGCACGCGCGTCCTTTATGTCCTGCCCGGCGCAGCACGCGCCGACGCGCTTCGCCTTGGCACCATGATCGTAAAGTTGCAGCGTCACGCCGATCACTTCGGCGCCTGATTGCGCCGCCAGCGCAGCGACCACGCTCGAATCGACTCCGCCCGACATCGCGACGACGATTCGCCGATCCTTGAGCGGCGCGGCGAGCTGAAAGTCGACTTGGGCAAGCCCGGCAGGAGAAATCATCGTCGTCATGATCGGCGCCATCTAGGGACGCAGCGGCAAAAATACCAGCTTTTCCGCCATAACTGTCAAGATATTGACGGGGATTAAGGTTCGCTAACAAGCCATGAAATGAGCATTTACGTGACCTTAGGCGGTCTGCGCTAGACCGGCAGCATGAATGTCTCCCCGACCGAATTTCCGCGCCTGGCCGGTGCGGCCAGACTGTCGAAGCCCGGCTTTGATATCGTCTTGGCCGTATCCAGCGCGCGCCAAGCGGCGCAGCCGACCGTTCGTTTGCTGCGTGCGCAAACGACTCGCCACGTGCACGCGGCAACGCTTAACGCGTTGCAGCGGATGTTGAGCGGAATGCGCCGCGCGCCGGAACAAAATGCACCGCGCGTCGTTCGTTTCTTCGCCCTGTCGGACGATACGAACGCCCTGCCCGAAACTATGAACAGCCTGTTTACCAGAGGATTTCAGCCGATGTTGAACCCCTCTGATGTAGAGAAGAATGCGTCGGACAAATCCCCCCCCGACGTCGAAACCATGGAATGAATATGATCGAGAATCAGAAAATCCGGCCGGCACAGGTCATTGGCCCCTTGGGCGAGCCGCTGACGATCGACTCGCTGCCGCCGCCGTCGACGACCCGCTGGGTCGTGCGCCGCAAGGCCGAAGTCGTCGCTGCGGTCAACGGCGGTCTATTGACCGTCGATGAAGTGTGCGAACGTTATGGGCTGACCCTCGAGGAATTTGCCGGCTGGCAGCGATCGATCGATCGCAGCGGCATGCCGGGGCTGCGTGTCACGCGCATCCAGCACTATCGCGATCTGTATGAGCGCCAACAACGCTTTTGATCGTCGTCGGACCGGGATCATTGAAAAAGGGCGCCCTAGGCGCCCTTTTTTATGTCGCACGCGCCATCGGCCTGTCGGAATCGCAAGACTTTTTGCGCTTTGGCATTTTTGTTGCAACCCTATTGTTCACCCCGCGTTAAGCCCCGGAGTCAACTTTGGGAGTCACTCGATATGCGTAAAATGTTCGTTACCCTCGCCGCCACCTCTGCTCTCGCTCTTGGCGCTTGCCAGAGCCCGGCCGCCGACAAGGTCGAAGATCAGGCCGAAGCACAGGCCGAAGTCATCGACGAACAGGCCGATGCCATGCCCGAGGGCCCGGCGAAGGAAGCCATGGAAAACAAGGCCGACGTCGTCGAGGAAATGGGTGAAGAAAAGGCCAATGCCATGGACGACAATGGCGAGATCGCCCCGTCGGAAACCGGCGTTGGTGATACGCAGACGAAATAAGCGCTGCCTTCCCTAACAGGCAGAGCGAAGGGCGCCGGAACCAGATTCCGGCGCCCTTTCTCATGCTTGAATTTTTCTCCGCGATCCAGGGTCGAAAGTGACGCGCGTCACCACAATATCATTTGGCCTGCGATAAGGGGGCTGCGTGGACGGAAACGCTTCGGCGCTCGCCCGCAGCCTACCTTCCCGCCGCCGGTAGCGACCCCCGGCGGCGGGAGGGACTAGACCATGCTCGTCGGTCCGCCTTCAAGCGCGCGCAACACATCCTGAACCCCCGGCGCATCGGCGTCGGCCCGCAGTGCGGAGATTCCCGCCGCGACGTCGAGTCGATATTCGGCAACCCCTGCCGACTCTCCGGTCCATGCCGCATCAAGCGACTTCACCAACCGCTTCGCAGCGGCGTTCTCCGACAAGATATGAACGTCGAGCACCGCCAGCCCGGCGGCCAAACAGTTAACCAGCAAGGCCGCGGTCATCATCCGCGCCAGCCCTTGCCCCTGAAATTCGTCGACGACGGCAACCGAAAACTCGCCTACGGGCCCGCCGCCGCGATACCGCACGGCATGAACGGCGCCGATCGCCGGCTGCCCTTCGCACTGGGTGCAGATCGCGCCCCAGGCGATGTGGTCGTGGCCATCGACGTCGACCAGCCGCTCGATCACCGCATCCGGTAGCACCGGGACGGGCGAGAAAAACCGCAGATACCGCGACTCCGCCGACAATTTGGCAATTCCGTCGCGCAGCAATTGCTCATCGTCGGGCGTGATCGTGCGCAGGCACACCACGGTCCCATCGTTCAGCGCGCTATGCACGGCGATGTCCTCGATCGCCTTCGCCAGCGTCACCGGTTCCTGTCTTGGCGCCTGCCCGTCCGTCGTGGTCATCACGGCCTCCCAGCCCGGCGACGATAAGCGCCGCGAACGCCGCTGGCAAATCAAGCCGACGCGGCGCCGGACGATCGGTGAGATGTTGAAAGCGGTTGCGGTTGTAAACTTGTAAGATCGGTCCGTTCAAACAGCGTCCGAGAGGTAGCCGATTTCGTGATCCACACGCCGATCGACAGCATGATCGAACAGGCTCCCGTGCTGGAGACGCTCGGCGCGCGGCTGGCGCGGCTGCGCCGGACGCAGGGGTTAAGCAAGACCGACGTCGCCGACCGGCTGGGGATCAGCGTCACCGCGATCTGCCACTGGGAACAGGACCGGTCGCGGCCAAAACCGGCGCGGTTGCAAGCCTTGTCGCAGCTGTTCGGCCTGTCTGCCACCGATCTGCTGAGCCCCGCGGGCACACCGAACAGCCCTAATCTTGCCGACCTGGTCGCGCGTACCCGCGCCGAAATCGCCCGCGTCGCCGGAACCAACCCGTCGAAGGTGCGGATCGTTATCGAGATGTAGGCATCCCCAGCGCCGCCAGGATAGCCGTGCGCTGTTTCGCCCAACTCACACTGTCCGGCGCAATCAGTTCGACATGCCCCTCACCCCGTGTCACCTCCATCGGCACCGTCACGCCGCGGGCGGCCATCGCGGCGCCATAGGCAGCGCCGGTCGCGGGCGGGGTGATGCGGTCGCGGTCGTTGTTGAACTGCATCTCGCGACCGCTGCCCAGCGGCATTTCCGGCGGCGAAGTGCGGGCAAAGTCGCCGCGCGCCATTGCGGCAGGCGCGTCAGCGCCGCAGGCATGGCCGGTGCTGGCAGCCCCGGCGCGCAGATCGGGAAGGCCGCCCTGGCTGACCGCCAGGTCGATCCGGATCGGGTCGGCGCCCCGGAGCGGATCGTCCGCCGCCAGCGCCGGACGCCGCGCCAGCCACAGCGCCAGATGCCCGCCGGCACTATGTCCGATCGCGATCCGCAGCCCGTCGGTCTTCAGCCCGTGCTTTGCGCCCTCCGCGACAAACAAGTCGGCGGCGCGCGCCACGTCGTCATAGGTTCCCGGCATCCCGCCGCCGCGATCGACGCCGCGATATTCGATGTTCCAAACCCCGACGCCATGCGACCGCAGGTCGCCCGCGATCCAGTTCATGATGTCGCGCTCGGCCACGGAAGTCTGCCAGCAGCCGCCGTGGATCATGATCACCGCGGGGTGCGGGCCAGCGCCCTTTGGCACCCAGACATCGACCAGCTGCAACGCATCCTCGCCATAGCGGATCGTCGCATCGGGCGCCGGTTTGGCGCGGGTCAGCAGGTCGGGCCATGTCATGATCGGCTTGTCGCGCACCGCCCGCTCTCCCTTCACCGGTCCGACTGTGGCCGGAGCGCAGGCGGCGAGCAGCAGCGCCAGCCCGGCAACCGCGCTTTTGCCAAGCCCGATCAGGCGTCGTCGCCCATCCGCAGCGCGGCGATGAACGCCTCCTGCGGGATGTTGACGTTGCCATATTCGCGCATCCGCTTTTTGCCCTCTTTCTGCTTTTCGAGCAGCTTCTTCTTGCGGGTCGCGTCGCCGCCATAGCATTTGGCGGTGACGTCCTTGCGCAGCGCGGCGATGGTTTCGCGGGCGATCACCTTGCCGCCGATCGCGGCCTGGATCGGGATCTTGAACATGTGGCGCGGGATCAGGTCTTTCAGCCGCTCGCACATGCCGCGCCCGCGGCTTTCGGCGGTGCCGCGGTGGACGATCATCGACAGCGCGTCGACCGGCTCGTTGTTCACCAGGATGCTCATTTTGACGAGGTCGCCGGGGCGGTGGCCGATCTGGTGATAGTCGAACGACGCGTAGCCACGAGAAATGCTCTTCAAGCGGTCGTAGAAATCGAACACGACTTCGTTGAGCGGCAGTTCATAGGTGATCTGGGCGCGGCCGCCGACGTAGGTCAGGTTCTTCTGCACCCCGCGGCGGTCCTGGCACAGCTTCAGGATCGAGCCGAGATATTCGTCGGGGACGTAAATCACCGCCTCGATCCACGGTTCCTGAATCTCGTCGATGCGGTTGGGGTCGGGCATGTCGGCGGGGTTGTGGAGCTCGATCTCCTTCGCCGCCTCGTTCTTGGTATGACCGAGCTTCAGCTTATAGACCACCGACGGCGCGGTGGTGATCAGGTCGAGGTCATATTCGCGGGTCAGCCGCTCCTGGATGATCTCGAGGTGGAGCAGGCCGAGGAAGCCGCAGCGGAAGCCGAAACCGAGCGCCGCGCTGCTCTCCATCTCGAAGCTGAACGACGCGTCGTTGAGGCGCAGCTTCTGGATGCTCTCGCGCAATTTCTCGAAGTCGTTGGCGTCGGTCGGGAACATGCCGCAGAACACGACCGGCTGGACTTCCTTGAACCCCGGCAGCGCCGCCGCCGCGGGGCGCTTGGCATCGGTTACGGTATCGCCGACGCGCGCCTGTGCGACGTCCTTGATCTGCGCGGTGATGAAGCCGATTTCGCCGGGGCCAAGCTCGGCGAGCTGCTCGATCTTGGGCGTGAAGCAACCGACGCGGTCGATCAGGTGGGTGGTGCCTGCCTGCATGAACTTGATCTGCTGGCCTTTTTTCAGCACCCCGTCGATGACGCGGATCAGGATGACGACGCCGAGATAGGGGTCGTACCAGCTGTCGACGAGCATCGCGGTCAGCGGCGCGTTGGCGTCGCCCTTGGGCGGCGGGATGCGGGTGACGATCGCCTCCAGCGCTTCCTCGATCCCGATCCCCGATTTGGCCGAGGCGAGCACGGCGTTGTCGGCGGGCAGCCCGATGATATCCTCGATCTCGGCCTTCACCTTGTCGACGTCCGCGGCGGGCAGGTCGATCTTGTTGATCACCGGCACGATTTCATGGTCGTGCTCGATCGACTGATAGACGTTGGCCAGCGTCTGCGCCTCGACCCCCTGCGCCGCGTCGACGACCAGCAGCGCGCCCTCGCACGCCGCCAGCGACCGCGACACTTCATAGGCGAAGTCGACATGGCCCGGGGTGTCCATCAGGTTGAGCTCATAGGTCTCGCCATCATGGGCTTTATATTTCAGGCGCACCGTCTGCGCCTTGATGGTGATCCCGCGCTCTTTTTCGATGTCCATATTGTCGAGCACCTGCGCCGACATTTCGCGCGCGGTCAGCCCGCCGGTGAACTGGATCAACCGGTCGGCGAGCGTCGATTTGCCATGATCGATATGCGCGATGATGGAGAAGTTACGGATGTGGGACATGGGCGTGGTCATGCGGGCGCGTTAGCAGGGGAAATGCGCGCTGTCAGCAGGGAGCGGACCGGTCGGCAGGGCGGCGCGCGGAAGTTGTCAAACTTGTCACCGCATCGACGCCGGAAACAAGGGGTTAGCGGCCAGCCATGGGCGAAGATCGCCAAGGTTGCCCAGCGCGGCGGGGGCATGAAACATCGCAAAGGTCGCGCGCGGCCGCGATGTTTGGCGCGCGGGGAAGCAGCGGGGCCGGACGAGTCAAAGAGCCAGAGCGTGAGGGTGGCATGGCGGAATAATGTAGGAAAGGGGTTTTGGGGGCAGCGCTATGGGGCGTGCCGGAATGGCCGGACGACGTCGCTAAATGCCGCCTGACTTTTCCAGTCGGTGGGGTCGAAGAAGGGCGCGCCCTCCACGCGGTGGGTTGAAACATAGAAATCGGGCAGCTTCGCCTGCTTGCCGATCGCATCCAGAAACACCTGCTTCCATGCGTCGCCTGCGGCCAGATGGGTGCCCTTGGGTTCGACAAAAATCTGCACCATCTTGGCAGACCCATCGCGGTCGCGTTCGAGGAACAGCAGGAAGTCGGGTTCGAACCCCGCGCCGTCGTCAAAGGCGTAAAGCTTGACCGCCTTTTCATTGCGGATGAGGCGGATTTCGCCAAAGTCGGCGCGCAAACGGTCGATCTGTTTGGCGATCGAAAGGATCAGTTCCATCTCGGCCGAGGTGCCGAAAAAATCATCGTGCGCGAACCAGTCGAGGGTCGCTAGGTCGATGCCCTCGTTGCGCGTCCAATCTTTCCATTGCGTGCGGTAGGTGCCGCCGACGGTCAGCGTCACGTCCGCGATGCTTTTGTTCACCCGATGCGGGGTGAAATCGCGCGTTCCGATGTGATCAAAACTGCTGACCGCAATCTGGCTGGCAATCGCGTCGAGCGCGCCGCGTGCCAGAGTTAGTCGCGCGGTGACGTCGAGCGAAGCCAGCGCGGCCTTCGGCCCTGAAACTTCAAGCCGCACGCCGCCCAGAAAATCGACGCCCGAAACAAATGCGGCGCGGCTCGCCAGTTTGGGGAAATGGCGCCGCAGGTTGGCGAAGTGGAAAAAGGGATCGGCGTCGAGCGCATGGCGGATCACGCCGGGTCCAAGATCGGCGAACGCAAGCGTCCGCTGCGCGATGCGGTCACCGGCGCGGCTGCTGTCATCGCCGTCAAAGGCGCTGCCCTCGCTGGTCCGCCCGCTATGGCCGAGCGAGAGCTGGATCAGCCGGGGAACCTGATAATCGTCGAGTTTGAAAATCGTCTTGCGGTCATTTTTCTGGCGGCTGTTGGCGAACAGCAGCCCGGATTTGAAGAAGTCGGTCTGGCGAAAGCTGTCCTTTACCTTCACCGTCGCTTTGCGCGTGTCGGCGTCGATCAGCCCCGATTCGACCAGCGCCTTCTTAATGTCGCCGACATAGGCGGGGTCGTGGGTGCAATGATAATGGAGCTGTTCGATCGCGCGCAGCGGATGATCCTCGTCGGCGTCATATTTGCGCTGCTCACGGGGTTCTTCGGGCAGATCGGACGCCACGAACGGCCAGTAGCGGGCGCCGCGCCCGATCAACTGCGCTTCCTGATTGGTCGTGCTGTTCGTCCCCTGATCGTACAGGCGGACGATGTCGAAGAGGTTCAGGACGTCCCAGCCCTCGTTGAGTTTATCGACGGCGAAGATACAGCGTACCTCGTTGTCATGATCCTCCAGACTGTTGAGTTCGATCTGCTGACGCGCGAGGTCTTCGGGCTTGTTGACGTTGCGGACTTTTGTCGGGGCAAAGTCGAGGCGGATTTCGCGCGCGAAGTCGTCGACCGAAATCCCGCCGCCCGCGCGGGTCACGTGGCGCAGCGCATCGCCAACGGTGTCACCAGCGGGAAGCGCCGACATCATCGCGGTCAGCCGGTCGCCATCGAGCGTTTCGATCAGCGCATGAAACGCCGCCTCATTGTCGGCGGAATCGGCCACCCGCCGCGATTTCATCATCACCACGGGTTTCAGCGACAGGCCATATTCGCCCGCCAGCTTACGGCGATACTGGCTGAGCACTACCGCCTGCAACATGCGTTGATCCAGCGAAATATCGGCGCGGCGCAGTTCGATTTCTTTCGAATAGCGATCGGCACGAAACTGGCGCAGCGAATAGTCGTAGAGAATCTTGTCGTGATATTTGGCGGCGATTGCGGCGTGGCCCAGGTTGGCGGTGGCGGTAAATTCCAGCAGCAGATTGTCCGGACTGGCGCGAAAGACGGCATCGACCGTGCTTTCCCAGCTCGCCTCCAGCTTCAACTCCTCGCCCTTTTTGGTATCGGCATTCAGGTGGTGCGCCTCGTCCGAGATCAGCACGACCTTTCGTCCGGCGAAGTCCTCGACCGAAACGCCGTTTTCGCGCGGATTGACCATCCGGCTGTGTAGCCCCTGAATGGTGGTGAAGTGGATGTTGATGCTGTCGGCGTCGGCTTCGTCGAAATTGCTGACCTCGCGGACCGTGACCGGCCTGCCGTCGAACCGCAGCGGATCGGCGAACAGATATTTGGACGACGTTGCGGCGAGGAAATTGGCCTTTGTCTTTTCGATAATCTGGGTCGAATTGACGAAGAACAGGAAGTTGCGATGACCGCGGGTGTACAGATCGAGGATCAGCGCCGCCATGATCACCGTCTTGCCGCTGCCGGTCGCCATATGAAACAGCAGGTGGGCGGGTTTCGGCCGTTGAGGATATTTGTCCATGTAGAACGCGAAGCGTTCCAGCGCTGTTGTCTGGTAGGGACGCAGTGTGATCGTCGGCGCAATGTTGGCCGCTACATGATCGGGAAGATCGGCATTCAGCGCACCATATTTGGCGAGCGCATCGAATTCCTGGGCAAGCGATTGGCCATTCACGATGTTGTTTACGCCGCCTTCAAGGTAACGAAGGGCAAGGACGTCGCCTCCAGCGTCGTCAGGTCGAGCTGTTCGGAGGCGCGATCGATGTCGATCCCGACGACGACGCCATTGGCGTCCAGATCGGCATTGAGCCCGTCAGCGATTTCGCGCGTTTCGGTTCCCGGTCCGGCCTTCAACTCGATATAGAGGCTGTCGGTTTCGGGGTAATAATGCAGCTTCATGCCTGATCCTCGGTAAAGTCGCGGTCGATAAACGCATTGTGCAGCGTTTCGCCGTCCGCCAGCGTGACGACGCGCAAGATGCGCTCTTTTGCTTCATTTGCCAAGCGCACCGGCCCCCAATGGCGAATGCGCCCGTCGGGCTGGACGGTGCGCCGCACCGGCGATGCCACCACGTCCTGGCACATTTCGACCGTCAGATAAGGGCGCTTGCGCAGCACCTGTTCGGTGAAATAGCGCGTGGTTTTCAACGATCGCCCTCATAAAAAGCCTTGTTCACCGCAATGTCGGCGGCGGACAGGCCATAGGCGGCGTCGGCGATGTCACCATGATTGACGTAAAGATGATTGGCGTCGAGCGCCTCCAGCAGCGTCGCCTTACGCTGGTCGAATTCCAGCGTGGCAAAGGCGTCCCAATCCCATAGCGCCTGATCGACCGTGTAACGCCAATAGCCGTTAGCGCGCATGTCCGCGGTCACTTGCCCCAGCGCCTGTTCGTCGTCCGCTTCGCGGATCCGGCTCCCGAGGGCTTCGTTCCATTCGGCGAGTTCCAGATAGACGAACGAACCGCCGCCCTGCCAGTTCTGCGCCTTTGAAACGCCGCCCTGTTCGCCTTCGATGACTTTTTTCAGGCGCGTCATCGTGACGTCGCCGACATAGTCCATCTGATCGACGCCGATCCAGCGGCGACCCATTTTGTGCGCAACGGCGCAGGTCGTGCCGGAGCCGAGGAAGAAGTCGAGAATGAGGTCCTTGGGTTGGGTTGAAATTTCAATGATCCGCTCGATCAACCCTTCCGGCTTCGGCGTATCGAATGCTGCCTTCTCACCAAAAATGAGTTCCAGTTCCCGAGCGGCGTGTTGGTTAAAACCAACATTGTCCCAAATAGAAGGTGTCGTCATTCCCCGGGTTGCTTCAGACTTGAACAGCTTTCGCATCGGGGTGCCGGCACGTCCATCTTTTCCCCAAAAATATCGGCGGTCGGCGATAAGTCGCTTCATTTCAGTTTCGTCGTAAACCCAGCAACGCCCCTTTCGCGGGTAAACGATTTCGCCTGTGAAGGGATTTTGGACGCCATAGGTTAGGCTCTCAACATAGCGACCGCCCTTCGCGTTGCCTGTCGAATCTACTTTGCGGAATGGCCCACGGTCATCAATACCAAACGGCTCTTCATATTCGCGATACTCAGCGTCGGCCTTCTCTGTCCGCCCCATAGGATATAGAGATGCCGACGCCTCGCTATTCTCTTTCTTCGCAACGCCCTTTGAGTAGATCAAGGTGTGGTCATGGATCGATCCAATTCGCTTATCGTTCGGCGGACCGTCACGGCGTTGCCATGCGACGTCGACGATAAAACGATCTCGTCCGAAAATTTCGTCCATCAAAACCTTGCAGTAGTGAGCTTCTCTACTGTCTAGATTAACGAATATGACACCCGAAGACGAAAGCAAATCTTTGGCGATTTCAAGTCGGCTTTTCATAAAAGTTAGCCACGCGGAATGTTCAAACCGGTCGTTATAGCCGAACCCCTCGTTTTCTGTATTATAGGGCGGATCAATATAGACTAGCTTCACCTGCCCGGCATAACGCGCCTTCAGACTGTGAAGCGCGAGCAGATTATTGCCCTTGATCAGCAGATTGTCGTCGGCGCCGATGGTGCCGACCGGCTTCGGCTTGCCCGCCGCGACGGCTTCGGCATCCCAGCGTTCAAAGCCGGTCAGCGCCTTGGGTTCGAACAGCCGGGTGATGTCGTCGGGCGCAAGCGTGGTATTCTAGAACAGCTCGTCGCGTTTGGCATCTTCCTTCGTCATCCCGCCTTCGAGCACGCAATCCTTGTACGGCCACGCCAGCACGACGTCGCGGCTGTCCTTCAGATAGCGGCCCTGCCCATCAGTCAGGCCGATGCGATTGCGAAAGGCGGTGTAGCTGTCGGGCAGGAATGCCTTGTTCGACACAAATTCGGCAAATTTCACCTTGTCGAACACCAGCGTACCGCCGACGTCGGCAAAGAAATGCGCCCGGATCGGGTCCGACGACAGCAGGGTTTGCAGGAAATCGGCATCAAGCCGTGTCGCCCGGTCGATGACCGCATTTTTGATGAGATGGCCGCTCCCGTCGATCAGCGCCTCGTTCGTCGCCAGCAGTTGTTCAAGATCGTGGAACAGGTTTTGCATCATCATCCCTTCGTCGCGCCTCCTTGCATCAAGTCGGCGTCGATTGGCAACCGGGATGGGCCGGGCCAACACGGGAATGGCGCGGGCGGGTTTGGGAATCCTCCCTGTGCCTCAGGCATGGGGAGGGGGACCGTCCGAAGAGTGGTGGTGGGGCTGCGACGGTAGCGCCAAAGCCCCTCCGTCAGCGCTTCGCGCTGCCACCTCCCCATGGCTTCGCCACAGGGAGGATTATTGCGTTAGCCACCGCCTGCAATCATCCCGGACCCGCGCATCGCTGTCCCGCATCCCCCGCTCCAGCACCGCCGCCCTGCCCTCGCCCTCCGCCACCGCCGCCAGCGCGGCGATGGCGCCCGCGCGGACTCTCGGGACGGGGTGCGTCTGCGCGATGTGGTCGGCGATGCCCTGCGCCTCTTCGCTCAGGTGGACGGCGCAGCGGAGGAGGAGTTCGCCGCTGGTCAGGGTGGGGCGGCGGGCGATGGTGGGGGGCTGGCCCGCGCGCGCGCGCGCTTCGCTGCCCAGATCGACGATATATTGGTCGCGCCAAGGGACATGCTCGCCCTCGTCCATGATGTTCAAGCTGACCGACAGGCTGGCGGGGGGCTGCTGGCAGTGGAGGTCGCGGTGGGCGCGATAGAGGAGCATCTGGCCTTCGCCAAGCTGGCTGCGCCCGGTGAAGGTCGGGGTCAGCGGCTCGCCGTGGCGGCCGTCGATCGCCTCTGGATCGACCTCATAATCGTCGCTGAGATAGCCGGGGCCGAAATAGCCGATGGTGAGGAAGTTGAAATTATGGTCGTGCGCGACGCCGTAGGAGAAGGCCGCGGCGCCGCTGGTCCGATAGGCGGCGTCGGGCGCGGCGGGCCAGATGTTGGCGCGCAGGTACCAGCCGCGCGGGCTGCGGTGGAGGAGGATGACCTGCGCCGAATAGCGGTTGGCGGGCTGTGGTTCGGCGGCGTCGGATACGAGCGCGGCGATGAGGTGGTCGGCGAGAAAGTCGCGGTTGCGCTGGAGGCCGGCGAGGAGGGTGGCGCAGCGGTGGATACTGGCCTCGTCGGTGAGGTCGACACCGTGCTGGTCGAGGGTGCCGGTGACTTCGGCGAGGGTGAGCGGGGGTCCGGGGGGTGGAGTTACTGGGCGGGGCATGGAGTTTCCTCTGCTCCCCTCCCGCAGGCGGGAGGGGTTGGGGGTGGGGTTGGCGGTTTGGCGCTGTGCTTGATGCCCACCCCGCTGCGACTAGCCAGCAAGCTGGCAAGTCTCGCTGCCCCTCCCCTGAAGGGGAGGGGATTGGAGGAGTGCGAGCGTGGCTTGGGCTGCGGCGCGCACTTCGGGGTGCGGATCGTCCGCTGCCATCGCGGCGAGCGGGGCGTGGGCGGCGGTGGGGTTGAGCGCGATCAACTCGCGCATTGCGTGCCAGCGGGCGGCGAAATCCTGGCTGTGCGTCTCGACCTCGAACAACGCCACAGCGTCGGGGCGACCGAGGTGGCGGAGCAGGGTCAGCGCCATGGCGCGGAAGCTGCTGTCGCGGCGCGAGGCGCTGATGTGGAGGAGGTGGCCGGTGGCAGGGTCGTAGCTGCGGATCGGGAGCGGCGACGGCGGCTGGACGGTGAGTTCGAGGAGGAGCGTGTCGTGCGCACCGGGGACGAGAGTGAAGCCTTCGCGCGCGGTGTCAAGGTCGAGCGTCTCGCCGGTCCTGAGCGGGCGCGGCGGATCGCTTTGGCAGGGCGCGGCAGCGCTGGCGGTGAACGCGCCCGCTTCCTCGGCCGGGGTGAGCGCGACATGGTGTTGGCAAAGCTGCGCCCCGCCGCTGGCAAGGACATGGATCGCGGTGCGTCCGGGGACGAAAATGGCGGGCGTTTCGGGCGGTGCGGAGGAGGCGAAGGGCCAGACGCGCAAGGTCAGGCGGACGTGGCCGCGTTCGGCAAGCACGAGTCCGCCCGGCGCCGGGTCGCCGCCGGCGCCCTCCCCGCCACCGAAGGCGCGCAGCGGTGGGCGCGCGAAGGGGTCGGCGCGGAGGAGCGCGAGCGCGCTGTCCAGTCGGCGTTCCAGCCAGCGCCTATCGGTGAGCCATGGGCGCAGCGCCGCCATGGCATCAGCGGGGGCGGCGTCCGCCTGCGCCGCGATCGCAGTGAGCAGCCCGTCGGGCGCGGTGTCGGCGGCGGTCCACGCGGCGTCGACCCTGGCCACGGCGGTGCGGATCGTATCACGGCGCGCGCCGTCGTGGCGCGGGAAATGATCGTGGCGGGAGGCGCTGACGGGCATCGCGGTGGGGCGGGAAAGCCGGGGCGCCATGCCCCGTCCCTTCCCGCCGCCCTGTCAGTCGTACACGATAAGCGCGATGGTGACCGCGATTTCGAACACCGACGGCCCCGACGATGCGCTGTCACCGACGAACGAGCCGAAAAGCCCGACCGCGGTGTCCAGCAACGGCAGCGCGTCTATATCGATAGGTGGCAGATCCATGTGGCATTCCCCTGGCAAACGGCGGCGCGACCCGCCGCCAGGGGTGAGGCTAGGTGGCGCTGCACGGGGTGCCAGTTAACTTACCGTAATGTCGCTGGTCGAAGGTAGCTTGCTCCGGCGGCGGCGCGGCATAGGATGGTGTGGAAACGAACCGGGAGATTTGCCATGCGCCATATCTTTGCCGCCGCCCTCGCCCTGCTGCTGGCTACGCCCGCCGCCGCCGAAACATTGCTGATCGGCAACAAGGGCGAGGATACGTTGAGCCTGGTCGCGTTGTCATCGGGCGCGGAACTAGCGCGATTGCCGACGGGCAAGATGCCGCACGAAATCGCAGTGTCGCCCGACGGCAAGCAGGCGGCGGTGGTGGCTTATGGCGGGACGACGATCGACGTGTTCGATGTCGCGGCGCGGACGAAGGTCCGGACGATCGACCTCAGCCCCAACCAGCGGCCGCACGGGCTGCTGTGGCTGACCGACGGGCGGTTGGTCGCGACGACCGAGGGCAGCCAGTCGGTCGCGGTGGTCGCCCCGGACGGATCGGTGACGTCGATTGCGACGGGGCAGCAGGGGTCGCATATGGTCGTCGTCGCGCCTGACAACCGCACTGCCTATACCGCCAACATCGGGTCGGGCACGGTGAGCGTGCTGGATTTGCAGGTGGGGGCGAAACTGCGCGACCTGACCATCGGCGGCAAGCCCGAGGGGTTGGCGCTGACGAAGGGCGGGCGCGAGCTGTGGGTCGGCGACCTCGATGCACCGCGGGTGACAGTGTGGGACACGGCGAGCGGCGCCAAGGTCGCCGAGCTGCCGGTCGATCCGGTGGCGATTCGAGTGCTGGCGAGCCCCGACAGCAAGCTGATCGCGACGAGCAATATCGGCAAGGGGACGATCAGCCTGTTCGACGCCGAAACGCGCGCGCCGATGCGGACGATCCAGGTGTCGGAGGGCGATGCGGCGCGGCAGGTGACCTTGCTGTTCAGCCCCGATTCCAAGCGGCTCTATGCGGCGGAAACGGGGATCGACAAGGTGGCGGAGATCGATGTCGCGACGGGCAAGGTGCTGCGCCGGATCGCGGCGGGCAAGCAAGGCGACGGATTGGCGATTGCGCCTTAGCGGGGCACCTTCCCGGTTTTGATATAGCTTTCCTGATCGGCAGCGAACGCGGTTCGCCCGTTGACGATGTTGCCGTCGATTTCTGCCAGCGCCGCGGCTTCCGAACGGCCGCTGGCCATGGCCACCTTGACGGCGAGGGGGCGGAAACGGGCTTCCTGCTCGAGGCAGCTTTTCGCCAGACCCTCCTTGAATTTTGCCGGATCCATCTTCGTCGTCATGCCCATTTGCACGGTCGCTCGCAGGCACCCGATAAAGGCGTTTGCGGCGGCTTCGAATTCGGCGCGATCGGCCTCGCCGACCTGCGCCGCGGCGCCGACGGGCACCGCCAATGCGACAAGCGCGGCCAGCGAATTTGCTCGTAACATCTTACTCTCCTGATGCTCATTAATATCCAACGATATCTTCAGGCCATAATCCACAGCGATAGCCCCGGCGGCGGGTCAGCTGGTGGCATATCCGCGACATGGCGCACCGCATCGGCGCGCGCGCGGGCGAGGATGGCGGCAGGAATGGCGGCGGGGTGGAAGATATGATCGGCCTCGCCGAGCAGGCGGGCGGCGCGGAGGGTGAGGTCGTCGGGGTCGGGGCTGGTCAGGTGGATCGTTTCGAGGCGCGACGGTTGGATCGCTGCTTCGCTCGCTAGCCAGCTTTCCAGCTTGTCCGCCGCATCACCAGCCAGCGGATCGAGCGCGCCGCCACTCGCCAGCGCCGCGTCGATCGCGCGGCGGCGGTCGGCGGCGGCGGGCCAGCGCACCTTCATCGCGTCGCGCGCGGCGTGCAGCGCCGATGCGAGCGCGCCCAGCCGCGCGGGGAGCAGCGCCTCGATGCGTTGACGGACGGCTTTCGCAAGCCCCGCCGACGCGCCGCCGGTGCCAATGGCGATGGTGACGGGGGCGCGGTCGACGATTGCAGGGGTGGTGAAATCGCAGAGGTCGGGGCGGTCGACGACGTTGACGAGCAGGCCGTGGGCGCGGAGTTTGCCGGCGGCGGCGCGGGCTTCAGCTTCGTCGTCGAGCGCGACGAAGGCGATGGTCGCGCCTTGCTCCCATGCCCGGACAATGCGGCCCCCGGCGCGCTCGATCAGCCGCGCCTTGGCTTCGGCGGCCTCGCCCTCCCCCACCAGCACGACGGTGCGGCCGGTGAGGGTCAGGAAGATCGGGAGTTGGTGCATGGATTTGCCCTTTTTCTCGTCATGCCGGACTTTATCCGGCATCCATGAACCCTGCCGCGCGGTTGGGCCATGGGCCCCGGATCAAGTCCGGGGTGACGAGGAAAAGATAGTGTCGCTGCACAGCGGCGCAACCGCGCCGTATCAATCGATCCAGTCCGGCACGCGCTCGGCGGCCATGATCGTGCTCGCGGCGATGCGGTCGGCGACCTTGATATAGCGATCGCCGTCGACCAGCACTTCGGGCACCAGGCTGCGGCTGTTGTACGTCGATGCCATCGTCGCGCCATAGGCACCCGCGGTGCGGAACACCGCGAGGTCGCCCGATTCGACCGCGTCGGTCACGCGGTCGCGCGCGAAGGTGTCGCCGGTCTCGCACACCGGGCCGACGATCGATGCGGTCATCTTTTCGCCGCTCGGCTTGACCGCGACGAAATCATGATAGGCGTCGTAGAGCGCGGGCCGCGCCAGATCGTTCATCGCCGCATCGACGATCACGAACGGATTGGTCGCGCCCGGCTTGACCCACAGAACCTCGGTCAGCAGCACCCCGGTGTTGCCCGCGATCACGCGGCCGGGTTCGAACATCAAGGTGACGTCCCAATCCCTGGTTACCCGCGCGACCATCGCGCCATAATCGGCCATCGACGGCGGATTGTCGTCGGCCTTGTATCGGACGCCCAGCCCGCCGCCGAGATCGACATGGGTGATGCTGTGTCCCGCGGCGCGCAAGTCGGCAACGAGACGCCCGACGCGCTCGAACGCCGCCTCAAGCGGGTCGAGGCTGGTCAGCTGGCTGCCGATATGGACCGCGATGCCGCGCATCTGAAGTCCCGGCAGCGCGGCGAGGCGGTCGAACATCGCGGGCGCGACGTCGATGCCGACACCGAACTTGTTGTCGGCCTTGCCGGTCGAAATCTTGGCATGGGTGCCTGCATCGACGTCGGGATTGACGCGCAGCACCGCGCGCGCTGTCATTTCCTTCGCCAGCGCGATTTCGGCGAGCGCGATGCCTTCGGGTTCATGTTCGATATTGAACTGGCCGATGCCGCGGTCGAGCCCCTGCGCCAGCTCGGCGCGGGTCTTGCCGACGCCCGAAAAAACGATGTCGTCGGGCGCCATGCCCGCGGCGAGCGCACGTTCGAGCTCGCCGCCCGACACGACGTCGGCGCCATAACCCTGCCGCGCGAGAACGCGCAGCACGCCGAGGTTGGGGTTGCTCTTGATCGCAAAGGCCAGGTGCTTGCGCGGCACGTCCTTCAGCCCGTCGCGGAATTCCTGCGCGTGGCGTTCGAGCATGGCGCGCGAATAGACGTAAACGGGCGTGCCGATTTCTTCGGCGATGCGGGGCAGCGGAATATCTTCGGCGTGGAGGACGCCGTCACGAAGGGCAAATTGATCCATGGAATGAAATCCTAAAGGTCGGTCTTGATCACATTGAGCCGTTCGTTCTGAGGAGGGGCTGAGCCTGGCGAAGACCCGTCTCGAAGGATGCCTATGCAACGATCCTTCGAGACGCCATTTCGACAAGCTCGATGGCTCCTCAGGACAAACGGATATTATTCTTCCCGATCATTCGCCCGATCTCAGCCCGGAGGCGGCAGGTCGAAATCGTCGGGTTCGCGTTGTTCGGACCGTTTGAGAAGTTCGTCGCTGCGCGCAGGCCGGGCCTGCGCGTCAGGCGTCGTAAGCTCCTCCGTGGTCGGGGCGCGCGTCGCGCCCAACGGGACGACCGGGGCGGGCTGGCCCGCCACCGGCTTCAGATCTTCCTTGCTGCCGCACGCACCAAGCGTCGCGAGCAGGGTGGCGCCCGTCAGGGCGGCGGCGATTGTGCGGCGATGCGCCATCATGCGGTTCCTTCCAGCGCGGCGCGCGCCGCGGATATGGCCTGCCTTACCCGTTCGGGGGCGGTGCCGCCATAGCTGGTGCGGCTGGCGACCGACGCTTCGACGGTCAGCGCCGCGAGCACGTCAGGGGTGACCGCGACGTGGATCGCGGCAGCGTCGGCGGCGGGCAGCGCCGACAGCTCGACGCCCAGTTCCTCGGCGCGCTTGACGCAGGCGCCGACGACATGGTGCGCCTCGCGGAACGGCAGCCCGTTTTCGCGCACTAGCCAGTCGGCGAGGTCGGTCGCGGTCGAATAGCCCGAGGCGGCAAGCGCGCGCATCCGGTCGGTGCGAAAGGTCAGCGTTTCCACCATGCCGGTCATGGCGGCAAGCGACAGCGCCAGCGCGTCGAAAGCGCCGAACACGGTCTCCTTGTCGTCCTGCAGATCCTTCGAATAGGTCAGCGGCAGGCCTTTGACGATCACCGCCAGGCGCTGGAACGCGCCGAGCAGCATCCCCGCGCGCCCGCGCACCAGTTCGGCGGCGTCGGGGTTGCGCTTTTGCGGCATGATCGAGCTGCCGGTCGACCAGGCGTCGGGCAGGCTGATGAAGCCGAAGGGCTGGCTGGCCCAGATTACGATTTCCTCGGCGAGGCGCGACAGGTGGATCGCGGCGATCGATGCCGAGGCGCAAAATTCGAGCGCGAAGTCGCGGTCGGACACGGCGTCGATGCTGTTTGCCATCGGGCGGTCGAAGCCGAGCGCGGCAGCGGTCGCGGCGCGGTCGATCGGAAAGCCGGTGCCCGCCAGCGCCGCCGCACCGAGCGGCGATTCGTTGAGGCGGCGCCGCGCATCGGCGAAGCGGCTGCGGTCGCGGCCGAACATCTCGACATAGGCGAGCAGATGATGGCCTAGCGTCACCGGTTGCGCGACCTGGAGGTGCGTAAAGCCGGGCATGATGCTGCTGGCATGTTCGTCGGCGCGCGCGAGCAGCGCGGCCTGGATCGCCGTTAGCCCCGCGTCGATGCGTTCGCAGGCTGTCCGCGTCCACAGCCGGAAATCGGTCGCGACCTGATCGTTGCGCGAGCGTGCGGTGTGGAGGCGCCCGGCGGCGTCGCCGACGATCTCTTTCAGCCGTGCCTCGACCGTCATGTGGATATCTTCGAGCGCGAGGTCGACGGGAACGCCGTTCGCGGCAAATTCTTCGGCGATCTGGGCGAGGCCGCGGTCGATCTGCACCGCGTCGTCGGCGCCGATGATCCCGGCGGCGCCGAGCATCGCAGCATGGGCGCGGCTGGCGGCGATATCTTCTTCCCACAGGCGTTTGTCGATCGGGATCGAGGCGTTAATCTCTTGCATGATCGCCGCGGGTCCGCCACCGAAGCGGCCGCCCCA
This sequence comes from Sphingopyxis sp. BE259, assembly GCF_031457495.1. NCBI lineage: Bacteria > Pseudomonadati > Pseudomonadota > Alphaproteobacteria > Sphingomonadales > Sphingopyxidaceae > Sphingopyxis > Sphingopyxis sp. BE259. Next base: position 3,185,712 of record NZ_JAVDWM010000001.1, read on the forward strand.
CATGCTGTTGCTGTCCGGAGTATTCGCCATCCGCCGCGTTCCAAGCCCGTATCTTGCGATCCTCGCCGTGTTTCTGGCCGGATCGATCGCGGGCTGCGATAGGGAAAAGCCGTCGGGCGGGCAAGCGGCAGACGGCCAAGCAAATGTTTCGGCTGGCCAAGCGAAGGCCATCGGCAAATTCGAATATGTCGTCGACCGCAGTCACAAGGGCGAAGCGGCGCCGACGGCGGCATTCACTGGCCCCGACGATGCCGCGGTGACGTTGGCGACGTTCAAGGGCAAGCCGTTGCTGCTCAACCTGTGGGCGACTTGGTGCGCGCCGTGCGTGGCGGAAATGCCGACGCTGGATGCACTGGCGGCTCAGAGCAGCGAGACGATGGCGGTGATCGCGGTGGCGCAGGATCTGCAAGGCGCCGAGGCGGTCGATCCGTGGTTCCAGAAGGCGGGATTGAAGGCGTTGCAGCCGTATCTCGATCCCGAGAACGGGTTGCTGGATGCGTATAACAGCGCGTTGCCGACGAGCATTTTCTATGACGCTGAAGGTCGCGAATTGTGGCGCGTTGTTGGCGCGATCGATTGGCAGGGGACCGAGGCGACGGCGTTGCTGGCGGAGGCGGCTTAGTCCCCCTCCCGCGCGCGGGAGGGGATAGGGTGGGACGAGCGTAGCGAACAGCGGCGTGTAAGCAACCCACCCCGCTGCGACTAGCGAACAAGTTCGCAAGTCTCGCTGCCCCTCCCGCAAGCGGGAGGGGAAAAGAAAAGGGCGAGCGCCCCATGACGCCCGCCCTTCCCTTGCGACCCAGAGCAAGCTCCGGGGAAACTCTAGCCGCCGACGGTCACGCGGCCGGTGCGATAGCCCTTCTTGCGCATTTCCTTGGTGTAATCCTTGTCGGCGTCGACCACTTCGTTCTGCCATTCGTCCCAGGCATCCCAGCGATCCTCGCGGTCAGTCGCATGGCGAAGGTCGCTGGTCAGTTCTTTCTCCGCCTCCAGAATGTCGGCCTTGTAATTATACCATTGCTGGTTGACGATGCCCGCGATCGGCGAAGTACGGATATGCGGCGTTTCGAAACCCGGGGGCTGCGATCCATAGGGAACGGCGGCCATAGCGGCGGTGGCGGGCAGGGCCACTGCGACGGCAAATAGGGTCCACTTTTTCATCGTCCATCTCCTGATTGCCCGCCCGGTCGAGAGGCGGTCCGGGGAGTCAACGAAGCAGGAGGCGATTTTCTTCCCCGCTAAACCGAGATTCGGCACGGCTGGCAGCGGATTTTTCTATTTTCGTCATTGCGACCCCGGCGAAAGCCGGGGGAAGCAATCCAGAGCGGTTACCGCACACTCTGGATTGCCGCGTCGCTTTGCTCCTCGCAATGACGGGAAGAGAGGTTATCCCGGATGCGCTTCGTCGCCGACCGCCGAGCGGAGCAGGCCGCGAAAGACGTCCTGCGCGGTGCGTTTGCCCTGGGTCACATCGAACACGTCGCGCGCAATCGGCATGTCGACGCCATGCTTTTCGGCCAGCGCGATCACGGTCGGGGCGCTTTTCACCCCCTCGGCAACCATGTTCATGCCCGCGATGATCTCGTCGATCGGGCGCCCCTTGCCGAGTTCGACCCCGACATGGCGGTTGCGGCTCAAAGGGCTGGTGCAGGTCGCGATAAGGTCGCCCATGCCGGTCAGCCCGGCGAAGGTTTCCGGGCGCCCGCCCATCGCGACTCCCAGCCGGGTGATCTCGGCCAGCCCGCGCGTCATCAGCGCCGAGCGGGTGTTGTCGCCGGCGCCCTGTCCGTCGCCCATGCCGACCGCGATCGCGATGATATTCTTGAGCACCCCGCCGAGTTCGCAGCCGAGCAGATCGGTGTTGGTGTAAACGCGGAACAGCCCCGAATGGAACACCGGCTGGAGCGCGCGGACGACGATCTCGTCCTCCATCGACAAGACGCTGGCCGCCGCCTGTCCGGTCATGATCTCACGCGCCAGATTGGGGCCGGTGAGGACGCCGACCGGGTGACCGGGCAGCACGTCCTCGATCAACTGGGTCATCCTTTGTCCTGACGACAGTTCGAGGCCTTTGGTCAGGCTGATCACTGGCACCCACGGGCGCAGATGGTTGCGCGCTTCCTCCAGCACGGCGCGAAAGCTGTGCGAGGGCACGCCCATGATCAGCACGTCGGCGCCAGCGACGACTTCAGCCATGTCGCGCGTCGCGCGCAGCGTCGTCGGCAGCTTGATACCGGGCAGATATTTGCGGTTCTCGTTATACTGGTTGATGCCCTCAACCGTTTCGGCATCGCGCGCCCACAGGGTGATCGGCGCGTTGCGCGACACCACCGCCGCGACCGTCGTCCCCCAGCTGCCCCCACCGAGCAGGCCGACCTTCAGGCGCATATGTCTCTCCCCTGTTTCAGGGGAGAGTGGCGTGGGAATGGGGGGTTGGCAAGCATCCCGTCGCCCCCGCGACGGCGGGGGCCGTTGGAGGCCTTACCCTGCGCCGTTAGATAGAACGCCTGCGGCCCCCGCCTGCGCGGGGGCGACGGGATGCTGCGCCAGAAACGCCTTCATCACCGCCGCCGTCGCTTTCGGATCCTCGATCATCGGGACATGGCCGACATGCTCGAAGACGTGACTCTGGCTGCCCGCGATCCCCGCTTCGAGCACCGGCACGCAGCTGACGTCGAGCAGGCGGTCGTGGCGGCCCCAGATGATCAAGGTCGGCGCCCTGACCTCGCCCAGCCGGTCGTTGAGCGGATGGTCGCGGCCCTCATTCGCGATCGTCCAGAAAATGCCGTCGAGCTGGTCGCGATATTTCAGCGCGTCGGCGTAAAGCACCGGTTTCAGCCGCGCGGGGATATAGGGCGGTTTGTGGACGACCATGCCGACCAGCCGGTCGGCGTCCTCCAGCCCCGCGAGGACGAGCGGGTTGTAATCCTCGTTCGCCGCCTGTTTCTGCAGGTCGCTTTCATGTTGGCCGTTGACCCCGGCGTTGTTGAGCAGGATCAGGCTGGCAAGCGCGTCGGGGTAGTCGATCGCGTAGCGCAGCGCGATCCAGCCGCCCATGCTGTTGCCGCCGACATGCGGACGGACGAGGCCGAGGGTGTCGGCGAATTGCTTGAGCCGCGCGGTCTGGGCGCCAAGATCATAGGCGAGGTCGGGGTTGCGCTCATTCTCGCCGAAGCCGGGCAGGTCGGGGGCGATGACATGATAATCACGGGTCAGATACGGCGCGATCATCGACCAGTTATCCTTGTCGCCGGCAAAGCCATGCACAAGCAGCAGTAAGCGTTTCGCGGGGTCGCCGCCCTCCAGATAGGGCCAGTTGCGCCCGTCGACGGTGACGCTTTTCTGCACCATCCGGCCGCGCTGACGCAGCAACGCGCGCCCAAGCGCGACGAGGCGGCCGGGGAAGACGAAATATAGCAGCGCCAGCGCTATCAGCGGCGCGAAGAGGAGGATCAGGAGGATTTTCATCTGTTTCTAACTCGGTCCTAAATCCGTTCGTGTCGGACGAAGTCGAGACACCTGTCGGGGCAGCGCAAGTGCTCGGGGTGTCTCGACTTCGCTCGACACGAACGGGATTGGGGTTTGTTCAAGGTTTCGGAACATGCGCGTCGAACCAGCCGATCAAATCGTCCAGCACCGCTTCGCGTTCCGGTTCGTTGTAAATTTCGTGGAACAGGCCCGGGTAGATTTTGAGCGTCTTGTCGGTCGAGGCGACATGATCGAACAGATATTGCGAACCCGCCACCGACGCGAGGCTGTCATCCGAACCATGCTGGAACAGGATCGGCAGGGCGATGCGCGGCGCGCTCGCCTGCGCTGCGGCCATCGCGTCCATGAATTCCTTGCCCAGCCGTGCGCCGATCTTGCCGGTGTAAACGAGCGGGTCTGCGAGATAGGCGGCGACTACGGCGGGATCACGGCTCACGCCGTTCGCGTCGAGCGACAGCACGCCAAGCCGCGGGAAGAAGCGCGAGAGGAAGCGGCTGATCCAGACGGTGAAGCGCGACGGCGGCGCGGCGGGGACGATCGCGGGGCCGGAGAGCGCGGCGGCGGCAAATGCCTGCTGCCGCTCAATGAGGAACAGGGTCGAAATCAGCCCACCCATGCTGTGGCCGAGCAGCAGGCGCGGCCTGTCGCCGTGGTTGACCTCCACGAGAGTCAGCAGTTCGGCCATGCCGTCGGTGAAGGCCGAGAAGTGCGGGACGAAACCGCCCTCGCCGTCCGACTGCCCATGCCCCCAATGATCGATCGCATAGACGGCATAACCCGCGTCGGTCAGCCGTTTAGCAACATGGACGTAGCGGCCTGCGTGTTCGGCATAGCCGTGCGCGAGCAACACCACGGCTTTCGGCAATCCGGCGGGCAGCCAGTGGGTGACGTGGAGCTTTGCCCCGGCGCCGGTCGATCCCGCGGGCAGGATCACCGCAGTCATGGTCAGCGCACCGCCTTTTTCAGCGCCGCGGTGCTGCGGTGGCCAGGGCCGTCGTCGCCCGCCTTGTCGATCCGCGCCAAAATGCCTTCCAGCGCGCGGCTGATCGCGGTCTGGGTGCGGACCATCTCGACCTTGGGCCAGGCGGTGCGCTCGCCGGTATCGATCAGCTCGTCGATATCCTCCTGCCCCAGATCGCTCAATATCTTGGCCGGCGACCAGAATTTGGGCGGGCGGATGATATTGATGTCGCCGGTATATTCCTGATTGATCACCGACCGTGCCATATTGGCGAGGCTGTTGAGCGGCGGCACCCATTCGAGCGGTTTCTGGAAGATGATCATATTGGCGTTCAGCCACGCCTTGAAGGTCGCCATCGACGCATGTTGAATGGCCTCGATCGGCGCCATCTGCTTGCGGGTGTCGGTCGCAAAGGGCAGCGCGATCGGGTTCGCCTGGCTGACAATATGATGGTTGACCCCGTAGAGCCGTTCGAGCCGCTTGGTCGGGATGTCGTGGGTCACCGACCCGTCGACCCAGCGCCGGTCGGGCTGGTACGGGACGCGGTTGCCGCTGTCGTCGCGCGCCATCAGCATCACCGGGGGAAAGACGCCGGGAACCGCGCATGATGCAAGGACGGCTTCGCGGATCAGCACGTTGGGGGCAGTGATCGCGTTGAGCAGGCGGCCGTTCTGATGCTTTTCGGCCGGGGCGACCGAGACGTTCAGGTGACGGCCGCTGATCTCGAACGCTTCCTGAAACGTCAGGTCGGGGATGAGGTCGGCAAGCCGGTCGCGCACTTCGTCCGAGGCGAGGCGCTTTTGCTTGGGATCGCGCGCGGGGTTGGCGAGGCGCTCGCTTTCGAGCAGCGCGCCGATTTCGCTGTCCTTGCGGGTGCAGACGACTGCGGCGACGATCGATCCGCCGCTGGCGCCCGACATGATCGCGGGGAGCACGCCTTCGGACCACAAGGCTTTGACGACACCGATGTGGAAGAACAGGAAGCTCCCCGAGCCCGACAGCAGCAGCGCCGAGCGGCCGTAGCAATGCTGGGCACGGCGGAAGAAGTCGCGCTTTTCCTCGCGGGGGATGCTGCGCGCGGCGGCGATCTTGTCGAGCGAGGCGACGACCTCGGCGACATAATCCTCGATCAGCTTTTTGGTGCCGAAGCGCGCCTTTTGGTAGAGGCGCTCGTGGCCCATGCCGTCGATATTGCCGTGAATGCCTTCGTTGAGGACAAACAGCAGCCCCTTGACGTCACCCGCCGCCGACAGCTTGCGCAGCCGTTCGAGCCGCGCGCGGATCGCCTTATAATCGAAATGCTTGCTCTCGTCGGCGTCGCGCCACGTTTGCAGCCCCGATTTCTTGTCATGCGCGCGCGCGGCCTTGGCCCAGGCGATGTAGTCGGGTGCGGTCACGAGATCGCGGTCGGCGCTGAGCGTCGGGGTGAAAAGCATTCAATGTTCCTGTTGCGCATGGTCTATTTTTTCGGAGTCTTGCGGGTTGCGTTGCCTTTGGCAACTGTTTTGACATTGGTCTCGCCACCACCGTCATCCCGGACTTGATCCGGGATCCATTCCAGCGCCGGCGTCATGGATCCCGGATCAAGTCCTGGATGACGAAGAGGAGGGCTTTTTCTTTCCCTTTGCCGGGGCTTTCGGTTTTACGCCGGGGTTGGCGGCAGGTTTTGGGACGACTTTCGCTTTTGCCTTGGGTTTTGGCGCTGTTTTGGCCGTCGGTTTCGGCGTTGCCGTAGCGGCTTTGGGCGTTTCGGCTTTCGGCGCCGCCGCCATCAGATCGGCGAAACTTTCCTCGATACACTCCCTGAAAAAGGCGATGTCGGGCATGATCGCGCGTTCGCAGATGATCGAAAAGGCGATGCGGCCGTTGTAGCTGGGGGTCGCGACGAACAGCCCCATATTGTTCGCCAACGGCGCCATGCCGTGCTGCATGACAAGCTGCGCGCCCGCGAGATAGAGCGGCACCTGCGCGCCCGGCACGTTCGAGATGAACAGATTGGTGCCGCGCACCGCGAACCGTTCGCTGGTGACGAGCCGCGCGACCGCCGCCATCGTCGCGCCGGGAATATGTTGCGACAGGTCGGTCATGATCCGCGCGCTGACGCCAGCCTTCGCCTCCTTTGCCTCGACCGTATAGTCGCGGATCGCGGCGAGCCGCGCGAGCGGATCGGCGATGTCGCTGCGCACCGGCACGCTCATCGCCGACACCTGATTGCCGGGGGTCGAGGCTTTGCCAGCCGCCTTTTCCTTGCCGCGCAGGTTAATCGGCGCGACCGCGACCAGACTGTCCTTGGGCAATTCCTTGTGCTTCGCCAGATATTTGCGCAGCGCGCCGCCGACCGTGGTCAGCACGACGTCGTTGACCGTCGCGCCCGGCACCTTCTTGCGGACCAGCGCAACATCGGACAGCGCGACCGACGTCCCGTCGAACATCTTGTGCGGCCCGACGGGGACGTTGAAGCGCGTCTCGGGAACCCCCGCGGTCATCCCGCCCTCGATCGCCTTGCGCGCCGACGAGAGGATCGCGGGCGACATTTTCATCAGCGCGTTCATGAATTTGACCGGCGATTGCAGCGACGCCGACCAGGCGCGCGACAGCGTTTCGGCGCTCGACGGCGGATCGCCGAGATCCTCGACCGGCGGCGGTTCGGGAATCGCGGGGGTGCCCTTGGCATCGATGTCGCTCATCGCGATGAAGGCGTGCGCGCCCGACGCGCCATCGACCGCCGCGTGGTGGACGCGGTGGAGCATCGCGAAGCTGCCCTTGGGGATGCCAGGAATCCGGTCGAGCCCCTCGATGATATAGATGTCCCACAGCGGGCGGTTCATATCCATCGGCTTGGAAAAATAGCGCGCCACCGCGATGCAGAATTGCCGCCAGTCGCCGGGTTCGGGCAGCCGCGCATGGCTCATATGCGCCTCGATGTCGAAATGCTCGTCCTCGACCCAATAGGGGTGGTCCATGTCGAACGGCAGGCGGTGGAGGCGCCGCTTGAACAGCGGCGATGTGTCGACGCGGCTTTCGACGTGGCGGATGATGTCCTTGAAGCGCACAAAGCCGCCCGGTGCGGTCGAGGGGTCGTAGATATAGACCCCCATGATGTGGGTCAGGTTGTTCGCGGTCTGGGTGTAGAGGAACTGGGCGTCCTGCGCGCTGAGCTGTTTGAGCATCTTTATTCCCCATTCCAATCTAAAACTTCGTCATTCCCGCGAAAGCGGGAACCCAGTTGCGACGGTAGCTCGCTGGGTTCCCGCTTTCGCGGGAATGACGAAGAAAGGCCGGTCACACTTGTCCTCCCGATCCCGGCAACCGATCGGCAAGAGCCACCGTCGACAGTCGCATCGTTTCCATCACGTTCGCCAGCCCGCGCAGTTCCAACAGCAGCGCGCGGCGCGCGGCGAGGAGGTTGGGGGTCGCGGGCTCGGCCAGCCCCATGTGGCGCATCAGCGACAGGCCGTTGGCGAACAGCAATTTGCCGATCGCGGCCTCGCTGCTGATCCGGCGGAGCAGATAGGCTTGCTTGCCCTCGGTCAGCGCAGCATCGAGCAGCGCCTTGTCATCGACCGCATCACCCGGCCGCGCGCGGGCGAGCAGGTCGGCGACGACCGAATAGGCCTCTGCGAACGGCAGCAGGATCGCGTGGCCGACGACGGGCTGGCAGCGGCGCAGCAACTGCGCGATGCCGCGGTCGCCGCTGGCGAGGCGGCGGTCCCACACCGGGTCGATGCGTTCAAGTTCGGCGCGCAGGGCGGCCATATGCTCGTCGCGCGGCGGATAGAAAAATTCGAATTTGAACAGGTCGCGGAGGCGATCGATCTTGGCCCAGAACGCCGCGGTGGCGTCGCCGCTGTCGCCGTCGCGCAGTTCGAACAGCGCGAGTTCGATCATCGCGCGGTCGAGGAAGTGATGCGCGATGATGTTGCGATAATAGCTCGCCATCGGATGCTTGGCGGGGTCGATCGAATAGACGCGCTCGCTGCCCGCTTCAAAACGCGTCAGTAGCCCGCTTGTCACAAGCGTATCGACGGTAACCGCCAGCGCCGCCCGATCGCCGCTTTCCAGCTCGCTGCTGATCCGGATACCGCGCACCCGCGCCCAGTCGGTCACCGCGCCGATCGCGCCGAGCAGTTCGGCAGCGGTGGCGCCGCGCGGCGCCATCCCGAGCAGGATCAGGCACATCACCGACGTGACGGTCAGCGGGGTGACGCGATTGGCCTCGACCGCGACGGCAAAGGCGATTTTTTCGAGCGCGCGCTTGTCGTCGGGGCCGGGCGCGGCGTCGATCACCACCGGGTTGCCGATGTCGAGCCGGATGCGACCCGAGGGTTCTTTCAGGCTTTTCATATAGCCGAGGAACCACGACAGGCTCTCGGGCTTCTTGTTCCGCCCCGTCTGTTCGGCGGCATATTCCTCGACGTCGCGGATCAGGTCGAAACTGGTGACGAACGGCACAAAATGCACCCCGCGCGTCCCCGTCGCGTGGGCGGCGTCGAGGACATATTTCATCAAGCCATATTTGGGCGGCATCAGCTTGCCGAGCCGCGAGCGCGTCCCTTCGAAAGCCCAGCTCAAGGGGAAACGCTTGGCGAGCAGCCAGGCGATATAGTGGCGCAGCACGAGCTTGTAGACTGGCTGGTCCTGAAAGCTGCGGCGGATGAAGATCATCCCCGAGCGGCGGAAAAATTCACCCATGATCGCGAAATCGAGATTGGCGCCGCCGAAGCTGTGCAGCATCGGCATGTCGTTTTCATAGGTGAGGCGGCTGGGGGTCGCGCCGTCGATATAGGTTTTGTGGGTGAACAGGATCGCGGTCGGATGTTCGCGCAGGATCGCGCGCAGCCGCGCGAGTTCGGCGGCGTCGACCTCCATCTCGGGCGCGTAGCCGCCGAACATCATCCGGTCGAGCCGGGCGCGCAGATCGAGGAAGATCGCACTGGGCCGCGCGATGACTTCCTTCATCAACGGCCGCGCCTCGCGGAACAGGTCGGCGACCGGACGGCCTGTCGCTTCGGCGAGATCGGCGAGCGCGGCGCGGAACTTCGGGCTGGTGCGCAGGCCATCGGCGACGAAGCGCGGTACCTTGTAGCGCGTCCCGCGGATGCCGCGTTCGGCGACGTCGAGCGCGAGCGACGCCTGCCGCGCGATGAAGGCGGCAAATTCGGCGCTGTCGCAGCCCGCGCCATCGCCGCCGCCGGTCTGCGCGGCGAAGCGGTCGCGCAGCGCGTCGAGCGTCGCCGCCTCGCCGACCAATATCTGTGCGCGGCGGCGGTCGCGGAGCAGGATCAGCCGCGAGCGCAGCGAGCCGGGATGGCGCGGGTCACCGAACAGGATGTGGCGGAATTTGAGTGCGCGGTCCTTGTCGAAGCCCGGGATGCGCCACGCGACGCGCAGCGGCACGACCTGCCGCGACGGCTGCCCATCAAGCCGGGCGCGGAGGGTTTCGAGCGGGAGGGCGTGATCGTCATCCTCGATCGCGAGGCTGGCCCATTGCGGATCGTTATCGCCAGCGGTGGCGTGGACCCAGTCAAGCAACAGCTGCCGCTCGACCCCGTTGCGCGCGTCGATGATATAGAGCCGGTCGGCCGCGTCCTCCGTTGCGACGGGCTGGCGAGGCGTGCCGTCGGCCACCGGCTAAAACCCCTCCGTCATCGCGAGCGAAACGAAGCAATCCAGGGTGTGGCAAGCCGCTCTGGATTGCTTCCCCCGGATCAAGTCCGGGGTCACAATGACGAGGTGAGACATGCGCTAGGCCGTCCTTCCCTTTCGCGGGGAGGCTTTCTTGGCCACGGCTTTCTTGGCTGGCGACTTTTTTGCGGCGGCCTTTCTCGGTTTCGCCTTTTCGGCCTTCGCCTCTGGCGGTGCGGCCTCGGCGACCTCTTCCTTCGCCACCGATTCCGCAACGCTCTCCTCGGGCTGGCCCAGCGTCCGCAGGAACATGTTTCGCACGTCGCGGACATGATTGTTGATCGTCCGCGGGGTCCACTTCGACGTATCGACCGGCGGCAGCACGGTGACGCGCACCGTCGCGGGACGCATCACAAACTCGTTCTTCGGCGCGACGTCGGTCGCATTGTGAATGACGATCGGGACGATCGGCACCTCCGCCTGCATCGCGAGGTGGAAGGCGCCCTTCTTGAACGGTTCGAGCTTCGGGGTCAGGCTGCGCGTGCCTTCGGGCGAGATGCAGATCGACTTGCCCTCGATCTTGATCGCATCGACCAGCGGCTCCATCGCCTTGATCGCGCTCTTGCCGTCGGCGCGGTCGACGAAGACGGTGCCGCCCCATTCCATCAGCTTCCCCAATATGGGGATATTCTTGATCTCTTTCTTGCCCACCCCGCCCATGTCGCGGCGGATGAGCTTGGCGAGGATCATCACGTCCGCCTTGCTCTGGTGGTTGAAGATGAAGACGCACGGACGCGACGACCACAGGTTCTTTTCGTCCTCGACCTCCAGCTCGACCCCGGTGATCGCGGTCGCGAAATCGCCAAACAGCCCGATCGAGAAATTCGCCGCCTCACGCTGCGAGCGGGTGAGCGCCCAGATCGGCAGCCCGGCGGCAAAGGCGCCGACGAGCGAGCCGGTGGCATAGATGGTGCGGGTATAATCGACCCACGACGGCGTGCCGCGGCTGCCGAACCGTTGCACCGGCCAGCCATTTTCCTCGGCGATGGCTTTCAATTTCAGGTTCGGGTTCAGCGGGCGCGGCTTGCCGACGCGTTCGAGCAGTTCGATATCGTCGTCGCTGTCCGAGTAGAAAAAGCTCTGATCGAGATCGAGGCCATATTCGGCCGCAAGTTCCTCCGCCGCTAGCACCTTGCCCTCGCCGAAGCACAGCGGGCGGATGATGTCGCCGGTGAACACCCCGTCCTCGATCTCATAGGCCGAGCATTTGATGTCGGTGATGCCAAGGTCGCGCGCGGTCGGTTCGATCTGGTAGATCGTCGCCGACGAGATGATCGCGACGCGGTGACCCTTCGCCTGATGCGCCTCGATGATCGCGCGGGTTTCGGGGTAAATCTTGCGGGCGATATGCTTTTTGTAGAGTTCCTCGCCGAATTGGGTGAAGCTCTCTTCCTCGACACCCTTCATGAATTTCGCGGCGCCCGACATCAGCCCCGAAAAGCCGATGGTGCCGAGGCTGTGTTGCGCGATGACCTGCGCGGTCTCGGCGATTTCCTCCATCGACATTTCGCGGCGCTGGAATTTCTCGCGCAGCATCGCGGTGGCGGAGTAGCCCGAGATGATCGTGCCGTCGAAATCGAACAGGGCGGCGATATGCGATCCAGGCTCTGATGCGAGCACTTCTTCCAAATGCGGCTGCAGTCTCGGCACGCACATCTCCCCAAGGGCGGCTATATTGCCGCTTACCCTAGGCACAGTGGCAGTAAAGATGGCGTTTATCAATGCGGCCCTTCGTCGTCCCAGCGAAAGCTGGGACCGCTGGCGGTTTACGCAGCGACGAAGGAAAAGACCGACAGCGATCCCAGCTTTCGCTGGGATGACGATCAGGCTTTGAGCGCCGCCGCTTCTCTTGCCAACGCCTCGACCCGAGCCGGATCGAGCGGCCCCGATGGCACCACCCAGCTGCCGCCGACGCACAGCACCGCTTCGAGCGCGAGCCATTCGGGCGCGGTCGCGAGGCTGATGCCGCCGGTCGGACAGAAACGCGCCTGACCGAACGGTCCCGCCAGCGCTTTCAGCGCCGGGATGCCGCCACTGGTCGCGGCGGGGAAGAATTTGAAGCGGTCGAGCCCGAGGTCCATGCCGCGCATAATGTCACCGGCATTGGCAGTGCCGGGCAGGAACGGGATGCCGCTGGCCACCGCCGCCTTGCCGAGATTGTCGGTGAGGCCCGGCGAGACGATGAACTCCGCACCCGCATGGATCGCGGCGTTCAGCATCGCGGGATCGAGCACCGTCCCCGCGCCGACAACCGCGCCCTTGACGCTTTTCATCGCCGCAATCGCGTCGAGCCCGGCGGGGGTCCGCAGCGTGACTTCGAGCACGGTCAGCCCGCCCGCGACGAGCGCCTCGGCCATCGGCACCGCGTCCTCGACCCGGTCGATGACGATCACCGGGATGACGGGGGCAACGCGCATGATCTGGTCGATGGATTTGTCGGTCATTCTTCACTCCATTTGCGCCGATTGCGGCGCATTTCATTTTCCGTTCGTGCTGAGGAGTGATTGAGACTGAGCTTCGGCGAAGGCTCGATCGCGTCTCGAAGCACCGCTCCCGGTCCTTCGAGACGCCGCTTCGACAGGCTCAGCGGCTCCTCAGGACGACCGGCTGAAAATCAAATCACCGTCTCCATCGCTGCCAGCACCGCCGACCCGCCCTTCTCAGCCTCATCGGCGTAGTGGCGGAACAGCGCGAACAATTCGCGCCCGACGCCCAGCGCGGGCGGCGGCGGCACCGCGGGCGAGCGTGCCGCCCAGATCGCAGGATCGACCAGCGCCAGCACTTCGCCCTGCCGCGCGCAGACGCGGACGATGTCGCCGTCGGTCAGGAAGGCGAGCGGGCCGCTGACCCCGTCGGCGCCGGGCAAGGCTTCAGGCGAGAGGTGGATCACCGCAGGCACCTTGCCGCTGGCGCCCGACATCCGGCCGTCGGTAAGCAGGGCGACGCGGAACCCGCGGTCCTGCAACACGCCGAGCGCCGGGGTCAGCTTGTGCAATTCGGGCATGCCATTGGCGCGCGGCCCCTGAAAGCGGACAACGACGATGACGTCCTGTTCGAGCTCGCCCGCCTTGAACGCCGCCAGCACCGCGTCCTGATTGTCGAAAATCCGGCATGGCGCCTCGATCGTCCAGCGATCCTCGGCGACGGCGCTGGTCTTGATGATCGCGCGACCGAGGTTGCCCGCGAGCAGGCGCATGCCGCCGTCGGGCGAGAAAGGCGCCGCGACGGGGCGCAGCATCGTGTCGTCGCGGCTGGTCGCGGGGGCGGCCTGCCATTGCAGCGCATCGTCGACCAGCACCGGCTCGCCGCCATAATCGGCCATCGTGCCGCCGACGGTCAGCACATCGCCGTGGAGCAAACCGGCATCGAGCAGTTCGCGCACGACATAGCCGATGCCGCCCGCCGCGTGAAAATTGTTCACATCGCCCGCACCGTTCGGATAGACGCGCGCCAGCAGCGGCACCGCATGGCTGAGTTCGTCGAAATCCTGCCAGTCGATAATTATCCCCGCGGCGCGGGCGATGGCGGGGAGATGGATCGCATGGTTGGTCGAGCCGCCAGTGGCGAGCAGACCGATCGCGGCGTTGACGATCGCCTTTTCATCGACGCAGCGCGCCAACGGTCGGTAATCACTGCCGTCCCAGCCGATTTCGGCGACGCGGTGGGTCGCGGCGCGGGTCAGTTCCTGGCGCAATTTCGTGCCGGGATGGGTGAAGGCACTGCCGGGGATATGCAGCCCCATCAGCTCCATCATCATCTGGTTGCTGTTCGCGGTGCCATAGAAGGTGCAGGTGCCTGCGCCATGATAGCTTGCCGCCTCGGCTTCGAGCAGTTCGTCGCGCGTCGCCTTGCCCTCGGCATAAAGCTGGCGGACGCGCTGCTTTTCCTTGTTGGCGAGGCCCGAAGGCATTGGCCCCGCGGGGATCAGGATTTGCGGCAGATGGCCGAAGCGCAATGCGCCGATCAGCAGCCCGGGGACGATCTTGTCGCAGATGCCGAGCAGCAGCGCGCCCTCGAACATTGCATGGCTGAGCGCGATCACCGTGCCCTGCGCGATATTGTCGCGGCTGAACAAAGACAGGTCCATCCCCGCCTGCCCTTGCGTTACCCCGTCGCACATCGCGGGAACGCCGCCCGCGACCTGCGCGGTGGCACCGACTTCGCGCGCGAAGAGTTTGATCTGTTCGGGATAGCGTCCGTAGGGCTGATGCGCCGACAGCATATCGTTGTAGCTGGTGACAATGCCGATGTTCATCGCGCCGCCGGTGCGGATCACCGCCTTATCATCGCCAGCCGCCGCGAAACCGTGCGCGAGATTGCCGCAGGAGAGATTGCCGCGGTTCGTCCCGGCCTCGCGCTGGCGCTCCATCAGGTCGAGATAGGCGGCGCGGCGCTGGGCGCTGCGGGCGACGATGCGGTCGGTGACCGTAGCGATGGTGGGGTGAAGTTCAGTCATGCCAGCTTGCCCCGTCGCGTTCGATCAGCGCGATCGCGCTCGACGGACCCCAACTGCCGGCCGTGTAAGTCTGCGGCGCCATGTCGACCGCGGCCCAGGCATCGCGGATCGAATCGATCCACTGCCACTGCGCCTCGACCTCGTCGCGGCGCACGAACAGGGTCTGGTCGCCCTCGATGAAATCGAGCAGCAGGCGTTCGTAGGCAATGCGCCGCCGCTCACCCGCAAAGCTGTGCGAGAGCGAGACGTCCATCGTCACTTCCTTCAGCTTCACTCCGTCGCGGTCGAGGCCCGGCTGCTTCGCCATAACCTTGACCCGGATATTCTCCTCGGGCTGGAGGTTGATGATCATCATATTCGCATCGAGCTTGCCCGCGCCGACCCGGGCGAAGATATTGTGCGGCACCGGCTTGAACTGGATGAGCACCTCGGACTTGCGTTCGGGCATGCGTTTGCCGGTGCGCAGGTAGAAGGGCACGCCCTTCCAGCGCCAATTGTCGATATAGGCCTTGATCGCGACGAAGGTTTCGGTGTTCGAAGGCTGACCGAGCTCGTCGGCATAGCCGGTCACCGCACCGCCATTGACTGCGCCGCTGCTATATTGGCCCTTGACGCTGTGCGCCTTCACATCCGCGGCGGTCATGCGGCGGAGCGAACGGAGCAGCTTGACCTTTTCATCGCGCACCGCGGTCGACGATACGCTAGCCGGCGGCTCCATCGCGATGATCGCCAGCAGCTGGAGCATATGGTTCTGGACCATGTCCTTCAATGCACCGACCCCGTCATAATAGGAGACGCGACCTTCAAGGCCGACAGTTTCGGCGACGGTGATCTGGACATGGTCGATCGCCTGCGCGTTCCACAGCGGCTCGAAGAGCATGTTGGCAAAGCGCAGCGCGAGCAGATTCTGCACCGTTTCCTTGCCGAGATAATGGTCGATGCGGAACACGCGGTCCTCGGCAAAGGCATCGCCGACCTGCGCGTTCACTTCTCGCGACGAGGCGAGGTCGTGGCCGATGGGCTTTTCCATCGCGATGCGGCATTCGGTGCAGGCGATCCCGGCGGCGTTCAGCCCCTGTGCGATCGGGCCGAACATCGACGGCGGGGTCGACAGATAGACGCCGATCGGGCGCTGCATACGGTCGCCGAGCAGCGCGGCCAAATCGTCATAGCCGGTGCCCGCCCCGGCATCGATCGCACAATAATCGATGCGCGCCACAAAGGCATCGACAGCAGCCGACTCGATCCGATCGGCAGGTAGATGCTCGGTAAGCGCCGCGCGGACCTGCACATGAAAGGCGGCACGATCCATCGGCGAGCGTCCCGACCCGATGATCGTCAGCGCGTCGGCCAGCAGGCCGTCGAGATGGAGATTGTAGAGCGAGGGAAAGAGCATGCGCTGCGCCAGGTCGCCGGTCGCGCCGAACAG
Organism: Sphingopyxis sp. BE259; assembly: GCF_031457495.1. Lineage (NCBI taxonomy): Bacteria > Pseudomonadati > Pseudomonadota > Alphaproteobacteria > Sphingomonadales > Sphingopyxidaceae > Sphingopyxis > Sphingopyxis sp. BE259. The sequence continues at coordinate 3,201,732 of NZ_JAVDWM010000001.1, forward strand.
CACCAATGTTTCGACTTTTACGCTCACCACCATCCCCTTGGACATCCATTACGGGAAATGGCGGAGCGGGGGCATGATTGCAACGCGCATACGTAGGCCGATGATGATGTCCCCTTGGCAAAATCGGCATTGCTGGCATAGGGACAGCCGATGCCCGACAGTCCCCAACCTTATGACGTCATCGTTATTGGCGGCGGCGTCAACGGCGCCGGGGTGGCGCGCGACGCCGCGGGACGCGGCGCGCGGGTGCTGCTGCTCGAAGCAGGCGATCTGGCGCAAGGCACCTCGTCGGCGTCGACCAAGCTGATCCACGGCGGGCTGCGTTACCTCGAACATTATGAGTTCGGGCTGGTCCGCGAGGCGCTGAAAGAACGCGAAACCTTGTGGGGCATCGCGCCGCATATCATCTGGCCGCTGCGCTTTGTCCTGCCGCACCGGCCGGGGCTACGGCCGCGCTGGCTGCTGCGACTCGGACTGTTCCTGTATGATCATATCGGCGGGCGCAAGAAGCTGCCTGCGACGCGCTCGATCGACCTCAAGCGCCATGTCGCGGGCGAGCCGTTGCAGCCGCAATATGCCCGCGGGTTCGAATATTCGGACGGCTGGGTCGACGACGCACGGCTGGTAGCACTCAACGCGCGCGACGCCGCCGACCATGGCGCCAAGGTCCGCACCCGCACCCGCGCCGAGGCACTGCGCTGCGAAGACGGGCTGTGGGTGGTCGAGGCGAGCTGCGACAATGGCCACAGCTATCGCTTCACCGGCCGCAGTGTCGTCAATGCGGCGGGTCCGGCGGTGCTCGATCTGCTGCGCCGCGCCGATGCCGAGCCCGATCATGCGATGCGGCTGGTGCGCGGATCGCATATCGTGGTGCGGCGGCTGTTTCAGCATGACTATGCCTATTTCTTTCAGCTCCCCGACGGGCGCATCTTCTTCGCCATTCCCTATGAGCGCGACTTCACCCTGATCGGCACGACCGACGTCGATCACGACGGGCCGGCGAACAAAGCGCGCGCGAGCACCGAGGAAATCGCCTATCTGTGCGAGGGGGCCAGCCTGTATTTTCGCGAACCGATTACCCCCGCCGACGTGGTGTGGACCTATTCGGGGGTGCGGCCGTTGATCGAGGATGGATCGGGGCGGCCCGAAGCCGCGACGCGGGGTTACCGGATCGACCTCGATCTGGCCGAAGGCGCGCCGCTGCTCACCATCTATGGCGGCAAGATAACCAGCTATCGCCATGTCGCCGAGGCTGCGGTCGATGAGCTGGTAGGACATGTTCCGGCGCTGACCGGCAAGCGCTGGACCGCCAGGGCGGCGCTACCGGGCGGCGATTTTCCGACCGGTGGCGTCGCGGCGCTCAAGGCCGAAATCAAGCTCGCCCACCCCTTTCTGTCCGTCGATACCGTCGATCGCATCGTCAAGGCCTATGGCACCGACGCGCGGAAATGGCTGGGCGATGCCGAAAGCTGGGCCGCGCTCGGCGGCGAAATCTCCCACGGCCTCTCCGCCGCCGAAGCGGCGTGGCTGGTGGATCGCGAGTGGGCGCAGACCAGTGACGACATATTGTGGCGGCGTAGCAAGCTGGGGCTGCATTTCAGCGCCGAGGATGCGGCGAAGCTGGATGCGTGGCTGGGTGGTAAGAGCGAACGCGCTTAGAGCAGAATGCCTTCAGTTTGAATCGTCATTGCGAGCGAAGCGAAGCAATCCAGGGTGTGCGTACACTGCCCTGGATTGCTTCGCTTCGCTCGCAATGACGAGTGTGTAACCTAAGCTCATCAATCTCTAACGGTCGGCGCCAAATTGCTCCGCCAGCTTGGCGCGCCTGACCTTCCATGTTTCGGCAAGCATCGATACGTCGCGCAGCGCGCGCAGGTCCGCCAGGCGATCCTTCGCTTCGCCGCCGATCAGCAGACCGAACAGCGAGGCGAGCGGCCAGTCGGGCCAAGGCCGTTCCACCAGTTCAAGCGTATCACCCGCGCGGACCTGCCCCGTTTCGAGGACGCGGTAGTACCAGCCCGAACGGCGGGTCTTCACGACCGCGGCCATCACCCCCTTTGTCCCGAAGCGATGGTCGAGTTTCCAGCACGGCTGGCGCGCCTGACTGACCTCGACCAGCGCGGTGCCGAGGCGGAAGCGGTCGCCGAGGCAGACGTTGGTTTCGTCGAGACCGGTCGTTGAAATATTCTCGCCGAACGCGCCGGGCGCATCGAGCAGCGGCACATCGCCCAGATGCGCGCGCCACCATGCGTAATGATCGGCGGGATAGTGGTGGACCGCCTTGTCGATGCCGCCATGGACGGTGCGATCGGCCTGCTCGTCCCCCGCCAGCCCCATGGCGCCGACCGCGACCGCGGCGGTGACCGGCAGCTTGCCGATCGCGCTGGGTTCGTCTTCGCCGCGGAACGGCTGAACCTGTCCCAGCAGGACCGCGAGAATGTCACTTTGCATGGCGGTGATTGATAGGCCGCGCACCGCAAATGGCAATCGTCGCGGCGGGGACAAGCGCGCCGCGATACGTTAGGGTGCCGCCATGAACGATGCGACGATCGACCTGCCCGTCCGGCGATTGGGCCTGGCCAACCCCGGCGATGCCGCGCTGATCCGCAGCATGGCGGTCGAGGCGCCGGTGTCGGTCGAGGTCGGCGGCATCGGCTATGCCGTGATGATGGCGACCCCCACCGATCTGGAAGATTATGCGCTGGGCTTTGCGCTGAGCGAAGGGCTGGTCGAAACCCCCGACCAGGTCGAGCGTATCGACGTTCACCCGGTCGAGGGCGGCTGGGCGCTGCGCCTCTGGGTGCCGCCCGAGCTTAAGGCGCGCGCACTCGAGCGCGCGCGCCAGCGGGTGAGCGAAAGCAGCTGCGGGCTGTGCGGGATCGAGAATATCGAACAGGTCTTGCGCCCGCTGCCGCCGCTGACCGCGCGCATCGCGACCGATCGCACCGCGATCGCCGCGGCGCTGGCGGCACTGACCGGTCATCAGCCGCTCGGCGGCGCCACCGGCGCGGTCCATGCTGCCGCTTTCTGTTCGCCAGCAGGCGAAATTCTGTGCGTGCGCGAAGATGTCGGGCGGCACAATGCGCTCGACAAACTGATCGGGGCGCTGGCGCGCGCGGGTATCGATCCCGCCACCGGTTTCATCCTGCTGTCGGCGCGGTGCAGTTACGAACTGGTTGAAAAGACGGTGCGCGCGGGTTGCCCGATGCTGATCACCTTGTCAGCGCCGACCAGCCTCGCCGCAACCCGCGCGGCGCAGGCGGGGCTGACGCTGGTCGCGCTGGCGCGCGCCGACGCGGCGCTGATCATCTGCGACGCCGCGGGCATGATCGCATGACGACATTAGGCGCCGTGCTCGCGGGGGGGCGCTCCAGCCGCTTTGGTTCGGACAAGGCGCTGGCCGTGCTCGACGGGCGGGCGTTGATCGATCATGCGCTGGCCGCCCTCCGCCCCCATTGCGACACGCTGATCATCGTCGGGCGCGCGGGCGGCATCGCCGACTGGCCGCGCCCCGACATGGGGCCGCTGGGCGGGATCGCCGCCGCGCTGATCGACGCCGCCGATCGGGGCTTTGACCAAGTGCTCACCGCGCCGGTCGATTGCGTCCGCCTGCCGCCCGACCTCGGCGCGCTGCTCGCACCCGCGCCCGCTTTCCTTGCCGCCCAGCCGGTGATCGGGCTGTGGCCGACCGCCGCGATCGACGACCTGAAAGCGCAACTGAGCGATGGCAGCGACTTGGCCGTTCGCGCCTTTGCCCGGCGGATCGGGGCGCGCGCAATCGACAGCGATTTCGTGCCGCCCAACGTCAACAGCACCGCTGATCTGGCGCGGCTGGGCGGATCATGATCCGCCGATGGCGTTCACCGTGAACGCCAATATGCCCATGTTGAAAATGAACGCCGCCATGCAATGGCCCAGCACGACGCGCCGCATATGTGCGCCCGAAATGCTGACGTCCGACGTCTGGAACGTCATCCCCAGGGTGAAGGCGAAATAGAGGAAGTCGGGGTATCCGGGTTCGTCGACCCCCGGTACTTCGATCCCGCGCTGGTCGCGGCCATGGTCTTGCCGATAGTAAAGATGGGCATAGTGGAGCGTGAACACCATATTTGCGAACAGCCACGCCAGCGCCAGCGTCGCTATGATCAGCAAAATGGCGCCGCGATCGAGCTGCCCCGGACCGGCGATCAATGTCCCCACCGCGAACAGGATCACCAGCGACAGCAGGACCGCAATCGCCAGCAGCCCGGCGCGGTTGGCGTCGTTACTTGCGGCCGTCCGCCGCATCTGCTGCGGGTCGGCACCGAGCAGCGGCACGAGGACGCCCAGAAAGACGAGCGTGGCGACGTCGAACCCGATCAGCAGCGCTGTGCGCGGATCGCAGCCGAGCGCCGACGCGATGCCGCCCGCGGCGACCAGCGCCCCGGCAAAGATCAGGAAGCGCGCCGGGGCGATGCGGTGCCCCACCGCGATGTCGGCGCGCTTGGTCAAGCGACGACCCGCACCGGGATGGCTTTGGCGGCCGGACAGCCGCTGGTCTTGTCATAAAAATCGAGCGGCAGCAGCGGGTTGAGTTCGGGATAATAGCCCGCGACCGACCCGCGCGACATCGGATAGTCGACGATGGTCAGCCCCTCGACGCGGCGGATGACGTCATCGTCGCTGAAGGTTTCAAGGGCAATTTTGGCGCCCGCCGCCAGCCCGCGATCGGCCATATCCTCGGCGTTCATGAACAGCACCATCCGGTCGCCCGACACGCCGCGATAGCGGTCGTTGTAGCTGTAGATCGTCGTGTTGAACTGATCGTGCGAGCGCACCGTGGCAAGCCGCAGCATCGCCGGATCGGCAACCGGCGCGTTGACCGCGAGGCCCGGCAGGATCAGGAAATTAGCCTTGCCGTTGGGGGTCGCCCACGCGCGGCGGCGCGGCGGGATGTCGAGATGAAAGCCCAGCGGCGCCTTGATCCGTTCGGAGAAGCTCTCGTAGATCGCCGGATAGACCGCGGCGATCTTGTCGCGGATCAGGCTGTAGTCGTCGATATAACTGGCCCAATCGACCATGCTGTCTGGCAAGGTCGCCATCGCGATGCGGCAGACGATTTCGGTTTCGGGCAGCAGATGTTCGCTGGCGGGTTCGAGCACGCCGCGCGAGGCGGTGACGTTCGACATCGAATCCTCGATGGTGACGAACTGCTCGCCCGCCGCGGTCTCGATCCGTTCGGAGCGCGCGACGACGGGCAGGATCAGCGCATCCTTGCCATGGACCAGATGGCCGCAGTTGAGCTTGGTCGCGATCCCGACGGTCAGGTCGAGCTGGCGCATCGCCGCATAGGCACGGTCGGTGTCGGGCACCGCGCGCACGAAATTGCCGCCAAGACCGATGAACACCCTGGCGCTGCCGTCCAGCATCGCCTGAATCGACTCGACCGTGTGATGGCCATGGCTGCGCGGCGGTTCGAAGCCGAATATGTCGCGCACCTTGTCGAGATAGGTCTGGCTCGGCCGTTCATCGATGCCGACGGTGCGGTCGCCCTGCACGTTCGAATGGCCGCGGATCGGCGAGATGCCCGCCCCCGGCTTGCCGAAATTGCCCTTGAGCAGCAGCAGGTTGGCGATCTGCTGAACCAGCTGCGACCCCAGCTGGTGCTGGGTGATCCCCATGCCGTAACAGATGATCGTCGCGTTCGAGCGGATATAGATGTCGGCGCAGCGGCGGATCTGCGCCTCTTCGATCCCTGCTGCCGCGATCAGGTCGGGCCATTGCTGCGCCTCGATATCGGCCTTCAGTGCCTCGAAACCCGCCGTATGTTCGGCAAGGAAATCATGGTCTAAAACCGTCTCGCCCGCCGCCTCGCGCTCGAACATGACCTTCATCATGCCCTTGATCAGCGCGAGATCGCCGCCGATCTTGATATGGACGAACTCGCTGGTGACCGCGGTCGACCCGAAGGTCGCCATCTGGACGATGTCCTGCGGTTCGGTGAACTGGATCAGCGCGCGTTCGGGCATCGGGTTGACCGCAACGATCGGCACCCCGCGTTTGCGCGCCTCGACCAGCGGGGTCATCATCCGCGGTGCGTTGGTCCCCGCGTTGTGCCCGATCAGGAAAATCGCCTCGGCATGGTCGAAATCGTCGAGCACCACCGTGCCCTTGCCGATGCCGATCGCTGGCGGCAGGCCGCGGCTGGTCGGTTCGTGGCACATGTTCGAACAGTCGGGGAAATTGTTCGTCCCGAACTCGCGGACAAAGATCGAATAGAGGAAGGCTGTCTCGTTCGCGGTGCGGCCCGAGGTGTAGAATTCGGCCTGGTGCGGACTGTCCAGCGCGCGCAGATGCTGGCCGATCAGCGCGAAGGCATCGTCCCAGCTGACCGGCACATAATGGTCGGTCACGGCGTCATAACGCATCGGCTCGGTCAGCCGCCCCTGCATTTCCAGCCAATGGTCCGACTGCTGCATCAGGTCGGACACGCTGTGCGCCGCAAAAAATTCGCGCGTAATGCGAAACTTCGTCGCTTCATGCGCCAGCGCCTTGGCGCCATTTTCGCAGAATTCCAGCTTTTTGGTGCAGGTCGCGTCCGGAAACGCACAGCTGGGGCATTTGAACCCGCCCGGCTGGTTCATCGCCAGCAGCGCGCGCGATCCCTTGGTCACGACGCTCTGTTCCATCAGCACCTTCGCGGTCGCCGCAGCGGCGCCCCAGCCGCCCGCGGGGCTGGTGTAGGTTCGATAGCGCGGTTTCCGATCGGCCATGGCGACGCGATTACCGCATTGCGCCGCGCTTTTCTATCGAGCGCGGAATTTTAGTGCAAAGCACGCGCCCTGACCGTCGGCACCCGCGCCGACGGTCAGGGCGATGTCCGTTGCCGCGCACAGGCGGCGCACGATGTCCAGGCCCAGCCCACTGCCGATACTGGCGTCCCCCTTGGCAAAAGGCGCCAGCGGATCGGCGACCGCGGCGAGGCCGGGGCCGTCATCGCAGATCGTCAGGACGTTGCCGCTGAACCGGATGTGCAGTGGAGCCGCGGCGGCATGTTGAAAGGCGTTGCCGATCAGGTTGTTCAGGATCAACTGCAACGCCGTCGGCTCGGCCAGCGCCAGTGTTTCGGGCGGCATTTCGATCGTCACGACCGGCTGCGGGGCGGGAAAGCGCAGCGCCGCTGACACCAGCGCCTTTTCGACCACGGGATACAGCATCACCGGCTGCGACGGCAGCATGTCGCCTTCGCGCGCCAAGGCGAGCAGCAGGTCGAGGGCGTGCATCATGTCGATCGTCGCGGTTTCGATCCGGCGCAGCGCATCGGGCACCGGCGCGGGCAGGTCTTTGTGCAGCGCGATGACTTCGGCGGCGCCGCGGATCACCGCCAGCGGAGTCCGCAATTCATGGCTGGCGTCGCGGGTAAAGCTGCGCTCGCGATCGACAAAGCCGCGGATGCGGTCGAACGCTTGGCCCAGCGCGCGCGCCAGCACGCCGATCTCGTTTGCCGGATAATCCGCGGCCCGCACCACCGGGACCGCGGCATCGCCAGCCCCGACATCCCTGGCCAGCCGACTCAGCGGCCGCATCGCCCGGCTGGCCAGCCACCAGCCAAGCAGCGCCATGACCAGCGCGACGAACAGGCTGAGCCCGATCAGAAACCGGATCATCCCATCGCGCACCGGCCGTACGAGCAGATAGCGGCCGACCTCGGCCACCGCGATCGCGCGTTTTGCGTCCTGCCCCGCGCCGCCCCGCTGATCGAGGCGGAAACGGGCGACATGATAATGCCGCCCGCCGGTGCCATAAAATTCGCTCTGCCGCGGGTTGGCGGCGACTTGCCGCGCCAGATCGGGTGGCAGAGCGGCGGCCTGGCGATAAATCCGGATATAGGGAAGTTCGGGCGCGGGCAATTGGCCATCGCGGCGCCAGCCTTGCTGTTGCCGCGCAATCTCGTCGGCGATCGCGTTGCTGAACAGCCGATCTTCGAGCGTGTAGGCAAAGATGAAGGTCGCGATCCCGAACAGCGCGCTGGTCGCCAGGACCGCCGCGACCAGCGCCGCGATGACGCGGCGGCGCAGGCTGTGCCGCGCGGCGATCATTGCGGCGCGCTCAGGCGAAAGCCGATGCTGTGCACGGTTTCGATCATCGCCCCATCGAACGGCTTGTCGACGATCTGGCGGAGCAGGTGAATATGACTGCGCAGCGCATCCGACGACGGCGGCTCGTCGCCCCACAGCTTGCGCGCGAGCTCGGCGCGGGTGACTGGCTGCGGCGCCGCTTCGGCGAGCAGCAGCAGGATGTCCCACAGCAGCGGTGACAGCCGTAGCGATTGTCCGGCCCGCGTCGCGGTCCGCATCTGGCGGTCGATCGTCAGCGATCCGATCACCAGGCTGTGCGACTGACCCAGTTGCGGCCGCAGCGCAAGCGCCTGGATACGCGCCGCCAGCTCGGCGAGCGAAAAGGGTTTGACCAGATAATCGTCAGCGCCGCTGGCAAAGCCCGCGAGTTTGTCATCAAGTGTATCGCGCGCCGTCAGCATGAGGATGGGGATCCGATGGTCGCTGCGGCGGCGGATTTCGGCACATACGCTCAGACCTTCGCGGCGCGGCAACGCCAGGTCGAGCAAGATGACGTCGATCGCACGGGTCAGTGCCTCGCGCAGCCCCGCCTCTCCGTCGGCCGCGTAATGGAGCCGGTGACCGAGCGCCTCGAGATAATCGATAACATTATCGGCCAGATCGGCGTTGTCCTCGATCAGCAAGATGTCGAACGCATTGTTCAAGCGATGCCCTTTGTCCCGCGCGCCTTACTCCGCCGCAAAGCCTTGGCGATGCAACGTCAAAATAGCGTCAAACCCGCTTTGACGTCGTCCCGACGTCCACTCTGCCAGACCGCACACCATCGTGAAACGGTTTGGAGTTTGGACAATGCAGAATCGGAAAAACATCGTGGCAGCATGGGCGCTCGGCCTGATCGTCATGGGCGCCGTGCCCGCACAGGCGGAGACGGGCGCTGGATCCGACCGCGTGCTGCTCGTGGTCAGCAGCCATGGCGCCGACGAAGGCAAGACCCGCCCCGGCTTTGAAATGGACGAGCTGACCCAGGCCTATGCGGTGTTCGCCGACAACGGGCTGACGGTCGATATTGCCAGCCCAAAGGGCGGCGTGGTCGTTGCCGACAGGTTCAACCCGAAAAAATCCTACAACAGCCGGTTCACCGCCGACCCCGTCGCCAGCGCCAAGCTCGATGCCACGCTGACGCTCGCCAGCGTGCGCGACAAAAAATATTCGGCTGTATTTCTTGTCGGCGGCAAGGGCGCGATGTTCGACCTGCCGGTGAACGCCGATCTGAAAACGTTGCTCGCGCAAACCTATGACGCGGGCGGGGTCATCGGCGCCGTCTGCCACGGCCCGGCGGCGCTGATGAACGTGCCGATGAAGGACGGCACGTCGCTGATCGCCGGACGCGCGGTCACCGGCTTTTCCAACGAGGAAGAAGCGCTGTTCGGCAAAGGCTGGGCGATCGCCTTTCCCGTCTTGCTCGAGGATGGCCTGCGCGGCGCCGGAGCGCGGTTCAGCGAAGCGCCGATGATGCTGAAGCACGTCGTCACCGACGGCCGCATCGTCACCGGTCAGAACCCCCATTCGACCTTTGGTGCTGCCGAAGCGGTGGTACGCGCGCTGGGCCGCAAGGTCGCGCCGCGCGAGATGCTGGCCGAAGAACGCAGCATCGCGTTGATCGGCCAGGTGCTGGCGGGCGAAGCGGCCCAAGCAGGCGCCGCGCTGACCGCCAACCCGGCGCAATATGACGTGCCGCTGGTCGCGATGTGGGGATTTTACCGCGCTCAGACGCCAGGCGCCGACCGCGCAATGCTGGAAAAAGCGGTCGCGGTGATGGAGGTCGCCCAGCCGCATTTTTCCGAGCCGCAACTGGCGACCGCGATCATCAATGCCCGCAGCAAGCTGGCGGCAGGGCAATAGGTGGTGCGCCCGGCAGGATTCGAACCTGCGACCACCCGCTTAGAAGGCGGGTGCTCTATCCAGCTGAGCTACGGGCGCGTGCACAGGGTTGTGGCCTGCGCGAATAGCGTGGTTTGCGTAGGCTGCAAAGCGGGTTAAGCAGCGTGCCGATGACCGAATCCACGCCCGCCGCTGTCCAGCCCGCCCGCACCAGCGCGGCCGCCGTCCATCAGTTCCGCTATTACGACCTGGTCATGGCGGCGTTTGTCGCGGTGCTGCTGCTCAGCAACATCATCGGCGCGTCGAAACTGGCGATGGTCGGCGGGCTGACCTTTGGCGCCGGGATCCTGTTTTTTCCGATCAGCTATGTGATCGGCGACGTGCTGACCGAAGTTTACGGCTATGCCCGGGCGCGGCGGGTGATCTGGGCCGGGTTCGGGGCGCTGATCTTCATGGCGGTGATGAGCTGGATCGTGCTGGCCATGCCGCCCGCGCAGGATTGGTGGTGCAGCGGCACCGAAAGCCTGACGTTGAAATCGGGCGAAGCCAGCGGCACCGGCGCCGTGTGCCAGGCGACCTACGACAGCGTGTTCGGCAGCGCCTGGCGCATTGTGCTGGCGTCGATCGTCGCCTTCTGGGCAGGGGAATTTGTGAACAGTTACGTGCTCGCGCGGATGAAGGTGGCGACGGGCGGGCGGTTCCTGTGGATGCGGACGATCGGATCGACCATCGTCGGACAGGGGATCGACAGCCTGATTTTCTATCCGATCGCTTTCCTGGGCATCTGGGAAACCGAACAGGTGGTGCTGGTGATGGCGACCAACTGGGCAATGAAGGTCGCGTGGGAAGCGGCGCTGACCCCGGCAACCTATGTCGTGGTGGGCGCGTTGAAGTGCCGCGAAGGTGTCGACGTGTTCGACGAGGGCACCGATTTCACGCCGTTCGCGGCCAAGGTCTGATCGATGACGCTGATTGAAATTGCCTCGCTGTTCGAGGAACGGAAGCTCTCGGTCATCGAAGCCAGCGGCCTCGGCAAGGACGCGCTGCATATCTATTTCGGGTTAGCGCTGTTCCTGGCGGTGCGGCTGGTGTGGCGGTGGCGCGGCGGTTGGGTCGTTGCCTGGCTGGCGGTGCTCGCGATGGCGTGCGGCGGCGAATGGCTCGACATGACCGCCGAGCACAGCCGATCAACGATCCAGCCCGACGCGGCGCATTGGCACGACATCTGGAACACGATGTTCTGGCCGACGGTGCTGCTGGTCATCGGCCGCTGGCTGCAACCGGTGGGAAAGCCGAAAGACGAGACCGCTGATGCGGGGTCGTTAAGCGAGGACGCCGAGCGCCGCCTCGAACAGGCGTAGCCCGTCGGTGCCGCCGTGGGCGCGGTCGATCGCGCGCTCGGGGTGCGGCATCATGCCGAGCACATTGCCCGCGTCGTTGAGCACGCCCGCAATGTCGCGCGCCGACCCGTTGACGCTGCCCGTGTAGCGGAATGCGACGCGGCCTTCGCTCTCGATACGATCGAGCGTCGCGGCATCGGCGAAATAATTGCCGTCATGATGCGCGACCGGGATGTTGATCATCTCGCCCGCCTGATAGCTGGCGGTGAACAGAGATTGGCTGTTCTCGACGGTCAGCTCCACGGTGCGACAGACGAAGTTGAGCCCGGCGTTACGCATCAGCGCGCCGGGCAGCAACTGCGCCTCGGTCAGCACCTGAAAGCCGTTACACACCCCCAACACCGGCACGCCGCGACCCGCGGCATCGGCCACCGCGCGCAGGATCGGCGAGCGCGCCGCCATCGCGCCCGAACGCAGATAGTCGCCATAGGAAAAGCCGCCAGGCAGCGCGATGAAATCGGTTCCCACGGGCAGGTCGGTGTCGCGGTGCCACACCATCGCGGGGGCTTGGCCGGTAACCTGTTCGAGCGCGACCGCCATGTCGCGGTCGCAGTTCGAGCCGGGAAAGACGATGACAGCGGTCTTCATGGATCGCGGCTCCTGTTACGGGCGTTCGATGCGGTAGTTTTCGATCACCGTGTTGGCGAGCAGCTTGGCGCACATCGCGTCGAGATCGGCATCGCTGGTGCCGTCGGCGACGTCGAGTTCGATGAAACGGCCGGCGCGCACGTCGGCCACCCCGGCAAACCCCAGCCCTTCGAGTGCATGATGGATCGCCTTGCCCTGCGGGTCGAGCACCCCCGGCTTGAGCGTCACATAGACATTCACTTTCATCGGGGCAGACCTTTGCTGGGCGGGGTGCGGGAGGATGGCCGCGCCTATGCCCGCGAATCACTTTGGGAGCAAGGGGCCGGGGGCGCGGGTAGCGGCGAAAAATCGCGCTGTTCGGATTGCGAACCAGTCGCATCTTTCCTGTTGCGAATCGCTCGCACTATCCCTACATCCAACTTGTTGAGAAGGATTCGCACATGGTCGTCTGTGTCTGCAACGCAATAAGGGAAAGCCAGCTGCGCGATGTCGCGCGGACAGGCCAATTGCGCTGTGCCAAGGCCGCCTACGCGCAATTGGGTCGCAAACCCAAGTGCGGGCAATGCCTGCCTTTCGCTCGCAATATCATCAGCGACGTCGCCGCGACCGCCTGATTTTTCTTGGTTTTCCGCCATTTTTGACCTTGGCCTGATGGGCCCGGGGCGCGTATAATGCGCCCATTCCATTCCAAGATTACATGACGGGACTACATCATGAAGGGCGACGAAAAAGTCATCGATTTTCTGAACGAGGCGCTCAAGAACGAGCTGACCGCGATCAACCAATATTGGCTGCACTATCGGATGCTCGACAATTGGGGCGTCGCGAAGCTCGCCAAATTCGAACGCGAAGAGTCGATCGACGAGATGAAGCACGCCGACCAGCTCGCCGACCGCATCCTGTTTTTGGGCGGGCTGCCCAATTTCCAGATGCTCGGGCGGCTGCGCGTCGGAGAGACGGTCGAGGAAATCCTCAAGGCCGACTTGGCGCTCGAGGAAGAAGCGATCCCGTTGCTCAAAGATGCCGTCGCCCACAGCGAGAGCGTTCGCGACTATGTCAGCCGCGACCTGTTCGGGTCGATCCTGGCGAGCGAAGAACATCATGTCGACGAGCTGGAAAAGCAGTTCGAGATGATCGAGCGGATGGGGATCGAGAATTACATCCAGCTGCAATCAAAGTCGGTCCACGACGACTGAACTCGATACGTCGCCCCCGCGCAGGCGGGGGCCGCTATCGTTTTGCTCAGCACTGCGGGACAAGGTCGATGGCGGCCCCCGCCTGCGCGGGGGCGACGGAGAACATATCATATTCCGGAGGCGCTTTCGAGCGCCTCTTTTTTTCCTTGCACTTGCGATTAATTCTCAATAGCAAGATCGAGCAGTCCCCTCCTGCCGGCCGCACCAAATTTGAAGCGATGCTTCAAAGCGGCCGGCATCTTTTTGGGTAGCCGACCCGCAGGACTGCAAAGGCCGGGAGACGATAGAGCCATGCAAAGCAGCATCCTGATCCGGCAATTGGCCCAGCAGCCGCTGATCCGCGACCTGTCGGTCGAAGCCGCGCAGGCGGTGCTGGCGCTGCGCTATTGCATCGTCTGCCGCCGCAGCGACCGCGACCCAATGCCCGAGCTGGAGCGGCGCTGGGGCAATATCCTGGCCGCGCGCCGCTACCGGCTGGTCGTCGAGGCGATCGGCCACAGCTGGCCAGACCCCTTTGCCGTCGCCCCGCCCTGCTGCCCGCGCGCCAGTTTCGACGAGGCGCTGCTGGCCGACATGGTGACCGCCGCGGCGCACGGCAATCGGGTCCAATTCGACTGGCTGACCGCCGAGATGCTGGGCAGCGACGCCCGCGAAATGATCTTTGTCGCGCTCGAGAATTTCATCCGCGCCCGGACGCCGGGCCGGGTTTAAGTGACGTCGGCTTTGGGGTGGGAAGCGGACATTCCCCACCCCTCGTCACCCCGGACTTGATCCGGGGTCCATGAGGCCTTGCACCGGCCTATGCCGAGACGGCGGATGGATCCCGGATCAAGTCCGGGATGACGACAGTATATCCGTAATCGGTCGTTGGCGGACGCTTCGATTTCTACTTCCCCGCCTTGTCACTCACCGCCTTGATCACCAGCGCCTTGTCATCGATCAAATAGCGCCGCGCCAACGCTTGCAACTCTGCCGGGGTCGCGGCCTCGACTTCACCAATCCCCTTACGGCTTCGGTCAAGCCGGTCGGCCTGGCTTGTCGCTTCGGCGACATAGTTCAGCCAATAGGCGTTTTCGCGGCGCGACTTGGTCATCGCCTCGACGAGCGGCTTGCGCGCGCGGTCGAGCAGATCGGCATCGACGGGCGCATCGCGCAGTTCTTTCGCAATGGCAAAGATCGCGGCGCGCGTGGTCGTCAGATCCTTGTAATCGACATTGCTCGCGGCAAAAACATGCCCATAGCCTGGAAACTCGTCTGACAGGCTGGCGGCGGCGCCGGGGCTGTAGCTTTCGCCGAGCTTTTCGCGCAGTTCCTCGGTCAGTTTCAATTGCATCACCCGGGCCAGCAGGTTGAGCCGCATCGCCTGACCCAGATCGCTGTCGTCGCGGGCGGGCCAATAGACGCGCAGCTCAGCCTGTTCGGCCGGCCCCTTGTGGATTAGCGTCCGCTCGCTCTGATCGGTCGCATATTCACGCACCCGCGCGTCGGCGCGCGGATCAAAGGCGGCGCGGCGTTCGGGGAGCGCCCCGAAGGTCGCGGCGATCGCAGCGATCGCCGCGACCTCATCAATGTCGCCGACGACGCCGATTTCGATCGCGCCATTGGCGAAGCTATCGGCAACCACCGGTTTCAGCTGCGCCCAGTCGAGCGCCATCAGCTTGGCGAGCGACGGGGTTTGCGAACGCGGATCGTCGTTGGCGAGGATGCCCCCCACGTCGCGGCCTATGACCGCCGCCGGGGTCGCGTCGTTCCCGGCATATTGCTGCGGCAGCACGCGGCGGATCAGCGCCAGCCCGTCAGCGCGATAGCCCGGATGGGTCAAGTAGGCGGCCATCAGCTTGGCCTGAAGCCCGAAATCTTCGGGAGAGGTCAGTGCGCTGCCGCCGAACGCATCGGTGGCATTGCCGAAGCTGGGGCTGACGGTCTTGCCGGCCAGGATCGAGCGCAGTTCGTCAAGGCTATGCGCTTCGAGCCCGCCGAGCATGAGCGAGCCGGCCAACGACACTCTGGTCGGATCGTCGCGCGTCGCGAGCAGATTTCCGCCGTCGACGCGAAGCGAGAGCAGGACGCGGTCCTTCTGGAAATCGGTCTGCTTGATATTGAGCATGACATTGTTGGCAAAGCGGATGCGGCGGATGCCCAAATCCTCGACCCGCTCGTCGCGGACGATTTTGCCAGGCTTGCCGAAATTGTCATAGGCAAAAGCCGCATTGGCAGCCTGCGTCGGCGCCGCGACCGCGACCTGCGCCGAAGCGCGCAAGGCGCCGAGGATCGCGTCGGTGCCGCCCTCGATCGGCGTCTTTGCCGATACCCGGGCCAATGGGGCGCTGAAGCCGTCCATCCGCTTGCGGAACGCCGCGGTGACCGCCGCGGCGCTCAGCGACGGAGCGGTCGCCTCGAACAGCGCCTGCGACGTTTCCGGCCGAACAAAGACGAAATCGCCCTTTGCGGCCATGATCAATGCGTCGGCCAGCGCATCGCTGCGCCGCGTGGTCACCCCGGCGACGGCGTTTTTGAACGCGGTGCGGCGGTTCGCCAGTTGCTCGTCAACCTCGGCCTGGGTGAAGCCATGTTCGATGGCGCGGCGCTGCTCCTGTTCGATCAGCGCCAGCGCTTCTTTCCACGCCCCCTCTTTCGCAACCGCGCCGACGGTGACCTGGTCAAACACCTTCCAGCCACCCGCTTCGGCGAAATAGCCCGCCAGGATCGGCGAATCCTCGTTCAGCGCGATCTTGGCCAGTCGGCGGCTGACGATCGCCTCGCCGACGTCTTCGGCCAGGGTGCGGGCGCGCTTGGCCTTGGTATCGGCTTCGTCGACCCATGGCTTGAAGGCCGCCAGCGTCACCGAGTCCTGAATGGCGGGGTCGATGAAATCGTCGGCTGCGGCCGCGCGTTTATAATCGACTGTGCCAATGTCGGGATCGGCGCCCGCCGGGCCGCGGCCCTGCCAGTCGCCGAAACGCGCCTTGATCTTGGCCTCGACCGCCGCCGGATCGAAATCGCCGACCATGACCAGTGTCGCCCGTTCGGGGCGGTAATAGCGGTCGTACAGGTCGCGGATGCGCGCCGCGGGCGCGGTGCGGATGACCGCTTCGGTGCCGACCGGAAGCCGGTCGGCGACGTGCATGCCTTTCATCTGGAAATCGAGCTGGTCGATCACGTTACGCAATTGATAGGTGTCGCGCGCGCGGCGTTCGGACAGGATGATGCCGCGTTCGCGATCGACCGCGGCGGGATCGATTTTCAGCTCGCTGCCGGTTTCGCGCATCAGCATCAAACCGGTGTCGACCAGATCGTCCGACGCATTGGGCAGGTCGAGTTGATAGACGGTCTCGTCGAAATTGGTCACTGCATTGGTATCGGCGCCGAACGCCAGCCCCTTGCGTTCGAGCAGCTTGATCATCTCGCCCTCGGGCACGTTGGTCGAACCGTTGAACGCCATATGTTCGAGGAAATGGGCGAGGCCGCGCTGGTCGTCCGCCTCGGCAAAGCTGCCGACGTCGAAGCGCATCCGCAGGACGACGCTGTCCTTGGGCGTGCTGTTTTTCAGCAGCGCATATTTCATCCCGTTGGGCAGCACACCAAAGACGATGTTAGGATCGACAGGCACATCGCTGGCGGCGAAATTCCACGCCTTGGCGGCGGCGGTCTGCGGGTTGGTTGCGGTGGCTGTAGCGGCCGGGACCGGCGCGCCCTGAGCATGGGCCGGCGCGGCGGTGGCGGCGAGAAGGACAAGGGGCGACAGGGCGGTCGAAGCACGCCGGACAAGGGATTTGGTCATGCCCGCCGGTGTGGCCGCCGCCCTGCGGGCGGTCAAGCCACGCTTATGCGACCCAGCCGATGCTTTCGACCGGCGACGTCTGGGCGCGACCGACAGCCTTGGCAGCATAGAGCGCGGCGTCGGCGACCTCACACAGCTGGCGGGCGGTTTCGCCATGATCGGGCCACCGCGCGGTGCCGACGCTGGCGCCGACGCGGATCGGGCGCCCGTGAATGCGATAGGGCGCGGCGAGCGCCGCCAGCACATGATCGGCGAGCGAGGTTTCCAGCAATGGCGATCCGGCGGGCGCGAGGATGGCAAATTCGTCGCCGCCCTGCCGCGCCACCATCGCATGCGGGCCGCAAGCGCGGCGCAGGCGCTCGGCGATTTCGCACAGCAACAGATCGCCGACGGCATGACCATGCTGATCGTTGACCGGTTTGAACCCGTTAAGGTCGAGCAGCGCGATGGCGAACGGGCTGGATTCGTCCGCCTTCGCAATCTCTTCCTCGATCCGCAGGTCGAATTCGCGGCGATTGGCGAGGCCGGTCAATGGATCGGTGTGCGCCAGATCGCGCATTTGCCGCTGCAATTCGAGCAGGGCGATGACCTGGCCGTGCTGCTGGATCACCATGCGGAACAGGAACAGGGTCGCGATCACCAGGCTGGTGCCCGCAGCGATTTCCGCCGGATGCCCCGACGTCAGCATCAGCAGTGCGACCGGGCCCAATCCGACCCCGAGGTTGAGGAAGGTCGCAAAGCGGATCGACGACAGGCAATAGGCGGTCGCGAGCGACCCCATCGCCATGATCATCGCATAATAGCTGTGCGTTGCCGCCGGCGCGGCGAGCCAGTTGGTCACCGTCCACACGCTGCACATCAATCCGGTGATGCCCGATACCCAGCTCGATTCGCGGATCATCCGCCGCGCACGGCGCGGGCTCATCCGCCGTCCGCGATTGTGGACCAGGAACAGGAAACCCAGGATGCCGACGACGAACAGAATGACCGGAAACCCGATACGGATCATCGGATGGACCGTCGCCGCCCCGGCATAGATCGCGGTCGGCGTCGTCGCCGCCAGCATCAGGAACAGCATCGGGGTCAGCGTTTCGATGCGGTTGGCGCGCAAAACCGCGACGTCGTCGCGGATCGCGTCCGGCACCGGCGGAAAAATCCGCGTGATCACGCTGTGAACGACCCCCGTCATGTCCTTCGGATAACCAGCGTGAGTAAAGTATCAGTTAAGTATGTGAATCGCGCCTTATCATCTACTTGGCCGACATGATGTTGGCAGATGGCACCGTAAGTTAACCTTGACCGGCGACGGCCGTGCCATCTGTGTGGGCGCTGGGCGCGGCCCCAATGTCGTCTTGGTCGCGGCGAAACGGATACAGCAGTTGCCGGGCGTAGGTGGCCGGGACATCGTCATCGATGCCATAACGCGTCGGCATCGCATCGCGCCGCATATGGGCGGTGCCAAAGATGACGTCCCAGATTGGAAACTGGGCGGAAAAATTGCGGTTCCACGCCTCCGGATGATCGGCATGATGCCAATGATGGAAACAGGGCGACGCAAAAACCCAGTGCAAGGGACCGAAACCGATCCGCAGATTGGCGTGCAGCATCAGCGAATGCCATTGATACAATAGGAAGAAAATCGCGATCGCGCCGTCCGCAAAGCCGAGCGCAAAGACCGGGGCGATCGAGGCGCCCTTGGTCAGGATCTGGTCGACCGGGTGGACGCGGTGCGCGGCCAGCCAGTCGAGTTCCTCGATGCTGTGATGGATCGCATGAAAACGCCACAGCGTCGGCAGCGTATGGAACAACCGGTGCATCGCATAGAAACACAGGTCGGCGACCAGCATCAGCGCCACGACCTGAAGCCATAAAGGTTGCTGCGCAACGCTGGCCCGGAATTCAGTCGGCAGCACCGCTTGGCCGACGGCGATCGAACCGGCCGCCACGACCAGCAGGCCGATGCCGATCGGGATGCGGTTGAGGATGAAAAAGACCGTGTCGTTGAACCAGCCGCGCCGCAACGGACCCTGGTTCGGGCGCGCGGGCAATAGCCGTTCGAGCGGCAGAAAGATCAGCGCGATCAGCCAGGCGCTTTGCAGGTCAACCAGTTTCAGCAGGGTATCCACCGCCGCGCCGCTCCGTCAAAAAATATAGGGGATCAGCCGGTAACGCACTTTCCGGCTCAACTCCTGATAGGCCGGATCCGCCATCAACACGCGTTCCTCGGCCAGGATGCGCGAAATATTGAGCGCCAGCCCCAGACTATAGACCCCCAGATTCCACCAATTGGGGCCGCTGAGCAGAAAGCCGAGGTGGGTCAGCGTATACCCGGCATACATCGGGTGGCGCATGAAACGATACGGCCCGCTGACCTTTACCCCGCGGTTGGCGGCGATCACTCCGAAGCTGAAGCGCAGCGTGAACTTGGCGTAAAGTTGAAACAGCATGCCGCCGATGATCAGGAAACTGCACAGCGCCAGCGGCACCAGCGGCGTATCGCTGGAAGCGGTGACGAGCATCGGCGCCAGCGTGCCGCCAAATCCCAGCGCCCAATCGAGCGGGCGGCGCGAGATCGTGTTGGTCGACCGGCGAAACAGGACAAAGAAAACGACGCAGCTTTCGGCGACGAGCAGCAGCCAGTTTTGATAATGGCCGGTTTCGATCGCCGAAGGGATCAGCCGCGACGCGAGCAAGCCCAAGAGCACGACGACAACGACCTTTTCCAAAAGGTCCCAATCGAAACTGCGCGCTGCTGGCTGCGCCTGGCCACTTGATCCGTTCATGATGCCATATCCCCACTATCTGGGGACCGGATAGCGCCGGGATGGTTACCAACTGGATAATTTCCCCGCGTTGCGGGGGGAGCAACCGCTTATTTGTCGCGTTTCTTGCGGTGGCTTTCCAGGTCGAGCACCGCATTCTCGCCGCCTTCGGGAAGCAGGCCAAGCCGGCGCGCAACTTCCTGATAGGCTTCGACTTCACCGCCCAGGTCGCGGCGGAAGCGGTCCTTGTCGAGCTTTTCGTTCGTGGTCATGTCCCACAGGCGGCAACCGTCGGGGCTGATTTCGTCGGCCAGGATGATGCGGCTGAAATCGCCTTCATACAGGCGCCCGAACTCGAGCTTGAAATCGACCAGACGAATGCCGACTGCGGCGAACATGCCCGACATGAAGTCGTTGATGCGGATCGCCATGTCCTGGATATCGTGCAATTCTTCCTGGCTGCACCAGTTGAAGCAGGCGATATGCTCCTCAGCGACGAGCGGATCGCCGAGCGCGTCGTCCTTGTAGCAATATTCGATGAGGGTGCGGGGGAGCTGCGTCCCCTCCTCGATGCCGAGCCGTTTCGACAGCGTGCCTGCCGCGACGTTGCGCACGATCACCTCGATCGGCACAATCTCGACCTGGCGGATCAACTGCTCGCGCATGTTGAGGCGACGGATGAAATGATGCGGCACACCGATATTGCCGAGCAGCGTGAACACATGCTCCGAAATCCGGTTGTTGAGCACGCCCTTGCCGCTGATCGTGCCCTTTTTCTGGGCGTTGAATGCCGTCGCATCATCCTTGAAATATTGAATCAGCGTGCCCGGTTCGGGACCTTCGTACAGGATCTTCGCTTTGCCTTCGTAAATCTGGCGGCGACGGGACATGGCGTGCAAACTTTCTGTCGGAACCAAATGAATGACCCCGGCAAGCGACTCAGATTGAGGCGCGGCGCCGGGGCGGTCGCGCGGCCTATAGCGACAAAGGTCGGGCGCGTCATCAGTCACGTCGCCCCCTCCCCTTTCGCGGGAATGACGAACTTTTGCGTAACGACTGCACGATGCGGCCCACTATCTTTACGTTTACGTAAAGTGCTTGCACTCCCCGGCATCGCTTGCAACGATGCCGGAAACAAGGAGAGACAGATGAGCTTCGACCAGATTCGCCTCGACCGCCATGAGGGTATCGCGCTGCTGACGCTGCACCGGCCCGACCGGATGAACGCCTTTACCACCGAGATGATGCTGGAGATCGTCGCCGCGCTCGACGAATGCGACGCCGATGACGGGGTGCGCGCGGTGATCTTTACCGGATCGGGCGAGCGCGCCTATTGCGCCGGCGCCGACCTGGGCCAGGGCGCAGCGACATTCGATTATGCCAAGCGCGCCGACAAGGCGGCGTTGCTGCCCGACGGCATGGCGGCAAGCCCGGTCGCCGAAGACGGCACGATCGACTGGTCGCACCCGCTGATCCGTGATTCGGGCGGGCGCGTGTCGATGCGGATCTTTGACTGCAAGAAACCGGTGCTGGGCGCGATCAACGGCGCTGCCGTTGGCATCGGCGCGACGATGACGCTGTCGATGGACGCGCGGCTGGCCAGCGAGACAGCGCGCTATGGCTTCGTGTTCGC
This sequence comes from Sphingopyxis sp. BE259, assembly GCF_031457495.1. NCBI lineage: Bacteria > Pseudomonadati > Pseudomonadota > Alphaproteobacteria > Sphingomonadales > Sphingopyxidaceae > Sphingopyxis > Sphingopyxis sp. BE259. Next base: position 3,223,030 of record NZ_JAVDWM010000001.1, read on the forward strand.
CCGCCGCGGCATCGTGCCCGAAGCGGCGTCGAGCTGGTTCCTGCCGCGATTGGTCGGCATCCAGACCGCGGTCGATTGGTGCTATTCGGGACGCCTGATCGACGCCGCCGAAGCGCATGAGAAAGGGCTGGTCCAATCGGTCCATGCCCCCGGCGCGCTGGTCGACGCGGCGATCGCCAAGGCGCGCGAACTGACCGAGCATAGCGCGCCGGTGTCGGTCGCGCTGACCCGCCATATGCTGTGGCGGATGCTGGGCGCGCCGCACCCGATGAGCGCGCACCGCTGGGACAGCCGCGCCATTTTTGCGCGCGGCCGCAGCGCCGATGCCGCCGAGGGCGTGTCGAGCTTCCTCGAAAAACGCCCGGCAAACTTCACCGTCAGCGTCGCCAACGACTATCCCTGGTTCGCTGAGTTCGAGGATACGCCGCCCTATAGCTGACCCCCCTCCCCCTTGCTGGGGGAGGCAGCGAGACTTGCCAGCTTGCTGGCTTAGTCGCAGCGGTGGGGGTGCGCTCGCGGTCTGCGATGACGGGCCAAGGACGCACCGTCATCCCCATCCAACTCCGCGTAGGCGCTTCGCGCCAAGGCTGCGTATCCTTCCCCCATCAAGGGGGAAGGCAATCGATGATCAGGCCGCGTCGTATTTCCGCCGCCCGCGCGCCGCGGTCATGCTGTGCGTCGCTTTCAGCCCCGGCGTGCGGGTGCGGATCGTTTCGACATTGTGCCAGTTCGCGGTGACCCGGTCGCGGGTGAGCTGCACCGTGACATAGCCGCGATCCTGGGTGTTGGCCCATTTGAGCTGCGGCGACGAACGGCGGAGCGCCGCGACGCGCGCCTCGTCGGTGACGCCTTTGATATAGGATTCATAGCCCGGCGACGTGACGCTCTGACCCGCAATCTCGATGCCCGCCGGTCGGCCGTCCTCGGCCAGGTCGAGCGCCCAGGCATTGTGCGTGTCGCCGGTCAGCGTGACCAGGTCAGCGTCGGCGCGCTGTGCCGCGGCGAGCAGGCGGCTGCGCGCGGCAGGATAGCCGTCCCACGCGTCGAGGTTGAGCGGCAGCCCGGCCTTGGCCGCCAATTGCCCCGCGTCGACGCGGCGGCGGATATAGTCGGGCTGGGCGCCGCCGAACCAGTCGCGCGTTTCGGGCGGCGTGAAAATCGTGCCCATGATCACCTGCTGGGCGCAGACCTGCCACCGCGTGCCGGCCTTGGTCGAGGCCGCAAAGCCGCCGAACAACCAGTTTTCCTGCTCGGCGCCCAGCATCTGGCGCGCCGGATCGCGATAGGCGGTTTCGGCAAACTGCTTCAACTTCGCCGCCGCATCGCCGCCGCCCGCGATAATCTCGTCGATCTCGAACTGGCGGTCGCGCGCAGTGACGCGCGTTTCGGGGAGAAAGATCGTCGCGAGGTCGCCAACCTGATAATCGCGCCAGCGGGTGTCGGCGACGGGCATCCATTCGCGATAGGCGCGTTCGGCCGCGATCACACGATCCGCCCACTCGCCCTCGCCCGCATTGTGGTTTTCGGCCCCGCCCTTCCACGCATCGTTGGTCATCTCATGATCGTCCCACTGGGCGATCATCGGGAACAGTGCGTGGAGCCGCGCCAGATCGGGGTCGCTGCGATAGGCGGCGTAGCGGAGGCGATAGTCGGCCAGTGCCACCATCTCGTGCGCCGGTTGAATGTCGCGGCCGGGCACCGCCTGTTTCAGCGAGGGATAATCGCCGATCGGATATTCATACAAATAATCGCCCGAATGGACGACCAGATCGATGTCCTGCCGCGCCGCAGCATGGGCATAGGCGTTGAACCAGCCGAACGGCAGGTTCGAACAGGAAAACAGCGCGAGGGTGAAGGCGCTGGTCGGCCCGGCAGGCAGGGTGCGGGTGCGGCCGGTCAGCGACATGGTGCCGTCGGGCGCGACGAAGCGATAATAATACCAGCGGCCGGGTTCGAGGCCCGAAACGACCAGTTTGGCGGTATGATCGCGCTCGCCTATCGCGCTGACGCTGCCGCCGCCGACCACTTTGACGAAATCGGCGGTTTCGGACAATTCGGCGGTCAGCGTCGTGTCGCTCGCCGCGGCATAGCGCGTCCACAACAGCACCGAATTGGCGCCCGGCTCGCCGCTCGCGACGCCGTGGGTAAAGCCCTGCGCCATCATCGCCGCCGCCGCGCCGGGCAGCGACAGAGCCGCCAGACCCGCCGTTCCCAGCGCGATCAGCTGCCGCCGGTCCATTTCGCTCCAGTGATGGTGCATCGCAAATCTCCTCCTCGATCGGCGGGTTCTTTGCCCGGCCTTTGTTACGATTCGGCGCGCGCTGCCAACGACGGTCTTGACGCTTAGCCCATGATCCCCAGCGCGAGCAGCAGGAACATGAACATCATCACCGAAAACAGACTGAAAAACAGCAGCAAACTGGTGCGAACGAATGCCCCGAACCGCGACGACCGATAGGCGCCGCGCAGTTGGCGGTACATATGGAACGGCACATAGAGAAACGCGAAGGCGGTCGCGACATCACCGAAGATTGTCAGATTGAACAGCCGCACGACGACGAACAACAGCAGCATGAAGCTGATCGAATAGGTCACGAAGACGAAATGATCATAGGTATGGAAGCGGCGGCTGAACGGATAGAGCAGCCACATGAAGGGCAGCGACATCGGGATCAGCGCCCAGGCGAATTTATACGCGTTCGCCTGGAGTTTGTAGAACATCAGCGCCGGGTTCGCGATCGCCTTTTGCAGACTTTGATCGACAAAAGGCACTCCGGTATCGACCTTGGTTCGCGACAGGAAATCGGCGCCGGTCATCACCTGGTCGACCGGATCTTCAAGAACCGGCGGCCCGTTGTCGCGTTCCTTCTCGCTTATGCGGCGCGCGACACCAAGATAGTCGGCACTTTTCTGAAGCGTCGCGCGTTCCGCTAACAGCTTCTGCCGCTCGGGAGCAGCAAGCGCCTTGCTCGCCAGCTGCGCATCGACGCGCTCGACTTCCGCCTCAAAACTGTCTTTGAGCGCGTTCGACCGCGTCTGCTCGGCCGCCGCCTTGGCAATATTCTCGCCCACCCCGCCGCCGCTGCCGACCATCGCGAGCACCGCATAGGTCAGGAACACCGCGAACAGAAACAAGGCGAGCGGCGAGATGAAACGCGCGCGCTCGCCGTGGATATACCGGCGCGTCAGGTCGCCCGGTCGCCACGCGAGCAGCGGCAACGTGTTCCAGATCTTGCCCTCGAAATGAAAGATCGCGTGGACCAGATCATGCCCGATCGCACCGAAGCTGCGGTGGACGTCGGCGCGCTGGCCGCAATGATGACAGTGCGAGCCGACCAGGCTGGTGCCGCAGTTCAGGCAGCGCAGTCCGCTCGCCGGTTCGCGTCTGCCGCCATGCTGCGGCTCGGCCACGCGGCCCGCCAGCCCCGCGGTGACCGCCGCCCCGATACCTTCGATGTCCCCGCTCATGCCACCTTGCCTAAAGGGGGGCGAGGCCGGGCGCAACGGGACTTTCGGGCGTCACGCAAAACGTGATAGGGGCAGCGCCATGAACGCCGAAGCTCTCTCCGCCCCGCCGATGCCCGGCGATGCCGCCGCCCTGATCGCCGATATGGGCGCGCGCGCGCGCGTCGCGGCGAAGCAGTTGGCGTTGGCAGCGACCCCGGATAAAGCCGCAGGGCTGGTCGCCGCAGCGGCCGAGATCCGTGCACGGGCGAACGAAATCCTGTCCGCCAATGGTCTGGATATGGCGGCGGGACGCACGAACGGCCTGTCGGGCGCGATGCTGGACCGATTGCGGCTCGACGAGGGACGGTTGTCGGCCGTCGCCGATGCGATCGACGCGGTCGCCGCGCTGCCCGACCCGGTCGGCGCCGAGATCGACCGGGGGACGCGGCCCAACGGGCTGGTGCTCAGCCGCGTTCGCGTCCCGCTCGGCGTCGTTGGTATCATCTATGAAAGCCGCCCCAATGTGACCGCCGACGCCGCGGCGCTGGGGCTGATGTCGGGCAATGCGGTGATCCTGCGCGGCGGCAGCGAGGCGGTCCATTCCAACCGTGCCCTGCACGCGGCGTTCGCGGCGGGGCTGGTCGAGGCGGGCCTGTCCGCCGATGCCGTGCAACTGGTGCCGACGCAGGACCGCGCCGCGGTCGGCGCGATGCTGCGCGCGCAGGGGCTGATCGACATCATCATCCCGCGCGGCGGCAAGGGGCTGGTCGCGCGGGTGCAGGACGAGGCGCGGGTGCCGGTGCTCGCGCATCTCGACGGGATTAATCACCTGTATATCGATGGCTCCGCCGACCCGGCGAAAGCGGCCCTGCTGGCGGTCAACGCCAAGATGCGGCGTACCGGCGTGTGCGGCTCGACCGAGACGATCCTGATCGACCGTGCCTATCCCGCGCCGCTGGCGATCATCGACGCGCTGGTCGCGGCGGGATGCGAAGTGCGCGGCGACAAGGCGGTCGCAGCGCTGAGTCCGCATGTCGATGCGGCATCGGCCGGCGACTGGGACACCGAATATCTCGACGCCATCGTATCGATCGCCATGGTCGATGGCGTGCAAGGTGCGCTGGCGCATGTCGACGCGCACTCGAGCCGTCACACCGACGCGATCGTCACCGAGGATGCGGAGGCCGCCGAACGCTTCCTGGCGGGCGTCGATAGCGCGATCGTCATGCACAATGCCTCGACGCAATTTGCCGACGGCGGCGAATTCGGCCTCGGCGCCGAAATCGGCATCGCCACGGGGCGGCTGCATGCGCGGGGTCCGGTCGCGCTGGAAGGGCTGACGACGTATAAATGGCTGGTGCGAGGGACCGGTCAAACGCGGCCTTGAATCATTTGTATACAAATGATACATCGGCTAGATGACCAAACATTCCGTCATTTCTGCGCGCATCGACGCCGAGACTCTGGACATGGTGGACAAGATCGTCGCCGAACAAGGACGCAGCCGCGCCTGGTTTGTGGCGCAGGCCGTTCGCCATGCCGCCGAACAGGAAGCGCGTTTTGCTGCTTTCATTCAGGAGGGCCGTGACGACATCGCGGCTGGACGGACGGTGGATCACGCCGACGTCCTGAAGATGATGGACGATATGATTGCCGGTCACGAGGCCCGATGCCCCGAATAATGTGGTCGGAAAGGGCCGTCGCCGATCTGGTCGCGCTGAACGATTGGCTGACACAATATCGGCAGTCGGATGAAGCAGCGGAAGCCGTTCGAGCCATTCGGAATCAAGTCGCAAATCTGGATCAATTCCCGGCCGTTGGGTCGCCTGTCTATGCCGGCACGCGCAAACTGCTGATCAAGGACCAGCCGTTTGTGCTTCTGTACGAGGTTGTCGATGGCAAGCTGACGATCCTTCGCCTCGTCCACAATCGCAGCGATTGGCAGTCGCTCCTGTGACCCCCACCGGGCTCCTTGGCGGCAGCTTTAACCCGGCGCATGGCGGGCATCGCGCGATCAGCCTCAATGCGATCGAGGCGCTGGGGCTGGGCGAGCTGTGGTGGTTGGTGTCGCCGGGTAATCCGCTCAAGCCCAAAGCGGGCATGGCTTCGCTGCCCGCGCGGCTCGCCTCGGCCCAGCGCATGGCACGGCGCGCGCCGATTCGCGCGACCGCGATCGAGGCCGAACTGGGCACGCGCTACACGATCGACACGCTCAAAAAACTCGTCCACCGCTACCCCGATCGCCAATTTATCTGGATCATGGGGGCGGACAATCTGGTCCAGCTGCCCCAATGGCGCGACTGGCGGGGGATCGCCCGACTCATGCCGATTGCGGTTGTCGCGCGTCCGGGCTATAACGACCGCGCCCACGCAAGACGTGCGATGGGTTGGCTGCGGCGATTTGTCCGGCCCGCAGCCCAGAAACAGCAATGGACAGACTGGAGACCGCCCGCCCTCGTGTTCCTGCGATTTTCGCCCGATGTGCGATCCGCAACTGCGATACGGCAGGCCAACCCCCGCTGGTTCGAACGCTATGAAGGCCGCGCGCTGCGCGACCCGCTCACGCGTTCATGGCTGGTGGAACCGACCAAGAAAGGACGCATTTGATCTCCGCCACCCAGGATGCCGCCAATGGCGCCGCATCCGCCCAAAAGTCTTCGGACGCCAGCGTGGAATCACTCCACGCGCTGATCCTCCACCAGCTGGACGAGGACCAGGCTCAGGAAACCATCTCCATCCCGCTTGCCGGCAAAAGCAGCATCGCCGATCATATGGTGATCGCGAGCGGCCGGTCGACGCGCCATGTGTCGGCAATCGCCGAAAAGCTGGCGCAGCGGATCAAGCAGGAAGCGGGCCGCCAGGTTCGTGTCGAAGGGCTGCCCAATGCCGATTGGGTGCTGCTCGATGCGGGCGACGTCATCGTCCACCTGTTCCGTCCCGAGGTGCGTAGCTTCTACAACCTGGAACGCATGTGGTCGTTCGGCGACGCGCCGCCGGTAACGCTGGCAAATTGACGTTTTTGGTCTGTTCGGACTAAAGCCCGAACAGAAGCGGCACCAGCCCGCTCCCCCTCCCGGCCTCCCATAGGCTACTATCGTCAGGGAGGCCGGGAGGGGGAGCGGGCTGGTGCCGCTTTCACCGAAGGTGAACGAAAACATCATGTTGCTGCACATCATCGCGCGCGGGCGCATCGGGCGCGGGCCCGAGGCCGAGCTGGTCGAGCGTTATATGAAGCGCGTGACCTGGGCGCAGAAGATTTCCGAGCTGCCGGATATGGGCGGACGTATGCCCGCTGCCGCCGACAACAGCCGCACCGTCCTGCTCGACGAGGGCGGCGAACAGATGTCGTCGATCGAATTTGCCAAATTGCTGGAAGGCTGGCGCGACGGCGGGGTGCGCGAGGCACGCTTCTGCCTCGGTGCCGCCGACGGCTTTACCCCCGACGAGCGCAAGGGCGCCGACAAGGTCATTGCCTTTGGCCGCGCAACCTGGCCGCATCTGATGGCGCGCGCGATGCTCGCCGAACAATTGTGGCGCGCCACCAGCATCGCGGCGAACCATCCCTATCATCGCGAGGGGCGGCAATGAGGCTCTTTGTCGCCGGTTTGGCCGTCACCGCAGTTTTTGCGGGCGGCGCGCTCGCCTTGGCGCAGAGCGATATCTTTGATCCGCAGGCGATCGCCGCGCGCGAACGCGAGCAATTGCTCGGCGCCAAACAACAGTCGGCCGAGGCCATGGCGCGCAGCACCCGGCTGGAGGCGCAGGCCGCCGCCGCAAGCAGCGAAGCCGACCGGTTGAAAAAACGCAGCGCCGCGCTGGCGGCGCGCATCCAGTCGGCCGAGGCCGACATCAGCGCCGGTGAAGCGCGCGTCGCGCTGGTCAGCCGCCGCCTGGCCGGGCAGCGCGCCCGGCTGGCGCAGCAACAGCAGCCCTTGCTGGAACTCGCCGCTTCGCTCCAGCAACTGTCGCGCCAGCCGCCGGTCAGCGTCCTCGCGCAGCCCGGTTCGCTGCGCGATATGGTCCACGCGCGGGCGGTGATTGACGCCGCGATGCCGGTGATCGAGCAGCGCACCGCCGGGGTACGCCAGGAATTGACCCAGCTGCAAACGACGCGCCGCCAGCAGGCGGTCGCACTGCGGGCGCTGTCGGCCAGCAAGGCCCAGCTGTCGCAGCGCCGCGGCGCGCTGACGCGGCTGGAGAATGAAGGCCGGATGCGTTCGCGCGAACTGATGAGCAGCGCGCAGCTCGAGGCCGACCGCGCGCTGGGGCTGGGCGAGAAAGCGCGCGACATCGTCGATCTGATGGATTCGCTGGAAACCGACGGCGCGGTGCGCGCCGAACTGGCGCAATTGGCGGGACCGCTGCCGCGGCCGCGCAACCCCGCCGCCAGCATCGCAAGCACCGCCCCGCCGGCGCCTACTGCGGCAGAGCTGACCCAAGGCGCCTACCGCCTGCCCGTCGTCGGGCGCATCGTCGCCGGGCTGGGCGAGGTCAACGACAGCGGGGTGCGATCGCGCGGCGTCACCATCGCAGCGCGGCCGGGGGGGCAGGTCGTCGCCCCCGCCCCCGGCCGGGTCAGCTTTGCCGGCGATTATCGCGGTTATGGCAAGATCGTCATCATCGACCATGGCGGCGGCTGGATCTCTTTGCTCACCGGGATGATCGGGCTGTCGGTTGGGGTCGGCGACACACTGGACAGCGGCGCCCCGATCGGGCGCGCCGGGTCCGACGACAGCCGCATCACCGTCGAACTGCGCCGCGGCGGTCGTCCCGTCGATATTGTCGCGATGATCGGTTGACGCCCGAGCCACCCCCAAACTCCGTTCGCCCTGAGGAGGGACTGAGCCCGGCGAAGGCCCGTCTCGAAGGGTCTGCACAGCATGTCGGTCCTTCGAGACGCCATTTCGACGAGCTCAATGGCTCCTCAGGACAAACGGAAATCTGTAGAATCGAGCGCCCGTTAATCCCGCGTTCCACCGCTGTCCCCTATCGGGATGCACCGCTTGACGCCCGCGCAAATGCGTAGGAGGATGGGGTGCCGGGGTATATAGACGGGAAATCCCGCCTGACTGAAAGACGCAGATGACCGACTTGATCAAAACGCCCGTGTCTCCGAAGCGCCGCTTTGCGTTGTGGCAGGGCGCCGCGGCGCTCTCGACGCTGGCGCTGATCCCGCTCGCGACCGGCGCCATGGCGAGTGTCGACAGCAAGACGCAGGAAGAAATTTCGCGTTTCATGGACGTCTATCTCGAGGTCAAATCCAATTACGTCGAACCTGTCGACGATTCGAAACTGATCGAAGGCGCGATCAACGGCATGCTCGCCAGCCTGGATCCGCATTCGGGCTATCTCGACGCGCGCGGCTTTTCGAACCTGCGGACGCAGACCGATGGCGAATATGGCGGGCTGGGCCTGTCGGTGACGATGGAAGACGGCGTCGTGAAGGTGATTGCACCGACCGCCGACACCCCCGCCGACAAGGCTGGGATCAAGTCGGGCGACTATATCACCCACATCAACAAAGAACTGATCTTTGGCCTGACGCTGGACGAAGCGGTCGAACAGATGCGCGGGCGCCCGGGCACCAAGATCGACGTCACCATCGTCCGCGAGGGTCAGGACAAGCCGATCGAAATGTCGCTGACGCGCGAAGTCATCGACCTGAAACCCGTCAAATGGGAAGTCAGCGGCGACGTCGGTGTGCTCACCGTCACCAGCTTCTCGGCCGACGCGACCACCGACATGCGCGCCGCGATGATGGCGGTCGAAAAATCGCTGGGTCGAAAACCGCGCGGCTGGATTGTCGATCTGCGTTCGAACCCGGGCGGGCTGCTCGACGAAGCCGTCGGGATCAGCGACCTGTTCCTCGAACGCGGCGAAATCGTGTCGCAGCGGGGCCGCCGCAAGGGCGATATCGAACGCTATTTTGCCGAGCCCGGCGATCTGGCGGGCGGCGCACCGGTCGTCGTACTGATCGATTCGGGATCGGCGTCAGCCTCCGAAATCGTTGCGGGAGCCTTGCAAGACCAGCACCGCGCCGTCGTGATGGGCGAGCGCAGTTTCGGCAAGGGTTCGGTGCAGACCGTGCTGCCGCTGTCCGACACCACCGCGCTGCGCCTCACCACCGCGCGCTACTACACTCCGTCAGGGCGCAGCGTGCAGGAAGGCGGGATCGACCCCGACATCCGCGTGCCGCAGCTGTCCGACCCCGATTACGCGTCGCGGCCGAAATTCCGCGAGAGCGACCTGCGCCGTCACCTGATCAACGAGAAAAAGGTCGACGATGGGCTGATCGAAAAGGACGAAAAGGCCGATCCGCGCTTCACCGCGACCGCCGCCGACCTGAAGGCGAAGGGGATCGAGGACTTCCAGCTCCACTATGCGTTGCAGACGATCGGGCGGATCAGCCCGACCGCGCCGCGGATGGCGCAAGCTGGCAAACCGGCAGCCAAGCCCGCCGCCAAGCCGACCGCGCGCAACTAAGGGTTCGCCGACATGCTTCGCTCGCGCCTCGCCGCACCCTTCGTCGCGCTCGCCGCACCGCTGCTGCTTTATGGCGGGGCGCTGGTGTCACAATATGGCTTTGGCCTCGCCCCGTGCGAGATGTGTTACTGGCAGCGCTGGCCGCATCAGGCCGCGATCGTGCTGGCGCTGCTCGCGCTGTTGCTGCGCGGCAATGACCGGGCGATGCGCGCGCTGACCCTGCTCGCCGCACTTGCCATTGCGGTCTCGGGCGCGATCGGCGTGTTCCACGCCGGGGTCGAATACGGCTTTTGGGAAGGCCTCACCACCTGCGCGACGGGCAGCGGCGGTCCGGTGTCGCTTGATGCGATCATGAACGCGCCGCTGATCCGCTGCGACACCGCGCAATGGACGCTGTTCGGCATATCGCTCGCGGGATTCAACGCGATCTTTTCGCTCGGCGCCGCGGCGCTCGTCTTGACCTTGCTGCGCCGTCGGCCCACATCGGCGGCATGACCAACGCTCCGGAAAAGACCAATCGGCGCACCGCGTCGATGATCCGCGTCGACCAGGCCGGCGAGTATGGCGCGACGCGTATCTATGCAGGGCAGCTCGCGGTGATGGGCGATCGCCACCCGATGGCGCGCGAGATCGCGCATATGGCCGAACAGGAAGAGCGCCACCGCAAATTCTTTGACGACATGATCGCCAGCCGCGGGGTGCGCCCGACCGTATTGCAGCCGTTCTGGAACGTCGCGGGTTTCGCGCTTGGCGCGGTCACCGCCGCGATGGGACCGCGCGCCGCGATGGCGTGCACCGCCGCGGTCGAGACCGAAATCGACCGCCATTACCGCGATCAGCTCGATGAACTCGGCGACAGCGATCCGGAACTGAGCGCCGCGGTCGCCGATTTCCGCGCCGAGGAATTGGAGCATAAGGACGCCGCGCTCGCCGCGGGTGCCGAAAGCGCGCCGGGCTATCCGGTGCTGAGCCTCGCGATCCGCGCCGGTTGCCGTGCAGCCATCGCGCTGTCGAAGCGTATCTAGAGAAGATCGTCCATCTCTTCTCCGTTCGTGTCGAGCGAAGTCGAGACACCGGGAAGACACGCACGACCGATAGGCATCTCGACTTCGCTCGATGCGAACGGAAATGGGATTGTTCATTGTTCGTGCAGAGAGCACATGGCATTCCGACACATATGACAAAGGAATATCCGATGACCCGCCTGCCCCTGTTCGCGCTGATCCTGGCCGGTAGTGCCGTCCCCCTGCCCGCCATGGCGCAGGAAGCGACGGTCGATGGCGAAAAGGTCAACCAAGTCGTCGTCTATGGCGACGATCAATGCCCCAAGGGGGCCGCCGACGAAATTCTGGTCTGTGCCAAACTGCCCGAGGGCGAACGTTACCGCGTTCCCGAGATGCTGCGCGGCAATCCGCTCGACGTCCGTAACGAGGCGTGGGCGAACAAGGTTGTCGCGGTCGAGCGCATCGGTCGTTTCGGCACGGACAGCTGCTCGCCGACCGGGCTCGGCGGCTTTACCGGCTGCACTCAGGCGCTGGTCGCGGGCGCCAAGGCCGAACGTCAAGCCGCCGACAAGACCGACTGGCAGGCGATGATCGCCGACGAACGTGCCAAGCGGCTTGCCGGGATCGATGCGGCGGCGGATGAAGTCGAGGCCGCGGTGCAGGCCGAAGAACGTGCCCTCGCCGAGCGGCAGAAGGCGGCCGAGGAACTGGAACGGCAGGCGAGCGGTATGGCGCCGATGCCGCAAACGGCGCCTGACGAGGCCGATGCCCAGCCGCTGCCGACGCCGCCGCAGGGCTGATCTCAACCGACCGAATATTAAACCGTTCGTCCTGAGGAGGGGCTGAGCTTGTCGAAGCTCCGTCTCGAAGGACTGGAACGTCAACGTCCTTCGAGATGCCATTTCGTCAAGCTCAATGGCTCCTCAGGACGAACGGTGATTATAGATCTCAATTCAGCAAATATTGCTTCCAGAACAGCAGCGACGCCCAGAAATTATAGTCGGCATTTTCCTTTTTGGCGAAGCCATGGCCTTCGTTCGTGCCGACCAGATGCCAGGCGGTGCCGCCATTTTTGCGCACCGCCGCGACGATCTGGTCAGCTTCTGATGCGGGAACGCGGGGGTCGTTGGCGCCGGTGACGACGAACAGCGGTTTCTTGATATCGGCAACCCGCGTCAGCGGCGAGATTTCCATCAGCTTGGCGCGCTGTTCGGGCACCCGTTCGTCGCCATATTCGACGCGGCGCAGGTCGCGGCGATAATCCTGGGTGTTTTCCAGGAAGGTGACGAAGTTCGAGATCGCCACGACGCACAGATTGGCGCGCAGCTTGGCGGCATAATGGGTCGCGGCGGCATAACACATATAGCCGCCATAGCTGCCACCGGTCAGCCCGAAGCGTGCCGCGTCGAGGCTCCTGTCCTTGGCCAGCGCGTCGAGAAACGCGCCCATGTCCTTGACGCTGTCCTCGCGCTTGAACGGCCCGTTGTCGAGGCTGACGAAGGTCTTGCCGTAACCCGTCGACCCGCGGACGTTGGGGTAGAACAGCGCGATCCCCATTTCATTGAGCATGTAATTGCTGCGGCCCATGAACCCCGGGCGCGACTGGCCCTCCGGGCCGCCATGGACGCTCATGATCAGCGGCCGTTTGCCGGGGAATTTTGCCGGGTCGGGGCGATAGAGAAAGCCCGATACCTCCAGCCCGTCAAAACTCTTCACCTTGACCAGTTCGGGTTCGATATTCTGGGTCACGTCCAGCCCGCCCGTTTCGCTTTCGGTCCAGCGGGTGATTGCCAGCGTTTTGGGATCGATGCTGAACGCATCGGCGGCGCTGCGCGCCGAAGTGAAGCTGATGCCGATTTCGCCCCACGGCGCGATCTCCAGCCCGCCGATGATCCCCGCGGGCAGCTTGTCGACGGTCCGCACCGCGCCGGTCGCGGGGTCGAACAACCGCAATTTCGACGTGCCCGCTTCGTTCACGACATAGGCGATGAAACTGCCGTCCTCGGCGATGTCGAAGGTGTCGACGTCCCATTTTTCGGTCGGTCCCTTCGGCGTGAACTTGCCCGTCGCCGGATCGAGCGTGCCGAGCCGCTGGAAATCGCTGCCTTCGTCGCTGGTCATCCAGATCGTGCCGTCGGGGGCAAAAGCAGCGCCGCCAAGCGCGACGGTCTTGCTGTGGTCGCCGATCGGCGTCATCGCGCCGCTGACCAGATCGAGGCGGAACAGGTCGGCTTTCTGCACCGACGTATATTTGCCGACCAGCGCCCAACTCTTGTCAGGCGTGAAATCGAGCAGGCCCCAGCCGCCGCCCTCTACCTGCGCCACCATCCGGCGCGTCTTCGGGTCGCGTGGGTCCATCACATAAATATCGCTGTCGCGCCCGTTGCGCAGCGTCGAGGTAAAGGCAACGAGCTGGCCGTCCTGGCTCCAGGCGTTGAGCCCATTGCGGCTCTTGCCATCGGTGAGCAGGTCGAGGCGCCCGTCCTTCATCGCATAGATCTGATAGAATTCATTGCCGCCGATGTCCTTCTGGACCAGCATCACATCGGCCTTTTTTGGCGCCCAACTGCCCGACCCGACCGGCTCGGCCTCGAAGGTGATCTGCTTGCGCGCGCCCATCGGCATCGCGACGCGGTGCAGCTGCACAGTGTTGCCGAAGCGAGTCGAGATCAGCATCGATTTGTCGACCGGGTTCCAGCCGACAAAACCCGCCCCACGATTTTCCATATAGGGCCGTGTCGCCGCCGACAGGTCGGCCGGCACTTCGGGCATGCCGTCGGCGATCAGCGCCGCCGGTTTGGGTTCGACCGCAGGCTTGTCGCCCTCGGCCGCCGAAGCAGCGGCAAGCGGCAGGGTCAGGGCGGCGAGAAAGGCCAGATAGCGCATGATGATTTTCCCCGTGTTGCATAAAACTGATCGACTGAAGTTAGACGCTAGCGGGGCGCGCTTTGGATGCAAGGCTTCGACAAACGGCGCCGCGCATTCGACCACCGCCGACCGTATTTTCACGTCGCCTCGGCGACCGTCACACGTCTCACCGCGCCGAAATTTTAGCGTTTTTGGCGACCTGACGCGATTTGGTTGCGAATCCGGGGTGAATCGAGCGGGTTTGTTAACGAATCGGTGCCAACCTGTCTTGACTCGGGAATAGTGGGCTGAAATCGTGGCGTTCTGGGAATCGCCAGCCTAAGGGGGCTGAAAAATGGCATCAGCATTCGGACCGCGCCTGTGGCGGCGCACGTCATCTAGCGTGCCGGCGGCACGCAGTCTTGGCCGCCGCATGACCTGGCACGCCGCGACCGCACTGGTCGCCTTTGCCGCTTTGCAGATCTGGCTGGTGTCGAGCGCGATTGCCCATGGGGCTTCGTCGACACTGATTTTCGTGGCTTTGATTGTCCTGCTGGCGCTTGCGGTCCCCGTTGCGCGCTCGACCGAACGCCGCTGGTATCACCTTAGCCGTCAGGCGCTCGCCAGCTGGGGTCTGCACGCCCGCTTTCGCCGCGATGTCCGCCGCCTGTGGGTCGCCGCGCTGACGCTGCCCTTTCTGTGGGTCAGCGGCGCGATGGCGGCGACCGACGCAATCGCCGCAATAGCGGGCTGACCCCCGTCAACCAAGTTTGACGCCCTGCCGCGCGCCGTATAGGGCGCGGCAATGCTGACCGTTTCCGAAGCCCTCGACCGCGCGCAGTTGCTGTGCGACGCCGCCGCCAAAGCCGGGGCCGACGCCGCCGACGCGCTCTATTATTGCAATGCCGCCACATCGGTGTCGATGCGGCTCGGCGCGCTGGAGGATGTCGAACGGTCGGAAGGGCAGGATATTTCACTGCGCGTCTTCGTCGGCCAGCGCAGCGCGAGCGTGTCGACCGCCGACATGGACGCGGGCGAACTGACCAAGCTGGTCGAACGCTGTGTTGCGATGGCGCGCGAGGCGCCCGAAGACCCCTACGCGGGCCTCGCCCCCGAAGAATTGCTGTTCAAAGGCCCGGTTCCCGATTTCGACCTCGACGACGGCAGCGAGGCCGATCCCGCGGCGCTGCGCGCGGGTGCACTGGCGGTCGAGGAAGCCGCGCGCGCCGTCGCCGGGGTGACCAACAGCGAAGGCGGCAGCGCCAGCCACAGCCGGACCCGCTTCGCGCTCGCCACCAGCCACGGCTTTGCCGGCGGCTATGGATCAAGCGGCCACAGCCTTTCGGCGAGCGTCATCGCGGGCGAAGGCGCGAATATGCAGCGCGACTATGGCTGGCACAGCGCGCATCATCTGGCCGATCTGGAAAGCGCCGCCGACATCGGCGCCCGCGCCGGAACCCGCGCCGTCGCACGGCTGAACCCCGGCAAGGCGCCGAACGGCAAGGTGCCGGTGCTGCTCGACCCGCGGGTCAGCGGCGGCATCGTTGGCCATCTGCTCGGCGCGATCGCCGGACCCGCGATCGCGCGCGGGACGAGCTTCCTGCTCGGCAAGGAAGACCAGAGCTTGTTCGACCGCAGTATCGTCATCCGCGACGACCCGCACCGGCCGCGCGGGCTGCGCAGCCGCGCCTTTGACGGCGAAGGCCTGCCGACCGCGGCGCGCGATCTGGTCGCCGACGGCAAGATCACCGGCTGGCTGCTCGACACGGCATCGGCGCGGCAGCTCGGCCTGACCCCGACCGGCCACGCCAGCCGCGGCGGCGGCGCGTCAGGGGTCGGCGCCAGCAACCTGCATCTTGCCGCAGGCAGCGTCGCCCCTGCGGCGCTGATGGAAGGCATTGCTGACGGCGTCTATATCACCGAACTGATCGGCCACGGCGTCAATCCCGTGACCGGCGACTATAGCCGCGGCGCATCGGGGTTCCGGATCAGGGACGGCGTCATCGCCGGGCCGATTGCAGAATTCACCATCGCCGGCAATCTGATCGACATGTTCGCGGCGCTGATCCCCGCCAACGATCTGGAGTTCCGCCATGGCATCAACGCGCCAACGCTGCGCATCGACGGCATGACCGTCGCCAGTAGCTGATGCCCGGCCGCAACCTCGAAGCCGCGATCGCCGCGACCCGCGAGGTCGGCGACATGGCGATGGCGCGGTGGCGCGGCGAGGGACAAGCGGTCAATGTCTGGAACAAGTCGCACGACAATCCGGTCAGCGATGTCGACCTCGCGGTCGATGCGCGACTGAAGGCCGTGCTCGGCGCGATGGTGCCCGAAGCGGGATGGCTGTCCGAAGAAACCGCCGACAACGAAGACCGGCTGGCGTGCCGCGCGATGTGGTGCGTCGATCCGATCGACGGCACGCGCGACTTCATCCGCGGCCGTCCCGGCTGGTGCGTGTCGGTCGCGCTGGTGATCGACGGAACCCCCGAATTCGGTATCCTCTATGCCCCCGCGCTCGACGAGTTATGGGTCGCGCAGCGGGGCCAGGGGGCGCAACTTAATGGCGAGACGCTCCACGCCAGCCGTCGCACCGATTTCGCCGGATCGCGAGTCCCCGCCGATGCCTTGCCGCGCGTCGATAGCGATCTGGTAATCGTCACCAAGCCGAACAGCATCGCGCTGCGTATGGCGCTGGTCGCCGACGACCGCGCCGATCTGGTCGCGACGTTGCGCTGGGGGTTCGAATGGGATGTCGCTGCTGCGGCGCTGATCGCGGCCGAGGCTGGCGCGGCGGTCACCGATGCGTTTGGCGCGCCACTGCGCTTTAACACGCCCCACGCGCAGGCCTTTGGCGTCATCGCCTGCGCCCCCGGCATCCACGCCGCCGTCGTCGACCGGCTGGCGACGCGCGCGGCCGAGATTGCGCCGCGAACCGAGCGCAGTGAGCAAGGCTTGTAGCGATCGCTACGAGATGGTAGAGACCTTTGTAGCAAACGCTACAGGGAGAATGCTGATGTCTGCACCTGCGAACCGCCTGCCGTTTTCCAGCGGCCAGATGGCGACGCTGATTATATCGGGGGTGATCTTCTGGTTTATTGGCGCGCTGATCTGCCGCTGGGTCGGCGCGATCGGGGCGTTCGAGGGCGCCAACCGCGTGCTGCTTTATGCCGCCCTGGTGCCGGGCACCCTGCCGGTCATCCTGCTGGTGCGCCGCATCGCGCGGCTGTCGCCCGATCAGGTCGCGCTGGGCAGTGCGATTGTTACCGCCGCGGCAATCGCGTGCGACAGCGTCGCGCTGGTCATCATTCCGGACCTTTACGGCGCAGGGGTCGAACAGACCGCCGCGTCGGGCGCGGTCATCCTGTGGGGCGGCGCGGTGGCGATTGCGATCGGCTGCTGGCTCAACCGGGTTCCGTCCCGGGGCTGACCGCGAGCGCCGCGTCGACGGCATCGCCTAGACCCAGGCTAGTCAGCAGCACCATCCCCTCAATCTCGGTCAGCAAACGGGCGGCCAGCCCGGCACGATCGGCGGCAGCGCAGGCCAGTTGCTCGCCCGCCCACGCCAGAAAGCCGCGTCCGATGCTTTCCCCGACCCGCGCATAGAGCGCATCGCCATGCGCCGCGCGCGCCGCCATATCGAGCCATAGCCGCATATAGGGCCATAGCGCCGGATCGCGCAGCTGCCCCGCGAGCGCGGTTCGCAGCAGCGCGTAGGGCAAAGGCTGCGGCGGCGCGGCGACGGCCAGCAGCGCGGTCATCCGCGCCGCGATCCGTTCGACCGTCGCCGCCATCACCGCATCCTTGTCGGCGAAATAATAGAGCAGCATCCGGTCGCTGGTCCCCGCTGCGCGCGCCAGCGGGCGCAGGCTTGACGCCGCCAGCCCATGCGCCAGCACATAGTCGGCGAGGCGGTCGAGCAGAGCGGAGAGACGGTCGTCGCTGGCCATGGTTCTGCCGCTGTGGCATATCCTGCGGCGCGGGGAAATCCCCGGCACAATGCTTGACAAACAAGCCGACTCACCGTAACGGCCCAGCCATTCCGACAATATAACCGGACGGCGACGCACTTCAGTGCGATTTCGTTGTCCGCTTTTTGCGTTGGAAATCAGACGCTTTGAGATGGGGCCGATTGCCTACGGCCCTGTGGAGCAGGAGAAAATTACCAATGGCACGTATCGCGGGCGTCAACCTGCCCACCAACAAGCGCGTGATCATCGCGCTCACCTATATCCACGGCATCGGTCGCAAGACCGCCGTCGACATCGCCACCAAGCTGGGGATCGACCAGTCGCGCCGCGTCCAGGACCTGTCCGACGCCGAAGTGCTGCAGATCCGCGAAACGATCGACGCCGACCTGACGGTCGAGGGTGATCTTCGCCGTACCACGTCGATGAACATCAAGCGGCTGATGGACCTCGCCTGCTACCGCGGGCTGCGTCATCGCAAGGGTCTGCCAGTTCGTGGCCAGCGCACGCACACCAATGCGCGCACCCGCAAGGGCAAGGCCAAGGCGATCGCTGGTAAGAAGAAATAAGGTTTGAGCGCGTCCCTTCCGGGCGCGCCTCCTTGTTTCCCCTGCCGGAGCAGCGGCCCATCGCCCGCCACCGGCCATTCAGGATTAGGTTAGGATTACATCATGGCTCGTGAACCGCAGCGCCTTCGTCGGCGCGAACGCAAAAACATCTCGTCGGGCGTCGCCCACGTCAACGCGACCTTCAACAACACGATGATCACCATCACCGACGCGCAGGGCAACACGATTGCCTGGTCGAGCGCCGGCATGATGGGTTTCAAGGGCAGCCGCAAGTCGACCCCCTATGCGGCGCAGGTCTGCGCCGAAGATGCTGGCAAGAAAGCCTCCGAACACGGCGTCCGCACGCTGGAAGTCGAAGTGAAGGGCCCGGGCGCCGGTCGTGAATCGGCGCTGCGCGCGCTGCAGGCGGTCGGTTTCCACATCACCTCGATCCGCGATGTGACCCCGATCCCGCACAATGGTGTCCGCCCGGCCAAGCGCCGCCGCGTCTGATGCCTGCTTGGGATGCGCCCCATTTCCGGGGCTGCATCCACACTCTCTCTACGCCGGACAGATTGGTCGACCCCCAATCCGTCCCGCCAAAAGCAAAGGGAAGACCATGACTGTCAATATCCGGAACTGGCAGGAATTGAAGAAGCCCAGCAACCTGGAAATCAAGGCTGGCAGCGACGGCAAGCGCAAGGCGACCTTCGTCGCCGAACCGCTTGAGCGCGGCTTTGGCCTGACGCTCGGCAACGCGCTGCGCCGCGTGCTGCTCTCGTCGCTCCAGGGTGCGGCGATCACGTCGATCAAGATCGAGAATGTTCTCCACGAATTCTCGAGCCTGGCCGGCGTGCGCGAAGATGTCACCGACATCGTCCTGAACGTGAAGCAGATCGCGCTCAAGATGGAAGGCGAAGGCCCGAAGCGGCTTCAGCTTTCGGCCACCGGTCCCGCGACCGTCAAGGCCGGCGACATCATGGTGTCGGGCGACATCAAGGTGATGAACCCGAACCATGTCATCTGCCATCTCGACGACGGTGCGACGCTGAACATGGAACTCGTTGCCGACACCGGCAAGGGTTATGTCCCCGCAACTGCCAACCGTCCGATCGACGCGCCGATCGGCCTGATCCCGGTCGACTCGCTTTACTCGCCGGTGCGCCAGGTCGCCTACAAGGTCGACAATGCCCGCATCGGCCAGGAACTGGACTATGACAAGCTGAACCTGACCGTCGAAACCGACGGCACGATCACCCCGGAAGACGCCGTGGCTTACGCCGCGCGCATCCTCCAGGACCAGCTGCAGGTCTTCGTCCACTTCGAAGAAGCGATGAACGACAGCGGCATGATCGGCATGGCGGCTTCGCCCACCACCGCCGACGAGTCGGACGTCAATCAGCTCAACCGCTTCCTGCTCAAGAAGGTCGACGAGCTCGAATTGTCGGTCCGTTCGGCCAACTGCCTGAAGAACGACAACATCATCTACATCGGTGATCTGGTTCAGAAGACCGAAGCCGAAATGCTCCGCACCCCGAACTTCGGCCGCAAATCCTTGAACGAAATCAAGGAAGTGCTGTCGTCTATGGGTCTGCGCCTGGGCATGGACATCCCCGGCTGGCCGCCGGAAAACATCGAAGAAATGGCCAAGAAGCTCGAACAAGAGCTGCTGGGGTAATCGAGATAGCGCCCCGGTTCGCCGGGGCGTCATCACAACGGGAATGGGTCGGCCCGCACATCGACCTGGCTTGGGGTACCTCGCACGGCCCCTCTGACAAACGAAGGACAAGAACATGCGTCATAAATCGGGTGGCCGGAAGCTGCAGCGCACGAGCGCGCATCGCACGGCCCTGTTCCGCAATATGTCGGCTTCGCTCATCAAGCATGAGCAGATCACGACGACCGTCGCCAAGGCGAAGGAACTGCGTCCCTATATCGAAAAGCTGATCACGCTGGCCAAGCGCGGCGGCCTGGCCAATCGCCGTCTGGCGATGAGCCGCCTGATGGACGACGTTCAGCTGGTCAAGCTGTTCGACACCCTCGCCGAGCGTTACAAGGACCGCAACGGCGGTTATGCGCGCGTCATCAAGGCCGGGATCCGCGCCAGCGACGCGGCGCCGATGGCGATCATCGAACTCGTCGATCGCGACGTCGATGCCAAGGGCCAGGATTCGGGTCCGGTCGAGCAGTATGACGAGGATCTGGCGGAAGCCTGAGCTTCGCTCCAACCGCAAGAAATCAAGGGCGGCCATCCGACAGGATAGCCGCCCTTTTTCTTGGGCGGGTGCCGTTCGCCGAGTCCGCCAAACCGCCGGTGTACTCGCACACAATAGCACCGCGCATCGCGATGCCGCTGGTGTATCCAAGGCAGGATGAAAAGCCAAAGCAACGTCCGCCGATGCCGGTGATCGAATAGCAATGGACTCACCGCCGCGCGCCACTTCGGGGACCGAATCCTTTGGTACCCGCCTGCGCCGCCTGCGCGTGACGCGGCGGCTCAGCCAGATGCAGTTGGCGGCCGATCTCAACGTCAGCGTTCCCGCCATATCGGCGTGGGAAAAGGATCGCACCCGGCCGCGACATGGCCGTATCGAGGCGCTCGGCGCGCTACTCGGCGTGTCGACCGCCGAATTGCTCGGCAGCGACGGCCGCGAGTTTTCGCCCGACATGCTGGCCGAAAGCCGCGCCCATATCGCCCGCGTCGTCGGCACCACGCCCGACAAGGTTCGGATATTGATCGAGTTTTAGCGCAGCGCGGCATCGGCCGCATGGCGCCGCGAACACTTCCGCACCGACAAAGCCGTTCTTGACAATTGATCCGTTTTGCCTGATATTTCTGTTATGACAGAAATTATCGAACATGAGTCGAAACTGTCCCCCGCGGCGACGGAGTTCATCCTGCATTGGGGCAATCTGGGCGGCCAGTGGGGGGTCAACCGGTCGGTGGCGCAAATCCACGCGCTTTTGTTCGTGTCCGACCGTCCGCTCCAGGCCGAAGAGATTGCCGAGACGCTGGGGCTGGCGCGCTCGAACGTGTCCAACTCGATCAAGGAGTTGCTCGGCTGGCGGCTGATCCAGCGGGTGCCGGTGCTGGGCGACCGGCGCGACCATTTCGCCGCGGAAACCGACATCTGGGAAATGGTGACGCGGATCGCCGCGGGGCGCAAGGCGCGCGAGATCGATCCCGCCGAAGCGGCGCTGAAAATGTGCGTCACGCGGGCGGCAAATGATCCCGAACTGAGCGCCGGGGCCAAGGCGCGGCTCGCCGACATGCTCGATTTCGTGACGACGATGAGCCGCTGGCACGACGAGATGCTGAACGTCCCCAAACCCGCCCTGATGCGGCTGATCAAGCTGGGCGCCGGAGTAACGAAACTGATCAACTGGCGCCCGGGCAAAGGCAAGGACGCGGGATAGGGAGACGGGCCATGGAAGACCGTTTGCGCGAAAACCCAGGGATGGATCGGACCGCGGCTTCAAATTCGGCGTGTGTCGAGCGGGACTGCGGGGACCGCGGCCAAATTTCCGACCACCGCTTTCGCCGCCTCGTCCCCGCCGCCGCCTGGGACGCGCTGCCCGATGACGTTCGCCGCCGCTTTTCCAAGCGGCTGACGGGGCAGGCGACCGCGACCTATAGCGGCGAGATCGTGTGGACGCGCCTGTCTCGGTCCGGCTGGCTGCTCGCGCAGGCTTGCCGCCTCATCGGGGCGCCGCTGCCGCTGGGTCCGAGCGGCCCTGCCCCCGCCGCGGTCGCGGTCAGCGAGGACAGGCAGAGCGGCGGGCAATGCTGGACGCGGCTGTACGGCCGCGCGCGCGGACACCCGCAGGTGATCCACAGCGCCAAGAGCTTTTCGGGTGCGACGGGGCTCGAAGAGCATATCGGCGGCGGGTTCGGCATGGCGCTGACGGTGCGGGCCGAGGGCGATGCGCTCATTTTCACGTCCGACCATTATTTCTGGCGGATCGGCAGGGTCCGGCTGCGGCTGCCCGGGTGGGTGGCACCAGGACGAACGGTCGTGACGCACCAGCATCTCGGCAGCGGCCGCTTCGCCTTTGACCTGAAGGTCACGCACCCGCGGCTCGGCGAATTGGTCAACCAGCACGGGCTGTTCCGCGATGGCTGACCTGCGCGTCCTGTTGATCGGGGCGACGGGGGTGTTCGGCAGCCGACTGGCCGAGCGGGCGGTGCGCGAGCCCGGCATCGCGCTCACCCTGGCGGCGCGCGACCGGACGAAGCTCGACGCGCTGGCGGCGCGGCTGGGCGGGCTTGCGGTGCGGGTGATCGATCGCGACCGGGTCACCGGCGCCGACCTGGCCGGGTTCGACGTCGTGGTCGATGCGGCGGGGCCGTTTCAGGCATCGGCGCCGACGGTGATCGTCGCGGCGGTCGCCGCGCGGGTTCATTATATCGACCTCGCCGACGGGCGCGATTTCGTCGCGGCGATCGGCGATCATGATGCGGCGGCCAAGGCAGCCGGGGTCAGCGTCACCTGCGGCGCAAGCTCGATCCCGGCGCTGTCGCATGCAGTGATCGACGCGCTGACTGCGGGATGGGCAGGCATCGACAGCATCCGCATCGGCATCTTCCCCGGCAACCGCGCGCCGCGCGGGCTGGCGGTAGTGCAGGCGATCCTGTCCTATGTCGGCCACCCGGTGCGCGTGTGGCGCGGTGGCAGGTGGACCGATGTGCCGGGATGGGGAATGACGCAGCGCTGGGCAGTGCCGGGCGTCGGTCGGCGCTGGGCCAGCGTGTGCGACACCCCCGAACAGGATCTGCTCGTCGCGCGCTATGCGCCACGCGAAAGCGCCGAATTTTTCGCCGGAATGGAACTGAGCCTGCTCCATCTGGGGCTGGCGCTGCTGGCGTTGCCGGTGCGCTGGGGATGGATAAGCAGCCTGCGCCCCGCGTCACGGCCGTTGCTGGCGGTGGCGAGGCTGTTGCTGCCGTTTGGCAGCGATGTCGGGGCGATGGACGTCATTGTGACCGGCCGGGATGCGCGCGGCGCTCCGGTGGACGCGCGCTGGACGCTGCGCGCCGACGGCAATCGCGGGCCGTATGTGCCGGTGCTCGCAGCGCTGGCGCTGCTGAGGCGGTTTGGGACCGGGCGCACGCCGGCGCCCGGTGCGCGTGCGTGCACCGGGATGCTGACGCTGGCCGAGTCCGAGCAGGATTTTGCGGCGCTGGGGATTACGACCCGCGGGGTGGAAGAGGATCGCTCCCGCTTAATGCACCAGCTGTAGCTGCGCCCGCGTTTCGAGCAGTTCGTACCAGTTGAGATACGGCCAGCCCTCTTCGTCGTCGACCACCTCCTGCCACAGGTCGCGGCACAGGGCGCTGAGCTCGCCGAGCGTCGTGGCGCGGAAGCGGCGAACGATGTCGGGCAGCGGCTCGCTGCCGAGGCGGCCGAAACGGAAAGCTGGCCCCATCGCGTGACAGATCGGGCTGAGATCACCGTTGGACATCACGACGAGCGGGTTGAGGATGTCCGACAGTTGCGGATTGTCCGCTTCGCCGCCCTCCCCCGGCACCACCAGGTCAGGCCGCGCGGCGAGGGTGGCGCGGTTGAACAGATCGACATGGATCGCCAGCCGCTCGCCATAGTCGGCCTGCAACGCCAGCGCCGTCAGCCACGTCCGCGCCAGGATTTCGCCGTCGAGCTGGGCGCCCGCAAGCCCGTCTTGGGCCGCGCCAACCATGCCGAGCGGATGTAACTGCAGAATGTGTGCGCCCTGCTCGACCGCAAATTCGGCCATCCAAGGCAGATCGGGCAGGCTGGCGCGCGTCACCGTATGCGCGATCCCGAACGGCAGCCCGGCATCGCGCACGACGCCCAGCCCCTTGAGCATCCGCGCAAAGGCGGTGGGTGAGCGGCGGATACTGTTGTGCACCGCCTCGCGGCCGTCGACACTCACCGCCACCAGATCGAGCAGCGCGAGCGCCTCCAAGCACCGCCCGGTCAGCACCGTGCCGTTGGTGACCGCCAGCCGCCGCAGGCCTAGCGCTTTTGCGGTTTCCAGCACCACCGTGAAATCGTCGTAGAGAAACGGCTCGCCGCCTGAAAAGGCGACGACGCCATAGCCCTCGTCCGCCGCCTCGGCCAAAAATTCGATCAGCGCGCCCGTCGGCAAGGCCTCAGTTTCCCGCGGCCCCGAAGCGGAATAGCAATGCGCGCAGGCGAGGTTACAACGACGGTTCAGGTGAACCTGAACCGTCTTGCTCGCAATGGCACCGACCAACGGTCAGCGCCCACGCACCGCGACATGGACATTGACCAGCCGCTCAGCCGGGATGCCGTTGATGATCACGCTGGGGTTGAGCGTTCCCGCGCTGAGCAGGTCACCAAGAATCGTGCCGATCTTGGTCCGCGGCACCTTGAAATGCACGCTCGCCAGATCTTCGAACGGCGGGATGCCGTTGTCCAAAATATCGATGATCTGGATGTCGCCGCTGGCCTCGATCTTGGCCACATGCTCGGCAAAGGCCTTCATTCGGGCCTTGTCGAATCGTGCAGACGAAAATTTTGTGGCTAAATCATGGGTCGCTTTCATCGGGAATATCCCTTCCGGTTACGCAGTCCGAACAATTGCGACCCGTGACTGCGCCGACTTCGGTAAATCGATGCGCGGTATCTGACAAGTTAGATGTCACCTTATACTGTAACCGATACACAAGATTAGTCCTAAATAATTTATACACTATTATTTCTGACCCAGCTCGGCACATATCGGCGCTAAACCGAACAAATAGACGCCCGCGCGAGCGTTGCCAGCGATGCCGGACAAATCCGCTTGCCCCCGGCTTTTCCATCCTTACATATCGGCGCACGATAATGTCCCCCGGATGATTGAGGATCGCCTTGCCATGTCCCCCAAAACCCTGTTCGCGCCGCTCGCGCTGGTTGCCCTTTCGATGACCCCGACGGCGCTTCAAGCAGCGGAATCTGCGGCGGCGGCTACCGCGGCGCCGACGCTCGCCTATCCCGACACCGCGCGCGGCGACACCGTCGATCCGCAATTCGGGGTCGATGTCGCCGATCCCTATCGCTGGCTGGAGGACGATGTCCGCGTCAATCCGAAGGTCGCCGATTGGGTCGCGGCGCAGAACAAGGTCACCGATGCCTACCTCGCCACCCTGCCCGGCCGCGACACGTTCAAGAAACGGATGACCGAACTGTATAATTACGAGCGCTTCGGCCTGCCGACCAAGGCGGGGACGCGCTATTTCTATACGCGCAACGACGGGCTCCAGCCGCAGTCGGTGCTCTACGTCCGCGAGGGGCTCAAAGGCGAAGGCCGGGTGCTGATCGACCCCAATTTGTGGGCCAAGGACGGCGCCACCGCGCTCGCCGAATGGAACCCGTCAGAGGATGGCAAACATCTGCTCTATTCGGTGCAGGACGGCGGCACCGACTGGCGCATCGTGCGGGTGAAAGATGTCGCAACCGGCGAGGATCTACCCGACGAGGTGCGCTGGGTGAAATTTTCGGCGCTCGACTGGGCCAAGGACGGCAGCGGATTTTATTATTCGCGCTTCCCCGAACCGGCCGCGGGCGGCGCCTTCCAGTCGCTCAATGAAAATCACGCCGTCTATTTTCACAAGCTCGGTACGCCGCAGAGCGCCGACGTCCTGATCCACGCCACCCCCGCCAGGCCCAAGCTCAACAACAGTGCGGTGGTCACCGATGACGGCAAGTATCTGCTGGTTTTCGGGTCCGAGGGCACCGACGCGCGGCTGGGGCTGACGCTGTATCCGGTCGGCGCCGAGGGCGTCGGCAAGCCGATCACGCTGGTCGATGATTTCGCGAACAACTGGGACTATGTCACCAATCAGGGACCGCTTTTCACCTTCATCACCAACAAGGGCGCACCGCGCGAGCGGCTGGTGTCGATGGACATCCGCAAGCCGGGCAAGCTGACCGAACTGGTCGCCGAGAACGCCAACACGCTGGTCGGCGCCTCGCGCGTCGGCGACCGCATCATCCTGTCCTACCTCGGCGATGCGAAATCGCAGGCCGAAATGATCGCGCTCGACGGCAAAAAGATCGCCAACATCAACCTCGCCGACATCGGGTCGGCATCGGGGTTCGGCGGCAAATCGAGCGACCCTGAAACCTTCTACGCCTTTTCCAGCTATGCGCGGCCGACCACCATCTATCGGCTCGATACCGCGACCGGCAAAAGCGAGATTTTTGCCGAGCCCAAGCTGACCTTCGACCCCAGCCAATTCTCGGTCGAACAGCGTTTCTACAAATCGAAGGACGGCACCGAGGTGCCGATGTTCATCGTGATGAAGAAGGGTCTCGACCGCAGCAAGGGATCGCCGACGCTGCTCTATGGTTATGGCGGGTTCAACGTGTCGATGACCCCCGCCTTCTCGCCGACGCGCCTGGCGTGGGTCGACAAGGGCGGGGTGCTGGCGATCGCCAACCTGCGCGGCGGCGGCGAATATGGTAAGGCGTGGCACGATGCCGGGCGGCTCGCCAACAAGCAGAATGTCTTCGACGATTTCATCGGCGCAGGCGAATATCTGATTGCCCAGGGCATCGCGGGCAAGGGTCAGGTCGCGATCGAAGGCGGATCGAACGGCGGCCTGCTGGTCGGCGCGGTTACCAACCAGCGCCCCGACCTGTTCGCTGCGGCGCTGCCCGCGGTGGGGGTGATGGACATGCTGCGTTTCGACCGTTTCACCGCCGGGCGTTACTGGGTCGACGATTATGGCTATCCGTCGAAGGAAGCCGATTTCCGCAACCTGCTCGCCTATTCGCCCTATCATAATATCAAGGCGGGCGCCGCCTATCCCGCGGTGCTGGTAACCACCGCCGACACCGACGACCGCGTCGTGCCGGGGCACAGTTTCAAATATACCGCGCAGCTCCAGCATGCCAACGCAGGCGACAAGCCGCATCTGATCCGCGTCGAAACCCGCGCCGGGCACGGCAGCGGCAAACCGACCGACAAGATCATCGCCGAGGCGGCCGACAAATATGCCTTCGCGGCGAAATGGACGGGGCTGGCGGTCGAATAATCCCACCCCGTTTGTCCTGAGGAGCCATTGAGCCTGTCGAAACGGCGTCTCGAAGGAGCTGGCGCCGCGCTTGGTCCTTCGAGACGGGCCTTCGCCAAGGCTCAGTCCCTCCTCAGGACAAACGGAATTTAGCTCCATGACCAAGCCGCTTGGCTCTAGCAAATCGAAGGTATCCCATGTCCACCGCCCTCGCCTTCACCGCCACCGACCCGGCCGAATTATGGGCCGAGGCAGGTGACGCCGCCGCGGCGCTGGTTGCCGGGGAACCCGACGGTATCGCCAATATGGCGAATGTCGCGGCGCTGATCTGGCAGGCGATCCCCGACCTCAACTGGGCGGGATTCTATCGCTTCGATGGACAAGAACTGGTGCTCGGCCCGTTCCAGGGCAAGGCGGCGTGTATCCGCATTCCGCTCGACAAAGGCGTGTGCGGCGCCGCCGCACGGCTGCGCGCCACACAGCGCGTTGACGACGTCCACGCCTTTCCGGGCCACATCGCCTGCGACGCCGACAGCCGCAGCGAATTGGTGGTGCCGGTGATCGCGAACGACCGGCTGGTCGGCGTCCTCGACCTCGACAGCCCGCTGCCGGGGCGGTTTGCGGCCGCCGATCAGGCGGGGGCAGAGGCGCTGGTGGCGCGGATTGCGGGGGCGCTGGGTTCCTGACAAGGCGCGATATTGTTGTAAATGCGGCCGTCGGCTTTGGGGGAAGCGGACCTAAGGATCCTCCCCATCGACTTGCGATGGGGAGGCGGACCGCCGCCGTAGGCGGTGGTGGAGGGGTAGCGACGCCGCGCCATTACCCCTCCGTCAGCGCTTCGCGCTGCCACCTCCCCATCGCAAGTCGATGGGGAGGATCGAATTACGCAACCGGTCGAACCCGACGCCGTTCACTACCCCACATCTGACCCAAATCGGGACGTAAACGTCACGGTTAACGGATTCGCGAAAACCCCTCGATTTTGCTAACAAGCTGTTAACCAATCGGTCTGGGCCGAGGGAACAGGGAGTTAGTCATGCGCACGTTCGTTTTGTTGGGGGTGGCCGCAGGGTCGTTGTTGCTGGCAGGCCATGCGCGTGCCGAAACGCCGACAACCGACGCGCGCGCTGCGACCGACGTGGCGCACGGCGTGTCCTATAGTCACGATCCGCGCCCGGCGCTCGATTATGGCGCCCCCGCCGATGCGGACGTGCGCGTCTATACCGGCCATGCCGACCGGATCCCCAGCGAAGTCGAATATCGCCGCGTGTCGGGTTATGACGCCGAGGGCCGCTGGACCGGCACCTGGAACGGCACCTATGAAACGCCCGACGGTCGCCGTTACGATGGCAGCTACGAAGGCACCGTCGAAGGCCATGGCGCCGGCTATCCGCCGCCGCATCACGGGCATCATGGCGGCGGGTACGACCCGCGGCACGACGAAGAAATGGAACGCCGCTGTGGCCGGGGGGGCACAGTGGGCGGCGCGGTTGTCGGCGGAGTCGTGGGGGGCATCGCCGGCAACCGCATCGCCGGGCGCGGTGATCGCACTGCGGGCACGCTGATCGGCGCGGGCGTCGGCGCGATTGCCGGCGGGGCAATCGGCGATGCGTCGGACAAGAAGAAATGCGAAGCCTGGTGGTCGAGCCGTGGCTCCTACCAGGGTGCGTCGAGCTATTATCAGAGCGGCTATGGCTATGGCTATTACACCCCGGGCGTCGTGGTCACGACGATCATCACCGGCGGCGCGCCGGTGGTGACCGAAACGGTCGAGACGACGACGCGCACCTATTATGAAAACGCGCCGGTGCGGAAACGCTATGCGGCAAAGAAAAAGTGGAAGCCCCGGCCCAAGCCCCGCTGCGCCTGCTGATACCCGACAGGTCTGGTCACCTAAATCTGGTCTGAAGGCCCGCTATCGCATGATAGCGGGCCTTTTCTATTGCAGGCCTCGCTCCGTCGTTCCCCGGTAACGGTTCAGCGGCGCGAAAGCATCGGCGACCTAGAACAGCCGCATTCCGGGCCGGACCGTCCTTTGCCCGTCCTTGGGGAGTGTCCCTCGATGCGTAAGTTCACCAGCCTTGCCGCCGCAGCCGCTGTCGTCGTCACCTCGGTCGGCATCAGTGCCGTCCCCGCCGAGGCCCGCCAGCGTCACGGCGGCTGGGGTTATCGCCATCATGACCGCGTCAGCACCGGCGATGTGCTCGGCGGCCTGCTGATCATCGGCACCATCGCCGCGATCGCCAGCGCCGCGAGCAAGGACAAGCGCGAGCGCGCGCCCGACTATCGTTACGACCCGCCGTATCGCGACAACCAGCGTTATGAGCAGCGCGACAGCGACTATGTGCCGCCGGTGGACGACCGTTCGCCAAGCGGTGACGCGGCCGATTATGGCAATGGCGACGTCCAGAGCCGCGCCGCCGATGCGTGCAGTTGGGCGGTCGAGGCCGAAATGGGCGACGATGCGCGGGTCGATCGCATCGACGGCACCGAGGCCAATAACGGCGGCTGGTACGTCACCGGCACCGCGTCGCGGCTGGGCGGCGAGGTCCGCAGTTTCGGGTGCAGTTACCGCAACGGCCGCGTCGTCGACGTCAATTTCGGCTGAACAAGCAATTCGATCAACAACTTGTACAGGGCCGCGTCACCTTTGGGTGGCGCGGCCCTTCGCTTTGAAGCTGAACGCCAGCAAAACCAAGGCTGAACGCCAGATAAGCGACGGGTTCAGCACCGCGTCACCGCCGAATCGGTAGAAGCTCCTCAACAGGCTGCAACGCTGCTGCCTGCGCCTGAAGGAGACCGAACCATGGCTATCAAGACCAACCTGACCAAGGCCGCAATTGGTGCGGCCACCGCTGGCGCGATGTTGATGAGCGCCGCCCCCGCCGCCGCCCGCGACCGGTACGACCGCGACGGGATCAGCGCGGGCGAAGTGATCGCCGGCGCCGTCGTGCTTGGCGGCCTCGCCGCGATCCTGTCGAGCGGCAATAACGACCGCTACGATCGTTACGACGACCGCTATCGGGGTCGCTACGACGATCCGCGCTACGGCTATGGGTATGACTATAACCGCTATGGCAACAGCCGCAGCGCCGTGAACCAGTGTGTCGGCGCGGTCGAAAACGGCAGCCGCCGTTATGGCAACACCGACGTCACCCAGGTGACGAGTATCGATCGCAAGCGCGACGGGTATAAAGTGAAGGGCCGCGTCGTCGTTCGCGACGGTTACGGCGGTCGCTGGGGTCGTGGCGGCTATTACGACCAGGGCAAGTTCACCTGCGACATCCGCTATGGCCGCGTCCAAGACATTCGTTTCTCGGGCCTGCGCTGACCTTCCAAGCCCCTCCCCCCGCGGGGAGGGGCTTTTCTTTGTCCGCTGGGCACCGCATGATGCGGCATGATCAAACACAGCCTGCTCGCCGCCCTGCTCCTCCTCGCACCCGCCACTGCGAACGCGAACGATGCCACCCCCGCCGCCGACCCGGCGCGACTGAAAGCCGACGTCGAAAAGCTGGTGTCGTTCGGCACCCGCCATACGCTGTCGTCGGCGACCGATCCGAAACGCGGCATCGGCGCGGCGCGCAATTGGAGCTCGGCCGAGTTTGCACGCATTTCCAAGGCCTGCGGCGGCTGTCTGACCGTAGAACGGATCGCCGATCGCTTTGACGGACCGCGCGCGCCGGACGGCGTCATCGTCGAGAATGTCCTGGCGATCCAGAAAGGCAGCGGCGACCCCGCGCATGTGATCATCATCGCCGGGCATATCGACAGCCGGGTCAGCGACCCGATGAATTTCACCGCCGACGCCCCCGGCGCCAACGACGATGCGTCGGGCTCCGCGCTGGTGATCGAGGCGGCGCGACTGTTGTCGAAACAAAAGCATCGCGCGACGATCGTCTATGCTTTGTTGTCGGGCGAGGAGCAGGGATTGTGGGGCGGGCGCCTGCTCGCGCGCCATGCCAAAACAAAAGGTTGGGCGGTCGCGGCGATGCTGAACAATGACATCGTCGGCGGCATCAAGGGAACCGACGGCACGATCGTCGATAACCGCGTGCGGGTGTTCAGCGAGGGGATTCGTGCGTCGGAGGATCTGGCGGCGCAGCTCGCGCGGCGCGGGATCGGCGGCGAGGACGATGGTCCGTCGCGCGCGCTGGCCAAGGCGGCGATCCGCGCCGGAAAACACAGCCCCGCGATCGGGCTTGAGGTGCTCGCGGTGCGGCGTCCCGACCGCTTTCGTCGCGGCGGCGATCACCTGCCGTCGCTCGAACTCGGTTATCCGGCGATCCGCTTCACCGTCGGAGTCGAGGATTATGACCATCAGCATCAGGATCTGCGGACCGAAAACGGCCGCAAATTTGGCGATACGGTGGACGAGATGGATTTTACCTATCTGGCCCGCGTCACCGCGCTGAACGTCGCGTTGGCCAGCGAGCTTGCCGCCGCGCCGCCCGCCCCTGCCAGCGTCAGCATCGACGGTGCGGTCAGCTCGAACACGACGGTGACCTGGACGCCGGTCAAGGATGCTGCCGCCTATCGCATCCATTGGCGGCGGAGCGACATGCGAGACTGGACCGACAGCAAGCAGGTGGCGGGCGATGCGGCGACCGGGCTGGTGCTGCCCGGCGTCGTCATCGACGATTATTTCTTCGGTGTTTCAGCACTTTCAGCTGATGGCAGCGAAAGTGTCGTCACGTTCGGCGGGCTGCCTCCGGCGCAATAATTACCGAACACGCTATACGAATATTTACCTTCTGCGGTTACCGCGAGAACGGGACCATAATCATCGGTCGACGTGGGGGTCGGGCGACAGCGATGGGTCGCGCCATGTCAATTCCTGAGGCTCCCCCAGCCTCACCTCCGCCCGACGCACAGCGCCAGCCGCGCCAGTCACGGCTGGTCAAGGCGGCGCTGGCCTGCACCCGGCTCGGCCAATTCGATGTGACGATCCGCAACGTGTCCGAAACCGGCATCGGCGGGCAGGCGCCCGGCGCGCTGCACATCGGCGAGCGGATCACGGTCTTTCTGCCGGGGCATGAACCGATGCTGGGCACGGTGCGCTGGGTCGCGGGCACACGTTTCGGGATCGAAACCGACCGCCCGGTCGAAACCAGCCGCCTGCGCGCCGCGCACGGCAGCGGAGCGCCTGCCGCCGAACATATCGCGGGTTTCGAGATCGTGCCGCCGCCAATGGCGCCCGCCCGGCGGCCGGGACTGGTGCTGGGCGCCGCCCGACCCGCGCAGTTCGGGCGCAGCGTGTGGCAGGACAAACGGTAGTGGGGGGATGAGGATGGGCCAAGTTGGCGCTGGCTGCGTCGCGATATGACCGTCGCCCCCGCGAAGGCGGGGGCCGCAGTCGGTTTAACCCAGCGACGAAAGAATGTCGCCTCTCGCGGCCCCCGCCTTCGCGGGGGCGACGACAAAATGGGCAACCCGACCCCAAACGAAAACCGGCGCGGATCGCTCCGCGCCGGGTTCCCTCGGTAAACTTGGTTCGAAGCGTTACGCGTCAGGCGACGCGGCGCACCTCATTGCCTTCATCGTCGATGTCGCGCAGGACATAGCCGCGGCCCCAGACCGTCTCGATGTAATTTTCGCCTTCGCACGCCAGCGCCAGTTTCTTGCGCAGCTTGCAGATGAAGACGTCGATGATTTTGAGCTCGGGTTCGTCCATGCCGCCATAGAGGTGGTTCAGGAACATTTCCTTGGTCAGCGTCGTGCCCTTGCGGAGCGAAAGCAGCTCGAGCATCTGATATTCCTTGCCGGTCAGATGCACGCGGGTCGTGTCGACCTCGACCGTCTTGGTATCCAGGTTGACCGCCAGCTTGCCGGTCTTGATGACGCTCTGGCTGTGGCCCTTCGAGCGGCGGACGACCGCATGGATGCGGGCGACCAGCTCGTCGCGATGGAACGGCTTGGTGACATAATCGTCGGCGCCGAAGCCGAACGAGCGCACCTTTGAATCCATTTCGGAAATGCCCGACAGGATCAGCACCGGCGTCTGCACCTTCGCAGTGCGGAGCTTTTTCAGCACGTCATAGCCGTGCATGTCGGGCAGGTTCAGGTCGAGCAGGATGATGTCGTAATCATAGAGCTTGCCCAGGTCCAAGCCTTCTTCCCCCAGATCGGTGGTATAGACGTTGAAGCCTTCGGTCGTGAGCATCGTGTCGATCGCCTTGGCGGTCGTCGGCTCGTCCTCGATCAGCAATACACGCATTGGGCACCCCTTGATTGTTTCCCACGACAGCCCTGCCTTTTCGATCACCTGGCTATCGTGCGATGCCACCGACCGACCCCTCTTGCGGACTGCCGGAACATTAACCACGAAACTAATGAAGGGAAAAGGTTAATTTTGATTTAACCCGCGGAATCCGGCGAGTCGCGGCCAATGCACGACCGCTTCAGCGTCTCAACCAGATGGTCCGACAGCGCGCGCACCCGCGCCGGACGCAGCCGGGACGGCGGCGACAGCAGGTGCAGATAGGCCTGCGGCATCGACCAGTCGGTCAGGATACGGACAAGCGCCCCCGACGCCAGCGCCTCCTCCGCGATAAAGTCGGGCAGCACCGCGATGCCGCCGCCCGCGATCAGCAGCGGGATCATGATATCGCCATTGTTGGTGAACAGCGGACCGGTCGGGATCACCGTCGCTTCCTCGCCGCCGCGATGGAAGTGCAGCGGCAGGGTGCGCTCCCGGTGGCCGTAACCGATCAACCGATGCGATCCGAGATCGAGCGGGTGGCGGGGGGTACCGCTTTGTTCCAGATAGGCGGGGCTGGCGATCACCGACGCGGCGACCGGCGCGATCGTCCGCGCCAGCAGGCTCGAATCCTCCATGCTGGCGATGCGCAGGCTGAGGTCGATGCCCTCGGCAATCAGGTCGTGGCGCGCATCGCTCAGCATCACCTCGATCTCGACCGCCGGGTGCATCGCGAGGAACGCGGCAAGCGGCGCGCCGAGCACTTTGATCCCGAAACTCATCGGCGCAGCGAGGCGGATCGGACCCGCCAGATCGACGCGGTCGCCGCGCGCCGCCTCGGTCGCTGCGGTTGCCGCTGCGACCATCGTATGCGCTTCGCCAAGCAGCCCCGCGCCGGCGGTCGAGACGGTGACCGTGCGCGAGCTGCGATGGAGCAGCGCGATACCGAGCGATGTTTCGAGGCGGGTGACCGCCTTCGACACGCTCGCCTTTGACATGCCCAGTGTCGTTGCCGCGGCGGTAAAGCTGCCGCTGTCGGCAACCGCGGCGAAACAGGCCCAGCCTTCGTAATCGGGTAGCGACATCATTTTCCTCTCTTTCGCGCCGAGGATTGCCCCCGTCACCGCGTCATTGCGAGCGAAGCGAAGCAATCCAGAGCGGTTTACGCACGCTCTGGATTGCCGCGTCGCTTCGCTCCTCGCAATGACGATTGAGGTGATTCTGGAAACGATAGATTTCTATCTACGCTATTTTAGAAACAATCCCAATCGCTATCTTGTCCTCAACACCGCAGCATCGCCGGGCATCCCGCTACGGCGCGGCGCGACAGAAAGGACAAGGCCATGATCGACATTCGCAAATTCGACACGCTGGGCCACGCCGACCACGGCTGGCTCGACGCCCGCCATCACTTCTCCTTCGCCAACTATTATGACGAAGGCCGGATGGGCTGGGGTGCGCTGCGCGTCTGGAACGACGACGCCATTGCGGCGCAGTCGGGTTTCCCGCCGCACCCGCACCGCGACATGGAAATCATCACCTACGTCCGCACCGGCGCGATCACCCACCGCGACAGCATGGGCAACAGCGGCCGCACCGCCGCGGGCGATGTCCAGGTGATGAGCGCCGGCACCGGGGTGACCCACAGCGAGTTCAATCTGGAGGACGAGGAAACTACCTTGTTCCAGATCTGGATCATGCCCGATCGTGATGGCGGCAACCCCGGCTGGGGCGCGCGGCAGTTTCCTCAGGCCGATCGCTCGGGCCAGTTTGTCACGCTGGCGAGCGGCATCGAAAGCGACGCGGACGCGCTACCCATTCGTGCCAATGCCCGCGTCGCTGCGGCGACGGTGAACGCCGGTGAGAGCGTTTCCTACGATCTCGAAGCCGGACGCCACGCCTATCTGGTTGCCGCCAAGGGTCGCATCCGGGTCAACGGCACCGAAGCCGACCCTCGCGACGGCATTGCCCTGCGCGATGTCGGCACGATCACCGTCGAGGCGATCGACGACGCCGAACTGGTGCTGGTCGACAGCCTCTGACGACCGCTTGGGCCGCCGCCTTGTCCCCTCCCTTGAGGTGGCGGCCCGCTCTGGTGCCGCGAGTTTCCCCCCCGGCTCGCGGCACCTCCCCTCCCGTCCCCTTCAAGTCCGACCCAACCCAAACAAAAAGGATTCATCCCATGTCCCATATTCTTCGCATCGACGCCTCGGCCCGCCACAGCGGTTCGACCACCCGCCAGCTGACCGACCAGCTCGTGACCCGCCTGGTCGAACGGGACTATGGCGCCGCGGTCACCCGCCGCGACCTCGCGGTCACCCCGCCCGCGCTGCTCACCGAAAGCTGGGTCGGTGCCAACTTCACCGACGATGCCGAGCGCAGCGACGACCAGCGCGCTGTCCTCGCCCATTCGGACGAACTGATCGCCGAACTCGAAGCCGCCGACACGATCGTCATCGGCGTTCCGGTCTATAATTTCGCCATCCCAGCCGCGCTGAAGGCCTGGATCGACCAGATCGCCCGCGCCCGCCGCACCTTCCGCTACACCGAAACCGGTCCCGAAGGCCTGCTGACGGGCAAGAAGGCCTATCTGGTCGTCGCATCGGGCGGCGTGCCGGTCGGCAGCGACTATGATTTCGCGACCGGCTACCTCCGCCACGTCCTCGGCTTCGTCGGCATCACCGACGTCACGATCATCGCTGCCGACCAGCAGATGATGGACGGCGAAGCGATCGCCCGCGCGACCGCGTCGATCGAAGAGTTGAAGCAGGCGGCCTGAATTCCAATCCTCCCTGTGGCGAAGCCATGGGGAGGATTTCTCTTCATCGCTATTCTGGAATGCTGAATGTCAGGAATCGAGCGGTTGCGGACGTTCCGCATTTCCTGACTTCGTCATCCCCGCGCAAGCGGGGACCCAGAGCGTGCGTCGGCGGGCCTGTCCCTGGGATCCCGCTTTCGCGGGAATGACGAGCGTGGGGTATGTCCGCTCCCCACTCCAAAGCCGACCCTTTCTCCGCTGGCCCGGTAACCTTTCCGCTTTCGGCGGACCTTCGCTGCGCCTATAGCGCGCCATGCTCCTTTCAGACCGTGTCCTGTTCCTCGATGGCGAAGCTCTTGTTATCGACAAGCCCGCCGGCCTGCCGGTCGACGCTCCGCGCGACGGCAGCATCAGCCTGGAAAACCATCTCGACCTGCTCAAGTTCGGGTTCAAGCGCTGGCCGCTCGCGGTCCACCGGCTCGATCGCGACACCTCGGGCTGCCTGCTCCTCGCGCGAAATCCCAAAGCGCATGGACGTTTCACCCGGGCGTTCGAGGACCGCGAGGTCCAAAAACAATATCTGGCGATCGTCGATGGCGTTCCCGACGCCGACAGCGGCACGATCAACCTGCCGCTGAGCAAGGTATCGACCGCCGAAGAGGGCTGGCGGATGGTCGGCGATGCGAAAGGCAAACCGTCGATTTCGCATTGGGAAAAGCTCAGCGTCGTCGATGGCCGTAGCCTGCTGCGCTTCCGCCCCGAAACCGGCCGCACCCATCAGATCCGCGTCCACGCGCTCGAAGGCCTCGGCTTCGCGCTGGTCGGCGATCCCGTCTATGGCCGCGGCGGCACCAAAACCCGCACTTTGCTCCACGCTGAACGGCTGGTGGTAAAACGTGACGTCAAGCCGTCAGTAATTGCCGAGGCACCCTTCCCCGACAGCTTCATCGCGCTGGGCTTTGCGGCGCCGGAGGGCGCGGCACCGACCCGTGGCTGACATCCCGGAAAGCGCGCTAACGGAGAAGTTTCTCGCCGGAACCGGGCCGGGCGGGCAGAATGTCAACAAGGTCGCAACCGCGTGCCAGCTGCGCGTCAATGTCTTTGCGCTGGGCCTGGCGCCCGATGCCTATAAGCGATTGAAAACGCTGGCGGGTAGCCGGATGACGAGCGAGGGCGAGCTGATCATCCTAGCGCGTCGCTATCGGACCCAGGAAGCCAACCGCGCCGACGCCCGCGCCCGCCTGTCGGACCTGATCGACGCCGCGCTGATCCGTCCCGAACGCCGCATAAAGACCAAGCCAAGCAAGGCCGCCAAGGCGCGCCGCGTCGATACCAAAAAGGCCCGCAGCAACGTCAAAGCCGGACGCGGGCGGGTGCGCGGAACCGACTAGTCGGCTGGAATGACAAGCCTTTACCATCTCGACGCGCCCGCCGCCGCGATCGCCGCCACGTTCGGGGCCGAAGCCGGGGATGACCCATGGCGCAGCGATTATGTCGCCCCCGGTCGCCCCGCGCCGGTGATCGTCAGCGACGGTCGCGGCGGTGCACGCCGCTTTCTGCGCCCCAAGCTATGGGGCGTCCCCCCGCCGCCGCGCGGCGACCGGCCGGTCACCCACGTCCGCAACCTCACCAGCCCGTTCTGGATCGGGACGCTGCGCCACGCCGAACTGCGCTGCCTGATCCCCGCCACCGCCTTTGCCGAGTGGTCGGGGCCCGAGGGCGCGCGGCGTCAACACTGGTTTTCGGTGCCGTCGCAGCCGATCTTCGCCTTGGCCGGCATCCATCGTCAGGGTGAGGATTGGCCCTGTTTTGCGATGCTGGCGACCGACCCCAACCGGCTGGTCGGCCGGTATCAGCCGCACGCGATGCCGCTGATCCTGCATCCCGACCAGCACGTGACCTGGCTGAGCGGCGAATGGCGCGATGCGGTGGCACTTGCGGTTCCCTATCCCGGCCAATTGATGGCGGTCGGCGACGCCCCGCCCGCTTGAGCAATTTTCACCATGTTTCTTCACTTCGAGGTAACCACCGGCGCCGTAAAAGCGGGCGAATCAAATCACAACCGCTGGGACCAAAACAGTGTTGGGGAATCGCATCATCGAGGCCAAACGGCCTGCCACCACCGGCCGCCGCGCCGAACGCGCACCGGTTCAGGCGCGCGCGCGCTATCGCGAAGCCGGGCTGAACCCGTTTGACGTCGAACTGTTCGACCTGTCGTCGACCGGCTTTCGCATGGTCACATTTTTCCGGCCGCAGATCGGCAAACATATCTGGGTCAACCTGCCCGGGCTGCAACCGCTCGAAGCCATCGTCCGCCGCGCCGACGGCAACAGTTACGGGTGCGAGTTCGTCCACGCGCTGCACCCGTCGGTGGCGAAACATTTGCAGGTGAAGTTGCGCTAAGCTCGGACCCGGCGATCAAACCGCCGGTTTTTCCGACTTCTTCAAAATATGCGCCCACTCGGCCGGCGTCACCCTCGCGACCGACAGCCGCGACTGCCGGATCAGGTCCATGTCGGCGAGTTTCGGATCGGCCTTGATCGCCGCCAGCGTCACCGGGTGGGTCAGCGCCCGCACCGGCGCGACGCGCACCACGACCCAAGGCGACCCTTCGTCGGCGGTCGGATCGGGAAAGGCGGTTTCGGTGATGCGCATGATCCCGACGCATTCCTTGCCGATATTGCTGTGATAAAACAGCGCCTCGTCACCGACCCGCATCGCTTTCAGATTGAGCTTCGCGGTATGGTTGCGCACCCCATCCCAGATGCCGGTGCCTTCGCGCACCAACTGCTCCCACGGATAGGCGTCGGGTTCGGATTTCATCAGCCAATATGATTTTGCCATGGCGCTCTCTTAGCAAGCATCGGCGGTTTGAAAAGAGCGAGCCTCTTTCCCTGCCCCGCCGACACCCCTACATGCGGGAACAGAGTCGCGGTGGCGCACGCCCCGCCCCAAATTGGATGATGATAATATGACCGCCGCTGTTCCCACCATCTCGATGGCGCTTCCCGCCGACCAGTTCGCCAAAGACTTTGGCGCGTCGTTCGAACGCTTCGGTTTTGCGATGATCACCGATCATGGCATCGACCCCGCGCTGATCGACGATGCCTGGGCGAAAGCGAAGGACTTCTTTGCGCTGCCCGAGAAGGTCAAGCGCGCCTATCACATCCCCGGCGGCGGCGGCGCGCGCGGCTATACGCCTTTCGGGACCGAGATCGCCAAGGGCGCGAAGGAAGTCGACCTCAAGGAATTCTGGCACGTCGGCCGCGACCTGCCAGCCGGGCACCGGCTCGCCGCGCAGCAGCCGAACAATGTCTGGCCCGCCGAGGTCGAGGGCTTCCGCGCGGTTTATGACCAATTATTCGCCGAGTTCGACCGCGTCGGTGGCCAATTGCTGTCGGGCATCGCGCGCTACCTGGGCCTCGCGCCCGATTTCTTCGACGACACGGTGCTCGACGGCAACAGCGTGATGCGCCTGCTCCATTATCCGCCGGTCGAAGCGCCCGCCAAAGGCATCCGTGCCGAGGCGCATGAGGACATCAACACCATCACGCTGCTGCTCGGCGCCGAAGAAGCCGGGCTCGAAATCCTCGACAAGGACGGCAGCTGGCTCCCGGTCAGCCCGCCGCCGGGCGCGATGGCGGTCAATGTCGGCGACATGCTGCAACGGCTGACCAACAACAAGCTCCCGTCGACCACCCACCGCGTCCGCAACCCCGACGCGGGCCGCGCGAGCGTCGCGCGTTACTCGATGCCGTTCTTCCTGCACTTCCGCTCGGACTATCCGATCGAGACGCTGGAAAGCTGCATCGATGACGCGCACCCGAACCTGTATCCGACGTCGATCACGGCGGATGAGTATTTGCAGGAGCGGCTACGCGAGATTGGGCTCAAGAAGTAGCAAACCCCTCGTTCGTCACCCCGGACTTGATCCGGGGTCCATACCTGAGCCTTCGTCTGGATCCCGGATCAAGTCCGGGATGACGAGAGAGGGGAGGCTGCTTTGGGGTGGAGAGCTGCTATTCCCCAAATTCGTCATCCCCGCGAAAGCGGGGACCCAGAGCGTGCGTAGGCTAACCCCACCCTGGGTTCCCGCTTTCGCGGGAATGACGAAGTTGTAAGGTCCGGAACGTCTACTTCCGGTCGTTCATTGCCCTACCCCCCTCCCAATATTCAAAAACCCCATGCTGCTGCTCGCGGATAAACCGCGCCGCCGGTGCGCCCTCCCACGGGCCGTCATAGCCGAGCAACAGCGCCGTCCCGCCGACCCACCAGCCCTGCCCCGGCAGCCGATCGCTTTCGCGCACCACCAGCACCGCGAGGTCGGGCTCGCCGTCGAGCGCGCACAGCCGGTCGACCTCGGCCAAGGTCTTGCACAGCGCGCGCATCTTGGGGCGGGTGAAACGGAAGCCCAGATCGCCGAGCAGTTCGGAATAGCTGACCGCGCGGCCCTCGCGCGCGGCTTCGGTCAGGATGGCGCGGATGCGCGGCGCGTCACTGAGGGCGCTGGCGTCGGCGGCCAGCGCCTCGCCGCCTAGACCTTGGTCTTTGGCGGCCACGGGATGAATCCGGAAGTGCGCGCGACATAGGCGGCATAGTCGGGCCGCGTCTTGTGCAGCCCCTTTTCGAGCAGCGCCTTGCCCGACCATTTGGTCAGGGTGAAGGTCAGGAACAGCGGCCCGATCACAGTCGCCAGCGCGACCCACGGCCCGATATCGGCGGCGATCAGCCACAGCCCCCACCAGGTCAGCGCGTCGCCGAAATAATTGGGGTGGCGGGTGTAGCGCCACAGCCCGGTGTCGAGCACCTGCCCCTTGTTCGCGGGATTCTTGCGAAACGCGTCAAGCTGCGCATCGCCGATCGTCTCGAACGCGATGCCGATCAGCGCCGCGACCACCCCGACGATGGCGAGGATGCCGACGCCGTCCGCGGCCGCGCCGCCGCTCGCCCAGATGCCGATCTGCGCAGGCAGGCACGTGATGAACAGCAAGGGCGCCTGCGTCAGGAACACGGTGAGCAGCGCCGTCTTGGCCCAGCTCCACTTTTTCGTTTCCATCGTACGCGACAGGATCTTGGCATAGCGCGGATCCTCGCCCTGTTTGACCCAGCGCAGCCCCAAATGGAGCGCGAGCCGCAGCCCCCACAGGCTGGTCAGCCCGAGCAGCAGCTTGGCATGCAGCGCGTCAAACCCCGCCTGCCACGCCGCGCCCCACGCCAGCAGCACCATGCCGAGCGCCCAGAAGGCATCGATGAACGACACGTCGCGGATCGCCACCGAAATCGCCCACAGGATCAGGATCACCCCCAGCAATCCGGCGAAATTGAGGGCCAGCATCATCAGCAGTTCGGTCATGCGCGCATCTCCATCTCGTCCGGGCCGTCGTCGTCGCCGACAATATCGTCGATCGAGCGCACCGCGCGCTCGGGGATTTTGGGGATGCAGGTGCGATACACCTCGAGCACCTTGAGCATGTCGGCGCGAAAATCGCCGCTGGGCCAGATCAGCGGGCCGAGCCCGCCGGTCTTGGTCCCGTAATCCATGAAGCCGACGACCATCGGCACCTTGGCCGCCAGCGCGATCTGATAGAAACCGGTGCGCCATTTCGTCGTCTTGCCGCGTGTCCCCTCGGGGGCGACGGTCAGCATGAATTCGGCGCGGCGCGCGAACTCGGCGACCATCTGCTCGACAACATTGCCGCCGCCGCGGCGATCGACCGGCACCCCGCCCATCTTGCGGATGAAGCCGCCGAGCGGCCAGCGGAACAGCGACAGCTTGGCCATGAAAAAGGGACGAATTTTCAGATCGGCGGTCAGGCCAAGGAAATTCACAAAGTCCCAATTGCTGGTGTGCGGCGCCGCGATCAGGATGAAGCGTCGCGGTTCGGGCACCGCCCCGACCGCTTTCCAGCCGCGCAACCGGTATAATGCCAGCAACAATCGGCGCACCGCCCGCGCCACCCATCCCGGCGGCTGATCGTCTATCCGCGTCACATACTCTCCTCTGCCCACCGGACGGCTTGCGCGAAAGATCGGGGGTTCGCAAGGGGGCGCGGTCACGGCGGGTGGTGGCCGATGCTTTCTACTGACTTTTACGAGCAATCGAGGAGAGGCGATCGATGACAATGCGGGCGCCGCGGCTTTGTCCGTGCTGCCGATTACCATATCATGATATTTCTGCCTGCCGCGCGCAGAAGCCGCGGCGCTTGTCGTGGCGATTTTTCACGAGCGGATGGATTTGCGGCACGGCGTCCCCGATCGCCCTTTGCCTTGCTGCGCTAGCCTTGCTATCGCGCCGCGACCATGGCGACCACCACCGACGATCCCGACAATCCCGAACCCGTCCCCGGCATGATCGACACGCCGTTCGGCAGCGCGCTGTCCGAACGCTATCTGGTCTATGCGCTGTCGACGATCACCGCGCGTTCGCTGCCCGATTTGCGTGACGGGCTGAAACCGGTGCACCGCCGTTTGCTGTGGGCGATGCGCGCGATGCGGCTCGATCCATCGCAGGGATACAAGAAATCGGCGCGCGTCGTGGGCGACGTCATCGGCAAGTTCCACCCGCACGGCGATGTCGCGGTGTATGACGCGATGGTCCGCCTCGCGCAGGATTTCTCGCTGCGTTATCCGCTCGTCGATGGTCAGGGCAATTTCGGCAATATCGATGGCGATAACGCCGCCGCCTATCGCTATACCGAAGCGCGGCTGACCCGCGTCGCGGTCGACCTGATGCAGGGGCTTGACGAGGGCACGGTCGACTTCAAGCCGACCTATAATGGCGAAGATGAAGAGCCCGAGATCATGCCGGGGCTGTTCCCCAACCTGCTGGCCAATGGCGCCAGCGGGATCGCGGTCGGCATGGCGACGAACATCCCGCCGCACAATGCCGCCGAAGTGATCGACGCGGCGCTGTTGCTGATCGAGAATCCGCGCGCCGAACTGTCCGAACTGCTTGAGCATGTCAAAGGCCCCGATTTTCCGACCGGCGGCATCGTCGTCGACAGCGCCGAGACGATCGCCCACGCCTATGCCACCGGCCGCGGCGGCTTTCGCGTCCGTGCGCGCTTTTCGACCGGCAAGGCCGACGGTGCGTGGGAGGACAGCGGAATCGAAAAACTGCCCGGCGGCACCTGGCAGCTGGTGATCAGCGAAATCCCCTATGGCGTCGCCAAGGGCAAGCTGATCGAACAGATCGCGCAGCTGATCGCCGACAAGAAATTGCCGATCCTGGAAGATGTCCGCGACGAGAGCGCCGAGGATCTTCGCATCGTCATCGAGCCGAAAAGCCGCAACGTCGATCCCGACATCCTCAAGGAAAGCCTGTATCGGCTGACCGACCTCGAGAGTCGCTTCGCGCTCAACCTCAACGTCCTTGACGCGACGCGGACGCCCAAGGTGATGGGGCTGCACCAGTTGCTCACCGAATGGCTCCAGCACCAGATCGTCGTGCTCGTCCGCCGCGCCCAGCATCGCATCAACAAGATCGACGATCGGTTGGAACTGGTCGCCGGTTACATCATCGCCTTCCTGAACCTCGATCGGATCATCGAAATCATCCGCACCGAGGATGAGCCCAAGCCAGTCATGATCGCCGAATTCGTCCTGACCGACCGCCAGGCCGAGGCGATCCTCAATATGCGGCTGCGGTCCTTGCGCAAACTCGAGGAAATGGAGCTGAAGCGCGAGCAGGCCGACCTCACCGCCGAGCGCGAGGAGCTGGTCAAGCTGGTCGAAAGTCCGCAGCGTCAGCGCACAAGGCTCCGCAAGGATCTGGAAAAGCTGCGCACGGTGTACGGGCTCGATACGGTGCTCGGGGCGCGCCGCACGACGATCGCCGAGGCCGCCCCGGCGCGCGACATTCCGCTCGACGCGATGATCGAGAAGGAGCCGGTGACGGTCATCCTGTCGAAACGCGGCTGGATCCGCGCCCAGCGCGGCCACGTCGCCGCTGACCAATGGGGTGAATTCAAGTTCAAGGAAGGCGACGAGCTGTTGTTCGCTGCGCACGCCCAAACCACCGACAAGCTGCTGATCGCGGCAAGCGACGGCCGCTTTTTCACCATCGGCGCCGACAAGCTGCCCGGCGGGCGCGGCTTTG
The DNA here is from genome assembly GCF_031457495.1 of Sphingopyxis sp. BE259. Lineage (NCBI taxonomy): Bacteria > Pseudomonadati > Pseudomonadota > Alphaproteobacteria > Sphingomonadales > Sphingopyxidaceae > Sphingopyxis > Sphingopyxis sp. BE259. Next base: position 3,267,383 of record NZ_JAVDWM010000001.1, read on the forward strand.
GCGAGCCGCTGCGGTTGATGGTCGATATCGATCCCGAGGCGAAGATTGTCGCGATGGTCCCGGCGAGCGCCGAGGGCCGCCTGCTGCTCGCCTCAACCAGCGGCCATGGCTTTATTGCCCAGATGGGCGAAGTCGTCGCCGAAACCCGCAAGGGGCGTAACGTGGTCAACCTCAAGACCGGGGCCCAGCTGGCGATCGTCCGCGCCATTGGTCCGGGCGACGACAGCGTCGCGGCGGTCGGTGACAACCGCAAGCTGGTGGTGTTCCCGATCAGCGAAGTGCCGGTGATGGCGCGCGGCCAAGGAGTGATGCTGCAACGCTACCGCGACGGCGGGCTGTCCGACGCGGTCAGCTTTGCCTTTGCCGAAGGGCTCAGCTGGGCGATGGGCGGCGACACCGGCCGCACGCGGACCGAAACCGACCTCGTGCCATGGCGGGTCGCGCGTGGCGCCGGCGGGCGGATGCCACCGACCGGTTTCCCGCGCAACAATCGTTTCGGCTGATCGCATAATCCGGTTGCCGTAAATAGCTTCTTTACTCCCCGCCCCTTAGGTCATGACCAATGGGGAAAGGTCGCACAAAACCCGCTATCATGCCTATTGATCGAACCGGCGAAGACCGGCCCTTGTTGTTCGTCGGTTGGATCGACGCACTCCCGGTGCCGGCGGCGCTGATCCGGCCGCTCGCGCGCGGCAATTTTCGGCTGCACGCCAGCAATGCGGCGTTCGACCGGTTGCGCCTGTCCCCCATCGGCGCCGACGCGCCGATCGAATTGTTGCGCGCGATCGAACGTGCCGCGCAGCAGCCCGACGACACCCAGGAATTTTCGTGCCAACTCGGCGACGGCGTCGCTGCGCGCGATCTGCGCGGCTCGATCGGACCGCTGCCCACCGAATCGGGCGACGAGAGCCTGTTCCTGCTAACGCTGATCGACCGCACCCAGGAAATGATGACCGAGCGCAATCTGCGCCGCGAACTGGTGTCCGACAGCCTGACCGGCCTGCCCAACCGCGCCGGGTTCGAGGAGCTGGTCGAACAGCGCGGCGCGACCGACGGGGTCGGCGCCGACCATGCCATCCTGCTGCTCGACCTGGCCCGGTTCAGCCGCATCAACGAACATATCGGGCCGATGGCGGGCGACGAACTGATCATCACCGTCGCGCGGCGGCTGAAATCATCCTTGCGCAGCGGCGACATATTGGCGCGCACCGGCGGCGACGAATTTGCCATTTCGTCGCGCATCGCCGGCGGCCGCGCCGATGTTCGCGAGATGGCACGGCGAATCCGGGGCTGTTTCGACCACCCCTTCCGCATCGGCGAGTTGAAGGTCAGCGTCGATTGCGCGATCGGCTGTGCGATCCAGCCCGCGGCCGAAAAGGACGTCGCCGACCAAATTCGCCACGCCCAGATCGCCCTGAAACGCGCCAAGCAAACCGACCGCATCGAAATCTATGAACCCGAATCGGCGATGCTGTCGGACAATCGCTTCGGTCTCGAAACCGAACTCCGCAACGCGATCGAGGAAGACCGGCTGCATCTGGCCTTTCAGCCGCTGATCGAGTTGGCGACCGGTCAGGTCGCCGGGTTCGAGGCACTCGCGCGCTGGGACAAACAGAATGGCGAGTCGATTTCGCCCGCCGAATTCATTCCGATCGCCGAAGATTCGGGGCTGATCGTCCCGCTCGGCCAATGGGCGATCGGCAAGGCGGCAGCGGTGCTCGCCGACTGGGACAAGCAGAATGGCGGCACCATCGTCGATTGCTATTTTTCGGTCAATGTCTCGGCGATCCAGCTGCTGCGCGACGACATCGCCGCGGTCGTCCGCCAGGCGATGGCCAAGCAGCGGATCGGCGGCGAGCGGCTGATGATCGAACTTACCGAAAGCGCGATCATCGGCGACCCCGACCTCGCGCTGTCGGTGCTCAGCGAATTGAAGGCGCTCGACGCGCGCGTCGCGATGGACGATTTCGGCACCGGCTATTCCAACCTCGCCTATCTCCAACGCTTGCCGATCGACGTGCTCAAGATCGACCGCAGCTTTGTCGAACATATGGTCGACGACCGCGACAAGGTGGCAATCGTCCGGACGATCCAGAGCCTGGCCGAAGTGCTGGGAATGAAAACCACCGCCGAGGGCGTCGAGACGGCCGACCAAGCGCGGCTGCTGTCGGCGCTCGGCTGCGATTTCGGGCAGGGCTATTTGTTCGCGCGGCCGCTGGAAAGCGGCACGGCGCTCGATTTCTGGCGTCAGTCGCTGGTGCGGCCGATCTTCTGATCGACCAGTTCGGCAACCCGCGCCGCATCAGGAAAATCTTCGGCAACCCACGCCGCTTCGACATCCTTCAGGATGCGCGCGACCTCCGGCCCGACCGCAATCCCGCGCGCGACGATTTCGCCGCCTTTGACCGGTAGCTGCGGCACCTCCCAACCATTAAGGTCGCGCACGGCGGCCGATTCCACCGCGATCAAATGCACGTCACGCGCCGCCTCGGTTCCGATCGCATGCGCCAGTTGCCGGATCGGGCGCGCGGTGTTGCCACGATGCCCCGCGACAGCGGCCAGATATTTGCGCTGGCGTGTCGATAGCCGCAGGCGGCTGGCCACCTGTTCGGCGGTCGCCGGGTCAGGAGGAAGCAGCGCCGCCAGTCGGCGGTGCGCCGCAACGGATATGCCTGCCACCTGCTCATTGGCGATCAGCCGATCGAGCGTCGCGGCAAAACCCGGATCGAGTTCGGGGAGCAGCACCGCCAAAATGCCATCGACCGCCATCTGGCCGACAATGGCGCGCGGGTCGGGCAGCGCCAAAATCTTGGTCAGTTCGTCGGCGATGCGTTCGCGCGACAGGCTTTTGAGCGACTGGCGCGCGGTGACCACCGCAGCGTGGCTGACGGCATCAAGGGTGCCGCGGCCGAACCGCGCCGCGAACCGGTAGAAGCGCAGGATTCGCAGATGATCTTCGGCGATCCGCGTTCCGGCATCGCCGATAAAGCGCACGCAACCGTTTTTCAGATCGTCGAGGCCGCCAAAATAGTCATCGACCGCGCCAGTGGCCGGATCGGCATACAGTGCGTTGATGGTGAAATCCCGCCGCGCCGCATCGTCACGCCAGTCATCGGCAAAGGCGACCGTCGCCCGTCGCCCGTCGGTTTCGACATCGCGGCGCAGCGTCGTGATCTCGTGATGGTCGCCGCTGGCGATCGCGGTCACGGTGCCGTGCGCGATGCCGGTCGGGATGACCTTGATGTCCGCCGCCGCCAGTCGCCGCGTCACCTCCTGCGGCAACAACGGCGTCGCCAGGTCGACGTCGGTGACCGCCAGCCCCAGCAACGTGTCGCGCACCGCGCCGCCGACGATCTTCACCGCCCCGCCATCGGCGACCAGCGCCGCGACGATCCGGCGCAATCCCGGACGCGACCGCCATTCGGCGTCGGGCAGCACCGTCATCGGTGCCAGCCCGTCGGCATCCGCCGCGCCAGATTGATGATGATGCCCGCCGTCACGCCCCAAATCCGCCGCCCTTGCCAGTCCATGTCATAATAATGCCGATCCTGACCCTGCCAATGCGCCTGCTGCCGCTGATAGTTATCGGGATCGAACAGCGTGTCGAGCGGCACTTCAAACCAGTCCTCGACCTCATCGGGGTTGGGATCGAGCGGCAGGTCGGGCGGGATGACGCCCAGCACCGGGGTGATCCGGTAACCGCTGCCCGACGAATAGGCTTCGGTCACCCCTGCAACCATCACGTCGCGGCGATCGAGGCCGATTTCTTCCTCGGCCTCACGCAGCGCCGCATCGACCGCGTCGCGGTCGCCGGGGTCGATCTTACCGCCAGGAAACGCGACCTGCCCCGCATGGCTGCGCAGCCATTGCGGGCGCTGGGTCAGGATGACGCCGGGGTCGGGACGGTCGGTAAAGGCGATCAGCACCGCGGCGTCGCGCAAGGTCGGTGTGCCCAGATACGCCTCGTCCTCGCCCGCATCGGGGAGCAGATTGTCCAGCGCGACCCGCAGCTTTGCCGACAACATCAGCAACCGACCAACGGAAATTGCACGCCGTTCGACCAGATCGCGGGGGGATCACTTTGGTCGGCCAGCGCCATGTCGACGATCTCATAATAGAGCGCACGGTCGATCCGGGCTTCGAGGCCGTTGCCGATGGCGCCGCGGACGTGCAGCCGCGGGTCGGGACTGTCGGGGTCGGTGCCGAAGGTCAGCGGATACTCGGGCCCGGCCATGACCAGATCATCGGTGTCGAGGCGGAACACGAGCGAGCGAGCGCGGCCTTCGCCCTCACTCTTCATCTCGACCGCGCGGAAAGGCAGATCCTCGACCGCGATGCTCAGCTTTTCCGCGGGGGTAACCAGCACGTGGCTGCCATCGGCTTCGCGGCGCAGGATCGTCGAAAACAGCTTGACCATCGCGGGCCGGTTGATCCGCCCGCCCTCATGATACCAGCTGCCGTCGGCGCGAATTTCCATGAAACTTTCGCCGCTGCGCTCGGGGTGCCATTGCTCGACCGGCGGCAGTTTGCGCGCCGCGAGCAGTTCGGCGGCCTCGGTGAGCGACAGTTGCGCGAAGTCCTTGGGAAGCGAGGGCGCGGGTGTGACCATGGGACCGACATAGGGGGCGAGGCGCGCTGCGCAACCCCGCTGCCCCTCCAACCAGGTCGTCACCCCGGCGAAGGCCGGGGTCTCGCCGCTGCGTCAGGCAGAGACGGTGAGATCCCGGCCTTCGCCGGGATGACGATCGTGTAACTATCTCGGCCCGATCATCCCCGCACCCATCGGCAGCCCATGCCCGTTCACCGCGCGCGCCAGCAAACGCCGCTTCTCATGCGGCCCCGGCAAATCCCACGCGCCCGTCGCAGCGGCATCGAAGCCAAAAAAGCGCCCGTAATATTCCGGATCGCCGATCATCATCAGCGCCCCGTCGGCGGCAGTCTCTGCCGCTGCCAGCATATGCGTCATCAGCATCCGGCCATGCCCGCCGCGCTGAACGTCGGGGCGCACCGCGACCGGACCGACCATCACCAGCGGTGTCGCTGTGCCGTCGGCGGCGCGATGCGCGACCGGCCAGCACTGAATCGTCCCGATCAGCACGTCATCCTCGACCGCTGCAAAGCTGAGCGCCGCCACCGCCTCCATGCCCTGCCGGATGCGATAGGCGGTTCGTCCAAAGCGGTCGCTCCCGAAAGCCGCGTCGAGCAAAGCCTCGACCGCCTGCGGTGCAATGTCCGATAATGGAAGTAACTCGACCAACGCGCGCCCTTTCGCTAATGCGGCGGCGCTTTAGGGTCCGGGGTCGACATTGCAAAGTCGAATGTCGCCGCGGCAGGAACAGGATTTCTTGTGACCGATACATTGTGGCTGGAGGTGGACGGGCTGATCGCCCAGGTGCTGACCGGCATTTATTCCGAAGAAACCCACCTGCCGCAGCCGCTACGCATCGGCGTGCGCGCCCGGCTGGCGATGGCCGATCATTATGATCCGACGACGCCGCTCAGCGCCTCCAAAAACTATATGCACCTGAAATTCGCGGCGACCGAGGGGATTCCCAATGACGTGCATTTCGTGCTGATTGAAAGCGTCGCCGATCATATCATCGACACCCTGTTCCTGCAGGACGACAAGGTCGAAGAGGTCGAGGTGAAGATCGTCAAGCTGGCGATCGCCGAGGACGGCGAAGAGATCGGCATCACCATGCGGCGCGCCCGCAAATGACGCAAAAGCTCGCTCTGGTGACGGGCGGGCTCCACCGCGTCGGCGCCGCAATCTCGGCGCGGCTGGCGCGCGAAGGCTATGCGCTGGCAATCCACAAGCGCAGCCCGGGCGATGCCGATCCGGTGCTCGCCGACGCGCTCGCCGAGACCGGCGCGATCAGCCATCGCTTTGCCGCTGACTTGGCCGATCCCACCGCGGTCGAGGCGCTGATCCCCGCGGTCATCGAAAAATTCGGCCGCGCGCCCGACCTGCTCGTGAATAACGCCGCGCTGTTTGCCGAAGGCGAATGGACCGACCTGTCGGCCGAGGCGCTCTCCGAGATGATGCAGGTCAATCTGACTGCGCCGGTGATGCTGGCAAAAGCGCTGGTCGTCGCCAGCGAAGGTCAACGCCCCGCGATCGTCAACATCGTCGATCAGCGCGTCGCGCAGCCCGTCCCCGACCAACTCGCCTACAGCCTGTCGAAATCGGCACTGTGGCAAGCGACCGCGACGCTGGCGGTGGCGTTCGGGGGCCGAGCGCGCATCAACGCCGTGGCACCGGGGCTGACGCTGGCGACCGACGACTATTCACCGGCGCAGGTCGATCGGCTGGCGAGGCGGATGCCGCTGGGCGCGCTTCCGACGCCAGCCCAGGTCGCCGACGCGGTGGTCTATCTGGCGCGCGCCGAGGCGGTGACCGGGCAAACGATCTTTGTCGACGGCGGCGCGCATCTGGCGCCGATGGGCCGCGATTTCGTGGCGCTGGAGCGGGATTAGATCGTTAAACCCTGCTTATCGGCTCTATTGCACTCCTGCGAATGCAGGAGCCCAGGGCGAAATGGCAATGCCGTGACGCCCTGGGTTCCTGCGTTCGCAGGAACACAGAATCCCGGCCTCAATAAATATGCACCGCCTTGGTCACCAGATACCCATCCATCCCCTCCGGCCCGCTCTCGCTGCCAAAACCCGATTCCTTGATCCCGCCGAACGGCGTGTCGAGGGTCGAGATGACGAAGCTGTTGATCCCGACCATCCCGCTTTCGACGCCATCGGCGATGCGGTTGATACGGCGGCCGTTCTCGGTGAACGCAAACGCCGCGAGGCCATAGGGCAGCCGGTTCGCCTGCTCCAGCGCCTCGTCCTCAGTGCCAAACGGGCGGATCAGCGCCATCGGGCCGAATGGCTCGTGATTCATCGCGTCGGCGTCGAGCGGCACGTCGGCAATTGCGGTCGGCTGAAAGAAATAACCCTCGCCCGTCGCCTCGCCGCCCGCGATCACCCGCGCGCCCTTCGCCTTGGCATCGGCGACGAGCGCCGCCAGTGCCGGGGCGCGGCGCGCGTTGGCGAGCGGTCCCATCTGGGTATCCGCATCAAAGCCGCTGCCGATCTTCACCTTCGCAGTTCGTTCGGCAAAACCTTTGACGAAGGCGTCATAAATGCCCTGTTGCACATAGAATCGCGTCGGCGAGATGCACACCTGTCCGGCGTTGCGGAATTTCTGTGTCACGACCTTGTCGAGTGTGCTCTCCAGATCGCAATCGTCGAAGATCAGCACCGGGGCGTGACCCCCCAGCTCCATCGTGATCCGCTGCACCCGGTCGGCGGCAAGTTTCATCAGATGTTTGCCCACCGCGGTCGACCCGGTGAAGCTGACCTTGCGGATCACCGGGCTGGCGAGCAGATAGCGGCTGATCCTGTCGGGGTCGCCGTAAACAAGCTGAACCACGTCGCCCGGAATGCCCGCGTCGGCGATGCAGCGCATGATCGCGCTGGTGCAGCCCGGGGTTTCCTCGGGCGCCTTGGCGATCACGACGCAGCCCGCGGCGAGCGCCGGCGCGATCTTCTTGACCATCAGGTTGACGGGGAAGTTCCACGGGCTGAACCCCGCGACCGGCCCGACCGGCTGGCGCAGCACCATCGTGCGCTGCCCCGCGGGACGTTGGAGCACGCGGCCCTCGATGCGCTTGCCCTGCTCGGCAAAATAATCGAACAGCCCCGCCGCCGACAGCACTTCGCCGCGCGCCTCGGCGATCGGCTTGCCCTGTTCGAGGGTCAGCAGCGTCGCGATATGCTCGACCCGTTCGCGGATGATGCCCGCGGCCTTGTGCATCAGCGCGGCGCGCTCATCGAAGCTCTTGGCGCGCCACACCGGCCAGCCACGCTCCGCCGCTGCCAGTGCCTCGTCAAGGTCGGCTGCGGTCGCGACCGGCAGTTCGGCGATCGTGGCTGCGGTCGCGGGGTTGTAAACCGGCCTCCCCTCGCGCCCCTCGCCGCTCCGCCAGGCACCGTTGATGAAAAGCTGAAGGTCGGCGTCGTAGGTGGCGGTCATGGGGGGAACTTTCATTCTAGAGCCTCGTCATTGCGAGCGAAGCGAAGCAATCCAGGGTGGTTGACGCGGGCTCTGGATTGCCGCGTCGCTTCGCTTCTCGCAATGACGGTCGTGATATAGTCGCGCTCAGCGATAGTTAAAGCTGATGCTGATCCGTTCGCCTTTGCCGCTATGCGGCATCACTTCGTGGCGCAGCCAGCTTTCCCACAGGAACACCCGCCCCGCGACGGGCTCGGCATAGACGAAGGGCAGCAGATGCTCGGGCGCATCGTCGCTACGCCCCGGCGCCGCCATCAGCATCGCGAGCCGCGGGTCTTCCAGCTTCAGCGCGCCCGATCCCGGCGGCACCGTGACATAGAAGGTTCCCGACACGATGCTGTGCGGGTGGATATGACCGCTATGCGTGCCGCCGGGTTTCAGAACATTGACCCACAGGCTGTCGAGTTTCAGCGGCTTGGCGAGGTCGAAATGCGCCGCTTTGGCGAACGCCTTCACTTCCTTGTCGAGCAGTCGCTTGAGGTCGTGGAACGCCGGGTCGCGCTCGGGCAGGTCGTTCAGGCTCGCGTAGCTGGTATAGCCCCTATAGCCATGCGCGCGGCTCCACGCGCGCCCCGCGCCATCCTCTGCGGCGAACAACCGGCTGCTGTCTTCCAGCTCGGCGAGCAGATCGGGGGCGCCGATGTCGGCTTCATAGAAAAGACTGGCGAACAGCGATCGAACGGGCATGATGGCCGCAAAGCACAGCAAGTGCGCGCACGCAAGGGAGACGGGAATGGCCGAGTTCGAATTGATCGCCGACGGATTACGCTTTCCCGAAGCGCCGGTCGTCATGGACGACGGCAGCGTCATCGTCGTCGAGATCGAGGCCGGACGCATCACCCGCTGCTGGCCCGGCGGCAAGAAACAGGTCATCGCGACCCCCGGCGGCGGCCCCAACGGCCTGGCAATCGGCCCCGACGGCAAGCTCTATTGCTGCAACAACGGCGGGTTCAACTATGTCGAAAGCGATGGCTATCTGGCCCCGCATGGCATCGCCAGCGACTATTCGGGCGGCCGCATCGAATGCATCGATATCGAAACGGGCGCGGTCGAAATCCTCTATAAATCGGGCGATCATGGCGTCACCCTGCGCGGCCCCAATGACATCGTGTTCGACGGCCACGGCGGCTTCTGGTTCACCGACCATGGCAAGGTCGATTATGCCAAGCGCTGCCACGACATCGTCGGCATCTTCTATGCCAAGGCCGATGGCAGTTTCATCGAGGAAGTCATCTTTCCGTCGAACAACCCCAATGGCGTCGGCCTGTCGCCCGACGGCGACGCGCTCTACGCTGCCGAAACCTACACCTGCCGCCTGATGAAGTTCAACATCGTCGCCCCTGGGAAGGTCGCGCCCGACGCTGGCCCCGGCGGCCCCGGCATCCCACTGTATCGTCCCGCTGGCTATAAATTCTTCGACAGCCTGGCGGTCGAGGCGTCGGGGAACATCTGCGTCGCGACGATCGGCGAATGCGGCATTTCGGTCGTTTCGCCCGCGGGCGAGTTGGTCGAATTTGTCGCGACCGACGATATTTTCACCACCAACATCGCGTTCGGCGGCCCCGACCGACAGGACGCCTATATAACCCTGTCGGGGACCGGACGGCTGGTGAAGACGCGTTGGGCGCGGCCGGGGTTGCAGCTGCAACATTGACTTAGCTAAGTGACTTAGCTAAATTAGCCAATATGACGATCGTGACCATCCACGAAGCGAAGACTAACCTGTCGCGCCTGATCGCCCGCGTCCTTGCAGGCGAAGATGTCACGATTGCGCGCGGCAAGGAACCGGTGGTCAAGCTGATGCCGGTGAAGGAGCCGCCAAAGGCGAAGCGCGTTTTGGGGACATTGAAGGGCAAAATCGACCTCGACGCCGGTTTTTGGGATCCCCTGCCAGAAGAGGATTTGGCGCTGTGGAATGGCGAAACTGGCCCAGAGGCGCAATGAACTTGCTGCTCGACACCCATGCGCTGATTTGGGCGGCCAATGAACCGGAGAAACTGCCCGACGCCGTGCGATCCGCCATCGAAGACCCGGACAATCATATCTGGATCAGTGCGGTCTCGGCCATCGAGGTCGCGATAAAATTCCGTATCGGGAAGCTGGAAGGCGCTGACGAGCTTGCCGGACGCTTCGAAACGGTCATTGCAGGCTTCGGTTTTGGTCAACTGCCCATTTCGGTCGCCCATGCCAGTCTGGCGGGCCTGCTGCCGTTCGATCATCGCGATCCGTTCGACCGCATATTGATCGCTCAATCGCAGATCGAGCAATATGCGCTCGTCTCGAATGAAAAGATGTTCGACCAGCTCGGCGTCATTCGTTTCTGGTAGGAGCCCGCGATGCACGAGGAAACCCACGCGGTCACCCGGATCGGCTGGTTGCGTGCGGCGATCTTGGGCGCCAATGACGGGATCGTTTCGACCGCCAGCCTGATCGCCGGGGTCGCCGCGGCGGGTGCCGCGCAATCGTCGATTCTGATGACCGGCACCGCAGGGCTGGTCGCGGGCGCAATGTCGATGGCGGCGGGCGAATATGTGTCGGTCAGCTCGCAGGGCGATGCCGAAAAATCCGACATCGAGCTGGAAAAACGCCACCTCGCCGCCGATCCCGAATTCGAGTTGGAGGAACTCACCCAAATCTATCAGCAGCGCGGGCTCGACCGCGCACTCGCCGAGCAGGTCGCGGTGCAGCTGACCGCGCACGACGCGCTCGACACTCATTTGCGCGACGAACTGGGGCTGACCGACGCGATGGCGGCGCGGCCGGGGCAGGCCGCTGCGGCTTCTGCCGCAAGTTTCGCGATCGGCGCGGTGCTGCCGCTCGCGACGGTGCTGCTCGATAGCGGCGACTCCTTGCCCTGGACCGTTTCGACAGCATCGCTGGTCTTCCTCGCCCTTCTCGGCGCGCTCGGCGCCCGGGCAGGCAACGCCCCGATACTGCGGCCCGTCGTCCGCGTGACCTTTTGGGGCGCGGCGGCAATGGCGGTGACGATCGCGATCGGATCGCTGTTTCACACCGCCATCGGCTGACGTTTGCGCCGCGGCGATTGTCAGCGCGGACTGCATCTGTATGACTGGCGCCCATCCCGCGTGGGCGGGCAAGACAATCGGAGGGGTCCGGAATGAAAGCAACAAGCTGGGCGATCGACATCGATCGCGACGATATCACGCAAGCCCAACTGGTCGCCGATCCCGACACGCCGCTCGCGTCGGGGCAGGTGCGCGTCCATATCGACAGCTTTGCGATGACCGCGAACAACATCACTTACGCGGTGTTCGGCAAGCCCGCCGGGCTATTTGGCAATGATCAGGGCTATTGGGATTTCTTTGCCGAACCGGGCAGCCCTGGCCGCCTGCCCGTCTGGGGATTCGCGACGGTGACCGAAAGCGCCGACGACGACGTCAAGGTAGGCGACCGCTTCTACGGCTATTATCCGATGGCGGAGGGTGCGGTGCTGACCGTCGGCAAGGCGGGACCGGGCGGCTTTACCGACGTCACCCCGCGGCGCACCACGCTGCCACCGATCTATAACCAGTATCAGCGGATCGAGGGGCTGGCCGACTATCGCGCCGCCGACCATGATTATTGGCCGGTGTTCCGCCCGCTGTTCCTGACCGGCTGGCTGATCGCCGACCAGTTCGAGGATGAGGGCGATTATGGCGTCCAGCAGATCCTGATCGCCAGCGCGTCGAGCAAGACCGCGATCGGGCTGGGCTTTGCGCTCAAACAGCGCGCCGATCGCCCCGAAACGATCGGGCTGACCAGCGCCGCCAATGTCGAGGCGCTTGCCGCGCAGGGCATTTACGACCGCGTGATCAGCTACGATCAGATCATGACGCTCAATGCGTCCACCCCCGCCGCGCTGGTCGACATGGCAGGCAATGGCGCGGTGACCCGCGTCGTCCACAGTCATTTCGGCGGCCAGCTCCAGGCATCGATCATCGTCGGCAAATCGCATTGGGACGCGCAGGCCGATGTCGAGGGATTGCCCGGCCCCGAGCGCCAGGGCTTTTTTGCCCCCGGCCGCAGCCAGAAACGGATCGCCGACTGGGGAGGCGCGGTGTTCGGGCAAAAGATCGCCGCGGCGTGGCTGGCGTTCATGGATATTGCCCCGCGCCTGGCATCGGTCGATAAGCGCAGCGGCGGCGACGCGGCGCTCGCTGCCTATCGGGAAATGCTTTCGGGACAGGCCGACCCCCGAACGGGGATCGTCGTCGTCCCATGAGGGTCGTGAGCGAGCATCCCGTCGGTCTGCGCCGGAAAGGATAGATCCATGCTCCGTACCCTGATCATCGCCGCCACACTCGCCCTGTCGCTCCCGGCCATCTCCACCGCCGCCGAACCGGCCGAGACCTCCCCGACGCGCAAAGCCGATCTCGCCGATCGCGTCGCCGGTACCTACAAGGGCGCCGTAATTTCCGACGCGCGCGGGTCGTCGCGCGACAATGTCACGATCACTGTCACCCGCGTCGGCCTGAACAAGGTCGAGATCACATCGGACTATCCGCGCATCCCGACCGTCACCATCCCTGTGGAAAAGGCGATGGACGCGATCCTGGCGGCGAGCGGACCCTATGTGTTCCTGCTCGACACCGTCCGCGCGCCCGACCGGCTCGACCTCAGCATCGACGATGCCAGCTGGTACGGAACGCGCATCGCCAACCCCGCCGCCAAATAGGGATGCCCTCCTCTCCCATGACCTACAGCACCGTGATTTTCGATTTCGGCGGCGTCATTACGTCGTCGCCGTTCGAAGCCTTTAATCGGCTGGAAGAGGAGCGCGGGCTACCGCGCGATTTTGTCCGCCGCGTCAACGCCGCCGATCCCGACAGCAATGCTTGGGCAAAGTTCGAGCGCGCCGAAATTGACGCCGCGACCTTCGACACCTTGTTCGCCGCCGAAGCCCGCACGCTGGGGCATGAACTGGAAGGCGAAGCGGTGCTCGCAGTGTTGGCGGGTGCGGTGCGCCCGGCGATGGTCACCGCGCTCGATACGCTCAAAGCGCGCGGGTTCACGATCGGGTGCATCACCAACAATGTGCCGTCGGGACACGGCGCGGGCATGGCGCGCAGCTTTGCCAAGGCCGAGGAAGTGGCGGCGATCATGGCACGGTTCGATCATGTCATCGAATCGAGCAAGGTCGGCGTGCGCAAGCCCGATCCGCGGATTTATCAGATGATGTGCGACGCGCTCGGGGTTGCACCAACCGCCTGCATCTATCTCGACGACCTTGGCATCAACTGCAAACCCGCCGCCGGGCTCGGCATGCACGCCATCAAGGTGACAAGCGGCGAACAGGCGCTTAAGGAGCTGTCGCAGATTCTGGACCTGGAGCTCTCTCACCCATGAAAAAGATCTATCCCGACGCCGCTGCCGCCCTCGACGGCCTCTTGTTCGACGGTATGCACATCTGCGCCGGTGGCTTCGGCCTGTGCGGCATCCCCGAACGGTTGATCGATGCGATCCGCGATGCGGGCACCAACGGGCTGACGATCGCCAGCAACAATGCCGGGATCGACGGCGAAGGGCTCGGCAAGCTGCTCCGCACCCGTCAGGTCAAGAAAATGATCAGCTCGTATGTCGGCGAAAACAAGGAATTCGAGCGCCAATATCTGGCGGGCGAGCTCGAGGTCGAATTCTGCCCGCAAGGCACGCTCGCCGAACGCTGCCGCGCCGGCGGCGCGGGCATTCCGGGCTTTTACACCAAGACCGGCGTCGGCACCGCGGTGGCCGAGGGCAAGGAGGTCAAGAATTTCGACGGGCAGGATTATATCCTGGAACGCGGCATTTTTGCCGACCTCGCGATCATCAAGGGGTGGAAAGCCGACGAGAGCGGCAATTTGATTTTCCGCAAGACCGCGCGCAATTTCAACGCCCCGATGGCAACCGCCGCCAAAATCTGCGTTGCCGAGGTCGAGGAAATCGTCCCCGTCGGCAGCCTCGATCCCGACGCCATTCACCTACCCGGCATCTATGTGAAACGCATGATTATCGGCGCGCCTTACGACAAGAAGATCGAGTTCCGCACGGTTCGCCCGCGCGAGGCGGCGTGATGCGCGCGTTCCCGATCACGGCGGCGTTGCTGCTGGCGGGCTGTGCGAGCGCGCCGGCCGCGGTGACAACGGCCCCGACTCCGCCCGCGACCATAGAAGCGACGAAGCCGCCAGTCGCGCTGCAATATCTCTACGGCTCAGCCGAAGCCGCCATCGCGGTACGCGCGACCAATACGCGCATCGCCGACTATGGCGTCGCCCGGATCAAGCAGCGGCCGACCGATAGCGTGGTTCTCGCCGCTGGTGCGACAATGGATGCGCCGCGCTTCGAACCGTGCGGAACCAAGCCCTACGCCGCGGTGTTCGACGCCGACGAGACGTTGATCTGGAACCTTGGCCCGATGCGCTATTTCGCCGAGCAAAACTCAACCTACGATCCCAAAATCTGGGACCAGTGGGAAAAAACCGGCGCGGGCAAGGCAGCCGCCATGCCCGGCACCGCCGAGATGCTGGCCAAACTGCGCGCCGCCGGTATCACCGTGATCGCCAACACCAATCGCAGCGCCGTCAATGCGAAGGGCAGCGAGGATACGTTGCGCGCCGCGGGCCTGGGCGAGTTCAAACATGGCGAAACCCTGTTCCTGATGGGCGACGATTCCACCGGATCGAGCAAGGACGGGCGCCGCGCCACGATCGCCGCAAAATATTGCGTCATCCTGATGGCGGGCGACCAGCTCGGCGATTTCAGCCAGCAGTTCAACGCCAAGGATCTGCCCGCCGCAACCCGCACCGCGCTTGCGACCGGCCCCGCCGCCGCCGCGCTGTGGGACAAGGGCTGGTTCCTGTTCCCCAACTCCGTTTACGGCCCGTGGGAAAAACTGGGCTGGGACGACACCTTCCCCTCCGACAAGAATTGGGAGCCGAAATAAGATGCCCTGGACCCGCGACGATATGGCGGCGCGCGCCGCGCAGGAACTGCAGGACGGCTATTACGTCAACCTGGGGATCGGCATCCCGACGCTGGTCGCCAATCATATTCCCGCCGGGATGACGGTCACGCTCCAGTCCGAAAACGGTATGCTGGGCATCGGCCCCTTCCCCTATGAGGGCGAGGAGGATGCCGATCTGATCAACGCGGGCAAGCAGACGATCAGCGAAGTGCCGCAATCGGCCTATTTCAGCTCGTCGGACAGCTTCGCGATGATCCGCGGCGGCCATATCGACCTGACCGTCCTAGGCGCGATGGAGATTGCCGAAAATGGCGACATCGCCAACTGGATGATTCCGGGCAAGATGATCAAGGGCATGGGCGGCGCAATGGACCTCGTCGCCGGGGTCAAAAAAATCATCGTCGTGATGGAGCACAACGCCAAGGACGGCAGCCCGAAATTCATCCCGGCCTGCACGCTGCCGCTGACCGGCAAGAATGTCGTCGACATGATCATCACCGACCTCGCGGTGTTCAAGCGCGACGATCACGACAACCCGTTCAAGCTGATCGAACTGGCGCCGGGGGTGACGGCGGAAGAGGTTGCTGCAAAAACGACGGCAAGCTACTCATCCTGAATGGATGACAAGCCTCCACCGCGGTCCCAGCTCCGCCTGGACAATTTTTCACGCGCCTTGTCAGGCCTGAAAGAAGCGGTTGATCTGCGCTACAGCCGCCCACTGACCGAACTGGAAAAGGCTGGAATGGTCCAGCGTTTCGAAATTGCCTGGGAATTGGGCTGGAAACTGCTGGCCGATCGGCTTTCGGAAGAACTGGCACCACCAGAAGCGCTGACCCCGGCATCGACCATTCGCGCCGCCCACGCCGCCGGCATGATCGCTACGGCCGACGAATGGCTCGCGATGGGCAAGTTGCGCAACCAGCTGTCGCACACCTACAGCGAGCCGATCCGTGATCAGGGATTAAAACTGATCGCCGATCAATTCCTCGCGATATTGATCGCACTGAAACGGGACGCCGATGCGCGTGGAGCATGATGCCGTCGGCCTGTCGGTCGATGACATGCGGATCGTTGCCGAGATTCTCTCACGCTATGCCGAACATATCGACCGGGTGAGTGTTTTCGGCTCACGCGCAGCCCGCGCAGCGCGCCCGGGCTCCGATCTCGACCTTCTCCTGAGCGGGCCTATCGACTTCGCCGACATGCTGAATCTCGGCGTCGCCTTTGAGGAAAGCGAGCTGTCCGTCGCGGTCGATCTGCAACATGAGCGCAATCTGATCGACCAGCGGGTGCGCGACGAGATTTTGAAACGCTGCCGCCTTTTGTTCACCCATGATGATCTGATGAAGATCGAACCATGAGCGGGCAGCGGGCCTCCGCGACGACCGCGGATCATCGCCATGCCTGACGTCACCGCCAACCCCGGGTCGACCTGGTTGCTGATCGGCGGCGGATTGTCGGTCGCGGCGGCGCTGCTCCATATCGCGTGCATCTTTGGCGGCCCCGACTGGTATCGCTTCTTCGGCGCGGGTGAAGGCATGGCGCGCGCGGCGGCGCGTGGCGACTGGGCGCCGACCCTGATCACCCTGGCGATCAGCGCGATCCTGCTGATCTGGGCTGCCTATGCCTTTTCGGCTGCGGGCATGCTCCCGCGCCTGCCGCTGCTGCGCACCGGATTGGTGACGATCACCGCCATCTATCTGCTGCGCGGCCTGATCTTTGTCCCGCTCCATTTTTGGCGGCCGCAACACACCGACGGTTTCGCGGTGTGGTCGTCGCTGATCGTCTTCATCTACGGCACGGTTTACGCCGTCGGAACGGTCAAGGCGTGGGACGACCTGAAGCCCTGAACCGTGCATGGGGGTGACGACGGCGAAAGTCGCGGCTAGAACGACGATCATAACTAGGTCGCAGTCCAGTCACGAGTTGCATGAAGCGCGTTTTTAGCATTTCGATCGGCGCCGCCGTGCTGGCCGCCGCCGGCTGGTTCGGCATTCACGCCTTGGGCGGCAGCGCCCCGCTGGCCAGCGTTCCGATCCCGATCAAGCCGCCCGAAAATCTGCCTGATACCCCCGCTGAATGGCGCGGACGGATCGACTATCGCGCTCTCGACCAGCAATTGACCGACCTGTCGTTGCGCCCCGAAATGGCGGGGCTTGCCGTGGCGGTGGTCGAAGACGGCGAGCTGCGCTTCGTCCGCACCTATGGGGTCGCCGATGCCTCGACCGGCGCCCCGGTCACGCCGCACACGCTGTTTCGCTGGGCCTCGGTGTCCAAGACCGCCACCGGCGCGCTGGCGGCGGCGCTGGCCAAGGACGGGCGCGTCGATCTCGACCGGCCGATCGCGCGATCGCGCACCTCGCTCCGCCTGCCCGGCGGCGCCGAGGCGCGGGTGACACTTGAGGACGTGCTGGCCCAGCGCACCGGCCTGACCAAAAACGCTTACGACGAAAGGCTGGAGGACGGGCAGAGTCCGGCGCTGCTGCGCGCCAGCCTGCTCGGCGCGCCGCTGCAATGCGAACCCGGCACCTGCCACACCTATCAGAACATCGCCTTCGACGCCGCCAGCGAGATTTTGGGCGACGCGGCAAACGCGCTGTTCCCCGATGCGGTCGAAGCGCGCTTTTTCCGCCCGCTCGGCATGGTCAGTGCCGGTTATGGCATGGAGCGACTGACCGGCGCCAAGGATTGGGCCAGGCCGCACCGCGGCACTCAGGTCCGCCCGGTCAAGGAGGCCTATTGGCGGGTGCCCGCCGCGGCGGGGGTCGAAAGCGACATCGTCGATTTCGCGACCTGGATGCAGGCGATGATGGGCAGTCGCCCCGACGTGCTGCCCGAACCGGTGCTGGAAATCGCGCACCAGTCGCGCGTTCGCACCGAACCGCTATATGGCAGCGCCCTGCGCCAGGCGAACAGCGATGCGTCCTATGGCCTGGGCTGGCGGAATTTCACCTATGGCGGCCACCGGCTCGCGGGTCATTCGGGGGCGGTGTCGGGCTACCGCGCGACGATGATATTCGAACCGGCGACGCGCACCGGCGTCGTCGCGCTGTGGAACAGCGACTGGGGCTTTCCGTTTCGCATCCCGTTCGCCGCGCTCGACAGCTATCACCAGCGTGAGGACGCCCGCTGGCTCGACCTGGAAGACCTGCCGCCGGTGACGCGCGCCGCCATCTTACCGCCGACGGCCAAGTTGAAAAAATGACCCCCCTTGCCGCCTGATCGGCTGCCTGTGTATCAGGCGCGCGTTCGGGTCGAAGGGAGGAATGGCGATGCGGATATTGCTGACCGGGTCGTCGGGCTGGCTGGCGCGTTTTCTGGCGCCATTGCTCGTCGAAAGCGGGCATTCGGTCATCGGCCTCGATGTCGTTCCCGGCGCGCACACCCGGATCGTCGGCACCGTCGCCGACCGCGCGCTGATCGACCGGACGATGGGCGAGCACGGCATCGAGGCGGTGATCCACGGCGGCGCGCTGCACAAACCCGACATCGTCCGCTATCCGCGGCAGGCGTTCGTCGATGTCAATATCAGCGGGACGCTGAACCTGATCGAGGCGGCGGTGGCGGCGGGCAACGACCGGTTCCTGTTCACCTCGACCACCTCACTGATGGTGCGCGCCGATGTCCGCGATGGCGCAGGCGAAACGGGTGCGTGGTGGATGGACGAGGATTTCGGCCCGCTGGCGCCGCGCAACATCTATGGCATCACCAAGCTCGCCGCCGAACAGGCGTGCCGGCTCGTCCACCGCGAGCGTGGCATCAACGTCGCCATCCTGCGCACCGGGCGCTTCTTTCCCGAGGATGACGACACCCATGCTGTGCCGAGCGGCCCGAACCTCAAGGCCAATGAACTGCTCCACCGCCGCCTGACCGTCGAGGATGCCGCCGCCGCGCATCTCGCCGCGCTGGAGGCCGCGCCGAGGATCGGCTGCGACACTTTCGTCCTCTCGGCTCCGCCACCCTTTGCCCGCGACGACGCCGCCGAGCTTGCGCGCGACGCGCGGGCGGTCATCGCGCGTTATCATCCCGACGCGGCCAACCTCTACGCGGCGGCGGGCTGGGTGCTGCCCGAAACGATCGACCGCGTGTACGACCCGTCGCGCGCCGAGCGCCGCTTCGGCTGGCGCGCCCAGACCGATTTCGGCGCCGTGCTCGCGGCACTCCGCGAGGGGAGCGCGCTGCCCTTCGCGCACGATCCCGCCTACACCTCTCCTATTGTCCGTCAGGAGCGCGAAGCATGTACGAGCTGATCACCGCCAACCGCAATTATTCGAGCTGGTCGCTGCGCCCGTGGGTGCTGATGACCGCACTCGGCATCGCGTTCGACGATCGCATCGAACCCTTCACCAAACCCGCCAATTACGAAGATTTCCGTCGCTTTTCGCCCACCGGGCAGGTGCCCGCGTTGCTGCACGAAGGGCGCACGATTTACGACTCGCTGGGCATCGCCCTCTATCTCGCCGACCGCCACGACGGCGTGTGGCCGACCGATCCCGACGCGCGCGCCTGGGCGCAGTGCGCCACCGCCGAAATGCACAGCGGCTTTGCGGCGCTGCGCAACGACTGCACGATGAACGTCGGGGTCCGCGTGACCCCCAAGCCGATGTCGGACGCGCTGCAAGCCAATGTGGCGCGCATCCGCGAATTGTTCGAGGACGGACTGGCGAAATTTGGCGGGCCGTGGCTGGCCGGGCCGGATTTCGCCGCGGTCGACGCCTTCTTCGCCCCCGTCGCCTTCCGCATCCGTACCTATGGCCTCGACGTCGGCGCCGGGCAGGCGTGGGTCGATCACATTCTGGCACATCCGGCGATGGTGGAGTGGGAACGCCAGGCGCTCGCCGAAAGCTGGCGCGAGGTCGGGCATGAGGAAGAACTGCGCGCGTGCGGGGCGATTACCGCGGATTACCGGACGGGTTAATCGACCAGCGCCTCACGCACCACCGCGACCCCCGCTTCGCGCTGCACCTTCAACTCGGCCTTCAATTTCGCCGGATCGCGCGCAAAGACGAAACCGAAGCTGACCCCGCCCTCTTTGCCGATCGTCGCATGGTGCAGCTTGTGCGCCTGCACCAGCCGCTTGGCATAGCCGCGCCGCGGCACCCAGCGGAAATAGCGTTGGTGCACCAGCCCGTCGTGCACCACGGTATAGATGATGCCGTAAAACAGCACCCCCAGCCCGATCCACGTCCCCGGCGCCCACGCCGACGACCCCATGATCATCGGACTGCCCACCGCGAACATCGAAATGCTCAGCGCCGCGCCGAACAGGCCGAACAGATCGTTCTTTTCCAGCATCTTGTCATGCGGCTCATGATGGTCGCGATGCCACGCCCAGCCAAAGCCGTGCATGATATATTTGTGGCTGGCCCACGCGACGAACTCCATCGCCACAACGGTGGCGACGATCAACGCGATGATAGCGGGCAACGACATGCGGCCGATATAAGCCCCTCACCCGGCCAGCGCCAGCCCAAGCGCCAGCATATCTAGTCGCCGACGAACACCAATCGGTCGCGGAACTTGTGGCTGCGCGCGGTGGACGAAAAGCTGCTCTTCATCCAGCCGCCATCCTCGCTGAGATAATCAGCGTCGGTCAGCCCTTGGCCGCGAATCTGGTTGATGAAGGCGCGCGATTTATAATGGTCGAACATCCGCAGAAATTCGGTCGCCATGATCGCGATCAGCCGCGGATCTTCGCTCAGAAAGGCGTTTTCGTCATTGCCTTGACAGCTTTCGTCGCTGAAGTTCGCCGACCCGAACAGCATTTGCGGGCGGGTACCGAACGGGTCGATGATCATCAGCTTGCTGTGGATCTTGTGGTTGCCGAACGCCTTGGCATCCCAATTGCGCCCCATATAGGTTTCGAGCCGCGACGGCACAAAATAGCGCGTGTTGTTCGTGGTCAGCGCCTCGACCTTCTTGCGCACGGTGGTGTTGGCCAGGCCATAGTGGAGCAATTCCTTCGGCTGCAACGCGATCGCCGTGACGATGGCAGGGTCGAGTGCGAACGGCGCGCTGGTCAGGACGCAGCTTTTTGCCGCGCCGACCAGTTCGACCGCCTTGTCGATGATGTCGAGCGTCCGCACCGGCGAGAAATATTGCGTGGCGAACGGCCCGCCCCCCACCGCGGCGAGCCGCGCCTGCAGCGCCCCGACGCGGTTGCGCACCTCGGCCGGATCGCTCTTGGATGGCCCACGCGCCGGATCATCGGCCAGGATCAGCCAATAGTCGTGATAGGCGGCGGCGACGACCGGATCGTCCAGGATCACTGCGGCATTGGTCTGGTAATAAAAGGCGTTTTCGGAAAAATTGGCGGTGCCGGTAAAGGTTCGCACCGGCACCCCGCCGACCAGCTGGACGACGAACTTGTTGTGGCTGATCTTCTGGATCGCGGCGCGCGGAGTCGCGATGGCGGTCAGGCCGTGCGCGGCGAGCACCGTTTCGCTCTTGTGCGTCGCATGGTCGCCCGGCTTGGCGTGATAGACGATCCGCACATAGACCCCGCGCGCCTTTGCCGCCGCCAGCGCCGCCGCCACCTCGTCATCGAAAAATTCGTAGATGCCGACGCGCAGCGCGTGGCCGCCGCCCGCGCCATCGATGAAGCCGATCAACGCCTCTTTCAGCCCGCGCGACAGCCAGCGCCACGCTGCCCCATCAGGAACGTCGCGCGGATGCGCGCCCTTGAAGCGGTCGAGATAGGCAAAGGCGGACGTGACGCCGCGATTGACATAGGCGCCGACCCCCGCCGCCATTTCTGGCGACGGGCGCAGCTTGAGGGTCATGGGCGCTTCATCGGTGGTCAGTCCGCCCGGCGGGGTGCCGCGCACCGGAAAAATGTCGAAAATATAGCCGAGGCTGCTTTTCAGCGTGTAATCGCTCCAGCGGAAACGCTGGAACGGCGCCTCGCGCGACGACACATCATAGCCATCGACCGGATCGCCCTTGAAGCGTTTCTCGCCGCGCAGCCAGTTCACCGCGACCACCTCGCCGCTGGCTAGGTCGACCTCGCTCTTGCGTACCGCAAAGCCGTGCAGGCCCGCTGCGTGCGCCGGATCGACGTCCCAGCCGAGCGAGATGCTGTGGGTGCCGACCAGCGCCGCGGCGCGATACGGCCCCTGCGTCGTGCGGATGACGGGACGATAAGCGGGAATCGAAACCATGGGCCTCTCCTGTTCCAAAGCGCGACTCCAGAAGGGCCGCGCCATGCTAAGCATCTTTGCCGCCAACGCGACCGAAAATTGCGTTTCCTATCGCCACCGGCTTGCAATGTTGTGCGGCTGATCTAAGGCAACGCCATGACTCGCCCCCGCACCCTGTATGAAAAAATCTGGGACGCGCATGTCGTCGAACAGCGCCCCGACGGCACTTGCCTGATCTTCATCGACCGCCACTTGGTCCACGAAGTCACCAGCCCGCAGGCGTTCGCCGGGCTGCGTGCGAGCGGGCGCACCGTACGCCGCCCCGACCTGACGCTGGCGGTCCCCGATCATAATCTCCCGACGACGGCGCGCACCGATGCGGCGGGCAACCGCCTGCCGATCGCCGACGTCGAAAGCGCCGCGCAGTTGGCGGCGCTCGCGAAGAACGCCCCCGATTTCGGTATCCGCTACATCGACGCGGTCGCCGCCGAGCAGGGCATCGTCCATGTCGTCGGCCCCGAGCAGGGCTTTTCACTGCCCGGCACGACGATCGTCTGCGGCGACAGCCACACCGCGTGCCACGGCGGCATCGGCGCGCTCGCCTTCGGTATCGGCACCAGCGAGGTCGAACATGTGCTGGCGACCCAGACTTTGCTGCTCCAGCCCGCCAAGACGATGGAAGTGCGCGTCGAGGGCGACGTCGGCCCCGGCGTCACCGCAAAGGACATCATCCTTCACATCACCGGCACCATCGGCGCCGCGGGCGGCACCGGGCATGTCATCGAATATACCGGCAGTGCGATCCGCGCGCTGAGCGTCGAGGGCCGCCTGACGGTCAGCAACATGGCGATCGAGGGCGGCGCGCGCGCCGGGCTGATCGCCGCCGACGCGACGACCTTCGCCTATCTGAAGGGCCGCCCCTATGCGCCCAAGGGCGCCGACTGGGAAGCCGCAGTTGCTTATTGGACCAGCCTAGCGACCGATCCCGGCGCGGCCTATGACAAGACCGTCGTCATCGACGCCGCCGACATCGCGCCCAGTGTCACCTGGGGCACCAGCCCCGAGGACGTCGTGCCGATCACCGGCTGCGTCCCCGCGCCGGACAGCTTTGCCGATCCGTCAAAACAGGCCGCGGCGGCGAAATCGCTCGCCTATATGGGCCTCGAACCCGGCACCCGGATGCAGGATGTGGCCATCGAGAATATCTTCATCGGCAGTTGCACCAACAGCCGCATCGAGGATCTGCGCGCCGCCGCCGCGGTCCTGAAGGGGCGGCGCAAGGCCGCCAACGTCAAATGGGCGATCGTTGTCCCCGGATCGGGGCTGGTGAAGGCACAGGCCGAAGCCGAAGGGCTCGACCGCATCTTCACCGACGCGGGTCTGGAGTGGCGCGAACCCGGCTGTTCGGCGTGCCTCGGCATGAACCCCGACAAGGTGCCCGCAGGCGAACGCTGCGCCTCGACGAGCAACCGCAATTTCGTCGGCCGCCAAGGGCCCGGCAGCCGCACGCACCTCCTCTCGCCCGCAATGGCCGCGGCGGCGGCGGTGACCGGCAAGCTGACCGACGTGCGGGAATTGATCGATTGAGCATCGCGAAGTGGAGCGGAATGGCATGATCTGGAAAGCTATCGCATCGGCCGCCGCGGCCCTGACCCTCGCCGCGCCCGCGCTGGCGCAGGACAAGCCCGCTCCAGCGGCAAAGGTCAGCCTGACCCGGCTGGATTGCGGCACGGTGCGCGTCAACCGGCTCAATGCCTTTTCGGATACCCAGGCCTATCCCGGACAGAGCCGCGATCTGACCGTCGGCTGCTACCTGATCCGCCACGGCGATCAGTTGATGCTATGGGATCTTGGCTTGCCCAGCGCGCTCAAGGGCGCCGCGTTCACCACCAGCGGTGATATGTCGGCCTCGGTCGGCCGCACGCTCGTCGAACAGCTCGCCGAACTCAGCATCAAACCGGGCGACATCGACGTCGTCGGGATCAGCCATTTTCATTTCGACCACATTGCCCAGCTCCCAGATTTTCCGGCTGCAAAGCTCTATATCGGCAAGAGCGACTGGGACTTGCTTACCCAGAGCCCCCCGCCCGCCTTTGTCAATCCGGCGCCTTTCACGCATTGGATCAGCGGCGGCGGCAAGGTCGAGCCGGTCGCGCGCGACCAGGATGTTTTCGGCGACGGTAGCGTCGTGATGCTCGACATGCCCGGCCACACCCCGGGCCACCACGCCCTGCTCGTCCGCCTTGCGGGCATGGGCCCGGTACTGCTGACCGGCGACCAGGCGCATTTTCAGGAAAATTACGACAGCAATGGCGTGCCGACCTTCAACACCAACCGTGCCGACACGCTCGCCTCGTTCGACCGCTTCAAGACGCTGGCGAAAAATCTGAAGGCGACGGTGATCCTCCAGCACGAACCGCGCGACATCGGCAAGCTGCCCGCGTTTCCAAAGGCGGCCGAATAAAATGACGCCCATCGAGAAAGTCGAAGGCCGCGCGATTCCGTTCGGGCTGAAGAATGTCGATACCGACGTGATCATCCCGGCCAAATGGCTGAAGACGATCAGCCGTGAAGGGCTTGGCCGGGGCGCGTTCGAAACGCTGCGTGCCGACCCCGACAATCTGTTCGACAGCCCCGAATTTGCGGGCGCGCCGATCCTGATCGCGGGCGACAATTTCGGCTGCGGGTCGAGCCGCGAACATGCCGCCTGGGCGCTTGGCGACCTCGGCATCCGCGTTGTCATCGCGCCCAGCTACTCGGACATCTTCTCGGGCAATGCGGTCAAGAACGGCATCCTGCCCGTCGTCTTGCCGCAAGCGGCGATCGACCGGTTGATGGAGGTCGCAGCGACCGATCCGATCCATGTCGATCTCGACACCCAGACGGTAACGACGCCGTTCCAGGACCGTTTCGCCTTCGACATCGATCCGTTCCGCAAGATGTGCCTGCTGCAAGGGCTCGACGAGATTTCGCTGACCGAAAAAAGCGACGCGGCGATCGCGGCGCACGAACAGAAAATAGCAAAAACCCAGCCTTGGCTCACGCCGACGCTGGCATAAGGAGAAGATGATGAAGGCTCTTTTGTCGACCGCCACCGGCGGCCCCGAAACGCTGACCCTGGGCGAATTGCCGCGGCCAACCGCAGGTCCGGGCCAGATCGTCATCGACGTCAAGGCCTGCGCGGTCAATTTCCCCGACACGCTGATCATCGAGGATAAATATCAGTTCAAACCCGCGCGCCCCTTTGCCCCGGGCGGCGAGGTCGCGGGCCTGGTTGCCGAGGTCGGCGAGGGCGTCACCGAATTCACGGTCGGCGACCGCGTCATCGCGGGCTGCGGCAATGGCGGCATGTCCGAAGCCGTCGCGGTGTCGGTGCATAATGTCTATCACCTGCCCCAGGCCCATGATTTCGCGGCGGGCGCTTCGCTGCTGATGACCTATGGCACCAGCATCCACGCGCTGGTCGATCGCGGCCACATTCAGGAAGGCGACACGCTGCTGGTCCTCGGCGCGTCGGGCGGGGTCGGGATCGCCGCGATCGAGCTGGGCAAGGCGTTCGGCGCGCGCGTCGTCGCGGGCGTTTCGAGCGAAGCCAAGGCCGAGGTCGCGCGCCAGGCGGGTGCCGACGCGGTCGTCGTCTATGGCTACCAGCCGTTCGACAAGGACGCGTCGAAGGCGCTCGCCGACAGCTTCAAGGCCGCGGTCGGCCCGAACGGCGCCAATCTGATCTATGACGCGGTCGGCGGCGATTATGCCGAACCGGCGCTGCGGTCGATCGCATGGGAGGGTCGTTATCTGGTGGTCGGTTTCCCCGCCGGTATCCCGCGGCTGCCGCTAAACCTGACCCTGCTCAAAAGCTGCGACGTCGCCGGGGTGTTCTGGGGCGCCTTTGTCGCGCGCGAACCGGCGCGCAACCGCGCCAATATCGCGCGGCTGTTCCAGCTGTGGGAACAGGGCAAGATCAACCCGCGGGTCACCGAGAGCTTCGCCCTCGCCGATGGCGGCAAAGCCATTGCCAAGCTGGGCGATCGCAGCGCGGTCGGCAAGCTGGTGGTCACAATCTGACGCGACTCGTCGCAACGATGCGCTGCGGTTAACCCTTTGGCAGGGGCCGCGTCCTATTGTCCGACGTCAGGACTGACTGGGCCATAGGGTGCAACGATGGCGAATCGCCGCGTAAAGGTTGACGAAAGTAACGCGAGCATCGCGAATATTTCGCGCACCCGCCGCGCGCAGCTGGTGGCCGAGTTCGAGGGCGAACTGGGTATCGACTACAAGGCCCGCGCCAAGGCCGCCGAGGCCGAACGCCGCTGGCAGGTTCGCAAGACTTTCATCGTGTGGACCGTCGCGCTGATCTTTTTCACCGTCGCGTGCCAGAAACTGTGGATCATGGGCCAGGACGTCGACAAGCCGTTCTCCGACCTCAATCCGATGGACAGCATCTTCGGCGAATAGCCGAGACGGAGCCGGTCATCAATAAACCCGCGCCTTCGGTTTGATATACTCCACATCATCCGACAGTGTATATTCGTGAACCGGGCGGTAATCGAGGCGGACGCCGCCGCCCTTGCCGCCCCAGCCGTCGAACCACGCCACGGTGTGCTTCATCCACTTGGCGTCGTCGCGGTTCGGGAAATCCTCGTGCGCGTGGGCGCCGCGGCTTTCCTTGCGGTTGAACGCCGAATGCATCGTCACCGTCGCCTGGCTGATCAGGTTGTCGAGCTCCAGCGTTTCGACCAGATCGGTATTCCAGATCAGGCTGCGGTCGGTGATGCCGATGTCGTTCATCCGCTGATAGGTCTTGGTCAGCTTTTCCTTGCCCTCGGCCATCAGTTCATCGGTGCGGAACACCGCAGCGTGGGCCGACATGGCGCGCTGCATCTCCAGCCGGATTTCGGCGGTCGGCGAGCCACCCTTGGCATGGCGGAAATGGTCGAGACGGCCAAGCGCGAGGTCGGCGCTGCCCGCTGGCAGCGGCTGCTGCGCCGCGCCCGGTTTGATGATGTCGCGCAACCGATGCCCGGTGGCGCGGCCGAACACGACCAGATCGATCAGGCTGTTCGACCCCAAACGGTTCGCACCATGCACCGACACGCAGGCGGCTTCACCGACCGCAAACAGGCCGGGAACGACGGTATCAGGGCCATCCTTGCCGAGCGTGACGACCTCGCCATGATAGTTACACGGAATGCCGCCCATATTATAATGGACCGTCGGCACCACCGGCAGCGGTTGCCGCGTCAGGTCGACGCCCGCGAACACCTTGCCGCTTTCGGTGATGCCGGGCAGCCGCTCGGCGAGCACCGCGGGATCGATATGATCGAGGTGCAGGAAAATATGGTCCTTGTGCGGGCCGACGCCGCGGCCTTCACGGATTTCGAGCGCCATCGAGCGTGACACGACATCGCGCGACGCCAGATCCTTGGCCGACGGGGCATAGCGTTCCATGAACCGCTCGCCCTCGGAGTTGGTGAGATACCCGCCCTCGCCGCGCGCGCCTTCGGTGATCAGGACGCCTGCGCCATAGATGCCGGTCGGATGGAACTGGACGAACTCCATGTCCTGCAAAGGCAGCCCGGCGCGCAGCACCATGCCGCCGCCGTCGCCGGTGCAGGTGTGCGCCGAGGTCGCAGTGAAGTAGCTGCGGCCATACCCGCCGGTGGCCAGCACGACAGCCTGCGAACGGAAGCGGTGAATGCTGCCGTCGTCCATGCACAGCGCAATGACGCCGCGGCACACCTTGCCGTCGGGGCCGTCTTCCATGATCAGATCGAGCGCGAAATATTCGACAAAGAAGTCGGCGTCATACTTAAGCGACTGCTGGTACAGCGCGTGGAGCATCGCGTGGCCGGTGCGGTCCGCGGCGGCGGCGGTGCGCTGGACCGGCGGGCCTTCGCCCATATTCTGCATATGGCCACCGAACGGGCGCTGATAGATCGTGCCGTCGGCGTTGCGCGAAAAGGGCACCCCGGCATGTTCGAGCTCATACACCGCCTGCGGCGCTTCGCGGACCATATATTCGATCGCGTCCTGGTCGCCGAGCCAGTCGGAGCCCTTGACGGTGTCGTACATATGCCATTGCCAATGGTCGGGCGAATTGTTGCCGAGCGATGCGGCGATGCCGCCCTGCGCCGCAACGGTGTGGCTGCGGGTCGGGAATACCTTGGTGATGCACGCGGTCTTCAGCCCCGCTTCAGCCGAGCCCATCGTGGCGCGCAAGCCCGAGCCGCCGGCGCCGACGACGACGGTGTCATAGATATGGTCGATGATCTTGTAAGCGTCGGTCATGTCACATGCCCCCCGGGCCGGCCACGACGGGTGCCAGCGCAATCCGGACGATCGTGAAGATCCCGTAGGCGGCGCCGCCGATGGCGTAGAAATTGAGCAGAACGGTCGCGAGCAGCAGCATCGGCCCGTGAACATAATCCTCGAGCAGCACGGTCAGGCCCAGCCGCAGATGCCAGAAGACGCTGACCACCATCAGGATCAGCGCCAGCGCGACCATCGGGTTCGCCGCCCATCGCAGCACTGCGGCATGATCGCCGAGCGGCAGACGGATCAGCGACACGACGAAAAAGCCGACGAGCAGGATGTTGCCGAGCGCGGTCAGCCGCTGTTGCAGCCAGTGCTGCGAGCCATGACCCGACGAGCCAAGACCACGGACTTTGCCGAGATGCGTGCCGTCGCCCATCAGAGTGCCTCCGCCATGATATAAAGCCACGTCGCGGCGGTCGCGAACACGCCCGCGGCGATCACGACGGTCGACCACAGCTTGTTCGATTTCAGCTCATAGCCCGCGCCGGTGTCGAGCACGAAGTGACGCAGCCCCGAGAACAGATGCTGGAAAAACGCCCAGGTCAGCCCGACGAGGACGATCTTGCCCAGGATGTTGGTGACCTGATGGAACAGGGTGATTTCGGGGCTGGGATCGTGCCACACACAGGCAACGAACGCCGCATAAGCCTCTGGTCCACCCGCGATGGCGCCAAGCCACCACAGGAACAGGCCGACCCCGGCAATCGCCAATCCATCCCCGCTGGCGCGGTGAAGGATCGATACCGCCATCGCGGGACCCCATTTATATACCTGCAAATGCGGCGCGCGCGGGCGCGTATTTGGTTCGTTGCCAGCCATATCAGCCCCGTTTCAAGACTCTCATCGGTCGATGGCCGCCGGTTTAGCGCCCCAGCCGCGATATGCAATTGCTTAGGGACAGAAGCCTGAAGACGGCCTGTCACGCTTTCGGCCCCTCATCGCGTGCGGATTTGCCCGGCGATCACCCCTATTTCTGTAAAATTGCCAAAAACCTTGACTTTTTGGCAATTTTATCTCACTTCAGGCTGGCTAACGTCGCCTGCGACGGAAATTTGATGCCGACAGGCTGATACTTCCCTTCACGCGCTACCAGCTCCAAAGGCGCTTTTGCCCGAGGATCATCTGTTTTCGTGAAAGGAAACACCCCATGCCCATCGGCACCGTAAAATTCTTCAACACCGACAAAGGCTATGGCTTCATCGCCAACGAGGATGGCTCGGGCGACAGCTTCGTCCACATCACCGCCGTTGAGCGCGCCGGTATGTCGACGCTGAACAAGGAACAGCGCGTTTCGTACGAGCTGGAAACCGACCAGCGCGGCAAGACCTCGGCTGTCAATCTTCAGCCTGCCTGAATGATTTCCGGTCCGGCGTCCTTTGGGCGCCGGGCCGGACCATCGCGGCGGTCAACCCGCCGCGATCAGCACCGTCAGTCGCTCTTTTCGACGACGATATGCGGCCACTGCGCCGCCAGCCGATCGGCCCAGCGCTCATACGGCCACGGAATCACTTCCGCATCAAACCAGAACAGCCGGTCCCCGGCGCGGTCGTAGAGATGCACCGCGTCATCGCTGTCATCCTGCCGGACGATCCGCAATTTGCCGATCTGCGAAGGATGAATGCGCCCTTCGTCACCGCCGCTGCTGCCGATCCGCCCCTGCCACCATACCAGGTCGCCCGTCACCGGATCGATCAAACTGCCGCGGTTCGGATTGGCCAGCATGTTGAGCCCGGCGCCGAACGCGATCAGCGCCCCGAACCCCTGCGCCAGCGGTACCAGCCACGGCGCACATTCGCGGCCATCGGCGCTGCAATTGTCGGCCGGGTCGATCACCGATCCCGCCCACAGAAACACCAGCCCTGTCGCCAGCAGCAACCACATCCGCACATCGGTCCGCGCACTGCGCCGATAGGATGGGATGTCTGCGCCGGTCATCGCGCGATTGTATGCGAACGACGTCAACAGGTCGCTAACGCCCCGCCGCGGCCCATCGCGCACGCACTGCAACATTTTATTGGCGTTTGCGCGTATAAGGGGGACGGACACCCCGTTTGCGCGAATCGGCGCGGGCGCGGCGATGGAATTTGATGGACGCATGAAGCCCGAACTGAACCTGACCGCCCGTTCGACGTGGCGCGACCCGGCGCCGGAGAAACCGGCGGGGCCGGGCCGCGCGTTTTGGGCGGCAATCATTGCGGTCATGGTGGTGGCCTGCCTTGCCTTCTTGCTATCGAGCGGACAGCTGCGCGCGCCCGCGGTGTTCGGCCCGTACAGCGTTTCGGTGCCGCTCGATTTTCGCGCCTACGACCCGGCGCGCTGGGCGATCATGAACGCCGGGGATTATGAAGACGCGCTGAAGATCGACCCCACGCTGCCCGATCCGGCGAGCGTCGGTTATGGCGATGCCGCGGCACTGCCCCCGACCGACCCGGCGCTGCTGCGCGACGAAGCCTTTGTCGGTCCGCCCGCCAAGCCCTATGTTTTTCGCGGGGTCACCGCGCTCGACCGCGAACGCGCGCATTATTGCCTGACCTCGGCGATCTATTACGAAGCGGCGTCGGAAACCGACGACGGGATGCGCGGCGTCGCGCAGACGGTGATCAACCGCGTCCGCCACCCCAGCTTTCCCAACACCGTGTGCGGCGTCGTGTTCCAGGGGTCGCAGCGCGCCGGGGTTTGCCAGTTCACCTTCAGCTGCGACGGCGCAATGGCGCGCAGCCCCAGCAAGCCCAACTGGCTGCGCGCCAGCCGCGTCGCGTCGGCGGCGCTGGGCGGCTATGTATTCCCTAGGGTCGGGCTTGCGACCCATTATCACACCCAGGCGATCTGGCCGCGCTGGGGCAAGAGCCTGGTAATGACCAACATCGTCGGCGCGCATATCTTCCACCGCTGGCGCGGCCGCTGGGGAATGCCCGATGCCTTCCGCGCTCCGTACCTCGGCCGCGAACCGGTGCCCGGCCCCTATCTGCCGCTAGCCCAACAACTCGCGATCCTGAAGGGTCAGGGCATCGCCCCCGGCGCCGGCCCCGCACCGCTGCTTGCGGGTCCGGGCGTGCCCCTGCCCGATGTCGCCGCCGCGCCGTTGCCGGGGACAATGGCGCCCGCTGCGCCGGTCATCGCGCCGCCCGTCGCCGCGCCGGCCCCCACCCCGACCTATACCGACCCGCGGCTCAACCAGTCGGGCCAGATCCGCGAAGAATTCCGCGGCAGCGGAGAGTGGAAACGTTGACGCAATCAGCCTAGTCTTCCTGCCACAGGATGAGGAGGCGACTATGGGGCATGTCAAAGGCATCGGCGGACTGTTTTTCCGGGCGCGCGACCCCGACGCCCTGAACGCCTGGTACAAGGACCGGCTGGGCATCGGCGCCGGATGCAACGCCGACGAGAGCGGCCCGATCGACGAATGGACATGGGCTGTCGCCGCCGGGCCGCTGGTGTTCGCGCCGTTCAAGGCGGACACCGATTATTTCCCCGCCGACCGCCAATATATGATCAACCTGCGCGTCGATGACCTCGACGCGGTGTTGGCCCCGTTTCACGCCGCGGGTGACGACGTCATCACCAAGGACGAATGGAACGATCCGGCGATCGGCCGCTTTGCCCGCGTCCATGACCCGGAGGGCAATCCGATCGAACTGTGGGAACCGCCCCAACCATAATGGCCATCATTGCGAGCGCAGCGAAGCAATCCAGAGTGGCGTAAACCGCCCTGGATTGCTTCGCTGCGCTCGCAATGATGCGTGTTGTTACCGCCCCTGGCTGCGCCAGCGCTTGACCACGCGCTCCAGAATCTCCGCCTCGCCGCCGGTCTCGCGCCACAGTTTCGAGAACAGCGGATCGCTCGATGCCGGCCGCTTGTCTTCCTCCAGCGTGTCGAGATAGACGCGGATCGGGATCGACACGCCTTCGCCGCAGACGATGCATTCGCGGTTGCGCAGCGCCGGGATCGAATCGATGAACCCGCGCGCGCCTTCGGGCATGGCGGCTTTAACGAAATGCTGGTCGCGCTCGTTGTTGAGGCGCATCGAAATGATCGTGCCGCACTGCGACAGCACGCCTTCGGCCAGATCGGACGGACGCTGGGTGATCAGGCCCAGCGACACGCCATATTTGCGGCCTTCTTTGGCGATCCGCTCCAGGATCTTGCGGACCGCTTGCCCGCTGCCGACGTCCTTTGACGGGATGTAACGATGGGCCTCTTCGCAGACGAGCAGGATCGGACGTTGCGGTTCGCCGCGCGACCAGATCGCATAGTCGAAGGTCAGGCGCGACAGCACCGCGACGACGACCCCGGTAATGTCCGACGGCACCCCCGACACGTCGATGATCGAGATCGGACGGCCGTCGGACGGCAGGCGGAAAATCTTGCCGAGGAAACCCGCCATCGTGTCGGCGACCAACATGCCCGAGAACATGAAATTATAGCGCGGATCGGCGCGCATTTCCTCGATCTTGCCCTTGATCCGCATGAACGGCGCCGACGAGGTCGCCTTGTCGAGCTTGCCCATCTCGTTGGTCAGGATGCTCAGCAGGTCGGACAGCAGATAGGGAATCGGCGAATCGACCGTAATCTTGGTCATCCCCTCGGCCAGCCGGTTCTTGGTCCGCGCCTGAAGCAGGCAGCGCGACAACACGTCGCAGTCGGCCTGGCGGTCGCGGCCTTGCGCGGTGACGAACACTTCGCAATGTTCTTCGAAGTTCATCAGCCAATAGGGCATGGCAAGGTTATCGACGTCGAACAGCGCCCCGATGCCCTTGAACGCCGCCGAATATTCGCCGTGCGGGTCGATCATCACGATATGACCCTGTGGCGCGAGTTCGCAGATCTTGTGCAGGATCAGCGCCGCGCTGGTCGACTTGCCCGTACCCGTCGATCCCAGCAGCGCAAAATGCTTGCCCAACATCGCGTCGACATACAGCGAGCCGCGAATATCCTTGGTCGGATAGACGGTGCCGATTTCGACATGCGCGCGTTCGTCGGCGGCGTAAATCTGTTTGAGGTCGGCGCTGGTCGCTGCGAACACCTGGCTGCCCGGGATCGGATAGCGGGTGACGCCGCGGCGGAAATTCGAAATGCGGCCGGTGATCTTTTCCTCTTCGCCTTCGCCCAGGAAGTCGATGGTCGCGACGATCAGCCCCTCGCCGCGTTCGTGCAATTGCTGATCGCGGATGCTGGCGATCAGCCAGATATTGCCGACGCGAACCTTGACCTGCGCGCCGACCTGGCCCGCCATCGCCACCGCGGCATCGCTGGACGCCGACAATTTCCCGATCGTTACGGCGTCGAGCAGGATGCGTGAGGCCGAGCCCGAAATATCGATCACTTCGCCGATCATCAGATCGTCGCGATGATGATTGATCACCGGCGCCACCGCCGCAGCCGCGCCGCCACCGGCGAGCCGCACATGCTGTGCCGCGGTCGAGTCTCCAGCGGGAAATCCGCCACCCTGCATGTCCATCAAAACGCCCCGCCTTCATTGGTCCCGATGGCGGTATCGCAGGTCAGGGTAAATATTGGCTAAAGGCAGTTCACCGGCGGCGGAATATCGCCGACGCGGCATAGCCGAGCAGCAGCGACAGGACCACCGCGGTAAGACCATAAAGAAAGCCGTGACGCTCTGCCGCCAGCGCGACGAAGCGTTCGAATCCAGCCTTGCGGATCTGGACGTCGCGCGAGGCGACCGCGATCACGCGGCCGCGGCTGATCAGAAAGGTTTCGGCGCGATAGGTGCCGACCGGCACCCGCGCCGGCACCGGAATGCGCGCCCGATAGAGCACCCCCTCGGTGATCTCGACCGCCGCCGGATTTTCATAGAACAGCCCGAGACGGCGATAGAGGTCGGTCAGCCCGGCTTCGAAGCGTTCGAGCTTGCTCGCCTCCGAAAAGCTCGACGGCGACATCGACAGGTTAGCGAGCCCCAGTTCAAAGATCGCTGCGGTGCGTTCGTCGACCAGCTTGTCGATCGGGCGCGACGATCCGATCGCATAGAAACCGGGCGAGGTTCGCAGCCGGATGCTGCTGGCGTTGACCCAGATGCCGGCGACGCGCCGCTTTTCGCGCAGCACGATCGGCCGCATCGGCCCCTTCAACACGACGACGATGTCGGCGCGGTCGTCGGGCAGGCGCTGGCCGGGATAGAGGATCGCGCCGAACAGCAGCAATTCCTCGCCGGTAAAGCTATACTGGATGTCGATCGCCCGGCTCGACACATCGGGAACCAGCCGCGGATCGGCGGCCTGCGTCGCCACCGGCGCGAACAGCAGCGCGGCGATCATCAATGGCAAGGCGCGCAGTCGGCTCATTGCACCGAATAAATTTCGTCGGGTCGGATGAACAGCCCGACCGCCATCTGCAACGCCACCAGCAGGACGATCGCCGCGAGCGCCAACCGCAGATATTCGGGCCGCGCCTTTTGGGCGAAGCGTGCCCCGAACTGCGCCCCGACCACGCTGCCGAGCAGCAGCAGCCCGGCGAGCACGATGTCGACCGCGCCCGTCGTCAGCGCATGAACCATCGTCGTCGCGATCGTCACGAACAGGATCTGGAACAGTGAGGTGCCGACGACGACCTGCGTCCCCATGCCGAGCAGATACAGCATCGCGGGCACCATGATGAACCCGCCGCCAACCCCGAGCAGCATCGTCAGCACCCCGCCGACCATCCCGAGCAACAGCGGCGCGAGCGGGGAGATGTAGAGCCCCGAACGATAGAAGCGCCAGCGCAGCGGCAGGTTGGCCACCATCGGATGGTGACGCCGCTTGCGCGCCGGGGCGGGCAGCCCGGCTTGTGCAGCGCGAAAGCTACCCCACGCCTCGCGCCCCATGAACGTCCCGACGGTGCCGAGCAGCGCGACATACAGGACCGAAATCACCGTATCGATTTGCCCCCAGGCGGTGAGCAGTTCGAACAATCCGGCGCCGATCAGCGACCCGAGCAGACCGCCGGCGACCAGCACCGCCCCCATTCGCAGGTCGACCCCGTCGCGTTCGAGATGCGCCATTACCCCCGATACGCTCGCCCCAGTGACCTGCGTCGCCGCCGACGCCGCCGCCACGGTCGGCGGAATGCCGTAAAAGATCAGCAAGGGCGTGGTCAGAAACCCGCCGCCAACCCCGAACATGCCCGACAGAAAGCCCACCCCGCCGCCGAGCAGCACGATGACCAACGCATTGACCGACAAATTGGCAACGGGAAGATAAAGGTCCATGGCCCCGAATATGCTTCAGCGGCACCAGAACAGCGCCGATTCCATAGACCCTAGACGATTTTTTCGGAGCGGGGAATCGGGTGGGCCGCTATTTTTGCGGCCGCTTAAAAGTCGGTGGCCAGGGTCAGCGCGACGCCACTTTCGGGTTGTGCATCGCCCGCAACCCGCTGGCGCCAGTCGAGCGCGATCCGGCTGCCCGCGCCGATGTCGGGCAGCCGCAGGGTGAGCCGAGGGCCAACATCGACGCGCGCCGCCCCAGGCTGCACCGCCCCCGCCGCCAGCGCGCCGAGCCGCAATGGCGACGTCGCATCGGGCCCAATCCGGCGGTCGATCACGATCGCGCCGTCGGCAAAGCCATCGCGCCGCCGCGCCCCAACGACGCCCGCCTGACCATAAGCCTCCAGCCGGAAACCATGCGCGAGGGCGACGTCCGATACGCCGCCACTGACCATCGCGGTGAGCGCAGTGCGCCCCGCTTTCCCGATCGCGACCCGCTGTTCGACCGCAACATCGATCGGCCAATGCTCCAGCGGCGCAAAGGCGAGGCCGAACGCCAACTCGCGCTGGTCTGGGCGCCGCACCGCGATCGTCGCCCGGCCATAGGCGCGCATGCGGCCAGTGCTGCCGAACCCGTGGCTGAGCCGCAGCCCGGCCTGGCTGCCGCCCAGCTGGCTCGCTGCGGCAATGCCATCGGGCGCGTCCGGCGCGCCATCGCGCAGGTAGAGCCAGCCGGCAAGCGACCAGCCCGACAATTGCCGCCGCATCCAGAACGGCTTGCCCTGCCCCGGATCAGAGCGGGCGGCGACCGGAAGCGGAAACCATGCCGGCCCGCCCGATGCCATCGCCGATCGCGCCGCGCCGCCCGGTGATGGCGGCAACAGCCGGGCCATCAGTGCGAGGCGCAAGCTGTGGCGGTCGCCGCCGACGCCCGAAACCAGAGGCTGCCCGCTAGCGCCCGTCATCGGTATCGAACCGCTTGCCACCGGCACCGCCGCAAAACCGGCGCCCGGCGCCTGCATCGCGGGCAGCGATCGGGTGTCTGGGGCCGCCGCGATGCGATCGTCGTGATCGGCGATTGCCCCGGTTGCGGCGAAGGGAGACGGCGCCGACCAAGGCGTCCGAACGGCATCTGCCGACGCGGACCCCGCCGGGCTCCAATGGGCCAGCACCCGCACCACGGTCCAGCCGCCAACACACAGCAGCAGGAACCGCAGCGCCGGCGCATCGCGGCGCGCGTCCAACCGCCGCGCCATCATCGCCGCGCCGCCGCGATCATGGCCGGATCGCCGGCCATATCGGACGCCCAATGCTCGGTCTTGTCCCAGATTACCTGCCCCGACCGCAGCATCCGCCAATAGAGAATGATCGCTCGCCGCGCCGCGAGCATGGCGATGATGTTCGCCACAAACGCCCGCGGCACGGCGCGCGCACCCTCGCGCCAGCCGTACCAGCATGTGGTGAAATAGATGCGCATCCCCAGCCGCCAGAGCAACAGTACCGCGTTCATCGCAAGCAGCCAGCGCATCCCATCCCCAAGCGTGGCCGGATGCCATCCCAGCAACGCCTGCCCGGCCCAACCGATCGCCGTGACAAGCAGCCCGGCATAAGCTGCGAGCAGGATGATCGCTGCCAGCGGGGCGCGGCGATCGCGCCACAACATCCACCGCGCCAGCCAAAGCTGACCCGCCGGAACGCCGACCATCTCGCGCCGTGACCCGGGCCACCCAAGATGGTCCCAACCGGCCAGTGCAATCCCGGCGATCCACCGTGCTTTCTGTTTCACCGCGGCATCGACCGCGCCGGGAAATACGCCGCGCGACACGATCGAGTCGCCACTCCGCGACGCGGTCTCGACAAAGCGGGCGCCCAGGCCATAGGCGCCGATTACCATGCCGACCTCGTAATCTTCGGTCAGGCTGTCACAGCGAAACGGATTGCCGCCGCGGTCGATCGCCAGCAGCGCCAACACGCTGCGCGTCAAGGCGCAGCCGACCCCCGCCGACGGCATGGGCAAGCCGAGGCGCGAACGCACCACCAGTTCCTTGCCATGCGCCTCGGCAAACTCGTCGCCATAATGACCGCCGATCCAGCGCGACCCGCTCCGGACCACCGGCGCGACCGGAATCTGCACCATTGCGTGATCGCACAGATACCGGCGATAGAGGGCAAGTTCGCCGGGATGCACATGATCTTCGGCATCGTGGAGGACGACCGCGGCAAAGCGCACACCCTCCGCCCGCTCATCCTCGCCCAGCGCCGCCCAGAGCCGATTGAGATTGTCGCCCTTGGTCGTCGGTCCGGCGGCAGCGCTGATAACCAGCCTCAGTCGCCGGTCGCGCACGATCAGCGGCGATATGGCAAACAGCGTCGCGGCGTCGTTGGGATAGCAGCCGACATACAGCCGGAAATCCTCATCCTCCCAGGCGGCGAGGGTCCGCTCGATCATCGCGGGCAGCACCCGCGCCTCGTCCCACGCCGGAACGAAGATCGCCAGCGTTCCGGCCAGCGGCGGCAGATCGCCGGGATCAAGGCAGTGTTCGCGGGGTTTTTCGGGACGCGTCCCCAGCCAAAATGCATCGAAAAACAGATCGTCGAGTCCGATCAGCAGAATACCCACCGATGCAAACAGCATCAGTTCGTGGCCAGCCCCAAGCACCAGCCATTCCAGCCATGCGGTCGACAGCTCCACCCACCAGCCCTGTACCACCGTGGCAGCGCGCCACCCACGTCGCCATTGCTATCGCGCGGCAGGGATTTGTAAAGCCGCGCTCATGCGGTTAGGGAAGCCGCGACGCCCCGCCAGACCATGGAGACAATCAGCGCATGAGCATGGGTAATCCGCCTCGTTCGGTTTTGCGGGACTTTCTCGCGAGCGAGAGCGCGGGCGGGATGCTGCTCATTTTCGCCGCCATTTTGGCAATGATTGTCGCCAATTCGTCGCTCGGCACCGTCTATCATGATGCTGTCCACGCGGTGACGGGTCCGGTGCTGACCGACAAGCTCGGCCCGATGACGGTTCATCTGTGGATCAATGACGGACTGATGGCGGTCTTTTTTCTGCTCGTCGGGCTCGAAATCAAGCGCGAGTTCGTCGACGGACGGCTCGCGAGCTGGGACCGGCGACGGTTGCCGTTCATTGCGGCGGCGGCGGGGATGGCCGTGCCCGCGGCGCTCTATTTGCTGTTTGCGGGGTCGACACCGGGCCTGGCCCAAGGCTGGGCGATTCCGGCCGCCACCGACATCGCCTTTGCGATGGGCGTGCTGGCCTTGCTCGGCCGCCGCGCGCCGACGTCGCTCAAGCTGTTTCTCGTCACCGTTGCGATCGTCGACGACATGGGCGCGGTCGCGATCATCGCGCTGTTCTACACCGCCAAGATCAACTTGCTCGCGCTCGCCGCGGCGGCGGCGATCCTTGGCGCAATGTTTGCGATGGGCCGGTTCGGCATCAAAAGCCTGCCGCTCTACCTGCTTGCCTTTGTCTTTCTCTGGTATGCCATGCTGCTCTCTGGCGTTCACGCCACGATCGCCGGGGTTCTGGCGGCGATGGCAATCCCGTTCGAGCGCACCCCGGGCGCACCCGACAGCCAGACCTCGCCGCTCCACCGGCTCGAACATGGCCTCCATCCCTGGGTCGCCTTTGCGATCGTGCCGCTGTTCGGCTTTGCCAACGCCGGGGTCGATATGAGCGGCTTGACCGCCGAACAGCTGTTCGCGCCGTTACCGCTCGGTATCGCGGCGGGACTGTTCCTGGGCAAGCAGCTGGGTATTTTCGGCAGCGTCTGGCTGGCGGTCAAGCTGGGCATCGCGGGTAAGCTGCGCGGCGCGACCTGGCTGCAAATCTATGGCGTCGCGATGCTGTGCGGCATCGGCTTCACGATGAGCCTGTTCATCGGGGGCCTGGCTTTTCCCGGCGAGCCCCTGTTGATCGAAGAAGCCAAGATCGGCATCCTGATGGGGTCGCTTGCCGCGGCGCTGGTCGGGTTTGCGGTTCTGCGCTTCGCGCCGCTCCATCCTGAACATAATGCGGTTGAGCGCGAAACCGACGCCGAGATCGCCGCTGACGGCGATGTCGACGACACGTCCGAAGATCAGGAACCGGCAACCGCATGATGTCCAAATCGATCCTGGTGGCACTGGCCACCACCGTCATCCTGTCGGGTTGCGCGGCGCGCCAAGCCGCCCGCGCTCCGGGCGAAGCCGATGTCGCGGCAATCGACGTGCGCCGCACCCCGGCCGCGGCGCAGGCGCTAAACGATATTGCCGCGACCTATTTGCGGCTGACGCTCGAGATCGGCACCCACGAGGACGGCTATATCGATGCCTATTATGGCCCGCCCGAGCTGAAAACGGCGGCCGAGGCGGCGCCGCGCGACAAGCCGACATTGCTCGCCGCGACCCGCGACCTGACCGCCACGCTGACCGCCGTCGCCCGCCGCCTGTCCGACCCGCTCGACCGCCGCCGCGCCGCCTTTCTGCGCGCCCAATTGCGCGCCGCCGAAACGCGGCTGCTGATGATGCAGGGCACCCGCTTTGCCTTTGCCGACGAAGCCGAGCGGCTGTTCGGGGTCCGCCCGCAATTAAAGCCGCTCGCCAGCTACGACCAGTATCTGGCCGCGGTCGAGGCGCTCGTCCCCGGCGACGGCCAGCTTGCGGCGCGGGTCGAGGCCTATCTCGATGGCTTCACCATCCCAAAGGACCGGCTGCAAAAGGTTTTCGACGTCGCCATCGCGCGCTGCCGCGGCCGCAGCCTGGCGCATATTCCAATGCCGGGCGGCGAGAGCTTCCGGCTGGAGTTCGTCACCGGCAAAAGCTGGAGCGGCTATAATTATTACCAAGGCGCCTATCACAGCCTGATCCAGGTCAACACCGACCTGCCGATCCGCCTGTCGCGCGCGCTCGATCTGGGCTGTCACGAGGGTTATCCGGGGCACCATCTGCTCAATATGAAGCTCGAGGAAAAGCTGGTGAAGGAACGCGGCTGGAGTGAATTCAGCGTCTATCCGCTCTACAGCCCGCAAAGCCTGATCGCCGAGGGGACGGCGAATTACGGCATCGATCTGGCGTTCCCCGAAGCCAGCAAGGCCGAAACCGAGCGCGACATCCTGATGCCGCTCGCCGAAATCGCCGTGCCGACGGACGATCGCTACTGGCAGCTTCTGAAAGCGACCAACGCGCTGTCCGGCGCACGGTTGACGATCGCGCAGCAATATCTCGACGGCATCATCGACCGCCCGGCCGCGGTCGCGCTGACCCAGAAATATCTGCTCGTGTCGGAAAAGCGCGCCGAACAATCGGTCAGCTTCACCGACCAGTATCGCAGCTATGTGATCAACTACGGCCTCGGCGAAGCCATGGTCCGCGCGCATGTCGAGCGCGGCAAGCCCAGCCGCGACGAAATGTGGCGCCGCATGGCAAAGCTGATCAGCGAACCGACACTACCATCGGACCTGCTCGCCCGATGACGCGCACCGCGCCCCTGTTATGGCTCGGCCAGTCGGGATCGCCGCGCCGCCCTCCGGCGGGGGTGTATCCGCGGGGTTGAGGAACGCACTCAAGCCCCTCCCCTTCAGGGGAGGGGCAGCGAGACTTGGCAGCTTGCTGCCTAGTCGCAGCGGGGTGGGTCCATCGGCCTCGCGTAAGGTCGATGGCCCCCACCCCAACCCTCTCCTGAAGGGGAGGGGCTAAGCAATGCTCAAGGGACACCCCCATGCTCGACAAAACCGACATCCACGCCCGCCTCGAAGCCCCGGTCCTCAAGGACTATGGCGTTTATCTCGCCGTCGACCGCCTGCTCGCCTGCCAGAAACCGCTCGCCAACCTGGTCACCCCCGACGAACTGCAATTCCAGATCGTCCATCAGGTCGAGGAATTGTGGATGAAGCTCGCCGCGTTCACGCTGGCCGAAATCGACGGTCACCTGCGCGATGGCCGGATCATGCGCGCGATCACCCTGTTCGGCCGCGTCCATATGCTGCTGCGGATGATGACCGACCAGCTGGCGCTGATCGAAACGATGAGCCCCTATGACTATCAGGCGATCCGGCTCCAGCTCGGCAACGGGTCGGGGCAGGAAAGCCCCGGGTTCCAGATGCTCCTCACCCTGCCCGCCGGTCTATGGGACACCTATCGCTCGCTCTATCTTGAGCCTGCCCAAAATGCGTCAGGCGTCCGCACGCTCACCGACATCTACGACACCGGCTATGCCCATGACGAAGCC
Organism: Sphingopyxis sp. BE259; assembly: GCF_031457495.1. Classification (NCBI taxonomy): domain Bacteria; kingdom Pseudomonadati; phylum Pseudomonadota; class Alphaproteobacteria; order Sphingomonadales; family Sphingopyxidaceae; genus Sphingopyxis; species Sphingopyxis sp. BE259. Next base: position 3,309,270 of record NZ_JAVDWM010000001.1, read on the forward strand.
TATATGGTGGCCGAGGCGCTGATCGAATTCGACGAGCTATTCCAGAAATTCCGCGCCCACCACATCTACCTCGTCCACCGCTCGATCGGCATGGGATCGAAAGCGATCAGCGGCCGCGCCGTCGATCTGCTCGACGCCGGCGCCCGCCACCGCTTCTTCCCCGAACTCTGGGCCATCCGCGCCCAGATGACCGATCGCTGGGGCGCCGAATATGGCGTCAAACGCGACAGCATCCGGCATGGTGACGCGGGGCATGGTAGCGGGGTTTAGGGCGTGATGACCGGCATCCGCCATCACCCTGCCGGGCGGAAAAACAGGATCGTCAGCCCGATCGAATTGCTGATCCCGTGCGAGATGATCAGCGGCCACAGGTTCCGGCGGAAGAGCAGAAACAGCAGGCTCGACACCAAGGCGATGATCCCCGTCGCGACCCAACCGGCGAAACCCTGGTAGTAATAATGCTGCTGCCCAAAGAGCAACGCCTGTCCGATTCCGGCGAGCAGGGCGGCCAGCCGCAATCCAAAGAAGAGCGATTCGAGGCGCGAAAACAGCACCCCGCGAAATAGGATTTCTTCGGTGAAACCACCGATGATCCACGCGAGCGCCAACCAGAGCGCAAATTGCAGCGGATTTCCGGGAACGCCACTGAACCGGTTCTGATGGCGCGCATCAAGGTCACGGGTGACCGCGTCGGGGACCCCGATCCATGCCTCTGCGGCCACGCGTGCAAACTCGCCGGCCACGATCGTGACGATCAGCGCCAGGAGCGTGAAGCCGAGCAATCGCCACCAGCTTTTCGGACGCGACAGCCCGATAACGGGCCATGCAATCCCGCGTACGCGCAGCCGCCACAGCGCGACTGCCAGCGTCAGCAGCAGCGAAACCGGCCCCGCAAACGCCCACAGCGGTCCGATTTGCAACAGCCATTCCTTCGACGCGACCAGCACGCCGACGATCAGCACAAGATCAAGCGCGGCACCGCGCGGTCGCATCTCCAATTCGGCCATTGCATCCCCCTCGCGAACCCCGGTTCGTCGCCCGATGTTCGGAGCCAGGGGCAAATGGGTTACAGCGGCTTGTGGCGATGTCGGCGACGCGCCCTAAATATCGACGACAATCTTCCCGAAATGGGCATTCGCGGCCTGATGCCGGAAGGCATCGGCGAGGCGGTCGAGGGGGAAATGGTCGCTGATGATCGGGCGAATTCCGTTCGTCTCGATCCCGGCGATCATGTCGAGCTGTTGCCGGCGGCTGCCCACCGTCAGACCCTGCACGCGCAGGTTTTTTGCCATCAGCAGGCCGGTCTGCACCGGTCCGGCGAAGCCTGTGAGGACGCCGATCAGCGCGACATGGCCGCCGACGCGCGTCGCCATCATCGACTGGTCGAGCGTGCCTGCACCGCCGATTTCGACCACCGTATCCACGCCGCGCCCGCCGGTCAGTTCGAGCGCCTTGGCGCCCCATGCGGGAACCTCCTTATAATTGATCAGCTCATCGGCGCCGAGTGCTTTCAGCCGTTCGAGCTTGGCGTCGGACGAGCTGGTCGCGATCACCCGCGCACCCGCGGCCTTGGCGAATTGCAGCGCGAACACCGACACCCCGCCGCTGCCCTGCACCAGCACCGTCGACCCGGGCTGCGTCGCGCCGTCGACGAACAAGGCGCGCCACGCGGTCAGCCCGGCGCAGGTCAGCGTCGCGGCCTCGGCGGCGCTATACCCCTGCGGGACGCGCGTGAACCAATGTTGCGGCGTCACCACCACTTCGCGCGCATAGCCGTCGATCCCGTCGCCCGGTACGCCGCGGAACGCGGTCGCGGGCGGCGCGCCATCGATCCAGTCGGGGAAGAAGATCGATACGACGGTGTCGCCGACTTTGAACTGCGTGACCCCCTCGCCCACCGTCTCGACGGTCCCGGCGCCGTCCGACATCGGGATGCGTCCCTCGGCGGCGGGGATCATCCCCATCACCACGGCATAGTCGTGGAAGTTGAGCGACGAGGCGGCCAGCCGAACGCGGATCTCGCCCGGCCCCGGATCGCCCGGGTCGGCGAGGTCGATCAGCGTCAGATTATCGAGCGAGGCGGGCGCGCGAAGCTGGACCGCTCGCATCATTCCGCCGCCATCGCCATTTCGACGCGCTGCGGACCGCGGATCACGCCGCCGGGGGTCGGCCCCTGCATTGTGCCCTCGCGGAAGGTGACTTCGCCCGACTTGATCGTCGCGACATAGCCGTCGGCTTTTTGCAGCAGGCGCTTGCCGCCCGCGGGCAGATCGAACGCCAGCCAAGGTTTGCCGAGCTTGATCGCATCCATATCGATGACGTTCAAATCGGCGAGATAGCCCGGCGCCAGCACGCCGCGATCCTCGAGCCCATAGAGCAAAGCGGTATCGCGGCACTGGCGCTTGACTGCATGTTCGAGCGCGATGCGCTTGCCTGCGCGGTCGCGGACCCAATGCTGGAGCATGAAGGTCGGCGACGCCGCGTCGCAGATCGTCCCGCAATGCGCGCCGCCGTCGGACAGGCTGTTCACCGTGTCGTCCGACGCCTGCAAATCCTCCAGGAAATTCAGGTTCCCGTCGCGGTAGTTGAGGATCGGGAAATAGATGAAGCCCTTGCCATCGTCCTTCATCAACAGGTCATAGGCATATTCGGCTGGCGACACGCCCGCCGCCGCGGCGCGCCCGGCGATGCTTTCGTCCATCTTTGGTTCGTAGTTGAAGTCGGGGTCCATTTCGAAATGGACCGGCCAGCCCTCGGCGACGATTTTCAGGAAATCGATGATGTCGCTGTCGGGCCAGACATTGTCCTCTCCGATCATCCGCGCCTTGAACGCGGGGTCTTTCAGCTTCGCGAGCTGCGCCTCCCACGGCAGGTCGATGATCTCGTTCCATGCGGGTTTGAAGCGGAACGGATGCACCGTCCCCTGCCACGCCATGATGATGCCGTTGCCGCGCAGCGCGATCTGCGCGACGATGTTCGCACCGGTCGCATTCTGGCGCCGCATTTCGTCGATCTGTTCCTCGAGCGGCAGTTCCTTGGCGATCGATTGCAGCGCCGCGAAGGTCACCGGCAGGCCGGTTTCTCGCGACAGGTCGCCCATCCACTGAAACTCGTTCCACTCGCGCTTCAGATCGCTCGCCATTTCGAACACGCCGTAACCGACCCGCCCCATCGCGCGGCCGATCGCGATCAGCTCCTCGGCGGTCGCGGTGGTGCCGGGGACGAGTTCACCGTCGATCGATTTGTGCAGCACGGTGCGGCTGGTCGAGAAACCAAGCGCACCCGCGCGCACGCCTTCCTCTACGATCCGCGACATCTCCGCGATGTCCGCCTCGGTGGGGATCGCGCCGGGTTTTTCGCGGTCGCCAAGCACATAGGCACGCACTGCGCCGTGCGGAACGTGGCACGCCACATCGACGGTGCGCGGCAGTTTTTCGAGCGCGTCCATATATTCGGGGAAGGTTTCCCAGTCCCACGACACACCCTCGGCCAGCGCAGTGCCGGGGATATCCTCGACGCCTTCCATCAGCGAGATCAGCCAGTCGTGGCGGTCGGGTTTGGCGGGGGCGAAGCCGACGCCGCAATTGCCCATGACGACGGTGGTGACGCCGTGCCAGCTCGACGGCGCCATTTCGGCATCCCACGTCGCCTGCCCGTCATAATGGGTGTGGACGTCGACAAAGCCGGGGGTGACGATCTTGCCGCTGGCGTCGATTTCTTCGCGCCCCACGCCCAGATTTTCGCCGACCGCGACGATGCGGTCGCCATCGACCGCGACATCGGCGGCGAAGGGCGCACCGCCCGTCCCATCGACGACGGTGCCGCCGCGTATCACCAGATCAAACATTCCGACTCTCCCGAACTTTTTAGTTTCACGAAGAAACCTATCATCAAAATCGCGCGATGCAAATAAACGGATGAATGGGCCGCGATGCTGTTATACTGATGCGACACACCACGGGAGTCGATGCCATGATCCGTCCGCTTACCCTCGCCCTGCTGCTCGCCCTGTCGGCGACCCCACTTGCCGCCAAAGAGGTCGCGGCGACCGACTACGCCGCCGCGCTAGCCGATCCGGCGCGCCCCGCCGCCGACCGCGAACGCGATGCCGCGCGCAAGCCCGCCGAACTGCTCGCATTCGCGCAGATCGCACCGGACGAACAGGTCGGCGATTTTGTCATGGGCGGCGGCTATGTCACCCGCCTGCTCGCCGCCGCGGTCGGCCCGGCGGGCAAGGTCCACGCCTTCCAGCCCGCCGAGTTCATCGCGTTCAAGGCGCAATATGGCACCGATCAGGCCGCGGTCGATTCCGCCTATGCCAATGTCGACGCCGTCGCGGGTCCGTTCGCGGCGCCCGCCTTTGCCGTACCGCTCGACACGATCATCACGGTGCAGAATTTTCACGATCTGTATCTGAAACCCTTTCCCGAAGGCACTGGCGACAAGGCAAGCGCGGCGCTGTTCGCCGCGCTCAAGCCCGGCGGAACGCTGGTGATCGTCGACCACAGCGCCGCGGACGGAACGGGGACATCGCTGGCCGATAGTCTGCACCGGATCGACAAGGCGGCGGTTGTCGCGGCGCTGACCAAGGCCGGGTTCAAGCTCGAAGCCGAGAGCGACATCTACCGCCGCGCCGACGACCCGCGCACGACGAACGTGTTCGATCCCGCGATCCGCGGCAAGACCGACCAGTTTGCGCTGCGCTTCCGCAAACCCGCCTGAAAGAAACCCATGGCCGACGACGATTATGTCTATGACGAGGTGAGCGGCGAATGGTTGTCCGCCGCCGACCTCGCCGCACGCGCCGCCGCCGATGCCGCGGGACCGGAGGTGCGCGATGCGGTCGGCAACCTGCTGAGCGATGGGGATTCGGTTGTGCTGGTCAAGGATCTGACCGTCAAGGGCGCGGGGCAGACGTTGAAGGTCGGCACCGTGATCAAATCGATCCGCCTGACCGGCGACGCACAGGAAATCGACTGCCGTCACGACGGGATCAAGGGGCTGGTGCTGCGGGCGGAATTTGTGCGGAAGCGGTAGGGCGGCAAGCTGGCCGACGAGCGATCAACGACAGGGGGAAGACATCAATGCCATCGAAGATATTTGGAATGAGCCTTGTTGCGGTTGCGCTGCTGTCACCGAACGCCGGCCAAACCAAGGTGACGGAGCCGCCGAAGATCGCGTCACCGACAAAGTTGAAATCGGGAGAAGGCGCGGTGCGGCTGTCGGTGCGCACGCAAAAGCAGTTCACCGAAACCTTTTTCCTCTATTTCGTGCGGCTCGACGACAGCGGCAACGACAGCGATGCCTATGTCCGGATCGAGCGCGGCGCCGGGGTTCCGTTCGCCGGCAGCAATATGATCGATGTCAAACCCGTTATTTTTCGGATGCCGGCGGGCCGTTACCGCCTGCTGGGCTATACCATGCGATGCGAAGGCGTGCCTTTCGAAGGCGCGCTGTGTACCGGATCGATCAGCGGTCCGTTCCCGACCGGCTATTACAACAACCCTGCGCCGACCTTTGAGGTGAAGGACGGCGGCTTTACCGACGTCGGCGATTTCATCCTCGAATATACCGGACCGCGACCGATCGGCGAAATCAACGGCATCGCCGAGGTCGACGAGCATCGGTCGGACATTCGCTGGAAACCGATCGCGGCGCCCCGACCGGCCGCCTTTGCCGATCTTGGCGATGCGGGCGCGCCGGTGATCCCCGCCAAGTTCCAGTCGCGGATCACCTGCGAAGCGCGACCGCAAGGCGTCATGCTGTATATCCCGTTCAACTGTTGAGCAGGGTAGGCGTTACCCCAACGTCCCCTTCCGCGGCCCCAGATAGCCGAACAAATACGCCCCCACCTTGCGCATCTGGATCTCCTCCGCGCCCTCGGTGATGCGGTAGCGGCGGTGGTGGCGATAGATATGTTCGAAGGGCTTGTGCCGTGAATAGCCGATGCCGCCATGGACCTGCATCGCGCGGTCGGCGGCTTCGCAGCACAGGCGGTTCGCCCAATAATTGCACATGCTGACCTTGTCCGACAGCGTATGCTCGATCTCCTTGTGCGGGGTATTGTCCATGTCCCACGCGGTCTTGCGGATCAGCAGGCGCAGCATTTCGGCCTGGGTCGCCAGCTCGACGAGCGGGAACTGGATCGCCTGATTGCGCGCCAGCGCCTCGCCGAACGGCTTGCGCGTCCGGGCGTATTTCACGCTTTCCTCGATACAGAACACCGCAGCGCCCAGCGATGACGCCGCCTGGCGGATTCGGTTCTGGTGGACAAAACTCTGCGCGATCGACAGCCCGCCGCCGACCGGGCCGAGCCGCGCACTGTCGGGCACCCACACATTGTCGAACGTCATCCGCGGGTGGTCGGTCGGCATGTTGAAGGTCCACATATATTCGTCGACGGTCATCCCCGGCGTGCCGGTGGGGACGAGCAGGCAGGTGATCCCCTTCGCATCGCCGTCCTGACCGTCGGTGCGGCAAAAGGTCGCGCAGTGGGTGGCGACATGCATCCCGGTGATCCACATCTTGCGCCCGTCGATCCGCCAGCCGTCGATCCCATCGCGCGTCTCACGCACCCCGCGCGTTTCCATATGCGTCGCGTCGCTGCCATGATCGGGCTCGGTAAGCCCGAACGCGGTGCGCCGCTTGCCCTCGAAGCCGCCGAGGATGAACTCCTGCTTCTGCTCCTCGCTCGTAGCGAATTGTTCGAACATCTCCACGAACGGGAAATTGCCGACGATGCTATGCTCGTTCTGCAGGTCGTTGTGCAGCCCCAGCCCCTTCGCCGCAAAATGCTCACGGATCACCGCCATCCACAGGTTCGACCCGTCTTGGCCGCCATATTTCTTTGGCGCCGAGAAGCGCCAATGCCCCGCCGCATCGGCCTTGCGCGTCGCGGCGCGCAGCAATTGTTCCCAGTCGTGGCGCGGCAGCCCCTGATTGTCCCAATCGGTGCGCGCATGTTCGCGGCGGTGGTCGAAAAACCGGATATTGTCGTCGGCCTCCTCCAGCGGCTTGATCTCGGCGTCGATGAAGTCATCGAGTTCGTCCAGATACGCCTGCAACTCGGCGGGCATCGCAAAATCCATGTCTCTCTCCCTGTTATTCTTGGCCGCCCCAGGTTTCGCAGGCGCGCGCACGCGCCGCATATTTCGGGCTGTCGACGGCGCATTTGTCGAGCACCGCGCGGCGCAGTTTCGCGAGCAACCCGGTTTCGCCGAGGGTCATCGCGCCGCTCAGCAGCGCATCGGCCAGCGCCCGATCTTCGGCACGCGTTCCGGCATCCAGGTCGCGAATCACGATCCCCAGGGCGTTCATCGCTACCGCGGCCTGAAACTTCGCGTGGCCCGCAGCGCCGGGCTTGATCGCCGCGCCCAGCCAGTCGCGCACCGCCCGCACGATCTCGCCATTGGTCGGCTCGCCCGTCGGCGCCGCGGCGGCAGCAGGCGATAGCGGCAACGCCCTGCCCCGCTCGACCTCCGGCGCTTCCGTCTCCAGCAACAGCAACAGGTCGAGCTCTTGCTCGGCGGTGCGCCGCCCGACGACGACGCGCTCGACCGTCGGATCGGCGCCGCTGCGCCACGCCTGCCCCATCTGCAAGCAGCCCAGCGCCCACCACAGGGTCCGGTAGACCAGCCAGAAACGAAAGCGGTCGGGATCCACCGGCCCGCCGCCCGCCGCTTCATAGGCCGCGAAATATTCGGCGAGGCTGCCGACTCCGAACGCGGTTCGATCGAGCTGGCCGAATCGCCACACCGTCATGCAACCGAAAGCCAGATCCTCATGCGCGTCGCCGCGATGCGCCAACTCCCAGTCGAGCACGGCCGCCAGCCCGTCTCCATTGACCATGATATTGCCCATCCGGTAATCGCCATGCACCAGCACCGGGTCGGCAGGCAGCGGCAGATGCTCCTCGCACCAGCGGATCGCCAACGCGATCACCGGCCGGTCGCCGCCATAGTCCAGAAAACGCGCCTTCAGCTCGGCCAGCGCCGCGCCGGTGTCCATCAGCGGGATCGCGGCGGGGATGGCGTCTGCCGGAATCGCATGAATGCGCGCCAACTCGCGGCCGAGGTCGGCGAGCAGCGACGGCGGCGGATCGGGCAATATCTTTGCAGGGTTCACCTCGGCGATCACCCGCCGCATCACATAGCCGGTGCCGATGCCGTCGCCGTCCGTCAGCACCCCGACAACCTGGGGCGCCTTCACGCCTGCCGAATGGGCGGCGATCACCAGCGCCGCCTCGTCGGCATGGCCATAGGGCCGCCCCGCCATATAATCCGCCGACGGCGCGCGGCGCAGGACATAGCCGCCCGCCCCGCCTGGCCCGGTCCAGTCGAACGCCCAGCTTTCCATATTGGCGCCGCCCGACAAACGGACGAGACCGGTCAATTCACCGGGGCCGACAATGCGGGTCATCAAGCCGGGAAGCGCGTGACTCAGGCTGCTCATCGGCCAATAGTGCTTGCAGTTTACGTAAACGGCAAGCGAACATTTTGCTGCCCCGCCAGCGCGCGTGCCACGCCGAGAAACGTCGCCGTAATGCGGCTAGCGGCGCAGACTTTTGAGCCGCCGATCATACCATTTTGCGGCGAAATGCAGCCCCCACGCCAACGGGATCGCCGCAAACACCCAGTACCTGTCGGTCCGCGCGAGCAACCCTTCGTCGAGATGCATGGCATAGGCGAACAGAATGAGCATCGCGACCAGCGCGAGCATGATCGTCTGAAACCAGTTATGCCCGCTGCCCAACCGCGCCGGGTCGATCGGCAGCGGCGCACGCGCGGCAACCGCGGCCTCGATGCCGTCGCGGCGGGTGCGCCAGCCCGCGACATAGTCCCAGATTTCGATGCCGATCATGCCGACCTCGACGATGAAGACGCCCAGTCCGATTGCGGGCGCGTGAAAACGCTGCGGGATTGCCAGCAGGTCGAGCAGCCAGCCGCCGCCGAACACGATCGCGAGCAGCGCCCCGACCGCCCACATCGCCTGAAACGGAATCGCCGCGATCATCGCATCGACATGCGCCTCGACCTCGCCGCGCCAGCGTGCGACTTCCTCGGCCTTCACCCCCCGCGCCCGCCCGTCGCGGCCGCGATAGGCCGGACCCATTGCCGTATCGACGAACCAGCGGTCGAACCGCCGCAGCTCGGAATCGCGCATCTGCCGCTGCTGGAATTCGTTGATCAGCGTCATGGTCGCCCTCTGCTGCCCGCGGTGATACGGCAAGAAGTTTAAGGCGACACTAAACTGACGTAACTGAGCATTTCGCCGTTGGCCGATCCGGCGAGGCGGAAGTGAGGAAGCCGTTGCGGCCCACTCAAATCAGTAGGTCCTGACCCTAGCCCTTCTTGAACAGGGACTCGGCGATCGCCTTGTGGCTGGTCGCAGCGGCGCGGTGCGCCTTGACGCGCTCGATCTCGCCCACGAGCGTCGCGATACGGTCATCGAGTTCGGCCAGCGACAGCGGATCGAGCGGTTGTTTGGCCAGCGCCGCGAGAATGTCGTCGCGGCGGCGGGGAAGGTCGTCATCATCCATGGCGGCTCCTCTCTCTCGCTGGTCCCGCGGCGACTGTTGACCCGGTGCGCCACGCTGTCAATAAGGTGGCCGTGAGGGCGAATTGAAAAGTGGGGGAAATTTCAACGTGACCAGCCTGCCAGCGAGCATGACCGCCGTCGCCATCAGCGCGCCCGGCGGTCCCGAGATGTTGGTGCCCGAACAGCGCCCGGTGCCGCAGCCCGCGGCGGGCGAGGTGCTGATCCGCGTCGCCGCCGCCGGTGTCAACCGACCCGACGTGCTGCAACGCATGGGCTATTACCCACCGCCGTCGGGGGCGTCGGACCTGCCGGGGCTGGAAATCGCCGGAACGGTCGTGGCGGTCGGACCGGGGAGCGATCCTGAACTGTTGGGGCAGGCGGTGTGCGCTTTGGTAGCGGGCGGCGGCTATGCCGAATATTGCGTGGCGCCCGTCGGCAGCTGCCTGCCGGTGCCCAAGGGCTTTGCGATGACCGAGGCCGCGGCGCTGCCCGAGACCGTATTCACCGTCTGGCACAATCTGTTCGAGCGAGCGTGGGTGAAAGACGGCGATACGGTGCTCGTCCATGGCGGCACCAGCGGCATCGGGACGACCGCGATCGGCCTGTGCAAACTGTTCGATATCCGGGTCGTCGTGACCTGTGGCAGCGCCGACAAATGCGCCGCCGCGCTGGCGCTCGGCGCCGATCTGGCGGTCGATTATTCGACCGAGGATTATGTCGAGGCGGTCAAGACGTTCACCGGCGGACGCGGGGTCGATGCCGTGCTGGACATGGTCGGCGGCGATTATCTGCCGCGTAATCTGGCGTGCCTGGCCGAGGACGGGCGGCATGTGACGATCGCTTTCCAGCGCGGGATGAAGGTCGAGATCGACATCGCCGACGTGATGCGCCGCCGCCTGACCCTGACCGGATCGACGCTGCGCGCCCGCAGCGCCGACTTCAAGGCGGCGCTGGCCGACGAGATTCACCGCACCCTGTGGCCGCGACTGGCCGAGAGCGGCTGGAAACCCGCGATGGACCAGATTTTTCCGCTGGCCGAAGCCAGCGCCGCGCACGCCCGGATGCAGGCCGGCGACCATGTCGGCAAGATCGTGCTGATGGTAGCATAGGCCGGGACCGGGCGGCGCGCCGCGCCCCCTTGCCCCTTTCGCCAATCCGGTTTACAGCCGCCGCCATTATTCGGCCGCTCCGTGAGGGGCGGCCCTTATTATTTCCGCTTGGAGAAAATCGCCATGGCCACCGCCGACGCCACCCCGCTGATGCCGCATGCGACCGCCGCCTGGCTGGTCGACAACACCGGCCTGACCTTTATCCAGATCGCCGAATATTGCGGCATCCATATCCTGGAAGTGCAGGCGATCGCCGACGAGACCGCCGCGACCAAATATACCGGCCGCGATCCCGTCCGCGCGCACGAACTGTCGATGGACGAAATCGAAAAGGGTCAGAACGATCCGAACTACAAGCTCAAGATGAGCAAGCAGGCGCAGGACACCATCCGCCGCACGCGCGGCCCGCGTTACACGCCGGTCAGCAAGCGCCAGGACAAGCCTGATGGCATTGCCTGGATCCTGAAGAATCACCCCGAGGTTTCGGACGGTGCGATCGGCAAGCTGATCGGCACGACCCGCAACACGATCGGCGCGATCCGCGACCGCAGCCACTGGAACAGCGCCAATATCGTCGCCAAGGATCCGGTGACGCTGGGTCTGTGTTCGCAGCGCGAACTCGACGCGCTGGTCGCCAAGGCCGCGAAAAAGGCCGGCATCGCCGCGCCGACCGACAACCGGTTGGAGGGCGACCGCGAAGCGTTGCTCGAAGAACTGCGCGCCGAACGCACCGCTGCGAACGAAGCGCGCGCCGCCGAGGAAGCGGCCGAAGCGGCGGGCGAAGCCTGACCGATGGCGGGCAGCGATGACGACAATATCCCGGCGGCCAGCGGCTCGCCGGACGCATCGCTGACCCAGGACGACAGCTTTACTGCGACCAGCCACGCCGGGCTGACCTACCCCTGGGGCGATGCCGCGCCGGGGGCGGGCGAGACGATCCGCATTGCGCCGGGGATCAGCTGGGCGCGCATCCCGATGCCGGGGTCGCTCGGCCATATCAACAGCTGGCTGCTCGACGATGCCGATGATGGCGTCGCAATCGTCGATACCGGCATCTGTCTGACCATGTGTTCGGACGCGTGGAAGGCGCTTTATGCCGGGGCGCTGAACGGCAAGCGCATCACCCGCGTGATAGGCACCCACCTGCACCCCGATCATATCGGCCTGGCGGGCTGGATCGCGAAAAAGCAGGATGTGAAGCTGTGGATGACGCGCGGCGAGATGCTGACCGCGCGGGCGATCGTCGCCGATTCGTCGGACACCGCGCCCGACGAGGTGCTGGCGCAATCGCGCGCCGCGGGTTGGGACGACGCCGCGATCGAGACGCAGCGCACGCGCGGCTGGAATATGTTCCAGCGCATGATCTTCACCCTGCCGCGCAGCTATGTGCGGATCGAGGACGGCGACCGCATCGACCTGGGTGCCCACCAGTGGCGCGTCGTCACCGGGTCAGGGCACAGCCCCGAACATGCGTGCCTGTGGAACGAGCGCGAGGGCGTGCTGGTGTCGGGCGACCAGGTGCTGCCGCGGATCAGCTCGAACGTGTCGGTCAACATCACCGAACCCGACGCCGATCCGCTGGGCGAATGGCTGGCGTCGATCGACAAGCTGCTGAGCGTCGTACCCGCCGACGTCACCGTCTGCCCCGCGCATGGCGAGCCGTTCAAGGGGCTGCACGTCCGGTTGATGGCGCTGCGCGACGAACATCGGATGCGGCTTTATAATCTGGCCGAGGCTGCGGCCAAGGCGCCCATGCGTGCAGTTGACAGCTTCCCCCTGTTGTTCAACCGTCCGATCGGCGAGCATAATCAGGGGCTGGCGACCGGCGAGGCGCTGGCGCATCTGAAACGGCTGGAGGTCGAAGGCCGCGTCCGTCGCGAAGACCGCGACGGGGTCTGGTGGTATCACGGGGTGGCGTAGGGACGACGTGCTGACGGCGGCTTTGGGGTGGCTTCCCAACCGCCCTCCCTCAATCGCGCCGCTGCATGATCCAGCTGAACGCCATCGCGTTGAATATCGTATACAGCCCATAGAGGATCAGCGCGGTAAACCAGCTCCGCGTCGCGATCGCCATCGCGCCGACGAGGAGCAGGAATTCGAAGATATAGGTGATGTGCGGCCCCGCCTTGTCGGCGAGCGGCCGGACCATCTGCTGGATCAGCGGGTCGTCGCTTTCCATGAAGGCGCGGTGCATCGCGAAATTGGCGATGCCGGCACAGAAAATGGCGATGAGGGCGATTACCATAGGTTTGCAAATGGGGCGGACGGGCTGGAAATGCCAGCCTCTTTCGGGTTATAGTCGGCCATCGCACCGCTTTGGCCTTGCGCCAAATATCGAACGAACCCGGCCTTGCGCCGCCAGCGAAGGACGTCTTCCGTGACCTCTCTCCCCCGACTGGCCGCGCTATGCCTGCCGCTCGCACTTGTCGCGTCCCCCGCCGGTGCGGCGCAGGAACTTGCGAACCCGCCGCAGCCGAACCCCGCGCTTGCCGATCCGGTGCTGGCCAACCCGATCCCGACCGCGCTGGTGCCGCTCGACCCGCCGTTGCCCGATGCTGTGCGCGCGATGCTCGACGCGGCTTTTGCCGGCGGCGAGAATGACGATGTCGAAGCCGTGGTCCGCATCGCGCGGATGACCAATCCCGGCAATGTCGGGGAAATCGACGCGCTGCTTGCCTTTTACCGCAGCGGGCATCCGGCGGTGAACCCGCCCGATCCGGTCGCCGAGATGCTCGCAGCCGCGATGGCCAGCGGCAAGGATGCCGACGTCGAGGCGGTAGCGAAGCTGGCGAAAAATACCCGGCCCGACGACGCGGGGGACATCGAGGCGCGACTGGCCGCCTATCGCGCCGAACGCCAGCGGCTGAAGGACGAGGCCGCCGCGGCGGCGCGCGCCAAGCTGGCGGCGTCGAAATTCTGGCAGAATTGGAAGGGCGAGGGACAGATCGGTGCGTCGCAGAGCAGCGGCAACACCAAATCGGCGGGGTTGAGCGCCGGGATCGCGCTGGCGCGGCAAGGTATCGACTGGACCCACAAGCTGCGCGCGCAGGCCGATTATCAGCGCACCAATGGCCGCACCTCGGTCGAGCGCTATATCGGCGAAATCGAACCGCAATATCGCGTCAACGACCGTGCCTTCGCCTTTGGGCTGGCGCGGTGGGAGCATGACCGCATCCTGGGATATGACACGCGCTGGAACGTGTCGGGCGGGCTCGGGTACAAGCTGGTGGATACCAAGACGATGTCGCTCAGCCTGAAGGGCGGCCCGGCGTGGCGGCTGACCGATTTTGTCCGCGGCGAAACCGACAGCGAATTGACCGCGCTGGGCGGGATCGATTTCGGCTGGCAATTGTCGCCGACACTGCGGCTGACGCAGGTGGCCTCGACGATCGTCGGCGAAGCGAACAGCTCGACCAGTTCGCTGACCGCGCTCAATGCCAAGCTGACCGGCGCGCTGTCGGCGCGCATCGCCTATTCGGCGCAGATCGACACCAGCCCGCCGCCGGGCATCGAAAGCGTCGACACCCAGACGCGGTTTACGCTGGTGTACGGCTTTTAGGGCGCGGTTGCGGACCGCCCAAGAAACCTCGTCATTGCGAGCGAAGCGAAGCAATCCAGGGCGGTTTACGCCAACCTGGATTGCCACGTCGCTTTGCTCCTCGCAATGACGTAGAGGATTGACCCGCGGTCCGTTGTTCCGGCCTACGACGAGATGGAGAAAGCGGACAAGCGCCGCGACCTATTTGATCGCCGCCAGCGTGTAGAGAAATTCGGCGAAACCCATCGTCGCGTCGACCAGCCCGGCGACCTTGGGATTGGTCGAATCGATCAGGAAATATTCGTCGGGGGCGTGGGCGCCCGATCCGTGGCCGGTGCCGAAATGTCCTGCCGGGATCGACACCGGCGGCGCGGTGAAGGTCGCACCGGGCCAGCTGCCCGCGAGCCGCGCGTTGAGGTTGGTTGCGACGCCCATCCGCTTGTAGGTCGCCAGCGCAGTGCGGATCAGGCGGCTGTCCTCGGCGACTTCGGTCGGGTCGTAGCCCCCCGACACATTGACCTCGACATCCTTGAAGCCATGCTTGTCGAGATGGGCGCGCAGTTTCTGTGTCGCCTCGGCGCGGGTCTGGTTGGGGACGAGGCGCAGGTCGAGCTTGGCGACGGCGCGGCCGGGCAGGATCGTCTTGCCGCCGGGGCCGGTATAGCCCGCGACCAGCCCTTCGATATTGACCGTCGGTTCCTGCGCCAGCCGGATCAGCGCATCGTCATAGGCGAGGTTGTCGATCCAGTGCGTGACCCCCAGCGCCGCCTTTTGCTGCGCTTCATCCCCCGCCTTCGCAGCTTCGCGGATCAGCGCCTTCTCACGGTCGGTGAGCGGGCGGACATTCTCGAACCAGCCCTCGATTACGGGCTTGTTGCCGTCGGGGGTGACGAGCGTTTGCAGCGCCTGCACCAGCCGCCAGGCAGGCGAATCGACCATCGCCTTTAGGCTGGAGTGGACATCGCCCTTGGGCCCGCGGCCCCATTTTTCGCCGCTGGCGACCAGTTCGAGTTCGATGATCCCCTTCGACCCCAGGTTGACCGTGACATTGCCGTTGCGGCCCTGCGAGGCGAAGGGGATGAAGATGCCATCGCATTTCTTGAGCGCGGCAAGGATGTTGGGCTTGGTCGCGATCTGGCGGAAATGCGGCGAGCCGATCTCCTCCTCGCCCTCGCAGATCAGCACGATATTGACCGGCAGCTTGGCTTTCGCGGCGCGGATCGCGTGGAGCGCCGCAAGGAAGGTCGCCTCCGGCCCCTTCTGGTTGACCGCGCCGCGGCCCATGATCGCCTGCCCGAAACCGGGGCGCTCGACCATCCGGCCCTCAAGCGGCGGTGACGACCATTCGGCCGGGTCGAACTGTTTCACGTCATACATGAAATAGATGCCGAGCGTGCGCGGGGCGCCGACGTCGATCGTGCCGAACACCCCGGGCTGGCCGTCGGTGGGGACGATCTCGACATTGCCGAACCCCGCGTCACGCGCCAGTTCGGCCATATAGGCCGCGCCCTCGGCCATATTGCGGTTTTCGGCCGCAATCGAGGGCAGCGCGATCCAGTCGCGGATGCGCTTGATCGACGCCTCCTTGCCGGCCTCGGCGGCCTTGCGGATCGCGGCGCTCTGGCTGCTGGCGGCCAGGGCCGGGAAAGGCGCCATGACCGCAGCGCCCGCACCAAGCATGGCGGCGCCGCGAATCAGCTCGCGGCGGTTCGGTCGGTCGACGTTACGGAAATCCATGGCTTGCTCCCCTGCGGTATAAGTTTCGCGAGGAGTGTTCTTCAAATCGAGCGGCATAGCAAGGATGCACCGGCGAGATCCCGGTCTTCGCCGGGACAAGGGAAAGGGGGGACGGGCTGCGGCGTTTCACACCCCCGCCAGCAACCCCTCATCCTTGATCCGCTGCTGCCACAGTTTCGGCGCGTTGACGTGGACGTTCTGGCCTTCGCTGTCGACCGCCACCGTCACCGGGAAATCGCTGACCTCGAATTCGTAGATCGCCTCCATGCCCAGATCGGCGAAGCCGACGACCTGGCTGCCCTTGATCGCGCGCGCCACGAGATAAGCCGCGCCGCCGACGGCCATCAGATAGGCGCTCTTGTGCTTGGCGATCGATTGCGTCGCGGCGGGGCCGCGTTCGGCCTTGCCGACGCAGGCGAGCAGGCCTTGCTCCAGCATCATGTCCATGAACTTGTCCATGCGCGTCGCGGTCGTCGGGCCAGCGGGGCCGACGACTTCCTCGCCGACCGGATCGACCGGGCCGACATAATAGATGACGCGGCCCTTGAACTCGACGGGGAGCTGTTCGCCCTTGGCCAGCATGTCGGCGATGCGCTTGTGCGCGGCGTCGCGGCCGGTGAGCATCTTACCGTTGAGCAGCAGGCGGTCGCCCTGTTTCCAGCTTGCGACGACGTCGGGCGTCAGGGTGTCGAGGTCGACGCGGATCGCCGCTTTGTCGGGCGCCCAGTCGATCTGCGGGTAATCGGCGAGCGCGGGCGGTTCGAGGAAGGCGGGGCCGCTGCCGTCGAGCGTCACATGCGCGTGGCGCGTCGCCGCGCAATTGGGAATCATCGCGACCGGCTTCGACGCGGCGTGGGTCGGCCAGTCGGCGATCTTGACGTCGAGCACGGTGGCCAAGCCGCCCAAGCCCTGCGCCCCGATGCCGAGCGCATTGACCTTTTCATACAGCTCGACGCGCAGTTCCTCGGTCGGGTTCGACGGCCCGCGCGCAAGCAATTCGGTCATGTCGATCGGGTCCATCAGCGACTGTTTCGCCAGCAGCATCGCCTTTTCCGCCGTGCCGCCGATGCCGATGCCCAGCATCCCCGGCGGGCACCAGCCGGCGCCCATCTGCGGCACCATTTCGAGTACCCAGTCGACGATCGAGTCGCTGGGGTTCATCATCTTGAACTTCGACTTGTTCTCGCTGCCGCCGCCTTTTGCGGCGACGTCGATCACAACCTTGTTGCCCGGCACCATTTCGACATTGAGCACCGACGGCGTATTGTCCTTGGTGTTCACGCGGCTGAACGCCGGGTCGGCAAGGATCGAGGCGCGCAGCTTGTTTTCGGGGTGGAGATAGGCGCGGCGGACGCCCTCATCGACCACCTGTTGCAGGCTGCGGGGGCTGTCGAGGCGGCAGTCCATGCCCCATTTGATGAAGACGGTGACGATGCCGGTGTCCTGGCAGATCGGGCGGTGCCCCTCGGCGCACATGCGGCTGTTCGACAGGATCTGCGCCATCGCGTCCTTCGCGGCGAGCGAGACCTCGCGTTCGTAGGCGGCGCCGAGCGCGCGAATATAATCCATCGGGTGGAAATAGCTGATGTACTGGAGCGCGTCGGCGATGGTTTCGACCAGGTCGTCCTCGCGGATGATGATGTTGTTCATGGGTGCAGCCCCCTTTGCCCTGTTTTCCAGATTCGCGCCTCCCTAGACCCGGCGGCGCGGGGTGGAAAGGGGTCAGGTGCGGCGGCGGCCGAACCCCCGTCGCGGCGGGGCGGCGGCTTGCGGTTCGCTGCTGTTGGCGGCGGCGGTCGGGACGAAATCGACCAGCGGGCGTTTCTGGACCAGCGCGCGCCAGCTGCCCACGACGGCCAACGCGAGCAGCAGGAGCCAGCCGCCCGCCGCCGAGGGAACCAGCGCCCAGGCAAAGGCCGTGGGGGTAATAATCGCCATCACGGTCGGGATCGCGGCGAGGATCGCGACGGTGCCGAACAGCGCCCACCAGCGACCGAGTTGCGTCGCCGCCACCCCGATGACGACGTTGGTCACGGCGAGGAGGAGGAACTTCGCGGCCACCGGATAGGGCAGGCTGGCCATGGCGGGCGAATATTCGCCCGCGGTAAAGGCGGCCTGGATGTCGAAGAGGAGCCAGTTTTCATAACCATCGCATAACGCCGCCGCGACCGGGAGCGCCGCCGCGGCGAGCAGCGGTCGCGCCCGCAACTCGCGCCAAAGCGCGATACAGCCGCTGGTCAGGAAGCCCGCATAAAGCAGCATGTAGAGATAATCCTGCTCATTCCCGGCGCGCATCGCAGCGAGGCGCGTCACCTGTTGCGGGTCGGTGAAAAAGCCGAAGATCGCCTCGAGGTCGGCCTGACTCCCAGCAAATTCAAAGGCGAGGACAGGGGCGCCATAGCCCGACGCGATGTCATGGCCGGTCGGCGGAAAGACCTGACCGAGATGGAGGCCAAACAGGACCACCGCGATGCCGAAACCCAGCGTCCAGAGCCACGAGCGTGTCGGCGCGGGCGGTCGGTCACGCTGTGCTTCGATCCAGTGCTGAAGCCCCCCGACCATCGCGGGCGCTTACCCCGGTCGCACCAGTCGCTGTTCCCCGGCGAAAGCCGGGGTCCAGGGCGTCATCATCTGACGCCTGCTTCCTGCCGCCCTGGACCTCGGCTTTGGCTGGGGAACGGCTTTTACCTGTCTGTCGAATATCGTGGCCAACTGCGGAGCGCGCTCACGCACCCTATTGGCACTCGGCGCATTTGCCGCGCACTTCGATCACCGGACGTTCGGCAGCAAAACCCGTGGCATCCGCCGCGGCGCGGACGCCGCTCGACAATTTGTCATTGTCGATATGGACCGCGCTGCCGCATTCGTCACAGATCAGGAAGATACAGTCGTGCAGGCAGCCGGGATGGCTGTTGGCGACAAAGGCGTTGGCGCTTTCGACCCGGCGGACGAGGTTGTTGGCGACGAACAGGTCGAGGATGCGATAGACGCTGTTCGGCGCGACGCGCTTGCCGCGCGCCTTCGACACGATGTCAGCGATTTCATAGGCACTCGCGGGTTTGCCGATCGCGGCGACCGCATCAAAAATCTGCGCGCGCATGTCGGTCCACGCTTCGCCCGCGCCCTCCAGCGCGGTCTGCGCTGCCTTCGCGAGCGAGGCGCCGCTGGCCTCGACGTGCGGATGATCATGCTTGCCCATTGGCTGTTCCTCAGGCGCGCGAAAGCCCGCGCTAGCAATCGCATTAATGTAGGCCGTTTAACCGCCCCCCGCAAGCGGCGAACCGGTCCATTCCGGTGCCGGAGATCAGTGGCGTCGTCAGTGTCTGGCGCGGCGGTTGAGGTCGTGGCCGAGCGCGACGACCGCGACGCCGATCATCGTCGCCAGCACTTCGCTGCCGTCATGCGGCCGCGACAGCGCGCCCGCCATCATCCCCAACCCGAAGCTGCCGACCGCAAACGGCATCATATAGCCGTGGCTGAGCACACCCGACACAAGGGTGATGAGCGCAAAGCCAATTGCGATGATCAGACCGATTTCGTGGAACAGATGATTGTCGAGAAACACCCCGCCGACCGACGCGACCGACGCGAAAACGATCGTCGTTGCCAAGCAGTGGACCAGGCACAGTCCCGACAGGCCCATTGCGAGCTGGTCGCCCGACAGCGAGGTCAGCGGCCGTGCATCGCGCGCAGCCCGGACGATCGCGCCGACGCGCGTCAGGACAGGGGCAGGGCTGGCGACTTGGGTCACCCGATTCTCCATTGGGGCAATTGCGATGCCGGATATGGCATAACATGACAAAGGTTACAATGTCTCATTGCCGCCATTGTGATATTATCATCCCCCATCGAGGGGGAACGGAGCTATGCTTCTTCTTCCGTCCTGAGCGCCTTGCGGTCGAGCTTGCCGATCATCGTCTTGGGCAGGTTCAGCCGAATTTCGACGGCCTTCACCCGTTCATGCTTGCCAAGCTGCGGGTTGAGCCACGCCGCGAGCGCCTCGCCGGAAATCTCGAAGCCCTCCTCCAGCGTCACGAACGCCTTGGGCGCCTCGCCGCGATAGGCGTCGGGAACGCCAAGCACGATCGCTTCCTTGACCGCCGGATGCTCGTAAAGCTGCGCCTCGATCACGCTCGGATAGACTTTGAAGCCGCCGACCGCGATCATGTCCTTCAGCCGGTCGACGATGCGGATATAACCACCGTCCTCGACCACCGCGACGTCGCCGGTGCGCAGCCACCCGTCGGCAGTGAAGCTGTCGAGATCGGCATCGGGCCGGTTCCAATAGCCCTGCATGATCTGCGGCCCCTTCACTGCCAGCTCGCCCGGGTCGCCGTCGGGCGCGTCGCGGGTCGGGTCTTCCTTGTCGAGCAGGCGGATGTGGGTGGCGGGCAGCGGCTGGCCGATCGTGCCGGGGCAGACCGGGCCTTCATAGGGGTTGGTCGCCACCACCCCCGAGCTTTCGGTGAGGCCATAGCCTTCGACCAGCGAAGCCCCGGTTGCGGCGGTGAATTTCTCGCGCAGTTCGGCGGGCATCGGCGCGCCGCCCGAGATACAGATGCGTAGCGAAGAGAAATCGGTCGTCGCCAGATCGGCATGGTCGAGCAGCGCCTGATACATCGTCGGCACCCCGGGCAGCGCGGTCGTTTTCGTGCGGGTGATCGCCGCAAGCGCCTGTTTCGCATCAAAGCGCGGCAGCATCGTGATCGAACCGCCGTTGAGGACGGTGCGGTTGAGCACACAGGTGTTGGCAAAGACGTGGAAGAACGGCAGCACGCCCAGGATGCGGTCCGCCGCACCATGGTCGGGGTCGATGCTGTTCACCTGCCGCGCATTGGCGGTCAGGTTCTGGTGGGTCAGCTTGGCGCCCTTGGGCGTGCCGGTGGTGCCGCCGGTATATTGGATCAGCGCGATGTCGGTTTCGGCGTCGATCGCTACCGGATCGGGCCGACCGTCATTGGCGATCAGCGCCGAAAAGCGGATGACGCGCGGGTCGGACGGGATGGGTGCAATCTCGGCCCGCTTGAACATTCGGTAGAGCATCGATTTGGGTGCCGGCAGTCCCCCGGCGACCGAGCCGACAACGAGCCGCTGAAGGCTCGACCCGTCGAGCACCTTGAGCGCGGTGGGGAGCAGCGCCGCGGCGCTGACCGTGAACAGCGTGTCGGTGCCCGAATCCTCGACCTGCTCCTCCAGTTCGCGGGCGGTGTAGAGCGGCGAGAAATTGACCACCGTCGCCCCGGCGGCGAGGGCGCCATAATAAGCGGCGACATAATGCGGGACGTTGGGCAGGAACAGCCCGACCCGACTGTCCTTGCCGATGCCAAGCTGTTGCAGCCCGCGCGCGACCCGCGCCGCGCCGCGCGCAACCTGGGCATAGCTGAACCGCCGACCCATGAAATCCAGCATCGCCGCATCGCCGCGCCGTGCGACGCTGGCGGCGAGCATATCGGGCAACGACAGCGACGCAAACTCCTGGTCCCACGGCGTGGGATGATGATAATCGGTCGACCAGGAAAAGCGGCTGTCCATCGCGGGTTACGATCCTCTCGAATTGGGGGTTCCTTACACTAGGGTCAGTAAGCATCGATTTGCAACCGGGCTCGCTTGCAGCCCGTCATCGGTGCGGCTAGGCAGCGGAGGTCGTTCTCGCCAGGGGTTTTGCCATGTTGCAGCTGTCATCGCGCTTTGCCGCGCCGCTTATCCTCCTCATCGGCGCGGTCGCCGTGCCGGCCGCCGCAAAGGACAAGGCGCCGCCGGCTCGTCCGGCACAGATCCAGGAACTTTATGCGTGCCGCGACATCGTCGATCCGGCCGCGCGCCTCGCCTGTTTCGACCGCGAAGTCGGCGAACTGTCGACCGCCGACACGGCGCGCGAGATCACCTTTACCGACCGTGACACCGCCAAAAAAGCGCGGCGCGGCCTGTTTGGTTTCTCCTTTCCCAAGCTCGGCGGCATTTTCGGCGGCGACGAGGACGAGGTCAAGGAAATCGAAACGACGATCCGGTCGGTCAGCATCGACCGTTCGGGCAAATATACGCTGGCGATGGAAGACGACGCCGTGTGGGTGCAGATCGACACGACCAAGCTGCCGCGGCAGCCCAAGCCGGGACAAAAGGTGAAGATCAAGGTCGCGACGATGGGCAGCTATTTCGCAACGATCGACGGCGGCCGCACGATTCGCATGAAGCGCGACCGCTGATCGCCGCGCGCGGCCGCGCGAGCGCATGATGGCGGGGCGCGTGATGGCGGGAGACGCCGCGATACCGACGGCAGCGCCGGGCACGCCGCCCTTTGTCCTGCTCGACGATGCGCGCGTCGACGGTGCGGCGGCGGCGCGACTGTTCGTCGAACCGGTCGAGATATTGACCGCCCCGTCGGCGGCAGACATCCCCGACTTGCTGACAGCGATTGAGGCCGCGCAGGGACGCGGACTGCATGCCGCGGGCTATCTGGCCTATGAAGCGGGGCACGGGCTGGCACCGGCCTGGCGCGGCGGCGTCGGCACGGCGGCGGGGTCCGAAGCAATGCCGCTCGGCTGGTTCGCGCTGTTTGAACATGTCCAGCGGATCGACGCCGATGCGGTCGCGGCGCACTTGCCCGATCCGGCGGGTGCATGGATCGGCGCGGTGACGCCGCTGGTGACCCGCGCCGACTATCTGGCGCGGGTCGCGGCGGTGCTGGCGCTGATCGAGGCGGGCGACATCTATCAGGCGAATTTGACCTTTCGCGCCGAGGTGCCGGTGCTGGGCAATGCGCTGGCGATCCACGCGCGGCTGCGGCAGACGGCGCGCGCGGGCTATGGCGGGGTGATCTGGACCGGCACACAAGCGATCGTGTCGCACTCGCCCGAACTATTCTTTGCGCTGCGCGGCGGGCAAGTGATGGCGCGGCCGATGAAAGGCACGGCGGCGCGATTGCCCGATGCCGAAGCCGACGCGGCGGCGGCGCGCGACCTGGCCGATGATCCGAAACAGCGCGCCGAAAATCTGATGATCGTCGATCTGATCCGCAACGATCTGTCGCGCGTCGCGGTGCCGGGGTCGGTCGCGGTGCCCGACCTGTTCCGCGTCGAGAGCTTTCCGACGATCCACCAGCTCGTCTCTGACGTCAGCGCGCGCCTGCCCGGCGGCGTCGGCGCGGTCGATGTCCTGCGCGCCGCGTTTCCGTGCGGATCGATCACCGGCGCCCCCAAGGTGCGGGCGATGGAGATCATCGACGCATTGGAAGGCGATGCGCGCGGCATCTACACCGGGTCGATCGGATTCATCGAGCCTGGCGGCGATGCGGCGTTCAATGTCGCGATCCGCACGTTGGTCTTTCCCGATTCCAGCGACTTGCATGGCGGCGCAAATCGCGCCACGCTGGGACTGGGTTCGGGAATCGTCGCCGACAGCCAGCCGGCTGACGAATGGCGCGAATGTCTGGCGAAGGGGGAATTTGTGGCGGCAGCGGGGGCGCGTTTCGACCTGATCGAAACCATGTTCTTCGATCCGATCGAGGGCGTCCAGCGGCTGGAAGGTCATCTGGCGAGGATGAAAGCGAGTGCCGAGGCGCTTGGCTTTGCCTTTGATCGGCATGGTGCGCGCAACAGCCTGCAATCGGCGACCTTTCGCCTGCGTCACGCGGCGCGGGTGCGGATGCGGCTGGCGCCGTCGGGGGCGCTGGCGGTTGAGGTGTCGCCGCTGCCGCGGCTCGCCGAACTGCCGGTGCCGGTGGCGGTGCGGCCAGTGCCGATGGCCGCCGATGATTTTCGGCTGGCGCACAAGACCAGCCAGCGCGCCGACTATGACGCGGCACGGCACGACAGCGGCGCCGCCGAAGTCGTGTTTGTGGACGAGCCGGGTTTCGTGACCGAGGGCAGTTGGAGCAATATCTTTGTCGAGCGCGACGGCCAGTTGCTCACCCCGCCGCTGGCGCTGGGGCTGCTGCCCGGGGTGCTGCGCGCCGAGCTGATCGACAAGGGCCGCGCGGTCGAATCGCATCTGCGGCTCGCCGATCTGGCGGACGGCTTCTTTATCGGCAATTCGCTGCGTGGGCTGATCCCGGCGCGATTGGCGAAGGAAATCGCGCCGTGACGGAGATGGGCTGAATCTGTTACCGCGCTAAAGCAGTGGACGGGAGAGTCAGCCCGGCCGTAAGACCGGGCGCTGTCTGTCCTCTCGGTCGGTGCTGCGCTGCATAGGTAAATTATCAACCAGCGCGCTTGCGAATGTCAGACGAAGGCTTTAGGCGCGGCCCCGCGCAATTTCCTGTCAAATCGCCGCCTGTCCGCGCCAGCCACGGAAAGTATCGTCATGTCGTTCAAGCCGCATATCTCCGCCGCCCTGAAACGCATCCAGCCGTCGGCAACGCTCGCGATGACCGCGCGCGTATCGGCGCTGAAGGCCGCGGGCGTGGATGTGATCGGGCTGAGCGCGGGCGAGCCCGATTTCGATACGCCTGATTTCGTCAAGGAAGCGGCGATCGAGGCGATCCGCAATGGCCAGACCAAATATACGCTGGTCGACGGCACCGTGGCGCTGAAAGAAGCGATCCGCGGCAAGTTCCGCCGCGACAACGGGCTGGAATTCGGGCTCGACCAGATTTCGGTCAATGTCGGCGGCAAGCACACCTTGTTCAACGCGCTGGTCGCGACGGTTGACAAAGGCAACGAAGTCATCATCCCGGCGCCCTATTGGGTCAGCTATCCCGACATTGTCGCCTTTGCGGGCGGCACGCCTGTGATCATCGAGGGCAGCGCGGCGCAAAATTACAAGATCACCCCCGCGCAGCTTGACGCCGCGATCACCGATAAGACGCGCTGGGTGATGCTCAACTCGCCGTCGAACCCGTCGGGCGCCGCCTATTCGGGCGCCGAGCTCGACGCATTGGGTGAAGTCATCCGCCGCCACCCGCATGTGATGGTGATGACCGACGATATGTACGAGCATGTCTGGTATGCTGATTTCGCTTTTACCACCTTTGCGCAGCGCTGCCCCGACCTGATCGACCGCATCCTGACCGTCAACGGCTGTTCGAAAGCCTATGCGATGACCGGCTGGCGCATCGGTTACGCCGGCGGCCCGGCGTGGATCATCAAGGCGATGGGCAAATTGCAGTCGCAATCGACGTCGAACCCCTGCTCGATCGCGCAGGCCGCCGCGGCGGCCGCGCTCGGCGGTCCGCAGCAGTTCCTCGACGACCGAAACGCCGCGTTCAAGAAGCGCCGCGACATGGTCGTCGCGATGCTTAACGATGCCCCTGGGTTGACCTGTCCCACCCCCGATGGTGCCTTCTATGTCTATCCCGATGCCTCGGGCTGTATCGGCAAGAAGACCCCCGACGGCAAGGTGATCGACAGCGACGAGGCGCTGATCGACTATTTCCTCGACAGCGCAAAGGTGGCGGCGGTCCATGGCGGTGCCTTTGGCCTCTCGCCGGCGTTTCGGGTCTCCTATGCGACGTCGGAGGCAGTGCTGAAGGACGCTTGCGTACGGATCCAACAGGCGTGCGCGGCGCTGCGCTGAGCTGGCCAACCGCCGTTCGCACGGATCAAGATACCGTTTGTCCTGAGGAGCCATTGAGCTTGTCGAAATGGTGTCTCGAAGGGCCGCCGCGCAGGCGTCCTTCGAGACGGGCCTTCGCCTTCTCTCAGCCCCTCCTCAGGACAAGCGGAGTTTCGTTCTCGATTTCACGATAGAGTTTTCAGCCCGCATAGGAATTCTGTACCGACCGGTCTTGTAATGTCGGCGGCGGAGCCTATTTGAACCTGAACGGCGGTTAAGCGCCCGGTTCACCGGATAGTAAGCCATCCTGTTTAGGGTGACGGACATCACTGCACGGTTGGTCGGGGCGCGCCACATCGTCGGTGTAACCAAAGCGGTTTTGGCCGCGAACCAAGATAGATGAAAAAAGAGGCTCCCCATGCTCAATCTCTTCCGCTCCGACTGGTTCTTGTCGATGCTCGCCGGCTTCGCGATTGGCGCGACCTATATCGTGCTCAACCAGCCCATGCTGCCGATCCCCGCGTGACGCAAGCGCGCCGCGCACCGTTCAGCCGTATTATCGCGACACTCGTCGCGGGCGCGATCGTGGCGCAATGCGCCCCGGCGCAGGCCGAAAGCGTCGTCAAGCTACCCGCTGCCGCCGTTGATCCGGCGGTCAAGGCGAAGCGCGCGACCGCGGTGCTCGCGGGCGGCTGTTTCTGGGGTGTCGAGGGCGTCTTTGCCAATGTGAAGGGCGTCATCTCGGTCGAATCGGGCTATCATGGCGGCAGCGCCGCGACCGCGAAATATGAACTGACCCACGACGGCAAGTCGGGCCATGCCGAGGCGGTACGGATCGTCTATGATCCGAGCCAGGTCAGCTATGGCAGCTTGCTGCGCGTGCTGTTTTCGGTGGTCGCCGATCCGACGCTGAAGAACCGCCAAGGGCCGGACGTCGGATCGCAATATCGCGCCGCGATCGTCCCGCTTGACGCGACGCAGCGCCAGGTCGCGACCAGCTATCTGGCGCAGATCGGCAAGGGCCGATATTTCGCCAAGCCGATCGTCGTGCCGGTCGAAAGCTACAAGCGTTTTTACCGCGCCGAGGTCAATCATCAGGATTTCATGCGCCGCAACCCGTCGAACGGCTATATCGTCCGCTGGGACGCGCCGAAGCTGGCGGCGCTGAAACGACTGTTCCCGGCCATGGTCCGCGCGTCCCCCGCACCCTGACGGCCGCGCCGTTCCCCCACTCGTCGCGCCAGAAGAATCGTTCATCGCAAACTGCTGGTCCCCCTTGCGCACCTGCGAGACCACAAGGCCGGGGATTTTGTATAAGTCGCAGGTGCGGGGTTAGCATGAAATTTGCGTTATCGGGCCGGCCGCTCCTCGCCATGACGATGAGCGCTGCGGTGCTTGCGGGGTGCGTCAGCAGCGCGGCGATCGTGCCGCCGCCGCGCTCGCAGGCGGCGGTGCCCAAGCCCGCAGGTTCGGTGACTGTGCCGATCGGCCAGCCGGTGCGATCGGCGATGCCGCGCCCGGTCGGCCCGCTCGACCCTGGTTTTCGGCGCCCTCCCGCCGGGCTGACCGAGCGCATCCATTTTCTGTGGCGCGCCTTTCCGGGCAAGACCGGGATTGCGGTGCAGCGGATCGACGGCGAATGGGCGATTGCCGAACGCGGCGGTGACCTGTTCCCGCAACAGAGCGTGTCGAAACTGTGGGTCAGCCTGACGGCGCTTGATGCGGTCGATCAGGGGCGCATCCGGCTCGATCAGCCGGTCAGGATTGGTCCGGAAGACGTGACCCTGTTCTATCAGCCGCTTGCGGCGCGCGTCCGCGCCCAGGGGTCGGTGACGATGACCGTCCGCCAGCTCATCGAAACGGCGATCACCCAAAGCGACAACACCGCGAACGACAGCCTGCTGCGCACCGTGGGCGGACCGGGCGCGGTGCGCGCCTATCTGGCCAAGAAAGATCTGGGGGCCATCCGCTTCGGGCCCGGTGAACGGCTGCTCCAAAGCGGCATCGCCGGGATGGCCTGGCAGCAAAGCTATTCGGTCGGCCGCAATTTCGAGGCGGCGCGATCGGCGCTTTCGCCGGCAACCCGCCGCGCCGCGATGGACAATTATCTCGCCAGTCCGATGGACGGCGCCAGCCCGACGGCGGTTGCCAGCGCGCTGGCCCGGCTGGCGCGCGGCACCTTGCTGTCGCCCGAATCGACCGAATATCTGCTGGGCGTGATGAGCCGGACAAAAAGCGGCCCGAAGCGGCTGAAGGCCGGCCTGCCGCCGGGCTGGAAATTCCTGCACAAGACCGGGACGGGCCAGAATCTGGGTGGCATGACCGCGGGCTATAACGACATCGGCATTGCCACCGCCCCCGACGGCACGCGCTATGCGATCGTCGTGTTCATGGGCAGCACCACCTCACCCATTCCGGCGCGCATGGCCTTGATGCAGGCGGTATCGAGCGCGGTCGCCGAATTTCATGGAAGATAATCGCTGATGCGGATCGCTATTCTCTCCCTGTCGGCGCTCGCCTTAGCCGCCTGCGCCACTCCCGAAACGCGGCTCCGCACCGGACTGGTCAACGCCGGCCTGTCGCAATCGATCGCGTCGTGCATGGCCGAACGGATGGTTGACCGGCTGTCGCTGCTCCAGCTGCGCCGCCTGGGTTCGCTATCGACCCTGAAGGACAAAAGAATGAGCGACTTGTCGCTCAACCAGTTCCTCCACAAGGTCCGCGCCCTGAAAGACCCCGAGATCTTGACGGTCACGACAAGCTCGGCCGCGCTCTGCGCTTTTCGCTAGGCAAGATTATCTGGGGCGCTGCGGGGTAGCCTTGCCCGCCAACTTGTGCTTAGGCGGCGCCAATTCTCCCCGCCCCAAGACTCGAAAGGCCCGGCAGACCTCATGAACATCCACGAATATCAGGCGAAAGAACTGCTCGCGAAATATGGCGTTGCGGTGCCCAAGGGCATTGCCGCGATGAGTGTCGAAGAAGCTGTCGCCGCGGCGAAGCAGCTCCCCGGGCCGCTTTACGTGGTGAAATCGCAGATTCATGCGGGCGGCCGCGGCAAGGGCAAGTTCAAGGAGCTCGGCCCCGATGCCAAGGGCGGCGTCCGCCTCGCCAAGACGATCGAAGAGGTTGAAGCGCATGCGAAAGACATGCTCGGCAACACGCTGGTGACGATCCAGACCGGTGACGCCGGCAAGCAGGTCAACCGCCTCTACATCACCGACGGCGCCGACATTAAGCAGGAATTCTATCTCGCCTTGCTCGTTGATCGTGGATCGAGCCGCGTCGCGGTCGTCGCTTCGACCGAAGGCGGCATGGACATCGAAACCGTCGCGCACGACACGCCGGAAAAGATCCACACGATTACCATCGATCCCGCCACGGGCCTCCAGCCGCACCACGGCCGCAGCGTTGCCGCGGCGCTTGGGCTGTCGGGCGATCTGGCGAAACAGGCTGCCAAGGTTCTGGCCGGTTTGTACGCCGCATTCCTCGGCACCGATGCCGAACAGATCGAAATCAACCCCCTCGCCGTGTGCGAAGGCAAGGATGGCGACGAACTGCTGGTGCTCGACGCCAAGGTCGCGTTCGACGGCAATGCGATGTTCCGCCACAAGGATCTGGCCGAGCTGCGCGACCTGACCGAAGAAGACCCGGCCGAGGTCGAGGCGTCGGAATATGACCTCGCTTACATCAAGCTCGATGGCAATATCGGCTGCATGGTGAATGGCGCGGGCCTCGCGATGGCGACGATGGACATCATCAAATTGAACGGCGAATTCCCCGCCAACTTCCTCGACGTCGGCGGCGGCGCTTCGAAGGAAAAGGTTACCGCGGCGTTCAAGATCATTCTGAAGGATCCCGCGGTGAAGGGCATCCTCGTCAACATCTTTGGCGGCATCATGAAGTGCGACATCATCGCCGACGGCATCGTCGCGGCGGCGAAGGAAGTGAATCTGTCGGTGCCTTTGGTCGTCCGCCTGGAAGGCACGAATGTGCAGCAGGGTAAGGACATCCTCGCCAATTCCGGGCTGCCGATCGTCGCGGCCAACGATCTGGGCGATGCGGCAAAGAAGATTGTCGCGGAAGTCCGCGCGGCTTGATTTACTTGCCTCTCCCCCTTGGGGGAGAGGCAGCGAGCCCCGGATCAAGTCCGGGGCGCAGCGGTGAGGGCGGCAACGTCCAGGCCCTCACCAAGTCCGACTAGGTCCTGTGGACCAAGTCTCCCTATCCTCTCCCCCACGGGGAGAGGAAGCTAGGTTGACGTTTACGTAAAGCGCAATTATGGCGCAGTGCACAATTTGCTGAGAGGAGCTTTAGGCCCATGAAAATCCTCGTCCCCGTCAAGCGGGTGCTCGATTACAACGTCAAGCCGCGGGTCAAATCCGACGGCACTGGCGTCGATCTGGCGAATGTCAAAATGTCGATGAACCCGTTCGACGAGATCGGGATCGAAGAAGCGATCCGCCTGAAAGAAAAGGGCGTTGCGACCGAGGTCGTGGCGATCAGCGTCGGCCCGGCGAAGGCACAGGAAACGCTGCGCACCGCGCTCGCGATGGGCGCCGACCGTGCGATCCTGGTCCAGACCGACGACGATGTCGAACCGCTGGCGCTCGCGAAAATCTTCAAGGCGATCGCTGACGCCGAAACGCCCGGCCTTGTTATCCTCGGCAAGCAGGCGATCGACGGCGACAACAACCAGACCGGCCAGATGCTCGCCGCGCTCACCGGTTGGGCGCAGGGCACCTTTGCCAGCGCGGTCAATGTCGAGGGCGATCATGTCAACGTGACCCGCGAAGTCGACGGCGGTCTTGAGACGGTGAAGCTCAAGCTTCCCGCGATCGTCACCACCGACCTGCGTCTGAACGAGCCGCGCTATGCCTCGCTGCCGAATATCATGAAGGCGAAGTCGAAGCCGCTCGATACCAAGACCCCGGCTGACTACGGTGTCGACACGGCGCCGCGGGTCAAGACGGTCAAGGTGTCGGAACCGCCCGTCCGCTCGGCGGGTGTCAAGGTCGCCGATGTCGATGAACTGGTTGCCAAGTTGAAGGCGATGGGAGTGCACTCATGAAAACGCTCGTTTGGGTCGAACATGACGGCAAGGCCGTCAAGGACGCCACGCTCGCAGTGGTTACCGCCGCGTCGCAGCTTGGCGAAGTCCATCTGCTCGTCGCGGGTAGCGGCGTCGATGCCGTTGCCAAGGAAGCCGCGCAGATCGCGGGCGTGGGCAAGGTGCATGTCGCCGACAACGCCGCCTTCGATCACAATCTGCCCGAAAATGTCGCGCCGCTCGTCGCCGAGCTGATGGCGAGCCATGATGCGTTCCTCGCGCCTGCGACGACGACCGGCAAGAATATCGCGCCGCGCGTCGCCGCGTTGCTCGACGTGATGCAGATTTCGGAAATCCTGTCGGTCGAAGGTCCGAAGACCTTCACCCGCCCGATTTACGCGGGCAACGCGATCGCAACCGTCGAATCGTCGGACGCCAAGCTCGTCCTCACCGTCCGCGGCACCGCGTTCGACAAGGCGGCCACCTCGGGCGGTTCGGGCACGGTCGAAGCCGTTGGCGGCGGCAGCGACGCGGGTATTGCGACCTTCGTCGGCGCCGAAATCGCCAAGCAGGATCGTCCCGAACTGACCTCCGCCAAGATCATCGTATCGGGCGGCCGCGCGCTGGGTTCGAGCGAGAAATATCAGGAAGTGATCGTCCCGCTCGCCGACAAGCTGAACGCCGCGCTCGGTGCCAGCCGCGCCGCGGTCGATGCAGGCTATGTCCCCAACGACTATCAGGTCGGCCAGACCGGCAAGATCGTCGCCCCGCAGGTCTATTTCGCGATCGGCATCTCGGGCGCGATCCAGCATCTTGCGGGCATGAAGGACAGCAAGACGATCGTCGCGATCAACAAGGACGAGGACGCCCCGATCTTCCAGGTCGCCGACTTCGGCCTCGTCGCCGATCTGTTCAGCGCGGTCCCCGACCTGACCGCCAAGATCTGAACCGTCCAAGCGAAGATGACAGGAAAAGGGCGGCGCTGCGGAGCCGCCCTTTTTCGTTGGCGGGCCTTATTCGGCCTCGGTGCTCAGCCCCAGCTCGGGGATACCGATCGAGCGGCGCCCGCCGAAATCGGAGCGCACGACGATTGCGCCCTGTTTTTCCATATACTCGACCAATCGCCTGATGCGCCCCGGCGAGCGGCTGCCATAGGCGCGCCCCAGCACGTCGTCGTCGGGACAGATGTCGCCATCCATCGCAGCGCGCGCGATTTGCAGAAACGGCGCCAGCATGTCGTCGGGCAATCGCTCGCCGACGCGCAGCGCCTCGGCCCAGCGCGGCTCGGACGGATCGAAGACCCCACCTTTGGCCAGCGCAAAGCGGCGGCGGAACGCGGCGAGATCGAGCGGCACCTTTTTCAACTTCGCCATCCGGCACCGCACCGAAAAATCCTGATAAAGAAAGGCTTCGGGCTGAAAGGCGGTGTCGGGGTCGGTCAGCATCTCTTCGAGCATCGCGATCACCACCGCGTCGCTTTGCTCCGCCTCTTCGACCGCGGCGACGATGTCGAGCACCACCGGGGCGTCGCGGTCCTCATGCAGCCCCTCGACCGCCGCGATGCGTTCGAGCACTTCGCTCGCCGCGATCGGCTCGGGTTCGGGGGCAAGGGTGCGCGGCGCCATCGGCGCCTCCATCTCGGTGAACAGCATCGACCGCATGTCGGCCCCGCCCGCCACTGGCAACGGCATCAGGCTGTGCGTCCCCATCCGCGTGGCGGTCTGCGTCGCGCCGATGCGGATCGACAGCGGACGGCGCGAGATTGCCGGGCCGAGTCCCAGGAAATGCCCACGTTCCAGATCGCGGATCGCCTCCGCCTGCCGCCGCTCCATCCCGAGCAGGTCTGCGGCGCGCGCCATGTCGATGTCCAGGAAGGTGCGCCCCATCAGGAAATTGCTCGCCTCGGCCGCGACATTCTTCGCGAGCTTCGCCAGCCGCTGCGTCGCAATCGCGCCGGCGAGGCCGCGCTTGCGCCCGCGGCACATCAGGTTTGTCATCGCCGACAGGCTGGCGCGGCGGACATTGTCGGACACGTCGCCCGCGACGCTCGGCGCGAACATCTGTGCCTCGTCGACCACCACCAGCGCCGGAAACCAATGCTCGCGCGGCGCATCGAATAATGCGTTCAAAAACGCCGCGGCGCAGGTCATTTGCGCCTCAATATCGAGCGATTCCAGGCTGAGGACGATCGACGCGCGATGTTCGCGGATGCGCGCGCCCATCGCCGCGATCTCGCGCTCGTTATAGTCGCCGCCGTTGATCACGACATGGCTGTAGGCATCGGCGAGCGTGACGAAATCACCCTCGGGATCGATGACGATCTGCTGCACCAGTTCGGCGCTTTCCTCGAGGATGCGGCGCAGCAGGTGCGACTTGCCCGACCCTGAATTGCCCTGGACGAGCAGCCGCGTCGCCAGCAGCTCCTGCACGTCGATGCGCACGTTTTGCCCCGCGGCGTCGGTCCCGATGTCGATGCTGGTCTTCACGGACGCCGCCCTATCGGGCGCCCATCCGAATGACAACCGGGCCAGCTTTCGGATCGCCCGATTTTGCCACGCGACCTTGCAAAGCCGCATGAAACCGCGAAAAGGGCGCCATGGATTTCGACGACCAGCTCCGCCGCTATTTCGGCACCGCCGACCTCGCGGCGATCCACCCCGAGGCGCACGCCGCAGGCACCGAACGCATGCGCGTCGACTTCGGCCTGGAGACCAACCCCGGCCGCCGCTTCGCTTTATGGGCGCTGATGTACATGCTCGGCGTCGCGCCCGATCTCGACGTCGCGTTCAAGGATGAGGGCGAGCGCAACACCGCGCGCGATTTCATGGATATGGTCGACCGGGCTGGCGAGGGTTGATCTGGAGTGTCAGGAAAACGACCGGAAGCGGACGTTCCGCATTTCTTGACTTCGTCATCCCCGCGAAAGCGGGGACCCAGAGCGTGCGTCGGCGGGCCTGTCCCTGGGTTCCCGCTTTCGCGGGAATGACGAGGGTGGGGAATAGCAGCTCCCCACCTCCAAGCGGACGCGGCCTTCAAATAGTCCTTTCCTACATTATCCGGCTATGCCAGCCTTCATCCGGCTCTTTCATTTGGTGAACGAAAGCGGTCGCTGCCCGGCTTACGGGTGCGACCACGGCGGAGCGTGCCAGGCGCGTCCAGCACGCCGCGAGTTCCAAATCGGGAGGCGCACAGGGCTGAACTTTACTGAACTTTGAAAAAGCGGACCTTACCCATCGTCATCCCGGACTTGATCCGGGATCCATGGCCACGCTCGCCTTCTGGACCCCGATCAAGTCCGGGAAGACGAGGCGGATTGCGTGGCCTCCTCCAAATTTCAACGCCGTGTTAACCATACAACAACCCCCGTCATCGTAATTTTACAAAGCCATCCGCTTTTCCCTTGCGGTAGGGCGGCGGCATCGCCACGTTGCATTTCTAAGGGGGCCGCTCTCCCCGGCCTGGTCCCCGCAAGGAGATGAAGACCATGCCGTCCTTTTCGGAGAGCCTCGAAAAGACCCTGCACAATGCGCTGAAAGCCGCGTCGGAGCGCCACCACGAATATGCGACGTTGGAGCATCTGCTCTTCGCGCTGATCGACGACGACCATGCCGCCGAAGTCATGCGCGCCTGCGGCGTCGCGATCGACGACCTGCAATCAGCGGTCGTCCATTATCTCGACACCGAACTCGACAGTTTGAAGGTTGAGGGGCACAGCGACCCGTCGCCGACGAGCGGGTTCCAGCGCGTCGTCCAGCGCGCGATCCTGCACGTCCAGTCGTCGGGCAAGGATGAAGTCACCGGCGCCAACGTCCTCGTCGCGCTGTTCTCCGAACGCGAAAGCTACGCGGTTTACTTCCTGCAGCAGCAGGATTTGACGCGCCTCGATGCGGTCTCCTACCTCAGCCACGGCGTCGGCAAGGGCGGCAAACCCTCGCCGCAGGCCGAGCCCGAGGAGAAGGAAGAAACGAAGGACAAGGACAGCAGCGGCAAGAACAAGAAGGAAACCGCGCTCGACCAGTTCACCGTCAACCTCAACGAGAAAGCCAAGATCGGCAAGGTCGATCCGCTGATCGGCCGCGGCGCCGAGGTCGATCGCACGATCCAGATCCTCTGCCGCCGGTCAAAGAACAACCCACTTTATGTCGGCGATCCCGGCGTCGGCAAGACCGCGATCGCCGAGGGCCTCGCGCGCAAGATTATCGAGGGTGACGTGCCCGAGGTGCTGCTGCCCGCGGTCATCTATTCGCTCGACATGGGCGCGCTGCTCGCCGGCACGCGCTATCGCGGCGATTTCGAGGAGCGGCTGAAACAGGTCGTGACCGAACTCGAAGGCTTGCCACACGCGATATTGTTCATCGACGAGATCCATACCGTCATCGGTGCGGGTGCTACTTCGGGTGGCGCGATGGACGCATCGAACCTGCTCAAGCCCGCGCTGTCCGGCGGCGTTATCCGCTGCATCGGCTCGACGACGTACAAGGAGTTCCGCAACCATTTCGAAAAAGACCGCGCGTTGCTGCGCCGGTTCCAGAAGATCGATGTGGTCGAACCGACGCTGGAAGACACCAAGAAGATTCTCGCCGGGCTGCGCAGCGCGTTCGAGAGCCATCATCAGGTGCGCTATACCCCCGATGCGATCAACGCCGCGGTCGAGCTGTCGGCACGCTACATCAACGACCGCAAATTGCCCGACAAGGCGATCGACGTGATCGACGAGGTTGGCGCGATGCAGATGCTCGTCGCCCCGTCGAAGCGCAAGAAGACGATCACCGCGAAAGAGATCGAGGCGGTGATCGCGACGATGGCGCGCATCCCGCCCAAATCGGTGTCGAGCGACGACAAGGCGACCCTCGCCAGCCTCGAAACCGACCTGAAACGCGTCGTGTTCGGGCAGAACACCGCGATCGAGGTGCTGTCGTCGGCGATCAAGCTCTCCCGTGCGGGCCTGCGCGATCCCGAAAAGCCGATCGGCAACTATCTGTTCAGCGGACCTACGGGGGTCGGCAAGACCGAGGTCGCCAAGCAGCTCGCGTCGATCATGGGCATTCCGCTCCAGCGGTTCGACATGAGCGAATATATGGAGCGCCATTCGGTCAGCCGCCTGATCGGTGCACCGCCGGGCTATGTCGGTTACGATCAGGGTGGCCTGCTCACCGATGCGATCGACCAGAATCCGCATTGCGTGCTGCTGCTCGACGAGATCGAAAAGGCGCATCCCGACCTGTTCAACATCCTGCTCCAGGTCATGGACAACGGCCGCCTGACCGATCACCACGGCAAGACCGTCGATTTCCGCAACGTCATCCTGATCATGACGACCAATGCGGGCGCCAGCGACATGGCGCGCGAGTCGATCGGTTTCGGCCAATCGACACGCGAGGATGTCCAGGAAGAGGCGGTAAAGCGCATGTTCACCCCCGAATTCCGCAATCGCCTCGATGCGATCGTCCCCTTCGGCTATCTGCCGCCCGAGGTTGTCGCGCGCGTCGTCGACAAGTTCATC
This sequence comes from Sphingopyxis sp. BE259, assembly GCF_031457495.1. NCBI lineage: Bacteria > Pseudomonadati > Pseudomonadota > Alphaproteobacteria > Sphingomonadales > Sphingopyxidaceae > Sphingopyxis > Sphingopyxis sp. BE259. The sequence continues at coordinate 3,345,230 of NZ_JAVDWM010000001.1, forward strand.
CTCGAACTCGAGCTGCAATTGGCCGACCGCAACGTCCACATCCAGCTCGACGATGCGGCGCGCGAATGGCTGACCGGCAAGGGTTATGACAAGCTGTACGGCGCGCGCCCGATGGGCCGCCTGATCCAGGAAAAGATCAAACAGCCGCTTGCTGAAGAACTGCTGTTCGGCAAGCTGGTCCATGGCGGCGAGGTCAAGGTGAAGATGAAGACCGGCGACGACGCCCATGTCGGCAATCCGCTCGCCTTCGAAATCGTCTCGGCCCCGCCGAAAGCTGGCAAGGGCAAGCCGAAGGCCGACAAGGCGAAGAAGGCGGCGGAGTAAGCTAACCCGTTCCCCTCCCGCAAGCGGGAGGGGTTTACCGCCCTCGCAATTCGGCGCCATATCGCTTATATCACCCCCATGTACGACTATGTTTCCGTAACCACCGCCGATGCCGGCGCCCCCACCCCGGTCCGCGACGGCACCATCAAGCTGCACGACGAGGCAGGCTTTGCCGGCATGCGCAAGGCGGGGCGGCTGTCGGCCGAAATCCTCGACGCACTCGTCCCCTTCGTCCAGCCGGGGGTGACCACCGCGGCGATCGACGATCTGGTCCGCACGATGATGCTCGACGGCGGCGGCATCCCGGCGACGCTCGGCTATCGCGGCTTCACCCATAGCTGCTGCACCAGCATCAACCATGTCGTCTGTCACGGCATCCCCGACGACAAGCCGGTGCGCGAGGGCGACATCGTCAATATCGACGTGACGACGATCATCGACGGTTGGCACGGCGACACCAGTCGCATGTATCTGGTTGGCGACGTCCCGATCAAGGCAAAGCGGCTGGTCGAGGTCACCTATGAATGCCTGATGCTCGGGATCGAGCAGGCCAAGCCCGGCAACCGCATGGGCGACGTCGCGCATGCGATCCAGACCCACGCCGAGCGCCACCGCTATTCGGTCGTCCGCGATTTCTGCGGGCATGGGCTCGGCCAGATGTTCCACGACGCCCCCGAGGTGGTCCACGCCGGCCGCCCCGGCACCGGTCCCGAACTTCGCCCCGGCATGTTCTTCACCATCGAGCCGATGATCAACACCGGCAAATATGCGGTGAAGATGCTCGCCGACGGCTGGACCGCGGTGACCCGCGACCGCTCGTTGTCGGCGCAGTTCGAACATAGCATCGGGATTACCGAAACCGGCTGCGAGATTTTCACCGCGAGTCCCGAGGGTCTGAACGCGCCGCCCTGGAACTGATCAGGACAATGATTTTTCGTCATCCCGGACTTGATCCGGGATCCATGACGTCCACGCAGTGCTGACCTTCGTGGACCCCGGATCAAGTCCGGGGTGACGATGGTGGGAGTCCGCCGCCCTCCCGCACCCCCACTTTCCCCCTTGCACCCCCCGCCCATCCGGCGCAGTCTTGACGTTAACGTCAAGCATAGGCGTCGAAACGGGAGAGCATGGGATGGCGAAACGGGTCTTTTCGGCCGCGCTGCTGGGCGGCGCGCTACTGGCATTGGCGGCGTGCAACGCATCGAAGAATGACAGCGTCACCACCGGCGGATCGCTCGACGCCGCCGAAAAAGCCAGCGAGACCCTGCTCAAGACCGGCGGCAACGGCGACGACTGGGGCGCCATCGGCTTCAGCTATGACGAACAACGGTTCAGCCCGCTGACCGACATCGACGCGAGCAACGTCGGCCAGTTGGGCATCGCCTGGAGCGCCGACCTGGAGGATGCGCGCGGCCAGGAGGCGACCCCCGTGGTCGTCGACGGCGTGATGTATGTCAGCCACGCCTGGTCAAAGGTCAGCGCGTGGGACGCGGCGACCGGCAAATCCCTATGGAAATTCGATCCCAAGGTTCCGGGCGAGAGCGCGGTCAATGCGTGCTGCGACGTCGTCAACCGCGGCGTCGCGGTGTGGGGCGACAAATTGTTCGTTGGCACGATCGACGGCCGCCTGATTGCCCTCGACCGCAAGACCGGCACGGAAGTCTGGTCGACGCAGACGGTCGACGCGGCGAAACCCTACACGATCACCGGCGCCCCGCGCGTCGTGAAGGACATGGTGCTGATCGGCAACGGTGGCGCCGAGTTCGGGGTGCGCGGCTATGTCACCGCCTATGACGCCGACACCGGCAAGGAGCGTTGGCGCTTCTACACCGCGCCCAATCCGACCAAGGCGAAGGATGGCACCGCGTCGGACGACATCTTTGCCAGCAAAGGCAACGCGACCTGGTCCGACAAGGGCGAGTGGCAGACATCGGGCGGCGGCGGGACGGTGTGGGACGCGATCGTTTACGACAAGGATCTCGACCAGGTTTATCTGGGGGTGGGCAACGGCAACCCATGGAACCACGGCACGCGCTCGAACGGCGAGGGCGACAACTGGTTCCTGTCGTCGATTGTCGCGGTCGACGCGACGACTGGCAAGTATAAGTGGCATTATCAGGAAACCCCGGCCGAGACGTGGGACTATACCGCGACCCAGCCGATCATCCTGGCCGAGCAGGCAGTGAACGGCACCCCGACCAAGGTGCTGTACCATGCACCGAAGAACGGCTTCTTCTTCACCCTCGATCGCAGCAACGGCAAACTGATCGACGCCAAGCCGTTTGTCGACGGGATCAACTGGGCCACCGGTTATAACCTCGCCACCGGGCGCCCGATCGAAAATCCCGAGGCGCGCTTCTACAAGACCGGCAAGCCGTTCATCGCCATCCCCGGCGCGCTCGGCGCGCACAACTGGCACCCGATGAGCTACAACCCCAAGACCGGGCTGGTTTACATCCCGGCACAGCAGATCCCGCAGGGCTATCTGACCGACATGAACGAGCTCGACCGCCGCAAGGTGCTCGGCTTCAACGTCGGCACCTCGCTGACCGGCACCGCGCTGCCCGACGACAAGGCGGCGTTCCGCGCCGCGGTTGCCGCGACCACAGGCCGCCTCGTCGCTTTCGACCCCCGCAGCGGCAAGGTCGCTTGGGCGGTCGATCATCCCGCGGCGTGGAACGGCGGCACGATGACGACCGCGGGCAATCTGGTGTTCCAGGGCACCAGCCTTGGCCGCTTCCGCGCCTATACCGCCGACACCGGCAAGCAGCTGCTCGACCTCGACATGCAATCGGGGATCGTCAGCGCGCCGTCGACCTTCCGTGTCGGCGGGGTGCAATATGTGGCGTTCATGACCAGCAAGGGCGGCGCCTTCCCGCTCGTCGCCGGGGTCGCGGGCGGCGCGACGCGCAAAATCCCTAACATCCCGCGCTTGGTCGTGCTCAAGATCGGCGGCACTGCGAAACTCCCCGCCCCGCCCGCGACGACGACGCTGGCGTGGAACCCGCCGCCGATGACCGCGAGCCTAGCGCAGGTCGCCGCGGGCAAGGCGCAGTTCGGGCGCTATTGCATGGTCTGCCACGGTGACAGCGCGATCGGCAACGGCTTCACCCCCGACCTCCGCGTCTCGGGTACGCTGGCCAACGTCGAGGCGTGGAAGTCCGTGGTGATCGACGGCGCCCTGAAAGATCGCGGCATGGTCAGTTTCGCCAAGGTGCTGACCCCGCAGGATGCCGAGGCGATCCGCGCCTATGTCATCGAACGATCGAACTGGACCAAGGCCAATCTGGCCGACAGCGCGGCGCCGATGGGGCGGTAGCGCCGCCGCCTACAACAGACCTCGTCATTGCGAGCGAAGCGAAGCAATCCAGAGCGGTTTACGCCACACTGGATTGCCCGTCGCTTCGCTCCTCGCAATGACGCGGCAGGAATTGCCACTTTTTTAGGCACCCTGCCGCGCCCGATGCACACCCCTTGGGCAACGCCGCAATTTCCCGTTGCAAATCTTACCGAATGCTTGCGATTCGCCAATTGGCACGGCTCTTGATTGGTGCAAGATGACGGGGCCTCGCAGCGACTCACCGATGTGAACCGGACAGGCAGGCCTGGTCCGGCCGTGGTTGCGAGCGACGAGAAATGCCCAAAGGGGGACGAAAAGCGTGAAGAAGATTGAGGCGATCATCAAGCCGTTCAAGCTCGACGAGGTCAAGGAAGCACTGCACGAAGTCGGCGTCAGCGGCATCACCGTGACCGAAGCCAAGGGTTTTGGGCGTCAGAAAGGCCACACCGAACTGTATCGCGGCGCCGAATATGTCGTCGACTTCCTGCCCAAGGTGAAGCTGGAAGTGATCGTCGAAGACAGCATGGCCGAACGCGTGGTCGAGGCGATCGCCGCGGCGGCGCAGACCGGCCGCATCGGCGACGGCAAGATTTTCGTCATCCCGGTCGAGACCGCGCTCCGCATCCGCACCGGCGAGCGCAACGAGGACGCGCTGTAGACCGGCCTCACCCAATCCGTTCAACAAGCCCCGGCGCGCCGGGATCATTTCGCAAGAAGGAAGCATAGACCATGGCTACGAAGCCCAAGGACATTATCGCCCGGATCAAGGAAAACGACATCGAGTGGGTCGATCTGCGCTTCACCGATCCCAAGGGCAAGTGGCAGCACCTGACCATGGTCGCCTCGGTGCTGGGCGAAGACGAACTCGAAGACGGCCTGATGTTCGACGGCTCGTCGATCGAAGGGTGGAAGGCGATCAACGAATCCGACATGATCCTGATGCCCGACCTTGAGGCGGTGTACGACGATCCGTTCTCGGCCACGCCGATGCTCGTGATCTTCTGCGACATCGTCGAGCCCTCCACCGGCGAAGGCTATGCCCGCGACCCGCGCACCACGGCCAAGCGCGCCGAGGCCTATGTCGCCTCGACCGGCATCGGGGACACCGTCTATGTCGGCCCCGAAGCCGAGTTCTTCATGTTCGACGATGTCCGTTTCGAAACCGGATATAACAAGTCGGGGTTCGAGATCGACGATATCGAGCTGCCGACCAACACCGGTCGCAGCTATGAAGGCGGCAATCTCGCCCACCGCCCGCGCGCCAAAGGCGGCTATTTCCCCGTCGCGCCGGTCGACAGCGCCGTCGATATCCGCGCCGAGATGGTCTCGACGATGCTCGAACTCGGCCTGCCGTGCGACAAGCATCACCACGAAGTCGCTGCCGCGCAGCACGAGCTTGGCCTGACCTTCGGCACCCTGACCGAAACCGCCGACCGCATGCAGATCTACAAATATGTCGTGCACCAGGTCGCGCATGCTTACGGCAAGACCGCGACTTTCATGCCGAAGCCGATCAAGGACGACAACGGCAGCGGTATGCACACCCACATCTCGATCTGGGAAAAGGGCAAGCCGCTGTTCGCCGGTAACGGCTATGCGGGCCTGTCCGATATGTGCCTCTATTTCATCGGCGGCGTCGTCAAGCATGCCAAGGCGCTGAACGCCTTCACCAACCCGACGACGAACAGCTACAAGCGCCTGGTTCCCGGTTTCGAAGCGCCGGTGCTGCTGGCTTACTCCAGCCGCAACCGGTCGGCGTCGTGCCGCATCCCCTATGGCACCGGCGCCAAGGCGAAGCGCGTCGAATTCCGCTTCCCCGACGCAATGGCCAACCCCTATCTCTGCTACTCGGCGCTGCTGATGGCGGGTCTCGACGGCATTCAGAACAAGATCCACCCGGGCGATCCGATGGACAAGAATCTGTATGATCTGCCGCCCGAGGAACTGAGCGAAGTGCCGACCGTCTGCGGTTCGCTGCGCGAAGCGCTCGACAGCCTGGCCGCGGACCACGACTTCCTGCTGAAGGGCGACGTGTTCTCGAAAGACCAGATCGAAGCCTATATCGAGCTCAAGTGGGACGAAGTGTATCGCGTCGAACAGACCCCGAGCCCGGTCGAATTCGACATGTACTACAGCGCCTGATCCATAAGGGTCAGCGACGCCAAGAGGGGGCGTCCGGTTCGGGGGAACCGGGCGCCCTTTTTTGCGCGTGAACACGTCGATGATGGTGGGTTTGGGATGGTTTTCAGACCATCCTCAATTTCCGTTCGTGTCGAGCGAACTCGAGACACGTCGAGTTTGTGCTGGCCTTCGTGTGTCTCGACTTCGCTCGACACGAACGGCTTTTGAAGGACGGCTCGCCTGCAACCAATCGCCCCTATCGCGGTGCCATCATCCCGCGGCGGGCGGTAACGACGAAGCACGCAAGCAGCATCGACCCCAAAGACAGCGATACCAGATCGAGCGGCTGAGGTCCGGCGACCAGCTCTGCCGCCGCCGCGCCGCCCCAGACGATGGCGACAATCATCAGAAAATTGCCGGTCATCGCAGTGATTTCGACGGTCAGCTGGCGCCACAGCTCGTCGAAACTTTTCCACATCCACAGCGACAGCAAGGTGAAACCGCCGAGTATTGCCAACAATATCCAAAAGGCGGCGGCCGGGCTGACCAGCGCCGCGGTACCCGCAGCTTCCGCCGACACCGCCTGAGCGAGCAGCATCAGTGCAGCGCCCAGCCCGATGCAGCCGATCGCGCTGAAGCTCATGTTGGCGCGTTCCTCGACGATTTCCTCGGCGTCAGCGACGTTGAGCAGGCGCTGCCCGACCAGCCGCGGCGCCACCGTCCCGACGCCAACAAACGCCCCCATCAACGCATAGATAAATCCGACCCCGAGCAGAATGATCGCCGAGGGTGCCCAGTCGAGACCGCCCTGGGCATCGATCAAGGCCAACATCGCAAACATGCCGCCCGCGCCCGCGATCGCGCCGAACACTGCCTGTATGGCCATCTTGCGCCATCCCGCCGCCTTGCTTGCCTGCGTCGTCATATCCCTACTCCTTCGCCGTCCAATGATCGATAAACAGCTCACGCACTTCGAGCGCGAACAGGCCTGCCATGCGCAGCGCCAGCGGCAGGCTGGGGTCATATTTGTCGGTTTCGACCGCGTTGATCGTCTGGCGCGACACGCCGAGGCGGCGGGCGAGCTCGCCCTGGCTCCACCCCGCCGCTTCCCGATATTCGCGCACCCGGTTTTCCACAGTCGCTCCCTTGCTTGTCAAGAGCTCTTTACATACTTCGCTGAGAGGTGTCAAACACTCTTTACAGGCGGTCGAGGCGTTGACGCTTTGGTAAATCGTCGCGGCTATGACGGCCGGGCTTTTCGGGGGAACCGCCAATGCATCGCACCCTATGCCTGATTGCTGCCCTGCTGCTCACCACCAGCTGCGGCAAAGTCGCCGAACTGGTCAGCCAGACGCGGACCGTCGCGGCGCCGCGCGAGCAGGTGTTCGCCAAGATGTTCGGCGACGGCAGCGATTCGGGCCTGCCCCTGGTCACCAATGGCGGCTCGACGCGGCTCTATGAGCTGGTGGTCGAAAGGGGCGACCCCGATTGGGCGAAGGTGGTGCCCAAGGAACGCCCCGACGCCTATATGGTCAAATTCGCGGTCGCGATGGAAATCCCGCGCGAAATGCACATCATTTATAGCGTCGACGACGGGGCGGTGACGACCGGGCTGAAATTCACCCTCGAAGAACTTGCGCCGGCAAAGACCCGCGTCGTGTTCAACGTCGACAATCTGACCGGTCACGACACCGAAGGACTGACGGTCAACACCGTCAAGATGCACAGCATCGCGCGCAAGGCACTGGACAAGCTCGACGATTTCGAAGCGGTCGAGGACGCCGCCTGACGCCGCGCTGACCATGCCGCACATGGTAAACCGGCGGGGTTGCAGGTGCGGCGGACCGATGGCAGATTGAACCCAAGGGGCGGGGCACGATCACGAAAGGCTGTTTGGCCATGCGGATGCGCGTCTCTGTCGCCCTCACCTCGCTTTTGCTGGTTTCCTGCGGTGGCGGTGGGAGTGGCGGCGACACCCCGCCCGCTGCCAATGCGCCGCCCAGCTTCACTTCGCTGCAAACCGCCAGTGTCGCCGAAAACATCGCCAGCGCTTACCAGGCGACCGCGAGCGACCCCAACAGCAACGCGCTGACCTTCACCATCGACGGCGGTGCCGATGCGGCGCGCTTTGCGATCACTCCGGCCGGTGCGCTCAGTTTTGCCGCCGCGCCTGACTTCGACCTGCCTGGGGATGCCGACAGCGACAATGTCTATGCCGTCGTGCTGCGCGTCAGCGATGGCCAGGCGAGCGTCACGCAGGCGGTCAACATCACCGTCACCAACAGCCGCGAAGGCATATCGGTGACGCGCGTCGGCACCGGGTTCAACCAGCCGCTCTATGTCGCCGCGATCCCCGGCGACAGCCGCGTCTACGTCGTCGAAAAGGGCGGCGACGTGTACCGCTTCGACCCCGCGAACGGCAGCCGTGCACTGGTGCTCGACATCACCGACATTTCGACCAGCGGGGAACGCGGTCTGCTTGGCCTCGCGCCCTATCCCGACCATGCGACGTCGCAGCGGCTGTTCGCGGTCGCCACCGCGACCAATGGCAATGTGCAGGTGCGCCGCTACACTCTGGGCCAACCGAACAGTTCGACCATTTACGACACCGTGCTCGACATCCCGCACCCCGGGTTCGACAACCACAATGGCGGCTGGATAGGCTTCGGCCCCGACGGCCATGTCTATTTCGCGGTGGGCGACGGCGGCGGGGGCGGCGACCCGAACAACAATGCCCAGAACCGCAATGTCCAGCTCGGCAAGATCCTGCGCTTTGCGCTGGGCGCGGGGGGCAGCAGCTATACCCCGGCGCCCGGCAATCCGTTTCTGGCGGGCGGCGGCGATCCCTATGTCTTTGCCTTTGGCCTGCGCAATCCGTTTCGCGCCTCGTTCTCGGGCTCGACCCTGATTATCGGCGACGTCGGCCAGGGCGCGGTCGAGGAGATCGATCTGGTGACCACGACCCAGCCGGGGCTGAACTTCGGCTGGCGCTTTCTGGAGGGCACCCAGCCCTATGCGGGAACCGCGCCCGCCGGGCTGACCCCGCCCGTGGCCGAATATGGCCATGGCAACGGCCCGCGGCAGGGGCGCTCGGTGACCGGCGGCTATGTCTATCGCGGCCCGGTCACCTCGCTCGTCGGCCAATATGTTTTTGCCGATTTCGTGTCGGGCAATATCTGGTCGATACCCTTCGCCAGCCTTGTCGCTGGACAGACGCTCCCCTCGTCGCGCTTCGCGCGGCGCAACGAGGATTTCACCCCCAATGCCGGAACGCTTAGCAATATTGCGTCGTTCGGCGAAGACAGCGCGGGCAATTTGTTCATCGTCAGCATCGGCGGCGATATTTTCATGATCCGCCCCGGCTGAACGCTTGCCCGCGTTCCGCGCAACCGGCACAAGGGTGGCGTCCAGAGGAGTTTCCATGAAATCGCTGCCGCTTGCCGCCTTGCTCGCCGTCCAGCTCGCGCTCGCCCCGGCTGCGCACGCCAAGCTGTCGAAGGCCGAAAGCGGGATGGCCAAGACGGTGGAGGCTGAACAGGCTCGGTCAATCGCCTTGCTCGAAAAACTGGTCAACCAGAACAGCGGTTCGCTCAACCTTGAAGGGGTCGAAAAGGTCGGCCAGATGATGCGCGCAGAACTCGAGCCGCTCGGTTTCAAGGTGGCATGGAAGCCGATGACCGACACCGGGCGCGCCGGACATCTGATCGCCACCCATGTCGGCAAGCCCGACACCAAGCGCCTGCTGCTGATCGCGCATCTCGACACTGTGTTCGAACCCGACTCGCCGTTCCAGACATTCGTTCGCAAGGGCGATTTGGGCGAAGGGCCGGGCGCGGGTGACGACAAGGGCGGCATGGTCGTCATCGTCGCGGCGCTGCGCGCGATGCAGGCGGCGGGCACGCTGAAGGGCGCCAATATCGAAATTCATATGACCGGCGACGAGGAAGATGCGGGCAGCCCGATCGAGAAGGCGCGCGCCGACCTGATCGCCGCGGGCAAGCGCAGCGATGTCGCGCTCGATTTCGAAGGGCTGGTGCGTGATGGAGGCGCTGACATGGGGTCGATCGCGCGGCGCTCGTCGGATAGCTGGACGGTCACCGCGACGGGCAAGAGCGCGCACAGCTCGGGCATCTTCAGCGCCGCGGCGGGCGATGGCGCGATCTATGAACTGACGCGGATCCTCTACCGCTTTCGCACCGAGCTTCCCGAACCGAACCTCACGTTCAACGTCGGGCTGATCGCGGGCGGCCAGCAAGCCGAACTCGACGCGGGCGGCATCCGCGCCACCGCGACCGGCAAGACCAATATCATCGCCCCGATCGCCGTCGCGCGCGGCGACCTGCGCGCGCTGTCGCCCGAGCAGATCGAACGCGTGAAAGCCAAAATGACCGCGATCGTTGCAGGCCACGCCCCCGGCACCGACGCCAAGATCAGCTTCGATCCCGGCGGCTATCCATCAATGGCGCCGACCGACGGCAACCGCGCGCTCCTGGCCAAGCTCAACGGGGTCAACCGCGACCTCGGCCTCGCTGAAATGGCGCCGCTCGACCCGCTGAAGCGCGGCGCGGGCGACATCAGCTTTGTCGCGGCCGACGTCGACGGGCTTGCCGGTCTTGGCCCCTATTCGACCGGCGACCATGCCCTCGGCGAAGCGGTCGACATCCCCAGCATCTCCCGCCAAGCGACGCGCGCTGCCATATTGATGTCACGGCTGAGTGCTGAAAAGCGCTGAACCGTCACCTTTGCCAGTTGGCCTCGCTTGATTCATGCGCCACAGTGATTAGGTAGCAATCCGAGACGTATTCAGACACGCCGATTGGGAGAGAGAAAATGAGCGATACCGCAACGCACCTCAAGCAGAACTATATCGGCGGCCAGTGGGTCGACAGCAAAGGCGGCAAGTCGCACGACGTCATCAACCCGGCGACCGAAGAAGCCGCCTCGACCGTGGTTCTTGGCACCGCCGCCGATGTCGATGACGCGGTCGCGGCGGCAAAGGAGGCCTTCAAAACCTTCTCGCTAACCACCCGTGAAGAGCGCCTCGACCTTTTGAACCGCATCGTCGAGGAATATAAGAAGCGCGCCCCCGATCTTGCCAAATCTATGGCATCTGAAATGGGCGCCCCGGTCAGCTTCGCGGGCACCGCGCAGGTCGGCGCCGGGATCGGCGGCTTTCTTGGCACCATCGCGGCGCTGAAAGACTTCAGCTTCACCGAAAAATATGCCGCGGGCGTCATCGCTTACGAACCGATCGGCGTCGTCGGCATGATCACGCCGTGGAACTGGCCGCTCAACCAGATCGCGCTGAAGGTCGCGCCCGCGCTCGCCGCGGGCAACACGATGGTGCTCAAACCCTCCGAAGAATGCCCCGGCAACGCGACGATATTCGCCGAAATCCTCGACGCCGCGGGCGTCCCGCCGGGCGTATTCAACCTGGTGCAGGGCGATGGCCCGACCGTCGGCAATGCGATCAGCGCGCATCCCGGCATCGAAATGGTGAGCTTCACCGGCTCGACCCGCGCCGGCATCCTGGTCGCCAAGGCGGCCGCCGACACCGTTAAGCGCGTCCATCAGGAACTGGGCGGCAAGTCGCCGAACATCGTCCTGCCCGACGCCGATTTCGCCGCGGTGCTGCCGCCGACGGTGCAGGGCGTGCTGGTCAACACCGGCCAGAGCTGCATCGCGCCGACGCGGATCCTGGTCCAGAAGGAGCGCGAGGCCGAGGCGGTCGGCGTCATCAAGGCGATGTTCGACGGGACGCAGGTCGGCGATCCGATGAGCGAAGGCGGCCATATCGGCCCCGTCGTCAACAAGGCGCAGTTCGACAAGATCCAGGGCCTGATCCAGTCGGCGATCGACGAGGGCGCGACGCTGGAAACCGGCGGCACCGGGCTGCCCAGCAACGTCAACCGCGGCTATTATATCAAGCCGACGGTGTTCTCGGGCGTCACCCGCGACATGCGTATCGCGAACGAGGAAATCTTTGGCCCGGTCGCGACGATCATGGCCTATGGCGACCTCGACGAAGCGGTCGATATCGCCAACGACACCGAATATGGTCTGTCGGCAGTCATATCCGGCGACCCGGCGAAGGCCGCCGCTGTGGCACCGAAGCTGCGTGCCGGCATGGTCGCGGTCAACGCCTGGGGCCCCGGCCCGGGCGCGGCGTTCGGCGGCTACAAGGCGTCGGGCAACGGCCGCGAAGGCGGCGTGTTCGGGTTGAAGGACTTTATGGAAGTGAAGTCGATCAGCGGCATTCCGGCGTAATCTCCAAATCCTCCCTGTGGCGCAGCCATGGGGAGGGGGACCGTTCTCGAAGCGAATGGTGGAGGGGCGGCGACGGTGGCGCCAAAGCCCCTCCGTCAGCGCTACGCGCTGCCACCTCCCCATCGCTTCGCGACAGGTAGGATCAAAGACCCCTTCTGCTTGCGGGAGGGGTTTTGCTTTGGGACGATAGCGATTAAGCGCATCCCCATGACCACCCGCTCCCCCCTCGCCCCCGCCGTCTTCCCCGCGCTCCCCGAAATCGCCGGGGTCACCCGCCGCGTCGCGCGCGCGCAGTACAAGAATTGGGATCGCTGCGACCTCACCTATGTCGAGCTGGCGCCGAGCACGACGATCGCGGGCGTCTTTACCCGCAATGTCTGCTGTTCATCCGAAGTCGAACTCGGCCGCGAGCAGGTCAAGGGCGGCGCCGGCCGCGCGCTGATCGTCAATGCGGGCAACAGCAACGCCTTCACCGGTTATCGCGGGCGCGAGGCGGTCGAGGCGATCATGGCGCAGGTTGCGAATCATCTCGGCTGCGACGCGTCCGAGGTGTTCGTCAGCTCGACCGGCGTGATCGGCGTGCCGCTCCCCAAGGACAAAGCGCGCGCCGGGGTCGAAGCTGCCTTCACCGCGCAGCCCTGCTCATGGGAAGCCGCCGCCGAAACGATCTGCACCACCGACACCTTCGCCAAGGGATCGGCCGCCAGCGCGGTCGTCGGCGGCACCACCGTCCATATAGCAGGGATCGTCAAGGGATCGGGCATGATCGCCCCCGACATGGCGACGATGCTCGGCTATATCTTCACCGACGCCGCGGTCGCCCCCGCGCTGCTGCAGGAGATGTTGAGCGAGGCGACCGGCGGGACGTTTAACAGTATCACGGTCGACAGCGATACCTCGACCAGCGACACCGTGCTGCTGTTCGCGACCGGACAGGCGGGCCACGCTCCGCTGACCACCCGCGACGATCCCGGCGCCGACGCCCTCTACGCCGCGATCCGCCAAGTTGCGCTCGACCTCGCGCAGCAAGTCGTGCGCGACGGCGAAGGCGCCTCAAAGTTCATCGAAATTCAGGTGACCGGCGCCGTCAGCGACGACAGCGCCAAGCGCGTCGCGCTCGCCATCGCCAATTCGCCGCTGGTCAAGACCGCGATCGCGGGCGAGGATGCCAACTGGGGCCGCGTCGTGATGGCGGTCGGCAAGGCCGGCGAACCCGCCGACCGCGACAAGCTCGCAATCCGCTTCGGCGATCATTGGGTGGCGAAGGACGGCCTGCCCGTCGATGGCTATGACGAGGCACCAGTCGCGGCGCATCTCAAAGGCCTCGAAATCCGTGTCGGCGCCGACCTTGGCTTGGGCGAAGGCCGCGCGACCGTCTGGACCTGCGACCTGACGCACGGCTACATAAGCATCAACGCAGACTATCGGAGCTGAGTTTCCGATACGTCGCCCCCGCGAAGGCGGGGGCCGCTATGGGCGTAGCGCAAGGCTGCCTGCGGCCCCCGCCTTCGCGGGGGCGACGTAAATTCTTAAAGCGCGCCTTCCAGCCAACCCTTGAGCGCGCTCTTCGGCGCCGCGCCGACCTTGGTGTCGGCGACTTCGCCGTTCTTGAACAGAATCATCGTCGGAATACCGCGCACACCATATTTGGCGGGGGCGTTCGGATGATCGTCGATGTTCAGCTTCGCGATCACAACCTTCTCGCCCAGCTCATTGGCGATTTCTTCCAGCGACGGGCCGATCATCTTGCACGGGCCGCACCACTCGGCCCAGAAATCGACCAACACCGGAGTGTCGCTGTCGAGGACGTCGGCCTGAAAGCTGTCGTCGCTGATTGCCTTGGTACCCATGATGAAAACTCCTGAAATTCGGTTGCCCTCAAGCTAAGAGGTCGCGGCCTCCGGCTCAAGACCTCAACCGCCCAAATTTGCCTTGGTTGCCGCCAAGCCCGGCTTGTGCGCATCGAGCAGCGCGTCGTCCAGCGCAATCAGCCGCGGCCCGGCAGTGTAGAGCAACGCCGCGTCGACCCGCCGCCCCGGAAAAATCGCCGCCAGCGCCCCGCGATAGGCCGCCATCTGGCGCAGATAGGCGGGCTGCACCGCGGCGGCGCTGTCCGGCAAATGCCGCCCGGTCTTGTAATCGATTACCGTCACCGCGTCGGCGGTGACCAGCAGCCGGTCGACGATCCCGGCGACCACCGTGCCGGCGACCACCGCCGACAGCGGCACTTCGGCGAGCGAGCCTGGCCCGAACAACGCAGCATGCGCCGGGTCGTTCAGCACGCCGAGCACTTCATCGACCATTGCGTCGCGCGCTGCGGTGTCGAAGTCCGCCGCCTGCACCGTCAGCCAGCGCTGCGCCGCCCCGCGCCGCTGTTCGAACGCCACCGGCGGCAGGCGTTCGAACAGCGCGTGGAGCAGCAGCCCGCGGCGCACCGCCGCCGCCCGAACCGCGCCCTGCGGCGCCGCTGCGACATCGTCCGCGCCCAGCGCCGACGGCGCCAGCGGCCGCGGCGGGCGCGCTTCTTCGGGGGCCGCTTCCCGCGCCCAGTCAGGCACCGCGACCACCGGCGACACCTCCCGCACTTTGTCCTTGGCCGCGCGCGCCTTGCCCGTCACCGCATAGACGCGCTTCTGCCCCCAGCGCGGCCCGGCATCCTGCCAGTCGGCGCCCATATCAGCCATCACTGCATCGACTGCGCTGTGCCAATTATTGTCGGGAAGCTCGTCCGCCCTCCGCGTCCCGGTGACGATCAGCAATTCCTCGGCGCGCGTCATCGCCACGTACAACAATCGCCAATGCTCCTCGCGTTCGGCGGCTTCCTTGAGGTCGTGCGCGGCGGCAATCGCGCCATGACGCTCATCCTTGCCGAGCGCGAACACCGGCAATTTGTCCCAGCCTCCCATCGACAGGTCAAAGCTCACCCGCCGCGATTTGGGATCGTCGGTCGCGTCCGCCAGAATCACGATCGGCGCCTGCAAGCCTTTCGACCCATGCACCGTCATCACCCGCACGACATCGCTGCGCGCCTCGCTCTGGCGCTTGATCTCCGCCGTACTCGAGGCGATGTGTGCGAGGAAGCCCAGCAGCGACGGCGCTTCCTGCCGCTCGAACGCCAGCGCTTGCGCGAGCAGTTCGTCGATCGGGTCCCGCGCCTCGCGCCCCAGCCGGTGATACAGCTTGCGCCGCCCGTCGAGCGGCCCCGACAGGATACGCTCCAGAGACCGGAACGGCGTCGTGAAATCGCCCATGCCAAGCAAGCTGCGCAGCGCCGCCATCGTTTCAGGCGGCGCCTCTTCCTCGCGAGCGCGCAATTGCTCCCATAGCGCCCGTTTCTGGCGGCCATGCGCAAAGCCGAACAGCTCGTCCTGGCTCCACCCGAACAGGGGCGACACCAGCAAGCTGGCAAGATTGAGATCGTCGAGCGGCTGCACCGCAAAGCGCATTGCGGCGAGCAGATCCTGCACCGCTAGCGACTGGGTGAGCGAAAAGCGATCGACCCCCGCGACCGGCACGTGCAGCGACTGCAACCGCGCGACGATCCGCGCCGCCAAATCGCGGCGGCGGCGGACGAGGATCAAGATGTCGCCCGGCGCGACCGGACGCCCGTCCTTGCCATGCGCAATCCAGTCCTGCACCTCATCGGCGATCGCGCGCGACAGCCGCAGGCTGGCGGGGTCGCTGGCGGCGGCGGAGGTGTCGCGCGGCCCGGCTCCCTCCTCACCTTCGTCACCTTCGGAACCGCCCTCGTCGTCGGCATCGGCGTCGACCGCCTTGCCGACCGGTAGCGGTTTCCACAGCTCGACCCGCCCGGCACGGTCGCGGTTGAATTCGGCGGGAACGTGTGGCGGCTCGTCGCTTTCCAGACCCATCAATGCGGGCGCGCCCGCCGCGATCCACGCATCGACGACGTCGAGCACCGCGGGGCTCGAACGGTAATTGGTGACAAGATCGACATCCTCGAACGGCTTGTCGCCCTCCGCCGCGCGCTTGGCAAAGCTCAGCCGCGCCGCCTCGAACGCCGCGGGCTCGGTCCCCTGAAAGCCGAAAATCGCCTGCTTGCGGTCGCCGACCGTGAACATCGTGCGGACCCGGTCGTCCTTGGCACCAATCCCGGCAAAAAACTCGCCCGCCAGCGACGCGACAATCGCCCATTGCCGCGCATTGGTGTCCTGCGCCTCGTCGACCAAAATATGGTCGGTGCGCTGGTCGAGCTTGAAGCGCACCCAGTCGCCGAAATCGCCCTGCGCCAGCAGATGCCCCGCGATGCTGATCAGATCGTCGAAATCGGCCAGCCCGCGCTCGCGCTTCGCCAGCGCATAGGCCTCAGCAAACCGGCTGCCCAAATCCCACGCCGCCGCCAGATCGTCGGCGACCCCCATTGCGGTCGCGGTCGCGAGCAGGTTACCCGCCGCCGCGACGATCCGCTCGGCGGCGCCAAGGCAGCTGCGCATACCGCCCTTGTCCTTGGTGTAATCAGCGCGCATGTCGCCGGTGCCGGTCAGGAAGCAGCCGCGCACCGCGGTCAGCATCGCGGCGCGGCCATGGCTATCGGCGCGGAACCAGTCGTCCATGATGTCGGCGCGGCCATCGCCTGTCTTGGTCCCCCAGCCGCGCCCGCTCGCGGCGACCGCGGCGATGTCGGCATCGGCAATTGTGCCGCCACCGAGCGCCGCGGCTTGCCATGCCAGCGGATCGCCCGGGGGTAAATCGAGTGCGGTTCGCAGATCATGGGCTTTGGGAGCGAGGCGCGGGGCCTTGGCGGCGGTAAAGCTGCTCGCGCAGCGCGCCAGGAAAGCGACCGCCGCATCCTGCCCCAACCGCTGCGACAGCATCGCCGCGATCGTTCGCATCGCATCGCCATCGCTATCGGGCCGCGCCAGCAATTGCCCCAGCACCTCGCGCTGCAACGCGCTCGCCTCGCTATCCTCCAGCGCGCGAAACCCCGGCAATATCTTGGCTTCCAGTGGAAAACTGGCGAGCAAGGTTTGGCAGAAACTGTGGATCGTCTGCACCCGCACCGCGCCGCCCGGGCTGTCGATCACGGTGGCGAACAGCGACCGCGCGCGATCGAGTATGCCCGGCTCGGCCCAGTCGGCGCCGAGCGCGGCCAGGTCGAGCCGCAGGTCGCCATCGGCCATCCGAACCCACATCGCCAGCCGTTCGTGGATGCGATGCGCCATTTCGGCGGCGCCCGCCTTGGTAAAGGTGATGCACAATATCGCCTCGGGCGACACGTCTGCGAGCATCAGGCGCAGCACGCGCGCCGACAGCACCTGCGTCTTGCCTGTCCCCGCCGATGCGCCGAGCCAGACATGGTCGTCCGGCTCTGCCGCAGCGCGCTGGCCGCCGTCGAGCGGTTTGAGCAGCTTGTCGGAGTCGATCATGCCGCCGCCTCGTCGGCAGCCGCCGGGTCAGGCTCCCCCCGCCCGAACCATTCGTCGCGGCGCATCAGCTGGTCGAAATCGGTGTACCGCTTGGCAGCATCGCCGGGGACGAACGGCTCCTGCCCCAGCAGGAAACGCGCGCTGAGGTCAGCCAGTGCCTCCCGCGCCCGCTCAACCACCGCCGCGGCGGTCGGGGGCTTCGGCTTTTGCCCCTTGATCGCCTTGACCGTGCCGTCGACGCCCTTTTTGCGGTCGCGCTTCAACTCCCAATATTCGAACGCACCGGCAGGTTCGGGCGCCAGATCGCCCAGCCCCGCTTCCTCGGCGATCAACCCCAGCAACCCCAGTTGGCTGTTCAGCCCCTCGCCCGCCGATTTGGCCGACGGCGCCGCGCCCGTCTTGTAATCGACGATCGCTAGTGTGCCGTCGGCGGCCTGATCGACGCGGTCGGCGGTGCCACGCAGCGTAATGCCGCCGATCAACAGTGTGCCGCTGACCTCGTTGGCGACCGGATAGCGTTCTTCGCGCGACGCCCACACCCGCGCCGCGGCCCAGCGCAGAGACGGTTCGATCCGGGGCAACCAAAAAGCGCGTGCTAGCGAATCGAGCGCCGGGTCGGCGCGCAAAGCGGCGATCTCGGCCTCGAACGCCGCCTCGGTCATCTTGGCCGCTTGCCAGTCCTGCAGGAATTTATGCACCCGCGTCCCGAACCATTTGGCATCGGGACCGCTGCTCAACGGCTCCAGTTCGTTCAGCCGCAGGATCTTCGCGGCGTAAAAGGCAAAGGGATCGCGCGCCAACTGATCGACCCCGGTAACGCTGATCCGGTCGGGCCGCGCATTCAGCGGCGGGGCGGGACGCGGCTTGGCGGCGGGCTGGCTTGCCCCCTCCGGCACGTCGAGCACCGCGGCGAGCGCCGTCACCGGCTGTCCATCGAGCGTCGCGTCGGGCAAGTCGCCCGCCAGTGCCGCCAGCCGCAGCCAGAAACGCGACGCGACCGCCGGGTCGCCGCCGCTGCGCAGCGCGCGCGTCACCACAACCTCGCGCGCCGCAAAGGCACCGGCAAAATCATGCGCTGCCATCCCCTGCTGTCGCTCCGGCGCCGCGAGGCCCAGGATACGGCGGATGCCGGGCGCGAGCCAAGGGTCGGGGCTTTGCTGCGGCGGCCAGCGCCCCTCGTCGAGTCCGCCCAAAATCATCAGGTCGGCGCGCTGCAACCGCGCCTCCAGCAGACCCCAGATGAACAGCCGCGGATGCCCGCCATAGGGTGGCCGGATACTCTCGTTGTTCATCAGATCGGCGAGCATTGCAGGGAAATCGGCGGGCGCGACCAGCGCTGGACCGTCGCCCTTGGCCAGCGTCCAGCGGTCGAACAGGTCGGACAACGCGCGGCCGGCATGACCCGTCCATGCGCCGTCGCCGGTCAGCCAGCCGAGCGCGTCCTGCAACGCGCCGAGCAGCACCGACGGCGGCGCCGGCACCCCCGCCGCAAACGGAGCGAGTGCGCGGCTCAGCCCAGTCGCCACCTCGGCCCACCAATCGGCCATAGCCAGCGCGGCGCCATGCCCGCGCCGATCGCTGTCGGCCGCAATTTCGTCAATCCGCGCCGTCACCCCGACCCAGCCGGGCACCAGTCCCGGACCACGCAGCACCAGATCGAGCCGCCGCACCTGATCGAGCCAGTCGAGCCGCACCTTGGCGTCACCGTTGGCACGTACCAGCGGATGTCCCAACAAGGCGATCAGCCGCACCGAATCGAATGCCGCCGCAAATTCGGCGAGCAGCAACAGCAGCGCGCCCGGCGGCATCTGCCCCAGCGGCTGCCCGGCGCTGTCGTCGACGCGACTGTCGCCTTCCAAGCCCCAGCGCGCCAGCGCTGCGGCGACGCGTTCGGCGAGCAGGCGGTCGGGGGTCACCAGCGCGGCGGTGCGCCCTGCTTCCTCCAGCACGCGCCGCATCATCAGCGCGATCCCCTGCGCCTCCTGCCCATCGTCTGCAAAGGTTGCCGCGCTGACCCCGGTCAAGCCGGGCGCGAGGTTTTCGGCGGCCTGCCAGCGCGCGGTGTAAGCGGCGGGCGCGAACAGCAGCGACAGAAAGGGTGCGCGCGCATCGGGACCGTCGAACGGCGAGGCCGCGGCCCATTCGCCAACCTCTCCACGCGCGATCCCCATTCGGCCGAGCAGCAGCTTCAGATGATATTGCGGATGCGTTTCGAGCGGGCGTTCTCCCGGCTGATCGGGATCGGATTTCACCGGACCCAGCGCATCCCATTCCTCCGCGGCCATGCCAAGATCAAGCCCGGGCAGCACCACCATCCCCTGTGGCAGGTCGGCGACGGTGCGCAGTAGCCGCGCGATCGCCGGCGCCGCGGTGGTCACCCCCGCCGCGACGACAAAGCGTCCCGGCGGCGCGGCGCGCCAGCCGGCGGTCACCCGCGCCAGCAGACGGTTACGGCGGTCGGCGCGGTCTATATGCCCCGTCGTGGCGAGCATAGTAGGCCAGTGATCGACCAGCAGGCGCAGACGCTGCCATGACGCCTGCCAATGCCCCGCAAGGTCGCCGAGTGCAGCTTCGATGTCGCCGAGCCGCGTCGGGGCGAGCTCCTCATAGTGGAGCTGGTCGATCACCCGGCCCAGTCCTTCGGCCAGCTGAAACGCGGCGGCGCCGGTGATCGCGTCTTCGCCAGGCGGATTGTGCCGCTCGATCAGCGACGCCAACATCAACCGCCGCCGCAGCGCATCGATCGCGGGCGGGATCGGGTCGGCATCGTCGATCGCATCGAATGCCAGCGCGACGCTTTCATCCAGATCGGCATCGCCGATCACCGCCAATCGCGGCATGAGCAGCCCCGCGCCGCTGGCGCGCACAAATGCCGCCTGCACCGCGCTGCGCGCGCGGTTGCTGGGTAGCAGGATCAATCCTTCGGCGAGCCCCAATGCGCCTTCGGCAAACCGGTCGGTCACCCCGGCGACCAGCGCGTCGGCAAAGGCCCGCTGGACGGGAATGGAAAAGACGGTGGGCTTGGCGTCAGCCATCAGGTTCACAAATCGTCATTGCGAGCGCAGCGAAGCAATCCAGAGCGGTTTACGCAAGCTCTGGATTGCTTCGCGCAGTTTATCCTGGGCGCCTGCAAGGCAGTCGAAGGGCTCGCAATGACGAAACGACGGGATCAAACCTCACTCAGCGCCGCTTCGGTCGGCGCGATCCGATCCGGGGTGCCGACGTCAAACCATTGCCCCATGTGCGACAGGCCATACAGTCGCCCGTCGGCGATCGCACGGTTCCACAGGATGTTGGTCGAAAACGCCCCCGCGGGCGCGCCGTCGAGGAGCCGCGGCGAGATCAGCTGGATGCCGGTATAGACAAATGGCGCGATGCGGCCGGGTTTGCGCCGCGACAGCTGGCCGTTGGCGTCCATATGGAAATCGCCGCGCCCGCCGTGTCCGGTCGCGCTCGCCTGGCGGATCAGCAGCAGCAGCGCGTCCATCCGGGTGCCGTCCCAATGGCGCGCCAGGTGACGGATGCTGTCCTCGGGTCCGTCGGTCCAGATATTGTCGCTATTGACGATCAGGATCGGGTCGCCGCGAAGCTGCGGCAGCGCCTTGACCATCCCGCCGCCGGTTTCCAGCAGCAGGTCGCGCTCGTCCGAAACAGCAATAGTGAACGACCGTTGCTGCGCCGCCAGATGTGCTTCCAGGGCGTCGGCCAGATAATGGACGTTGACAACGACATGGCCGATCCCCGCCGCCTCGATGCGGTCGAGGCTGTGGTCGATCAATGCCTTGCCCGCGACGCGCACCAGCGGTTTGGGCCGCGTCGCGGTCAGCGGGCGCATCCGCTTGCCCAGCCCCGCCGCCATCACCATCGCGCTGTCGATCTTCACGCTCACAGCCACGCCGCCGCACGCTTGTCGGCGGGGATGTTTTCGTCGAACCAAGCGCGCACCGGCGCCAGCCCCGGATGCGCCAGATCGCGTTCGAGCAGTCCCCACATCCGCGGCTGGAACTGGCGATAGCCCGGCTTGCCGTCGCGCTTCCACAGCCGCACGAAAACCCCCAGGATGCGCGTGTTGCGCTGCGCCGCCAGCGCCCAATAGGCACTCTCGATGTCCTGCCCGGTCGCGCCCTGATAGCGCGCCAGCATCGCCGCCTCAACCGCCGGGGTGACGTCGCGCCGCGCATCCTCCAGCACCGAAGCCAGATCATAGGCGGGGTGACCGATCCGCGCGTCCTGGAAATCGAGCAGTCCGTAATGGGCGACGCCCTTCTTACCCGGCACCAGCATGATATTCTCGGCATGATAATCGCGCAGCACGGTGACGCGCGGCAGGCCGTCATGCTCCACCGGGGTCAGCACCGCTTCCCACGCGCCGCGAAACGCATCACGATCGACGTCGATCCCCAGCGTCGGGCAATACCAGTCGCTGAACAGCATCACCTCGTCGAGCCATTGCTCCAGCCCAAGCACCGGTAATTCGGGCATCGGCGGCCGCGCGTGGAGGTGGACGAGCAGGTCGGTCACCCCGGCATAAAGATCGACCTCGCGGTGCAGCGCGGCATCGACCGTCTCGCGCAGCCGCACATCACCGAAATCCTCGATCAGCAACAAGCCTTGCGTCAGGTCGCGGGCAAAGATCGTCGGCGCGGTCAGCCCCTGGTCGCACAGATATTCGGCGATCGCGATGAACGGGCGCGCATCCTCATGCGGCGGCGGCGCGTCCATCAGCACCGCCTGCCGCGCGCCGTCGACGACGCGGAAATAGCGCCGGAACGATGCATCGCCGGCCAGCGGCAAAATCTGCGCATCGCCCCAGCCATGCGCGGCAAGGAAGGCGGGCGCATGGGGGGGCGGAATCATCGGAGCGGCCATCGGCTCCCCCAAGACGTCGGCACCTCTGCTGTCAAGGCGCGCGCGTCGCCGCTCCCCGAAATCGTGATCGACAGGGCGTCGGGCCAGCCTTGCGATCCGAGCCGTTCGGGCCATTCGATCAGCAGCGCGCCGTCATACAGATAGTCGTCGAGGCCGAGCTCGATCAGCTCGCCCTCATCGTCGATCCGATAGAGATCGACATGCGCGATCGGCAAATCGACTTCGGGCGGCGCATAGGGCTGGACGATCGCAAAGGTCGGGCTCGGCGCCTCGCTTGCCAACCCGCGCGACTTCAGCATCGCGCGCGCCAGTGTCGTCTTGCCCGCGCCCAGTTCGCCCGACAGCAGGACGACGTCGCCGGGAAGCAGCGCCGCGCCGATCGCCGCACCAATCCGCCCGGCGTCGGCGAGCGTGTAGTCGTATCGCTGGCTCATGCGCGGCGCGGCAGGCTGATCCGCACCAGCGTCCCCTGTCCCGCCTCGCTCACCACCTCCATCGTCCCGGCATGCGCGGCGACGAGCTGGCGCGCGAGGGCCAGGCCGATGCCGCCCGACGCGGTTCCCGCCTGCTGCCCCTTGGTCACCGCGGCGACCGCTTCGGGCATCCCCGGGCCATTGTCCGACACGATGATGTCGATCCCGTGCGCGTCGCCTGTGGCATGGAGCAGGACGCGGCCGCCGGACTTGCGCGCCGGGGCGGTATAGCGCACCGCATTGTCGAGCAGCCCCGCGACCAGCCGCGACAGCCGCGGCGCATCGCCGTCGATACGGCCCAGATCGGGCGAAATATTGCCGACCAGTTCCACCTTTTCAGCCGCGGCCAACGCATTCGCATCGGCCAGCGCGCCATCGAGCAACGCCCGGACATCGACCGGCGCTCGCTCAACCGCCAGCGTCCCCGCCTCGCCCTGCGCCAGGTCGAGCACATTGTCGATCTGCCGCCCCAGCACCCCCACCGAATCCATGATCGCGTCGATGTAACCCCGCTGTTGATCGCTGAGCTTGCCCGCATAACCCGCCTGCAACATCTCGCCGAACCCGCCGATCGAGGTCAGCGGCGTGCGCAGTTCATAGCTCATCCGCGACAGGAACGCGGTCTTGACCTGGTCGGCGGCTTCCAGTGCCTCGTTGCGTTCGCGCAGCGCGCCCTCCATTTTCCGGCTGGCGCTGATGTCGAGCATGATCAGCAGCGCATTGCCGTCGGGCAGCGGAATCGATGCGAAGTCGAAATAGCGACCATCGGCAAAACCGATTTCGCCGCCGCGCTGTTGCCGTTCCAAGGTCGCGGCGCGGATAACTTCCTGCACGATGCTGATCTGGTTCGGTTTCACCAGCCGATCGGCGAGCCCGCCCATCAACGCATCGACGCGCGGATGCGCCGCCAGCGTCCCCTCATCGATCCCCCACAGGCGGCGGAACCGCTGGTTCCACAGATGCAGCCGCCCGTCGGGGGCGAACACCGCGATCGCCTCGAACAGATTGTCGAAGGTCGCGGTGCGGACGCGGAGCAAGGTGTCACGCGCGCCCGCGAGTTGCACCTGCTCGGTCTTGTCCTCGGCGATCAGCAGCAGCCCGCCGTCGGGGGTCGGCTGGGCGACGACATGCAAATGGGTGCCGTCGCGCAGCAGCCAATCCTCTTCGCTAGCCCCGGCCTGCGCGAACCAGTCAACATGCGCCTGCCGCCATTGCGGATAGTCACGCACCTCGGGGGTCCGTCCACCCTCGCGCCACGCATCGAGCAGCCGCGCGAACGGCCGCGCCTCGGCGACGTCCTCAGCCTCAAGCGCGAACAGGCGGCGGAACGGCAGATTGGCAAAGGCCAGCCCCTGATCGGGGCCGAACTGGGCGACCGCCGCCGCCAGCCGGTCCAGCAATTCGCGCTGGGTATCGACGAAGCGGCGGTGCGCGCCGCGCTCGCTTTCCAGCTCCTGAATGTCGATCGCATAACCCGCGATGCCGATCACCCGGCCGCCCTGCGGCGCCAGCGGCACATCGACGACCCGCATGATCCGGCGCTCGCCCTCGATCGTCACCGGAATCGTGCGCACCTGCGCCGTGCCCGCGATCCGCGCCTCGTCGGCGGCTTCGGCGGCGCTGACCCCGGCGACGGTTTCGCACAGCTCGACGCCGCCATCGATCACCGCGACGGCGCTTTTCGCCTCGACCGCGCGAACATAGGCGCCGTTGACGAGCGCCAGATGCAGGCCGGTATCGCGGAACCACATCGGAAACGGCGCCGCCTCGATCAGGCCCGACAGCGCCTCGAACGCCGCCATCGCCTCGTCGCGCTCGCTGCGCGCCTGGGCCAGCGCATGCTGGCCGTCGGTCGCATCGCTCAGCCACAGCAGCACGCTGCCCGCCCCGCCTACCGCCTGCGGCGCCGGGACGCCGTGCAGAATGATCGTGCGCTCGCTGCCCTGCGGCTTCAGGCTGAGGGTAAAGGGCTTGCCGCCGCGCTGCGCGCCAAGAATCGCGTGGCGCAGCGCATCATGGCCATCGGCGTCGAGCCCGCTGTCCAGCCCGCGCAACTCATCGAAATTGCGCGGCCCCTGCGCCAGCCCCAGCCACCGCCCCAGCTTCTCGCTTGCCTCGACCCGCCAGTCGGCACGGACGATGACCGGCAGCTGCGGCGAGGCCTCGACCAGGCTGGCGAGCCGTTCGGCCTGTCCCGCGACAAACGCCGCGCGCCGCTGCATCGCGATCCCGCGCCCGACCGCCCACAATCCGGCAAGCAACCACAGCGCGGCGAACAGGCCGAGGGCGAAAACCAGCCCCGGGGAAAGCGAACCGCTCATCCCGCCCTGAATCCTCGCTTGTTGGGATATTCTGCGCACATGACCGCTTGCCCTAAAGGTGATGCTGTCATGTTTCAATCGCATGTCATTGCGGATCGGCGCGCCGCATCATCCGATGGGCGCGCCGTCCGTAATTTCATGCAAAGAAACGACGCGGCGGTCGTGACCTTGACGGTCGGCCGCAGCTCGGGATTACGAGAAATTAGTAGCGATAATGATCGGGCTTGAACGGCCCCGCCACCGGCACGCCGATATAATCGGCCTGCTTCTGGCTCAGCTGGCTCAGCTTAACGCCTAGTTTGTCGAGGTGCAGCGCCGCGACCTTTTCATCGAGATGCTTGGGCAGGACATAGACATCGTTTTTATACTGCTCGCTGCGCGTCCACAGCTCGATCTGCGCCAGCGTCTGGTTGGTGAAGCTCGCCGACATCACGAACGACGGGTGGCCCGTCGCATTGCCGAGGTTCACCAGGCGGCCCTTCGACAGGATGATGATCTGCTTGCCGTCGGGGAATTCGACCAGGTCGACCTGCGGCTTCACTTCGGTCCATTTGTAATTGGCGAGCGCCGCGATCTGGATCTCGCTGTCGAAATGGCCGATGTTGCAGACGATCGCCATATTCTTCATCGCCGCCATATGTTCGGCGGTAATCACGTCGGCATTGCCCGTCGCGGTGACGAAGATGTCCGAGCGCTTGACGGCTTCGTCCATCGTGACGACCTCGAAGCCCTCCATCGCCGCCTGCAGCGCGCAGATCGGGTCGATTTCGGTGACGAGGACGCGCGCGCCGCCGTTGCGGAGCGACTGCGCCGAACCCTTGCCGACATCGCCGAAGCCAGCGACGGTCGCGACCTTGCCCGCCAGCATCACGTCGGTGCCGCGGCGGATCGCGTCGACCAGCGACTCTTTACAGCCATAGAGGTTGTCGAACTTCGACTTGGTGACGCTGTCGTTGACGTTGATCGCGGGGAAGGGCAGCTCGCCCTTCTTGGCGATGTGGTACAGGCGGTGGACGCCCGTCGTCGTTTCTTCGGACACACCCTTGATTGCCTTGACCGTCTTGGTCAGGTAGCCGGGGTTAGCGGCAACGAACGCCTTCAGCGCGCGCTGCATCTCGATCTCTTCTTCATTCTCGGGCGCCGGCATCGTCTCGCCGGCCTCCAGCTTCGCGCCCCACAGCGCGAACATCGTGGCGTCGCCGCCATCGTCGAGGATCAGGTTGCAAGTCGTGCCATCCTCGACGCCCCAGTCAAAGATGCGGCCGACATAGTCCCAATAATCGGCCAGGCTTTCGCCCTTTACCGCGAACACCGGCACGCCGGTCGCGGCGATTGCGGCGGCGGCATGGTCCTGGGTCGAAAAGATGTTGCAGGTTGCCCAGCGGACTTCGGCGCCCAGCGCGGTCAGCGTCTCGATCAGCACCGCGGTCTGGATCGTCATGTGCAGCGAACCGACAATCTTCGCACCCTTCAGCGGCTGCGACGCACCGAATTCGCTGCGCAGCGCCATCAGGCCCGGCATTTCGGTTTCGGCGATGTTGATTTCCTTGCGCCCGAAATCGGCAAGACCGATGTCGGCAATCACATAATCACGAGTGTCGGCGGCGAGAGTGGCCACGATGGAGTCTCCTGTAGGCGAGTTCGGCCGCAGGCGAGCGGCCCCGAAATATGAGGTAATTATGTTGCGCGCCCTAGCTCAAAGCGCGCGGCCGATCAAATATAAACTTTTCTTTATATCGCAATCGGCGCTCGCTCTACCGAGCGCGGCAGACGCGCGAATCGGCGGTGCAAAATACACCGGCGCGGAAATTTATTTTCAGCAGGCGCAATTGTGACGGTCGGTGCCGCCGAATTGTGACACCGAGTCGCAAAGGCCAAGATTCTGAAAATTTTGGTTTATAATGCGCCTTGCGATTAGCATAATTACTGTTTGTGACATCAGTGTTACAAAGTGCCGGAAAGATTGACTTTTCTGATGATGAGGGAGAAAATCGGCCAAAGTTTTCGAGGGGATAGAGAGATGAAAAAAATATTGCTGCCGCTGGTCGCACTGGCCTTGGCGAGTCCGGCTGGCGCGCAATCGATCATCGTGGTGACCGGGCCGCAGGCCGATTCGACGGCACTGCCGGTCGCCTATGCCGAACTGCGCGCCGGTGAAAATCACGCCGCGGTCGCCAAGCTGACCGGCGACACCACCGTCAACGCCCGCGATCCGTCGCGGCTGATCAATCTTGGTACCGCTTATGCTCGTCTGGGTCGCACCAACGAAGCCGCCGCCGCCTATGACGCGGCGCTTGCCAGCCCGATCCGCTACGACCTCGAACTCGCCGACGGGCGTTATGTCGATTCCCGCTGGGCCGCCCGCACCGCGCGGGCCAACCTGGCGGCAGGTCGCCCGCTACTCGCGCTCGCGCGCTAAGCCTCACCGCCCTCGGTTGTCAGCAAGCGGGCGTCCACTCCCGCTTCGGCAAACGCCGCCTGCCAGCGCTTGGCGGGCGGCGTGTCGAATAACAGGGCATCGCTGCCCGGGGTGACGTGCCAGCCGTGGCGCACCATTTCGCCCTCCAACTGCCCCGCCGACCATCCGGCATAGCCCAGCGCCACCAACCATCGGGCGGGACCGCGCCCCTCGCCGATCGCGCGCAAGATGTCGTGCGAGCTCGACACCATCCAGCGATCGCTGACCTGCACCGCTTCCTGCCCGCCCCAGTCCATGCTGTGCAGCACAAACCCGCGCGACGGTTCGACCGGGCCGCCCAGAAACACCGGCTGCTCCAGCGCATCGTCATGCGCGATTTCCAGCTGGTCGAGCACCTCGCCAACCGTCATCCCCGCAATCGGATCGGAAATACCGATCCCCATCGCGCCTTCGTCGTCGTGGCTGATCATCGCGATCACCGAATGTTCAAAGCGGGGATCGCCAATTCCGGGCAGCGCAAGTAGCAGCTGACCAGTGAACCAAATGGGGTCTGTGTCCATCACGCCATCATGCAGCGGCGGGACGGGGTGGTCCAGCACCTTTGGTGGGGCGGCTTTGCGGTGTGGGACGCTGCCTTGTCGTCATTCCCGCGAACGCGGGAGCCCAGAGCGTGCGTAGGCTGATCCCGCCCTGGGTTCCCGCGTTCGCGGGCATGACAAAGTAAAAAACCCATGACGTCGCTGATCGGTCAACCCCACCCTTCTCCACGTATTCGTATACGTAGCCCCAGCATGCTTGCCCTCCCCGACCTGCCCTGCAATCCTTCGCGCCGACAAGAGCCGCCACGCGGCCACGGGGAGAGAGACATGGATAAGCCGCGGCAGGGTTTTGCCGGCCTTTGGAATATCAGCTTCGGCTTTTTCGGCATCCAGATCGGTTTTGCGCTGCAAAACGCCAATATGAGCCGCATCTTTCAGTCACTGGGCGAAGACATCGAAAAATTGCCCGGACTGTGGGTCGCGGCACCGCTGACCGGGTTGCTTGTCCAACCGATCATCGGTCATCTCAGCGACAAGACCTGGTTCGGGCGCCTGGGGCGGCGGCGGCCTTATTTCCTGGCTGGCGCGATCATGGCCGCGATTGCCCTGTTCGTGATGCCCGAGAGTCCGGCGATCTGGTTCGCGGCGATGATGCTGTGGATCCTCGACGCGTCGCTCAATATCTCGATGGAGCCGTTCCGCGCCTTCGTCGGCGACATGCTGCGCCGCGACCAGCACAGCGTCGGCTATGCGGTGCAGACCGCGTTCATCGGCGCGGGCGCGGTCGTCGGGTCGCTGTTTCCCACCCTGATGGAGGCGATGGGGGTCGCCAATGTCGCGCCGCCGGGGCAGATTCCCGATACGGTCAAATATGCCTTCTGGTTTGGCGGCTTGGCGCTGTTCCTGTCGGTGCTGTGGACCGTCGCCACGACGCGCGAATATGACCCGGCCGAGATGGCAGCGTTCGAACCGGCAGAAAAAGCGGGTGACGCGCCCGCGATCCGTGCGCTTGCCTCGCACAGCTATGCAACCAGCCTGCTCTGGATCGCCGCGGGCGGGGCGGTCGTCGCCATCCAGATGCAGTTCGCGCTGCTGCGCGAGGTGCTGCTGCTCGGCGCGCTGCTGGTCGGCTATGGGCTGGCGAGCATGATCGCCATCGCGCTGGCGCGCGGCGGCAATGACAAGAATATGCTGTCGAGCATCGTCGGCGATTTCGCGGGTATGCCCCCGCTGATGAAGCGCCTCGCGCTGGTGCAATTCTTCAGCTGGTCGGCGCTGTTCATCATGTGGATCAACACGACGCCGGTGGTCACGCAATATCATTATGGCACCACCGACCCGGCGTCGGCGGCGTATCAGACGGGCGCAAACTGGGTTGGCGAGCTGTTCGCGATATACAACGGCGTCGCCGCGATCGCGGCGCTCACCTTGCTGCCGTGGCTGTCGGCGCGGATCGGACAGGCGCGCACCCATATTGCCGGGCTGGTCTGCGGCGCGATCGGCTTTGGCAGCTTTTTCCTGCTGCGCGATCCCACCCAGCTGATCGTCAGCGAGATTTTCATCGGCATCTTCTGGGCGTCGGTGCTGGCGATGCCCTATGCGATGCTCGCCTCCAGCCTGCCGCAGGCGAAGCTCGGCATTTACATGGGGCTGTTCAACGTCTTTGTCGTCGTGCCGCAATTGCTGGTGGCGACGATCATGGGATCGATCATGCAGGCGTTTTTCCCCGGCGAGCCGATCTATACCATGGCGTTTGCGGCGGCGACGCTGCTGCTCGCCGCGCTCGCGATGCTGCGCGTCTTGCCGCTGATGCCCGGAACGCCGCGCGCGAACTAGCTCGACCAGCCGCCTGCAAGGGCGCGGAACAGCGCGATCTGGCGCCGCGAAATCTGGCCGTCCTGCGCCGCGAGCACAGCCTCCGCCTCGGCAAAGGTGCGCTCTGCATCGAGCCATTCGAACGAATCCGAAGCGCCCTCCTGCCGCTTGGCGCGCACGATCCGCGCCGCGCGTTCGGCCTGGTCGCGTGCGGCGCGGAGCGCCTGCCGCTGTTCGAGGGCGCGGGCATAGGATGACAGCGCGGTTTCGGTTTCCTCCAGCGCGCGGAGCACGGTGCCGTCGAATTCGGCAAGCGACGCCTGCGTATCGGCCTCGGCCACCGCGATGCGCGCGCGCGCCGGTTCCTGATTGGGGAACGCCCAATTGAGCAACGGCCCAAGCAGCCAGCGGATCGGTCCGCCGCCGAACACATCGCCAAAGCCCGATCCTGTCGAACCCGCCGACCCGCCCAGCGTGATCCGCGGGTAGAGGTCGGCGGTTGCGACGCCGATGCGCGCTGTGTCGGCGGCCAGGCGGCGCTCGGCGGCGCGAATATCGGGACGGCGCTTCAGCAGCGCCGCCCCATCACCGACTGGGATCGGGTCGGTGATTTCGAGGCTGATGTTGCGGTCCGCCGCGATCGCGGGGAGCGCCGCAGGGGCACGACCGGTCAGAGTCGCGAGGCGAAACAACGCCGCCTGCCGTTCAGCTTCGATGGAGGGAATGTCGGCCGACCGCTGGTCGCGCAGCGTCGTGATGCGCGCGAGGTCGAGCCCCGTCGCCATCCCGACATCCTTGCGCCGCTGCGTCAGTTTTACCTGCTGGTCGAGCAGGCCGACGATGCGGCGCGCAACGTCCAGCCGCGCCGCACCCGACGACGCATCGGCATAGGCCTGCGTCGTATCGGCGGCCACGATCACGCGCACCGCGTCGGCATTGGCCTCGGCAGCCGCCGCATCGCCGCGCGCCGCCTCGACCGAGCGGCTGACCCGACCGAACAGGTCGATTTCGTACGAGACGTTGAGCCCGACATCGACCGCCCAATCCTCGCGGTCGGCATTCGGTAAGCGCTGGCCTTCGGGGCTACGACCATAATTGGCGCCGGCGCCGATCTGACCCTGCGGCAGGCGGTCGGCGCGGGCGCCGCGCAGCGATGCGCGGGCGCGGGCAATATTCGCAACCGCGACGCGGACGTCGGTGTTGCTGGCGAGTGCGTCGGCAACGAGACCGTCGAGGACGGGATCGTTATAGAGCCGCCACCAGTCGCCCGCGACCGGCGCGAGCGAGATCGCGGGGCTGTTCGCCGAGACGAACGGCCCGGTTGCAACCGGCGTCGACGCCGATTTGGGCTCGGCATAGTTGGGGCCAACGGCGCAGGCGGCGAGCGCCAACGTCGATGCGGCGGTCAGGATATTGCGGAGGATCATGATCTTGCTCCTAAATTCAATTCTTCAAGGTTCGTCCTGAGGAGGGGCTGAGCGAAGCCGAAGACCCGTCTCGAAGGACCCTGCGCTAGCGGCCCTTCGAGACGCCATTTCGACAAGCTCAATGGTTCCTCAGGGCGGACGGTTTTGGGTTTGGCTGGCTCACTTCTCAAATCTATTCCGCCGGAACCGGCAGCGCGGCCCCGTGATCGTCCGACCCGCGCCGCGCCCGCCGCGCAACCGACCATTGGCTGAGCGAACGGGCGACGACGTAGAAGGTCGGGGTGAAGATGAGGCCGAACGCCGTCACGCCGAGCATACCGAAGAAGACCGCGGTGCCGAGCGCCTGGCGCAGTTCTGCCCCTGCCCCGCTCGCGATCAACAGCGGCACGGCGCCGAGAATGAAGGCAAAGCTGGTCATCAGGATCGGGCGCAGACGGTCGCGCGCCGCGCGCACCGCGGCTTCGACCGGCGACAGGCCGTCCTGTTCCTCGCCCTGCTTGGCGAATTCGACGATCAGGATCGCGTTCTTCGCCGCCAGCGCGATCAGCACGACGAGCCCGATCTGCGTGAGGACATTGTTATCCATGCCGCGCAAATTCACCCCGATCATCGCCGCGAGCAGGCACATCGGCACGATGAAGATGATCGCCAGCGGCAGCATCAGGCTTTCATATTGCGCCGCGAGCACGAGGAAGACGAAAACCACTGCAAGCGCGAAGACGATCCCCGCGGTGTTCGCCGCCGCCTTTTGCTGGAAAGCGATGCCCGTCCATTCGGTGCCGTAGCCCGCAGGCAAAGTATCCGCCGCCAGCTTTTCCATCGTCGTCAGCGCCGCGCCCGACGATGCGCCCGGAGCGGTATCGCCGTCGATCTCGACCGCGGGGAACAGATTGTAGCGCGTGACGCGATACGGCCCGGTGCGATCCTCGAAATTGGCGACCGATCCGATCGGCACCATCGCGCCGCTGTTCGACCGCGTTTGCAGGTTCGCGATGTCGGCGACGGTCTGGCGGTAAGGCGCGTCGGCCTGTGCGGTGACGCGGTATGTGCGGCCGAGCAGGTTGAAATCGTTGACGAAGGCCGAGCCGAGATAGACCTGGAGTGCTTCGAAAACACGTTCGGGGGGGACGCCGAGCATGTTCGCTTTGGCCCGGTCGATGTCGGCAAAGATCCGCGGGTTCGTCGCATCGAAGAAGGTGAAGACGTTCGCAAGCCCCGGAGTCTGGTTGGCCTTGCCGATCAGATTGTTCGTTTCGTTGGCAAGTGCGGCAGCACCGTTGCCGCCGCGATCCTGGACGATCATGCGGTAACCACCCGCCGAGCCGATCCCCTGGATCAGCGGCGGCGGGATGATGACGATCTGCGCCTCGGTAATATCCGCGGTGTTGGCGCGCGCCTGGTTGATGATGTCGTCCAGCTTGACGCCGAGCTTCGCGCGCTCCTCGAAGGATTTGAGCGGGAAGTACGCAGCGGCCGAGTTCGGGGCGAGCGTTTGCGACGGGCCGTCGAAGCCCGCGAGCATCACCGAGCCGAGCACCCCCTCGACCGGCAGCACGCGGCCCGCGACCTTTTTCAGTACCGCATCGGTGCGTTCGACAGAAGCCCCCGCGGGCAGTTTGGCGACGACGAGGAAGTAGCCCTGATCCTGCGCCGGGATGAAGCCGGTCGGGGTCGCCCAGAACAGTGCCGCGGTCGCGGCGATCAGCCCGGCATAGCTGACCATCATCTTCTTCGGCGCGCGCACCAGCCGGTCGGTGAGCCGCGCATAACTATCGCTCATCCGCTCGAAACTGCGGTTGAAGCTGTCGCCAGCCCGGCGCACCAGCCGCATCCCGCGGCCCTCGTTCTGCGGCGCCGCGTGCGGCTTGAGCAGGATCGCCGCGAGCGCGGGCGACAGGGTGAGCGACAGGACCAGCGAGATGATCGTTGCGGTCGAAATCGTCACTGCGAACTGCTGATAGAAGGCGCCCGACAGCCCCGTGAGGAACAAGGTCGGCACGAACACCGCGCACAGCACAAGCACGATCGCGACCAGCGCCCCCGACACCTCGTCCATCGACGTGCGCGCGGCTTCGAGCGCCGACATGCCGCGCTCCAGATTGCGTTCGACATTCTCGACGACGACGATCGCGTCATCGACGACGATGCCGATCGCCAGCACCAGCCCGAACAGCGACAGGTTGTTGAGACTGTAACCGTACGCCGCGAGCACCACGAATGTCCCGATCAGCGACACCGGGATCGCCAGCACCGGAATGATCGCGGCGCGCCATTTCTGCAGGAACACCAGAATGACGATGACCACCAGGAACACCGCCTCGATCAGCGTTTCCATCACCGCGTCGATCGACTGGGCGATGAATTCGGTGGGGTTATAGATGACCCGATATTCGAGTCCCTTGGGGAAATTCTTCGACGAGGATGCCATTTCGGCCTCGACCGCTTCGGCGGCGGCGAGCGCATTCGATCCGGGGCGCTGGAACACCGCCATGATGACGGTCGGGTCGCCCGACAGATAGGTGTTGCTGTTGTAATCCGACGCGCCCAGCTCGACGCGAGCGACATCCGAGACGCGGACCTGCCGTCCATCGGCGTCGCTGCGGATGACGATGTTCGCAAAATCCTTGGGGTCGGTCAGGCGGCCCTGGGTTTCGACATTGAGCTGAAAATCGCCCCCATTGGCAAAAGGCGGCTGGCCAAGGGTGCCTGCGGCGACCTGAACATTCTCACGGCGCAGCGCGGCGACGATCTCGCCCGCAGTCAGGTCGAGCGCGGCGGCGCGGCCCGGGTCGATCCACACCCGCATCGCATAATCGCGCGCCCCGAACAGGCGGACGTCGCCCACGCCATCGATACGGCTGAGCCGATCGCGCAGCTGGGTCAGCGCATAGTTGGAGATATAGGCGCGATCGAGCGACTTGTCGGGCGACACCAGATTGACGACCATCAGAAAGTCGGGCGACGTCTTGCGGGTCACCACCCCCAGCCGCTGCACCGTTTCGGGCAAGCGCGGGGTAGCGATCGCGACGCGGTTCTGCACCAGCACCTGCGCGGCATCAAGGTCGGTGCCGATCTTGAAGGTCACGGTGATCGTCACCGCGCCGTCGCCGGTCGACTGGCTGCTCATATAGAGCATGTTGTCGACGCCGTTGATTTCCTGTTCGATCGGCGCCGCCACCGTATCGGCAACGGTTTCAGCGGAGGCGCCGGGATAGGCCGCGGTCACCGTGACCGTCGGCGGGACGATGTCGGGATATTGCGACACCGGCAGGCCTATGTAGGCGACCGCACCGACGATGGTGATGATGATAGCGAGCACGGCGGCAAAGATTGGCCGGTCGATGAAAAAGCGGGATAGGCGCATGGGATAGCCCCTGTCTGGAAAAATACTCTGGTCACCCCTCCTGCTTGCGGGAGGGGCAGCGAGACTTGCGAGCTTGCTCGCTAGTCACAGCGGGGTGGGCGTTGCGACGTCGCTGGCCCACCCCCG
Organism: Sphingopyxis sp. BE259; assembly: GCF_031457495.1. Classification (NCBI taxonomy): domain Bacteria; kingdom Pseudomonadati; phylum Pseudomonadota; class Alphaproteobacteria; order Sphingomonadales; family Sphingopyxidaceae; genus Sphingopyxis; species Sphingopyxis sp. BE259. Next base: position 3,380,022 of record NZ_JAVDWM010000001.1, read on the forward strand.
ACCCCTCCCGCAAGCGGGAGGGGGGAGAAGCTACCTCGCAAACGTCGCCTGCGCCGACACCGGTTCTACCGAAGCCGCCACGCCCTGCTTTGGCGCCGCAGCGGCGATCTTGCCGGCCTTGGTCACCGCCTTGGTGCCGGGCCGGGCGAACTGGTATCCGGTGATGACGACCTGATCGGTCGGCGTCAGGCCCGAACGGATGACGCGCAGACCATCAACTTCGGGACCGATCTCGACCGGTTTCGCCGCAACCATGCCGTCCTTGCCGACGACATAGACGATCTTGCGCGCCTGATCGGTCTGCACCGCCGCAGCCGGGACCAGCAGCGCGCGGCTCGTCTGGCCGGTCGACAGCCGCATATTGCCGAACATGCCGGGGGTCAGGAACATCTGGGGATTATCGAAGCGGGCGCGGGCGCGGATCGTGCCCGAACGCGGATCAAGGCCATTGTCGGTGAAGTCGAGCTGGCCCTTCCAGCGATAATCGCTTTCGTCCTGCAAGCGGACTTCCACGGTCGCACCCTTTTCGCCGCCTTCGCGCTTGGTCTTGAGGAACAGCGCCTCCGAACCCTGGAAAGTGAAATAGACGGGGTCGAGCGCGTTGATCGTGGTCAGCAACGTGCCGCCGGCGTCGCCTGCCGACACGAGGTTGCCTGCGTCGATCTGACGATCCGAAATACGGCCGCTCATCGGCGCGCGGACGACGGTAAATTCGACGTCGAGCGACCGCGCCGCGATACGGGCGTCGGCCCCGGCCAGCGCCGCACTGGCCGCATTGACGCGTGCGCGCAGCCGGTCGATTTCGCTCTGCGACACCGCCTCGACCTCGACCAGCCGTCCGGCGCGATCGAGTTCGAGCCGCGCAAGCGCCAGATCACTGCGCGCGCTGGCCGCCGAAGCGCGCGCTTCGGCGAGTGCGGCGCGATACGAGCGCGGGTCGATGGTGAACAGCGGCTGGCCCTGGCGGACGATCTGGCCATCGGTGAAGTGAATGGCGGTGATCGCGCCCGAAACGCGCGGCCGCACCTCGACCGCCTTGGACGCCTCGAAGCGGCCGATATATTCATCCCACAGGGTAACGTCGCGCGCGATCGGCGCCGCGACGGTCAGCACCGGCGCGGGCGCGGCGGCGGCTTGCGGCGCGCCCTCGCTGAGCAACCACCAGGCACCGACGATCAGCACCAGAAAGGCGCCGATCCACGCGGCACGGCGACCGCGCGCCGGACGAAGGAGGGTTTTCAGTTCGCGACTGACCTTGGCATCGGCGGGGTCGAGCTTTTCGATCGGGGTGTGGACGGTCATGGGATGCCCTCTTCTCTTTGGTCGGTTCGGCTGCGCGCAGGGCGCAAAGGTCCCAGCCCCAAAAGCGCCTGCTTTCGGTTCGGTGTTGAATCAGCTCATGTTGCTAGACGGCCCTCTGCGAAGAGGACGACCGCCTCCGATCGCGCACATCGCTGATGCGCACGTCGGCTCCCTGTTATATCTTGCGGGCGAGCGTCGACGGACGCCCGACCGGAACAGGACCCGCTCCCGGGATAATTATATCTGGATAGTGAATCCGACCGCCGCATGATCTTTGCCACGCGGCGGCCGGTCTCGGGGGAGAGCCACTCTTTGTATACTGGGTGGTATATAAGTCTTGTTGCGCTGCGTCAAGCGCATTCTGTACCGGTCGGTAAAATTTTTCTACTAGCGCCCCGGCCACAGCTTCAGGCTGGTTTCGACCAACCGTTCCAACTCGGCACGCGATGCGCCCGAACCCGCCTGCACCGCCATGCCCTGGTTCACGGCAATCAGGAACTGCGCCAGTCCATCGGGGTCGGTATCGGCAGGAAAATCACCCTCGGCCTTGGCGCGCGCAAAGCGATCGAGCATCGCTCGCTTGGCCGCGGCGCCGCGTTCGACCACCGCGTCGCGGATGCATTCGGCCTCGGCACCGCAGGCCACCGAACTGATCACGCCCAGACATCCGTTTGGATTGTCAGGGCAAGTGTACATATCGAGCGCGCCATACATCAGCCGTTCGGCGACCCCGCGCGCGGTCGGCGCCTCAAGCGCGGCGCGCATATAATCGGCCTTTTCGCGCTCATACAGGTCGAGCGCCTTGTTAAACAGCGCCTCCTTGTTGCCGAACGCGGCGTAAAGGCTGGGCTTGGTAATTCCCATCGCATCGGTGAGGTCGGCCATCGACGCGCCCTCATAGCCTTTCGACCAGAACACGCGCAGCGCCGCAGCAAGCGCAGCATCGACGCAAAACTCACGCGGCCGACCTTTGGGGGCCAGGGGGGCTTCGATTTCCATAACGTCTGGTATATAAGTGAAGTGTGGCTGAATGTCCAGTAGCGCGCGGCGCGGCGCCGGGGATGCGCTCGCTGGCCGCCCGGACAAAAAAAAGGGAGAGCCGTCATGGCCCTCCCTTTTTTTTGCTCACTCGCGTTGCCTCAGCGCGTCTTGAAACGGACGCCGACGCGGAAACTGCGACCGAGCAGGTCGCTGAAGGTCGAGTTGGCCGACAGGCCGGTTTCCGGCAGCAGAATCGGATCTTTGTCGAACAGGTTGGTGACGTTGAGGAAAAATTGCCCATCAGACTCGCCAACCTTGATCTTCGCAGTGAAGTTGAGGTCGGTGTAGAAGGTGCCATCGACGTCGTTGTTGTCGATCGTCGGGGCCAGCGCCGTGCTGGTCGGGCAGGCCGTTGTACAGACGACATAGGTGTTGCTGTAGGTTCCCGAACTGACGCCGCGGCCGACCGCCGCGATGGAGTAATCCGGCGTGTCGAAGGTCGCCGACAGACGGAAGATCCAGTCGGGCGTGCCGCTGGTCTGGCCGCTGTTCTGGCCCACCGAATCGACCGGGACCGACACACCGTTATCGACCAGATTTTCGAGATAGTTCGTCGCCGTACCGCGCAAGGACAGACTGCTCTCACTACCGATCGGCAGCCGATAGCTCGCTTCATAATCGATACCGCGCACCTTTATCCGGGCAAAGTTGAAGGGGCTGGCGGACACGACAAAATCGCGGGCCCCGCTGGTATCGGGGACGATGGCCGCGCAGAAATCCTGGCGCCCTTCAAAACAGCGCCGTGCAATGTCGTCGGAAAAGAACTGCGCGATCGCGTCCTTTACATTGATGCGGAAATAATCGATCGAAAAGGAAAGGCCGGGCACAAACCGCGGCTGAACGACAGCACCGATGCTGAGCGAGTCGGCCTTCTCCGGGTCAAGATTCAGGTTACCGCGCGTGATTTCCTGGAAATTCTTCCCGGCATAAGTGGGGCCCACGAGCGCCGCGTTAGTGGTGAAGGTGTTGGTGCGCGAGGTCCCCGATTGGAAAAGCTCGTTGAGGTTCGGCGCGCGAATGTCACGGGACAAGGTGCCGCGCAGACGGATGTCATCGATCGGTTGCCAAGTCAGGCCTGCTTTCCAAGTCGTCACATAGCCCGAAGTCGAATAGTCAGTCGCTCGCACCGCGCCGTTGAACTCGGCGCCCAAACCGAGCGGAACAACGGTTTCCAGATAGGCTTCCTTGACATTGTAGCTTCCGAAGGTTGGACGAAAATTGCCAACCGACCAACCCGACTGGAATTCAGTCGGCACAAAGCCCGATACTTCTTCCTTGCGATACTCGCCGCCAATCGCAACGCTGACATCGCCCGCCCAGGTGGCGAACGGCGTTACCGACAAGTTGACGCCAGCGACCGTCTGCTTGAACTTCTGGTCGCGATAAGGATCGCCGAGCACACTTGCGACCGCGGCCGGATTTGCGACGCCGACGCCGAGCCGGTTGAGCGGAATGCAGCCGTTGGTGGGCGCGGTCAGTGACGAACGGCAGACGATCGTGCCCGCGGGAACGCCCAGCGCATTACCGGCCGGCGCGAAAACGGCGTCGGTGGCGTCGGTCATGCGGGCATTGTTCATGATGTCACGGATTTGCTCGTGTGCGTCGGTTTGCCCATATTGGACATAGGCGTCCCACACGGCCTTGTTGCCGAACATTTCGAAATCACCATTTGCGCCGACGGCATAGCGCTGCACCTCGCGCGTGCTGTTGTTCTTGCGGAAAGGCAGATCAGCGGCTGATGTGCCAAGCGTCACCGACGTCACACCCGCCAAACGAGCGGCACCGAGCGACTGGATCAGATAGGCGTTATCCGAACGCAGCGTAAAGGTTGCCGCCTGCGGCCCCGAATTGAACAGCGTCTTGTTCCAATTATAGGATGCTTCGCCAAACAGCGTGATCCCGTCGGCCACCTCAAAACTCAACCGACCGAAAATGCCGCGGCGATCGTCCGTCGCATCAAGGCCGATGCGGCGCGACGTGTCATTTATCTCCCAGTCGCCACCCACCGTTTGCGAGCTGTCGGTAAGCGTACCGAATTGATATTGCTTCGCTACCCCGCCCTGATCGAAATATATGGCGCGAAGACTATTCCCGCCGCCGACCTGCGAACGGATGATGCTGCCGGGCGTTGTGTTCCACGTGCCCGCGCCAAAAACGACCAGGCTTTGCGGCTGGCCATTGGTCGGGGTGTAGTTAGGGTTGGACAGGGTGCGATAGCCGCGCTGGTTCCACTCGCGATCTACCTCAAAGATGCCGTCACGATGCGCATATTCGCCTGCAAGCAGGATATGCCCCCGCCCGCCCGCGAAAGATTTGCCTGCCGCGCCGGAGAAACTGTAGTTAAAGCCATCGCCTTCGTCGGTAATGCCGATATCGGCGTCGAGCTTCAGCCCCTCATACGTCTTGTCGAGCACATAGTTTACGACGCCGGCGACCGCGTCCGAGCCATAGGCTGCCGATGCGCCGCCGGTGGCGATCTCGACGCTTTTCACCAGCGACTGGGGGAAGGTATTGACGTCGACAAGTCCGGTGATGGTCGAGCCGACCGACCGGCGACCGTCGAGCAGTACCAGCGTCCGTACTTCGCCGAGATTGCGAAGGTTCATGGTGTTGACGCCGGCAAGGCCCGAACTAATGGCAAGTCGCGAGTTGGAGGGGCGGGTGCTACCAGCAAGCGCCGGAACCTGATTGACGAAATCGGCCAGATTGTTGGTCGGCGACTGGCCCTCAATGTCCTCTTGGCTCAGCACCGTGAGCGGGGTCGGCGCCTGGAACCCGTCGCGGACGATGCGCGATCCGGTCACGATGATCTGATCGGCGTCGGCAGCCTCGACGGACGTCGCCGCCTCCTGCGCCAGCGCCGGAGCGCTATGAACAAGGGCCAAAGCCGTCATTGCCGCGCCAAAACCGCTTTTGCCACCTAGCGACCGCCGAATTCGTCCAAGATCACGCATGTTAACCGTCCCCTTATGTTACCCAAGGGCCAAGCCGCGCATCGTTCGATGCGTGTTCCGGTGCCGATGCTCCGGTTTGGCTAGCCCCGCTTTGTCCCGCCTGACCGCGCGGCGGGCTCGTGGCACCGCCTGCTTATATTTTATGAAATCCTTCGTCCTGATCCGGCCATCGCCGTGCTCGTGGCGCGGGGACAGCCGGGTCCGTGACGCGAAGGTTACAGGGTGGTTACGGGCGGTCAACCGCTTCGCGCTGACCCTGACGATATGGACCTATAGCCGCAGTGCATGGCACTGCGGTCGCATCGCTCCGCCGCGGATAGCTTGCAGTTATAGGGGGCGGTCCGCTTGCTATGGGAAAGCGGCGCCAGGCTGCGATAGGCTCGTCGTTCGTCATCGATGGTCAGGTTCGGGGAAGTTTTGTTGATCCAGCGCCGCGCGTTTCTTTTGGCTTCGGCTGCGCTTGTCGCGATGCCCGGAGGCCTTCTCGCGAAACCTCGGACGAAGCGCGGGACGCGCACCGCCAACATCGCGGGCGCCCGGGCGGCGGTCGAGATCATCGAGGATGACCTGGGCGTTCCGCATGTGCGTGCGGCGTCCAAGCACGATGCCTTTTTCGGGCAGGGCTATCTGGTCGCGCGCGACCGGTTGTTCCAGATCGACATGGAGCGCCGCCGCGAGATGGGGCGGATGGCCGAAGCCTTTGGCCCGCGCTTCGTCGCCGCCGACCGCGCGGCGCGGCTGTTCCATTATCGCGGCGATATCGAGGCCGAACTGGCGGCGCTGCCGCCCGACGTGCTCGATTGCGCGCGGGGCTATGTCGCCGGGGTCAATGCGCGGATCGACGAGTTGGCGGGCGATCCCGCAGCGCTGCCGCTGGAATATGGCATTTTGGGGATCAACCCGCTGCGCTGGGACGTGCGCGATCTGGTGCGCGGGCGCGGCATCGGGATGGGTGACGCCGACGACGAGGTCCGCCGCGCCCAGCTCCACACCCGCGGCCTGCTCGATGCCGAACAGCTGTTCGCGCCGCTTCGCCCAGCTTGGTCGTTCACCGTCCCCGACGGGCTCGACACCGCCGCGGTCAGCGAAGCCGATCTGGGCGTTCTCGACCCCGCCGCGCGCCCGGTGCCGTTCGACGCTATTCAGGAAGCCTCGCTCGATCCCGAGCAGCGCAGCACCGATCGCTATGCACTGGGCAGCAATGCGTGGACCATTTCGCCCTCGCGCAGCGCGACCGGGCGGCCAATCCTGGCCAACGACCCGCACCTCGGCATCGGCGGCGCCAGCCCGCGGCATATGGTGCATATGACCGCGCCGGGGCTCGACGTCATCGGCGCGGGCGGGCCGGGGCTGCCGGGGATCATGCAAGGGCATACCGATCGCTTTGCGTTCGGGCGCACCAATTTCCACATCGACCAGACCGACCTGTTCGTCCTGCGCACCAACCCCGAAGATCCGAACCAATATTGGCACAAGGACAAATGGCGCACGTTCGAGATTTTCGAGGACGAGATCGCGGTCAAGGGCGCGCCGCCCGAGCGCGTCACCCTGCGCTATGCCGATGGCCGCCCGATCGTATCGCAGGATGCGGCGCGGCAGCGCGCGATCGCCTTTGCCACCGTCACTATGCTGCCGGGCGCCAATATGAAATTCGCGATCATCGCGATCAATCTGGCGACCGATTGGGCGTCGCTGCAAGCGGCGTTCAAGCTGCACGTGTCTCCGACCAACCTCCATTATGCCGACATCGACGGCAATACGGGGTGGCAGACGATCGGCTTCACCCCGCGGCGTCCGAAGCACGACGGGCTGCTGCCCGCGCCCGGCAATGGCGATTATGACTGGACCGGGCTGCTCCCGGTCAAGGATATGCCGCACGTCTATAACCCGCCCGAAGGCTGGTTCGCGTCAGCGAACCAGATGAACCTGCCGGCGGGCTATCCCTATCGCGAGCGGATCATCAGCTTCAACTGGAGCGACCCCTATCGCTACGATCGCTGCGCCGAAGTGCTGCGCAGCCAGCCCAAGCACCGGATCGCCGACAGCATCGCATTGCAGCACGATGTCCAGTCGCTCCCCGCGCGGGCGCTGCTGAGGCTGCTTCCTGCGACAACATCGACCGAAGCGGCGCCCGCCGCGGCGATGCTGCGACGCTGGAATTGCGGGATCGAGGTCGATAGCGATGCGGCGCTGCTGTTCGAGATGGTGATGGTTGCGCTGTCAGCAGACTTCCGCGACCGGGTCGTCCCGGCGGCGGCGAAAGATTTGATCCCGACGGTCAATCTGTCGGAGATGCTGCGTATCCTGGCATCACCCGACAAGCGACTGGGCGACGATCCTGTCAGCGCGCGCGACGCGATGATCGACCGCGCGCTGGTGGCGGGATGGGCAAAGGCGATCGAGTTGGGCGGTGCCGATCCGGCCAAATGGCAGTGGGGCGATCTGCACCGGGTGACGGTCGCGCATCCGCTGGCGTCGTCGATTCCGGCAATCGCAGCGGCTTTCCCGAAGATCGATGGTGGCCGCTCGGGCGGCGACGGCACCACGCCGATGGCGCGCGGCTTTAATTCGCGGCGCGGCTTCAACGTGTCGCACGGCGCCAGCTATTTGTTCGTCGCCGACGTCGGTGCGTGGGATAACAGCCGCTTCCTGTTGCTGCCCGGGCAGTCCGCCGATCCAAGGTCGCCGCGCTACCGCGACTTTTATCCCAAGTGGCTGGCGGGGGCGATGCAGCCGCTCTGGTTCAGCAAGGCGGCGGTGGATCGGCACGCGGTGGAGCGGTTGGTGCTGGCGCCTGCGGGGGGCTGAACACAACCCCGTTCGTCCTGAAGAGGGGCTGAGCGAAGCCGAAGCCTGTCCTGAGCGCCTGCAAGGCAGTCGAAGGGACCCGTCTCGAAGGATGCTGACGCAGCTGTCCTTCGAGACGCCATTTCGACAAGCTCAATGGCTCCTCAGGACGAACGGCGGTGGTTAATCCTAAAGCCCCTCCGCAATCGCCACCAGCGCGCGGTCGACCGCCGCGGTGGCCTGACTGTCGGTTCCCTCGGGCATATCATTGGCCAGCACCGAAAAGATCAATGTCCGCCCGCTGCGCGTCGTCAGATACCCCGACAGCGCGCGCGACGCATTGAGCGATCCGGTCTTGGCGAATAATTTGCCTTCGAGGATCGTCCCTTTGAAGCGGTTCTGCAACGTGCCGTCGCGCCCGGCGATCGGCAGCGTCGCCCGCCAGTCCATCCCCCACGGCTGGCACGCGATCCAGCTAAGCAGGCCGACCGCGGCGCGAGGCGTGATGCGGTTGTAGCTCGACATCCCCGACCCGTCGGCGAAGTGATAGCCGGTGTCGGGCACCCCCGCCGCGGTCATCACCTGCCGCATCACCGCCTGTCCATCGGCGATCGACCCGCTACCCGCATGCCGCGCGACGCGGCGCAGCATCAGTTCGCTATGGAGGTTCTGGCTCTCCTTGTTGATCCGCACCATATTTTCAGCGAGCGGCGGCGCGGGCAGTTCGGCAAGCATTGCGGGCTCGGTCGGCAGCGCGACCGGCGCGTCCTTGCGGAGCTTCGGATCATCAGCGGCGGTCAGCGGGCGGTGGCGGACTTCAACCGCACCATCGACCTTCACCCCGCGCGCTTTCAGCAATTCGCCGAGGCGCCACGCGGCATAATGCGCGGGATCGTCGATGCCATAGCGCAGCGTCAGCGGCGCGGCGGTGGCGCCGACCGTGCCGGTCAGGCGGATCACGCGGCTGTTCGGCATGCGATCGGCTTCGATCTTTTCGTCCTTGCCCGCGACGGTCGTTATGCGATTTTCGATGGCGTAATAACCGGAAGTCTGGATCGTCGGCGCGGCGCCCACCGCGCCCGGCGCCAGCTTCACCACCAGCTCATTGTCATCAAGCGTCAACGCCGAGTTGCCAGTGCCGTAGCGCGAGACGATATTGTTCCAGCTCATCCCCGGGCTCCAGCGCTCGTCGGGCAGCCAGCTGTCGTCGCCGACGATGTTGCGGACGCGGCGCGTCTTCGCCGCCACCGCATCGGCGAGGTTTTGCAGGCAGTCGGTCTTGCAGTCGTCGGCGCTCGACAGCAACGGATCGCCGCGGCCGTGGAGGATGACGTCGGTCGCGCCGCCAGCGCCGGTTTCGAGCCGCACCCCGGTGCCTTTGGCGGTCTGCTGAAGCAAAGGCAGCTGGGCATAGCCGATCGCGGTCGTGAACATCTTGGTGTTCGACGCCGGGATGAAGCGCTGGTCGGGGTCGATCGACAGCAGCACATCGCCCTCCAGCGTCGTGACCAGCAATCCAAACCGCGATCCCGCCGGAGCGGCGGCCAGCGTCTGTTCGACCGTGGTCATAAGCGGCGCGGGCGCGGGATCGGCGGGTGTGCGCGCGTGGACGGGTGCACAGAGTAGCGCCAGAGCAAGGATCGGGGCGAAGGGTTTGAGCGCGGCTTTCATGGTCTCTCCTGAGCATCCCATGCGGCGATAAGCTGGTCGCCGACGGCGGGGCGTAGCGCGGCGATGCCGCTGTCGAAGTGGCGGGTCGGGTGGACCCGGTTGGTGAGGAGCGCCCAGCCAAGGCCGCGCTCGAAATCGATCCACAGGCCGGTGCCGGTGAAGCCGGTATGGCCGATGGTGTCCACCGAGCAGGCGTCGCCGCCGTGCCATCCGGTAAAGGCGCGTTCCCAGCCGCAGGTGCGATGCGCCTCGTTTGCGTTCTTCACCTCTGCCATCATCGTGGGCGACAGCATCGATCCATCGAGCATCGTCTGGGCGAAACCCAGCACTCCGTCGATAGTGCCGAACAGCCCGGCATGACCGGCCACGCCGCCGAGCGCATAGGCGTTTTCGTCGTGGATCTCGCCGCGCAAGACCCGTCCGCGCCAGTGGCAAAATTCGGTCGCAACCGCCGGGCCGGGCGGCGGACCGAAGCTCAGCCCTTCGCCCAGCGGCCAGTCCGACAGCTCCGCCCCGGTCAGCCGCTCGATCGCGATGCCGAGCAGGATGAAATTGATGTCCGAATAGACCGGCGGCCCGTGCCGCCATTCGCGTTGCAGCACGAACGCGCGCAACCGCGCCGGGTCGTCGCCATAGGTATAGATCGGCTCGACCGCGGGCAGGAAGGTGCGGTGCATCAGGCAATCGCGGAAGGTCAGGCGGCGCTCGGCGGCGTTCGCGACGTCATATTGGCGCAGGTCAGGGATCGCATCGGTGAGCGTGCGATCAAGGTCGAGGCGGCCTTGGTCGGCGAGCGTCAGGATCATCGTCGTCGTCGCGATCACCTTGCTCAGCGAAGCGAGGTCGAACCAATGCTCACGGGTTAGCGGCTCGGGGTTTGGAACAAGCGCCGCCATGCCCGCGAACCGCACTGCGCTCTCGCCATCGGCCGAAACGATGCCAAGCGCCGCGCCGGGAATCCGCCCAGCCTCGACCGCTGCCGCCACCGGCGCAAAGGCGGCATCGATCATGGCCGGTCGTCCGCGCGCGGCTTGGCCCGCCCGATCAGCGGCAGGAACAGGATCGCCGCCAGGCTGATCACGCCCGAAGCCAGGAAGAACAGCTCAAAGCCATTATATCCCGCTTCATCGAGCTGCCCGACCACGGTGCCGCCCGCCCCCGCCAGCAGCCGCGGCAAAAGGAAGGCAAAACCCGATAGAAACGCATATTGTGCGCCGGGATAGCGCGGATTCACAAGCATCGACAGATAAACGACAAAGATGGCGCCCGCCATGCCGTTGCCGAACTGGTCGGCGGCGGTCGCGATATAGAGCAGGTTCTGATCATGCGGCTGGTGCGCGAGCCAGACGAAACCGAAATTTCCGAATGCGGCAAACAATGCCCCGATCGTCAGGGTGATGCCGAACCGCCAGCGCGTCGTCATCCATCCGCCCAGACCCACGCCGACGATGCTGGCCGCCAAGGCCACCACGCCGTCCGCCCAGCCAATTTCGGTCTTGGTATAGCCGATCCCCAGGATCATCGGCTTCGACAGGTTGAGCGCCAGCACGTCACCCATGCGGTATATCGACACAAAGGCCATCAACGCGATGGCGAAACCGCCATAGCGCCAGAAGAAGTCGACATAGGGGCCGATTGCCGCCGAGGCACGCAGCGAAGAGTCCGGCGCGGCTTTGCGGATGCGCGGCAGCATCGCGGCCATCGCCACAAACGGCAGCATCGCAATGCCGAGCACCCAAGGGGTGACGTTCGTCTTGGCGCTGATGCCGATCTCCGCAGCCGCGCCGAGCAGCAGCCATCCAACCGCCGCGACCAGAGCCGCCAGCGCGACGAGGATCGCAGCGCTCGTCACCAATCCGCCCCCCAACGCAGCCAAGCGACCGCGCTCGCGGCGCCGTTCGGGCGGCAGCGCCGCAAGGATCGGCAGCGGCACGAACGCCCCGACCGCAATCAATAGATAGGCGGCGGTCCAGCCGGGTGCGATTCCCAAGGATTGCAGGGTCGGCGCCACGCTGCCACCGACGTCGGCGAACAGCAGCGCCCCGCTGCCCGCCGCGACCATCGCGGTGCGATAACCCCACAGATTCGCCGCCGCGAGCGGCCCCTGCAATTCCGGCGTCGGCCCCAGCTCGACTCGCCATGCGTCGGCGGCGACTTCCAGCGTCGTCGTCCAGAAGGCAAGCAGCACCGCGAACAGGGCGGTCAGTGCCAGGCTATCGTCAGCCGACGTGAACGCCATCGCCAGCATCGCGGCGACGATGCCGAGTTGCGACAGCATGATCCAGCCGCGCCTTTTGCCCCAGAAACGGGTAAAGCCCGGCACCGCGTAGCGGTCGAGCAAGGGCGCCCACAGGAATTTGAAGGTCGGCAGCAACTGCACCCAGGCGAAAAAGCCGATGATCGCCAGCGCAACGCCATGATCGGTCAGCCGCACCGCCAGCACGGTCGAAAACATGTAAAAGGGCAGCCCGGCGGAAAAGCCGAGCATCAGATAGAGGATGCGGGCGCGGCGCTGCGCCGATCTGGCGTCACGATCGCTCGCGAACGCCGCCGCCGCGGCGTCGGCATTCAGCGCCGCCGCGGTCACTTGCCCGCCTCGGGCTCGATCGCCTTTTCCCAGCACGCAACGACGCTGGTGACACTCAGGTTGGCGCTGGCGCTGGCCACCGTGCGGGTCATGTCGAGCAAGCGATCAAAGGGCAGCACGAAACCGACCACCAGCGCGGTCTGTTCGGGGGTCACTCCGACCGCCGACAACACCGCGGCGAGCATGAATAGCGACGCCGACGGGATCGGCGCGGTGCCGAACGCCGCGAGCGCGCCGGTGAGCAGGACGATCGCGAGCATCGACAGGTCGGGCTCGATACCGACGGCTTGCAGCGCAAAAATGCTGAGCAGCCCGACATACATTGCGGTGCCGTCCTTGCCGATGCTGGCGCCGATCGGCAGCACGGTCTTGGCGACGCCGGGGGCGATGTGCAGATCGTCGAGCGCGATGCGCAGCGCGACGGGCAGCGTCGCCGCCGACGAAGCGGTTGAGAAAGCGACCGCGAGTGCATCGACGATCGTGCGATAGAAGCCCAGCACAGACCGGCGCACGACGAAGGCGAGAAGCGGGACGTGGACGAGCAGGATCTGGAGGATCACCCCCGCCGCGACCGCAATCGCCAGCCAGCCGATGTTGGCGAACACCGCGACGCCATTGTCGGCGACCGCCTTGGCGATCAGCGCGAGGACGCCGAACGGGGTGATCTCCATGACGATGCGTACCAGATGGAACAGCACCTGTCCCGCCGATTGCAGCAGGTCGGCCATCGGGCGTCCCTGCTCGCCCGCCAGGATCACGCCGAAGCCGAGCAGGATCGAGAAAAAGATGATCGCCAGCATGTCGCCGTCGACCAGCGCCTGGACGATGTTGATCGGCACGATGCCGACGAGTTGGTCGTGGAGCGACTTGGGCTCGCCCAGCGCGTGCGGCGTGGCACCGCCCAGCGCGGCGCCCTGTCCGGGTTCGATGAGCAGACCGACGATGATCCCGATCGACACGGCGCAGAGGGTGGTGAAGGCGAACAGCCCGACGGTGCGCGCCCCGACCGACCCCAGCTTGCGCGGATCAGCGAGCGCGGTGACCCCCGACGCGATGCTGATAAACACGATCGGGACGACCAGCATCCGGATCAGCCGCACGAACAATTCGCCGATGATGGCGATGGCGGATGCCGCCGCGGGCCAGAACAGGCCGAGCAGCACACCGATCACCATGGCCCCCAAGACGCGCTGCCACAGCGGAATTGCAAACCAGCCGCGAAGAAAAACTGTCATCGGCCCTGTTGCCCCGTTCGTGTCAAATCCCGCCCCAAAAACCGGGCTGCGGCGACGACAGCACGCCCATTGCGCCGCTGACCCCGCCGGCGCGATCCTCGGCAAGCCAGAGCGGTCCGTCAAGGTCGGCGAAGGCACTGTTTGCGGCAATCGCCCAAGCGGGGGCGATCGACAGCGACGAGCAGATCATGCAGCCGGTCATCACGCCCAGCCCGCGCGCCCGCGCCGCGTCAGCCAGCTCCAGCGCCGCGGTTAGCCCGCCGGTCTTGTCGAGCTTGATATTCACGACCCCATAGCCATCGGGCAAGGCGTCGAGATCCGCGGCGACATGCACCGATTCATCGGCGGCGATCGGAATCGCCGAGCGGAAACCGATCAGATCGCCGTCGGCATCGGCAGACAGCGGCTGTTCGAGCAGGTCGATCCGCAGGTCGGTCATCAGCCCTTGCAGGCTGCGAACCTCGTCGATTGTCCAGCTTTCGTTGGGGTCGACGATCATCTTCGGTTTCGGGGCCGCGGCGCGGACGGCGGCAAGCAGCGTGGCGGGGTCGCTGCGGTCGACCTTGACCTTCAACAATGGCGCATCGGCGAGCGCAGCAGCTGCTGCTGCCATATTTTCGGAGGTGTCGAGACTGATCGTCATCGCGGTGACAATCGGGCGCAGCGGGTGATCGAGATTGAGCGCCGTGGCCAGATCGCTGCCCGCCAGTTGCAATTCGAGATCCCAGAGCGCGCAGTCGATCGCGTTGCGCGCGGCGCTGGCGGGCATCAGCTGGAGCAGCGCCTGCCGGTCCAGCCCCTGCTCGATCGCGCCGCGCAGGCTTTCGATCGCCGCGATCGCGCTCTCAACGCTCTCGCCATAACGCGGATACGGGACGCCTTCGCCGCGCCCGGTCAGACCGTTATGGCCGATGGTGACCGTGACGACCTCGGCGGCGGTCTTGACCCCGCGCGAGATGCGAAAGGGGGCGTGCAGCTTAAACGTCTCGGCAAAGACGGTCAGGGTGCGGGGCATGGCCGACAAGATCAGGCGGTTGCGGCGACGGCGGCGGGGCCAGCGGCAACGCCGAGCAGCCGGTCGAGGATGGCCTCGACCCCGAAGCGATAGGGATCGCTGGTCGGCAGGCCGAATTCGGCCTCGGTCGCTGCGCACAGCGCGCGCGCCTCTTCCTCGGCCATCGCCGACGTGTTGAGCGCGATCCCGACCACCCGGACATCGGCGTTGGTCAGCCGCGCGACACGCAGATTGGCCTCCAGCGTGTCGGCGATACCGGGTAGCGGATAATGCGGCAGGCCGCGCATATGCGGGCGCACCGGGTCGTGACAGAGCACCAGCGCGTCGGGCTGCGCGCCGTGCAGCAGCCCGGTCGATACCCCCGCGAACGAGGGGTGATAGAGCGAACCCTGACCTTCGATCAGGTCCCAGCCATCGTCGCCGCGGGCGGGCGAAATCTGTTCGATCGCGCCCGAGATGAAATCGGCGACCACGGCGTCGAGGGGAACGCCGTCGCCTGCGATCAGGATGCCGGTCTGGCCGGTCGCGCGGAAATCGGCGGCGACGCCGCGCTTTTCGAGCGCGCTCGCGAGGCACAGCGTCGTGTACATCTTGCCCACCGAACAATCGGTGCCGACGGTCAGCAGCCGCTTGCCCGCGCGCTTCTTTCCATTGCCGATCGGGATGTCGGGCCGCGGGTCGCGCACGTCGTGGAGCTGGCGGCCCAGCCGCGCCGCGGCCGCGACCAGCCGCGGTTCGGCGTTCAGCCGGTGGTGCAGCCCCGACGCGATGTCGAGCCCGACGTCCATCGCCGCCAGCGCATCGAGGATCAGCTGCTCGCCCAGCTTGCCGCCCGCATTGGCAATACCCAACACCAAAGTCCGGGCGCCCGCAGCATGGGCCGCGGCGAAGTCCATGCGCGGCAGATCGAGCGTCAGCGGGCAATCGTCGTGGCGATATTCACCGATGCAGATGTCGGGGCGGAACACCGCAAGGCCGCGCGAGGTCTTGATATCGGCGGGGTCGCTCGAATGACCAAGGTAGAGAAGATAGGGGGTAGCGATCATGGCTCGGGTCAACCTGCGGGACGATGAAGGCCGCGATCTTAGCCCGCCCCACCGCACCGCCCCAATATCCAGCGCCTCATATCCTATAGCCCGGCGCTATAGTCCTTCAATGACGGTGGCGAGCACCGACAGGAAATCGGCGGCGGTTCGCGACAGCGGGCGGTTCTGCAAATAGACCGCGTTGATGTCGAAGGTGATCGCGGGTTGCAGCGGCCGACTCGCGAGGCCGGGGGGCAGCGCGGCGTGGGCGGTGAAATTGTCGACGATCGCCATGCCGACCCCGGCGCTGACGAGCGCCGCCGCGACATAATAGGTGCGCGCCGACACCACTTCGTCGAGTTCGACCTCGAGCCGGCTGAGCTCGCTCGACAGCATCCGGCCGATCGGGCCGCCCTGCACCGGGCTGATGAATTTCTGCCCGCGCAGTTCGTCGAGATGGAGCCGCGGCGGCGCGGCGGGCATATCCTGTTCGCGGTAGATCACTACCAACTCGCCCTCGCCGATCACCTGATGCGCAACGGGAGCGGAAAGCGGCACTTCGAAACTGATCGCGATGTCGGTTTCATGTTCGTACAGCTTGCGCACCATTTCGTCGTGGTGGAGCGTCTGAAGGTCAAACATGATATCTTCATGGTCAGCCAGAAAGCGCGCGACGGCATCGGGGATCGCGCCGAGGCCCAACGAAGGAAGCGCCGAGATGCGCAGCAGCCCGCCGCGTCCGTGGCGCAAATTCTGGCACGCCTGGCGCAGCGAGCGCACCCGGTCCTGAATGTCGGATACCTCGGCAAAAAGCGTGTGGGCGTCCTGCGTCGGGATCAGCCGCCCCTTCGATCGTTCGAACAGGGTCAGCCCGATCGATCGTTCGGCGTGTCGCAGCACCTTCGTCACCGACGGCTGCGACACGTTGAGCGAGCGTGCCGCGGCGCTGACCGTGCCGTGCAGAAACACCGCATGAAAAATTTCGATCTGGCGCAGGTTCATTCGGTGTCGTTCCAGGCTGCGGGTTTCGGCGCGGGCGCGCGATGAAGCTCCGCCTTATGCCATCGGGTTATAGGGGCTGCAACTCCCCCCTCTGGACGCGGGCGGTGGGTTCGGGACATCCTGCCCGCCATGAAAAGTCTGTCGGCGGCGGGCGGGAGCTTCCGTCCGCCAGCGCGCTCAAAAGGATCATGCCGATGCCATCGCCCGTTTCTTTCCCGGTGCGCCGGACCATTGCCGCGCTAACGGCCGGGGCGGCGCTGTTCGGGGTTGTAACCGCCGTGGCGCGGACAGACACGCCGATCGATGTCATCATCCGCGGCGGGACGATTTATGACGGCAGCACCGGCAAGCCGTTCGTTGGCGATGTCGCGATCCGCGGCGACCGGATCGTAGCTGTTGGCCGCGTCGGCCGCACGGCGGCACAGCGGGTGATCGACGCCAAGGGGATGATCGTCGCGCCCGGCTTCATCGATCCGCACACCCACGCCGACAGCTTCCTGCGCTCGCCCGACCCGGCGGTGCGCGTCAATGCGGCGTGGCTGTATCAGGGGGTCAGCACGGTGATGATCGGGGTCGACGGCAACGGCACGCCGGACGTTACGGCGGACAGCGGCAAGCTGGCGGCGTCGGGGATCGGCACCAATATCGTGCCGTTCGTCGGCTTTGGGCCGGTGCGGCAGCGGGTGCTGGGCCAAGATGCCCGCGCGCCCACCGTGACGGAACTGGACGCCATGAAGGCTCTGGTCGCCAAAGGCATGTGCGAAGGCGCTGTAGGGCTGTCGACCGGACTGTTCTATGCCCCGCAAAGTTTCGCGACCACCGGCGAAGTGGTGGCGGTCGCGCGCGAGGCGGCGATCCGCGGCGGGCTGTACGACACGCACCAGCGCGACGAATCGAGCTACAGCATCGGGCTTCGCGGGTCGGTTGAGGAAGCGATCGACATCGGGCGGCGCGCCGGGATGCCAGTGCATTTCGCGCATCTGAAGGCGCTGGGCGTCGACGTCCATGGTCAGGCGGGCGCGGTGATTGCCGCAATCGATGCAGCACGGCGAGCCGGGATGGAGGTGACCGCCGACCAATATCCATGGCTGGCGTCGGGATCGAACCTCGACGCGTCGCTGCTTCCGCGCTGGGCGGTCGATGGCGGCGGCACGGCGCTGCTGACGCGCCTCGATGACCCTGCGACGCTGGCGCGGATACGCGGCGAGATGGAGGACAATCTGCGCCGACGCGGTGGCGCCGGGGCGCTGCTGCTGATCGCACAGGGCTTTCCCTGGACCGGTCAGACGTTGGCGGCGGTCGCGCAGGGATGGAAGCTCGATCCGCGCGACGCCGCGCTCCGCATCATCCGCCAGAGCATCGAGGCGAAACACCGCGGCGAGACTGGCGGCGGCACCGCGGTCGCGTCGTTCAACATGGCGCAGGCCGACGTCGATCTTTTGATGCAGCAGCCATGGATGGTGACCGCATCCGACGGGTCGGACGGCCATCCGCGGATGTTCGCGACCTTCCCCGAAAAATACGCGCGCTATGTGCGCGAACGCAAGGTCATCGACGTCGCGACCTTCATTCGCCAGTCGACCGGCCGCACCGCCGATATCTACAAGCTCGACCGGCGCGGCTATCTGCGCCCCGGCTATTACGCCGACGTCATGGTTTTCGACCCAGCACAATATGCGCCGCGCGCTGACTACATGCGGCCGCGCGAACTGAGCGTCGGGGTGCGGCAGCTGTTCGTCAACGGCACACTGGCGCTCGACAATGGCCGCGCAACGGGGGCCGCAGCAGGACGCGCCCTGCTGCGGCCACGCCCGCCGGGCTGCGCTGGAGCATGATAGGCGGCAAATATGGGACCACCCCCCATCTCGTCCGTCGGCAGCCCTATTTCACCGGGCGGCAATCCTTCAACCACACCAGCGACATGCCATAGTCGAGCCGGTCGAAAGTGCCGGTCAGCTCGACATGCTTGCCGGGCTTGAGCTGGAGCGCGTAGACGCCCTGCCCCTTGGCCAGCACGCAATTGACGCTGAGCCCTGCAGAGGATCGCCCGGGAACGATGTCTGTGAGAACGTTGGACACGAGCTTCCATTCGACCCGGTAGGTGTCGCCAACCGGCCCGATATAGGCAACGGGTCCGTACAGGGTGAACGCCCGGTTGCGGTACCGCTGATCGACGACCGCATTATTCGTGTCGGCCTGTCCGGTAATGTCCTGCGAAAAGCGCAGCACGCTCATGCGGACCGGCGCACCCGGCGCGCTTGCGGCGCCCAGCCCCTTGGCGGCGAGCGCATCGCCCGCCTTGCCACCTTTCAGCTGCGCCAGAATGCCGCACATTTCGGCCTTGGCTCCGGCGTCGGGGATACTCATTCCGGCGCGCAGCTTGGCCTCCATGCGGACGGTGCCCGCGGCATCAGCGGCAATTTCGATCGGGAAAGGGCGCGACTTGCCCGTTGCGGGCGGCTCGATCAGCATCGCGCCGCTGGCAGGCTCGGCGGCCAGGATTGTATAGCCTTTGGCGGCGACGATGCCGTTGAGCTGCCCGACCGCGCTGGCCATGCTCATGTTCGGCACGATGGCGGTCGCAACAAAGCGCAGCCCGGTGACCGGATTGCCTTTTTTGACGAAACTGTCTTCGCAGGTCGCGGCTTGCGCCGTTCCCATCCCCAAAAACAGGCTGGCGATAGACAGAATGAGACGGTTCACGCGGCTTGACCTTCCTGCGGCAGGGACAAGTCTCTTCGCCGCAGCGCGGCATGGATGCTACCGCCAAGATGTACTTGGTATCTCGCGGCGGCGGAGGATCAGGCGGCGCCGAACAGCTGATCATGGCGGTCGGCGGCGCGGTGCCACAGACGGTCGATCTCGGGCAATTCCATCGAAAAAATGTCGCGCCCGACAGCGGCCATCTCGTCGGCGGATCCCAGCAAGCGCGTGGTTTTCCCGATGGACGTCAGCTGGGTGAGGACGCGGCCGCGCAGCGTCCAGTGCGTATCGCCGCGGCGCAACTGGATCACCAGATTCTGGACGAACGGCGACCAGTCCTCAATGGCGAGCGATGATCGCATCGCGGCCAACAGGCTTTCATCGGCGGGCCCGGGAGTGAAGTCGAACCCAAAGGGCGCCCCGTCACCGACCGTTTCGTCAAATGTCCAGCGATCGCCTGCGACATGCGCCAGATGGACCGAATAGGGTCCATCGACAATTGTCGCGGGCTCGATGGCGAGCGGCGCGGTGATCGAGCCGCCGAAACCGACATCGACCAGATAGGGCCGATCCAGATCGACGCGCAGGCACAGATGGTTGCCCGGCCGGTCGGCCAGATCGCCACCGCGCCGCACGTCGGCGCTCAGCCGCGTGACGGAATATCCCAGATCGGTCAGCAAGGCGCCGAACAGCGTGTTGACTTCGTAACACCAGCCGCCGCGCCCGCGCCGCACCACCTTGTCAAAAATATCCTGGACCGCGCCCGGCGGAGCGCGGCCGAGTTGCACCTCAAGATTTTCGAACGGAACATGCTCGAGATGCGCTCGCATCAGGTCGCCAAGCGACGCCAGATCGGGCCGGACCGGGGTCGCGGCGCCGATCCGGCGAAGATAAAGCGCGCGATCGAACCCGGCGGGCGCCGCGCTTACCACCCCTGCGGTTTGCCCTTATTCTGTTCGTCGAGCCATGTTTTCAGCGGCGCGAAATAATCGGCCATCGCCTTGCCCGACATATCGCGGGTGCCGGTGAAGGCCTCGAGCGCGTCGGGCCACGGCTTCGACGCCCCCATCTCCAGCATCGCGTTCAGCTTCGCACCGACCTCCTTGTTGCCATAGAAGGAACAGCGGTGGAGCGGTCCGGTCCAGCCGGCCTGCTTGCACGCCGCTTCGTAGAACTGGAACTGCAGGATGCGCGCCAGGAAATAGCGCGTGTAGGGGGTGTTCCCGGGGATATGGAATTTCGCCCCCGCATCGAACGCATTCGCAGGCCGCTCACCCGGGGGAACGATGCCCTGATATTGGGTCCGCAGCTGGGTCCAGGCACTGTTATAGGCGGCGGGCTTGATCGTGCCGTCGAACACGCCCCAGCGCCAGCGATCGACGAGCAGGCCGAACGGCAGGAAGGCGACCTTGTCCATCGCCTGCCGCAGCAGCAGCCCGATATCCTTGTCGGCGCTCGGCACCTTCGCCTTGTCGAGCAGGCCGATGTCGACGAGATATTGCGGGGTGATCGACAGCGCGACGAAATCGCCGATCGCCTCGTGAAAGCCGTCGTTGGCGCCGTTCAGATAGAGGAACGGCTGCTTGTTATAGGCGCGCTGGTAATAATTATGGCCCAGCTCGTGGTGGATCGTCGTGAAGTCGTCGGCATTCACCTTGATGCACATCTTGATGCGGATATCGTCCTTGTTATCCACATCCCACGCCGACGCGTGGCAGACCACTTCGCGGTCGGCGGGCTTGGTGAACATGCTCCGCTTCCAGAAGGTTTCGGGCAGCGGCGCCATGCCGAGCGACGAATAGAAATTCTCGCCCGCCTTGACCATGTCGAGCGGCGACTTGCCCTGCGCGGTCAGCAGCTCGCCGACGTCATAGCCGAGGTCTCCCGAGCCCGCGGGCGCGACGAGCGGGTAGATATTGCCCCATTCCTGCGCCCACATATTGCCGAGCAGGTCGGCGCGGATCGGCCCGGTCTTGGGCTGCACCGCGTCGCCATATTTTTCATTGAGTTTCCAGCGGGTATAGGTGTGGAGCGCCATGTAGAGCGGCTTCACTTCCTGCCAAAGCCGTTCGGTCGTCTTGGCAAAATCCTCGGGCGACATGTCATAGCCTGACCGCCACATCGCGCCGGTATTGGTAAAGCCGAGTTCCTTGGCACCCTCGTTGGCGATGCCGACCAAGCGGGCATAGTCATCCTTCATCGGCGCCCCGACATTGTCGTGCCAGCTGGTCCACATTTCGGCGAGCTCGGCGGGCGTCCGTTCGACATTGCCCATCTGCTCCTCGATGTCGGAGCCCGAGATTTCCTTGCCGTTCAGCGTGCCGCGGCCCTTGCCATATTGCGATTGCAGGTCGGTCGCGATCTGGTTGAGTTCGGTCGCCGCGCCGGGCTTGGTCGGCGCGGGCAGGACGAGGCCGGTGCGCAGGATATCGAGTTTGCGTTTGGTGTCGGCGCTCAGCCCCGCAACATCCTTATATTTTGCAGCTTCCAGCGCATATTTGACCGCCTTTTCGGTGCCAACGGCGTTGATCCGCGCCGCCATCGCGTCGGTATCTTCGGTGAGGTAGGTGCTGTTGACCCAGTTCACCTGGCTCGCCTCGACGGTATAGTCGAACAGATCCTTTTCCGCCGCAGCGATAAAGGCATCGGCATCGGCGGCGGTGGGTTTCGCAGTCTTGGCTGCGGCGGCGGGCTTCTGCTCCGCGGCGACGGCGGGGCCGACAAGCGCGAGCGACAGGGCCAGCGACAGGGTCGATATCATAGCTTTCATGGGGTGCGATCCTCTGGACGAGTTTGAAGGCGCTCTGCGACGCGATGGCGGAAACTTGGACCGCAGCGGCGGCGCGGTCAAGCGGTCAGGAACGCCGCGATCGCCTCGCCCAGCTCAGGCTGGGTCACGCTTGACATATGGGTGCCGGGAATCGTTGCGAGCTGGGCGTCGGCGAGCGCCGCGACGAGTTCGGGCGCTGAGCCATTGTCCTGATCCTGCTCGCCGCACACCACCAGCACCGGCATCGTCAGCGCCGCCAGGGCTTCAAGCGGGGTGTCGGTAAAGCTGTCGAGCAAATGGCCTGCCGCGATGCGATCGACCTTCATCGTCTTCATGAACTGGATCGACAGCCAGGTGTCGTCGCCGCGCTTGGCAGTATCATATTCTGCGATCGCGCGTTTGAAGAACGCGCCGCGCCGCTGCCAGCCTGCGAGCCCCGCCAATCCCATACCGCCGAGGATCAAGCGGCGCGGCGTCATGCCCGCGACGACCGCGCGAACACTGGTCCGGGCGCCGAGCGAAAAGCCGCCAAGATCGAAATCGGTCAGGCCCAGATGCGCGACCAGATCCTCCAGATCGCGCACCAACACGTCGGGCGGGTAGAGTTCTTCTTCGTGCAGCGCCTCGCTCGATCCGTGAACGCGCAGATCGGGCATGATAACGCGGTAGCCCTCGCTGGCGATGCGCGCCGCGGTGCCGAACTTGATCCAGTTGACCTCGCCGCTCGAAAACAGGCCGTGCAGCAGGATCAGCGGCCGCGCGTCGCCAGCCTCCGGACAGGTTTCACGCCACGCCAGCCGCACGCCGTCGCGCGCGTCGAAATATCGGGGTTCGATCGTCATGTCCGGGCTATGCCCGCGCCGCGGGCGATTGGGCAAGGCCGATCAGCGCGGTCGCAGTCCCTTTTGCTCCATCCGCCATTTTGCCATGTCGATGCGGTCCTGCCCGAAAAAGGGCTCGCCATCGAACACCAAGGTCGGCACCCCCCAATGACCGGCGATTTCCAGCGCGACCTGATTGGCGGCGATCTCGTTATCGAGCAGCGCCGCATCACCTTCAGCCTCGGCGTCGAGGTCGGCAAGGTCGAGTCCCGCCCGCCGTGCCGCACCCGCCAGATGGTCGCCGAGATGCCAATCGACCGCGCCGCCCCAGATCAACTGCGCCGACTCATGCGCGAACGCCAGGCTCTTGCCGCGCCGCGACGCCGCTTGGCCAAGTCGAGTGAGGCGATAGATATAGGGCTGTTCGGCGGCGATTGCGCGTGTGTTGAAATCCTGGACGATCGGGTCAGGACGCGGCGGGCCGAACGGGATGCCGTGAAACTGAGCGACGCGGATCATGTCGCGCATCGTGTAGCTGAGCCAATTGGGATGGGTGCGCTCGAAAAAATCGGGCTGGCGGATCGCCAGCGGATACACCGGGCGCAGATTGATCGCCAAATCATGGCTGGCCGCGAGCGCGCGATAACGGGCGATGGCCAGATAGCTGTACGGCGAGCGGAAGGACCAGAAAAGGTCGGCGGTCAATGTCATCGCCCTATCCTGCCCAAAAAGCCGATCAACGCAAGCAGTGTAAAGAAAATTTACACCATATTCGAGATTGTTGGCAACAGGATCAGGTGGTTGAATATAGTAGCAATTGCTATTATATAGAATGCCATGAGTGAAACGATCGGATTCCTGCTCAACGATTCGGCGCGGCTGTTCCGCCGCGCGTTCAACGCGCGCACCCGCGATACGGGGATCACCGCGCTGCAATGGCGGCTGATAACCTATCTGCGCCGTCACGAGGGGATAAGGCAGGGGCCGCTGGCCGAGCTGATCGAGGTCGAACCGATCACCCTGTCGCGGATGATCGACCGTCTGGTCGAAGCCGATCTGGTCGAGCGCCGCGCCGACCCGACCGACCGTCGCGCTTGGCAACTGTATCTGGCGCCGCGCGCGGCCGAACTGCTCAACGGGATGCGCGATACTATCGACGCCCTGACCGCCGAAGCGACCGAGGGGCTAAGCGCCGCCGAGCGCGACCAGCTGAATGATCTGGTCGAACGTGTCCGCGCCAATCTGTCGCGCCGCATCTGCCAGAAAGAAACAGAAGAGGCCGCCTGATGGACCAGCTCTCCCCCACCCGCCCCGCGTCCGACGACGCCAACGCGACGCCCAAGGCCGACCCGCTGCCGCCCGCCAACCCCGCAACCGCGACCGAGCAAAAGGAGGCGCCGAAATGGCGCACCCGCCTGCTTATGTTCGGCCTGCCGGCCATCCTGATCGCGGCGGGCGGCTGGTACTGGCTGACCAGCGGCGGGTCGGTGTCGACCGACAATGCCTATGTCCAGATGGACAAGGTGTCGGTCGCCGCCGAAGTGGGCGGACGGATCACCGAGGTTGCCGTGCGCGACGGGCAGCAGGTCGCGGCGGGGCAATTGCTGTTCCGCATCGACGGCGAACCCTATGCGCTGAGCGTCGCGCAGGCGAGCGCGGCGATCGACGCGGCCGAGGTCGAGGTCGGCAATCTGTCGGCGAGCGCGAACACGTCGAGCGTCGACATTGCCGCGGCGCGCGAGGATGTGTCGTTCGCCGAGGTCAATTTCGCGCGCCAGGCGGCGCTGATGGAGAAGGGCTTCACCACCAAAGCCGCCTATGACGCATCGCGCCATGCGGTGTCGCAGGCGCGCGAGCGCGTCCGCCAGGCGCAGGCGGCGGCCACCGAAGCGCGCACCAAGCTGGCCGCGGGTCCGGCAAGCGGGGTCAATCCACAGGTCGAAGCGGCGCGCGTCCAGCGCTCGCAGGCGCAAGTGAATTTGGGCCGCACGACGGTCCGTGCCCCGAGCGCCGGGCGCGTCGCGCAGTCCGACCGGTTGCAGATCGGCCAGATGATGGTGGCGGGGCTGCCCGCGGTCACCTTGGTCGATACCGCGCATCCGTGGGTCGAGGCCAATTTCAAGGAAACCGACCTTGCCGACATGCGCGTCGGCCAGCGCGCCGAGGTGAGCTTCGATGCGTATCCGGGACTCAAGGTCCGCGGCCATGTGCTGACGATCGGTGCCGGGACCGGCAGCGAATTTTCGGTGCTGCCGGCGCAGAATGCCACCGGTAACTGGGTCAAGGTCACGCAGCGGGTGCCGGTGCGGATCGCGTTCGACGAAAAGCCGTCGCGCGAGATGATCGCCGGGCTGTCGGCGGAGGTGCGGGTGTTTACCGATGGCGGTGCGGTGGCGGGTAAATAGGGTGCGCGGTACGCTCGAACGTTCGCATCCTGATCGATCCTCCCCATCGACTTGCGATGGGGAGGTGGCAGCCCCGCAGGGGCTGACGGAGGGGCGGCGACCTCACAAGTCAACGCACGACCGCGGCCCCTCCACCACCGCTTCGCGGCGGTCCCCCTCCCCATCGCAAGTCGATGGGGAGGATTTCGAGCCAGCGTATTAATGGCCTCCCGCTCCCTCCCCCGCCGCCCTGCCGCCACCGCGCTGCCCGACGATGACAGCGTCCCGCTACATGCGCGCGTCCGCCATCGCGGCCTGTTGACCGTCGCGGTCATGGGCGCGTCGATCATGCAGATTCTCGACACGACGATCGCCAATGTCGCCATTCCGCACATGCAATCGGCGCTGGGCGCGACGAGCGAGACGGTGACGTGGGTGTTGACCAGCTATATCCTGGCCAGCGCAGTGGCGATGCCGATAACCGGCTGGCTTGCCGACCGCATCGGGCGGCGCGAACTGTTTCTCGCCGCGATCTTTGGCTTCATCCTGGCGTCGATGGCGTGCGGCGCGGCGCAGTCGCTCGAACAGATGGTCGCTTTCCGGTTCCTGCAGGGTGTTTGCGCCGCGTTCATCGCGCCGCTGTCGCAATCGGTGATGCTCGACATCAACCCGCCTGAACGCCATGCGCGCGCGATGTCGATCTGGGGCATGGGGATCATGATCGGGCCGATCCTGGGGCCGGTGCTCGGCGGCTGGCTGACCGAACAGGCGAGCTGGCGTTGGGTTTTTTACGTCAACCTGCCCTTCGGCGTGCTGACGCTGGCGCTGATGTGGGCGCTGCTCCCGGCGACGCGCCGGACCGATCGCCGCTTTGACCTGTTCGGCTTTTCGATGCTCGCGCTGGGGCTGGCGGCGCTGCAATTGATGCTCGACCGCGGCGCGCATGCCGACTGGTTCGACAGCGCCGAAATCTGGATCGAATGCGGCGTCGCCATTGCGTGTCTGTGGATGTTCGTCGTCCATATGTTCACCGCGCGCGCGCCGCTGTTCAGCCGCGCGATGCTGGCTGACCGCAATCTGGTCACCGCAATGGGGTTCATGATCGTGATCGGGGTCGTGATGTTCGCGTCAATGGCGCTGCTGCCGCCAATGCTGCAAAACCTGTTCGGCTGGCCGGTGATCGATACCGGGCTGGTGCTGGCGGTGCGCGGGATCGGCATTTTGATGAGCATGTGGGTCGCGGGGCAATTGCTGGGCAAGATCGACGCGCGCTGGATGGTCGGTACCGGGCTGGCGATCGCCGCTTACTCGCTGTGGCAGATGAGCCACTGGTCGCTGGCGATGGGGATGGAGCCGGTGATCATCAGCGGGCTGGTCCAGGGGCTGGGCATGGGGCTGATCTTCATCCCGCTCAACACCATGGCATTCGCGACGATCGCGCCGCAGTTTCGCACCGACGGATCAAGCCTGCTCAACCTGTTCCGCAGCCTGGGCGCGTCGATCGGCATCTCGATTGTCACCACCTTGCTGGGGTCAAATATCCAGACGAGCCACGCTGATCTGGCGGCGCATGTCACAAGCAGTTCGGTCAGCATCATCGACCCGTCGACCGCCGACCGGTTCGGGATCGCGGGCGAAACCGCGCTGGCGATGGTCAATGCCGAGATCAACCGGCAGGCGGCGATGGTCGCCTATATCGACGATTTCTGGGTGATGATGTGGGTCACGCTGGCGGCGGTGCCGCTGGTGCTGCTGCTGCGGCCGCCGGGGGCGGGTGCGTCCAAGGCGTCAGCGGCGGATATGGGGCATTGATGTCGGGGCGATGTGCCAGCTCCGATTCTTGACTATCGTTTCCCGTTTTCGTCATCCTGGCGAAGGCCGGTATGACGATGAAAATTGCGGTTGCTTTTGGTCGCAACCACGCATCACCGAAAGAAACAATTCACCCCCGCGAACAGCGCATCGATCTTCGCCGCATCGCCCGGCGCCGCGAACATACCGCCGACGGCGGTGTCGCCGGTGCCGATGCTGAATTCCTCGCCCAGCGTGCTGTCCTCGACGGCGACGATCGACGCCGACTCGCCCGCCTTGGCGCGCGTCGTGCCGATGGCGATGCCGCTCATCGTCGAATAGGCGGCCGCGCCCGGTTCGTTGCCGAGGAACCAGCCGACGAATTTGCCGTCCTGAAAATTCAGCGTCATCGCGTCATAGCGGGTGAATTCCATCGCCCCCGCGCCGCATTCGGCGTTGGTGCTGCGGTCGTCCTCCTGGCCCGCGACGTTCGCGAGCGCGGTTTCGGCCTGCGCGCGCGGGACGCCGAAGGCGAGCAGGCTGGCCTTGCCGCTGGCCTTGTCGATGAAGCGCAACCCCTCGCCATCGAGGCTGACCGCGGTGGTCGCGGCGGCGGGACCGTCGGCCTTTGCCTCGGGCGCCGGCTCGGCTTTCGGCAGGCTATCGTCGCCCGGCGCGGCCTTTTGCGGGGCCGGTTTGCACGCAGCGAGCAATCCGATTATCGCGAGGGTTATCAACTTACGCATCGCCTATCTCCTACGCCAAACCACCAGCACCAATATCGCACCCAGCGACGCCAGCGCCATATCCTTTTGCGCGTCCCAGATGTCGCCTTGCTGACCATTATAGCGGTCGGCGGTTTCGCCCGCGGCGACGATGGTCAGCAGCCATTCGAAGATTTCGTAGAGACAGGACGTGGCCAGAACCCAAGCAAGCACGGTTAACGCCGCGCCGCGATGGCTCAGCCCGCCCCAGCGCCGCGCGATTTCGGCTACGGGAATCACCGACAGCGCGCCAAAGGCGAAATGGACGAGGCGGTCATAATGATTGCGGCTCCAGCCAAAAGCGTCGGACAGGCTGGTGCCAGTCAATGCGCCCGACCAGTCGTCATAGGGGACGCTGCTATATGCATAGCGCCCGCCGAGGGTGTGGAGCGCCATGAACGCCACGATGCACGCGACCGCCGGGGTCGAGAGCGGCCAGCGGCGGAGCAGCGCAGGCGCGGCGATAAGCAGCAGCATCGTCGGGATGTGCTGAAGCAATGCGATTTCGGGATAGGGTTGTTCGATCTGGGCGAGCAGCAGCAGGATCAGGAGTGCGCCGAGCAGGCGGCGCTGGGCGGGAGGGGTAGTGGGCGAGGTTTCGATCATCCTCTCCCCCCTACCCGTTCGTGCCGAGCGAAGTCGAGGCACCGGGAAGGCTAGCACGAACGAGGGGCATCTCGACTTCGCTCGATGCGAACGGAATTTGAGAGCGGAGCAAAAGTTTGTGGGCGGTCACCAGCGCAGCGACATGCAGCTGAGGCCTGCGTCGATATGCGCGATCTGGTCGGTCGGCAGCGGACGGCAGTCGATACCGCGCGCGGTGAGCATGGCGCGCGTTGCAAGCCAGCGGTCGCCGACGAGGACAGTGTTGCGGACGCGCAGAATATTGGCGGCGGGGTTTTCGCCGAGCGGGGTCAGCACCACTTCCAGCCCGGCGAATTGCGGACAGTTCGCCAGTTCGGGGACGGCGAGAATGGTGTTTTCGTCGATCAGGCCGCAGCCGGTCTTGAAGTGGAGGACGCCGGGCGGGGTTTCGGCGATTTCGGCGTGGTAGCCGAGCTGACCGAGCAGCGCGGCAAGTTCGGTGGCGCCGGTGCGATCGGTGCGGTCCGACAGGCCGATGATCACCCGGTTGGCGAGGCGCAGCACATCGCCGCCGTCAGCGTAACCGGGGCCGGTCATTTCGAGCAGCCGCGGATGATGCGCGGCGAGCGCGGCGCGGATATGTTGGACCTCGCCCGCTCGACTCGGCGCGCCGGGGCGGAGCAGGATCGCGCCCTCCGGAAAGGTCAGTGCGACATCTTCGGTGAACAGCGCATCGGGGAAGTCGTCGAGCGGCGGAAGGACGTCAACGGTCAGGCCAAAGTCGCGGAGCGTGGCGACATAGGCGTCATGTTCGGCGGCGAGGCCGGTGAAATCGGGATCGGGGCCGCCGTCGGCGCGGATGCCGTGGACAGCCGATGGCGCAGGAGCGCGGCAGAGGGCGCGGGTGAAGTTGTAGGGGGCAGAATTCATCTGCCTCCCTTACCCGTTCGCATCGAGCGAAGTCGAGATGCCGCGAAGGCGCACACCGATGATAGGTGTCTCGACTTCATCCGTAGGATGAAGTTTATCCTGAGCGCCTGCCAAGGCAGTCGAAGGGCTCGACACGAACGGAATTCAGAAAGAGGCGGTTACCCCTTCTTCAGATGCCGCCGCCCGAGCAATTCCGCAATCTGCACGGCGTTCAGCGCCGCGCCCTTGCGAAGATTATCCGACACGCACCAAAGGTTGAGGCCGTTGTCGACCGTCGGATCGTCGCGGACGCGCGATACGAAGGTCGCGAAATCGCCAACGCATTCGACGGGGGTGATGTAGCCGCCATCCTCGCGCTTGTCGTGGAGGACGACGCCGGGGGCTTCGCGCAGGATGCGCTGGGCATCCTCGGCCGACAGTTCCCGCTCCATCTCGATATTGATCGCTTCCGAATGGCCGACGAACACGGGGACGCGGACGCAGGTTGCGGTGACCTTGATCTTGGGATCGAGGATCTTCTTGGTCTCGACGACCATCTTCCACTCTTCCTTGGTCGATCCGTCGTCGAGGAAGCTGTCGATGTGCGGGATGACGTTGAAAGCGATCTGCTTGGTGAATTTCTGCACGTCCTTTTCGTCGCCGACGAAGATCTGGCGCGTCTGGTTCCACAGCTCGTCCATGCCCGCCTTGCCGGCGCCCGACACCGACTGATAGGTCGACACGACGACGCGGGTGATCTTGGCCGCATCATGCAGCGGCTTCAGCGCAACGACCATCTGCGCCGTCGAACAGTTCGGGTTGGCGATGATGTTGCGCTTTTTATAGCCGTCGATCGCGTCGGGGTTCACCTCGGGCACGATCAGCGGCACGTCGGGGTCCATGCGGTACAGCGACGAATTGTCGATGACGACGCAGCCCGCCGCGGCGGCCTTGGGCGCGTGGATCTTCGTCGCTTCGCTGCCGATCGCAAAGATCGCCATGTCCCAGCCGGCCCAGTCGAAATTGTCGATATTCTGGCATTTCAGCGTGCGGCCCGTGTCCCCGATTTCGACGTCGGTCCCCTGGCTGCGCGACGAGGCGACCAGCGCCAGTTCGTCGATGGGAAATTCGCGCTCGGTGAGGATGGCGAGCACTTCACGCCCGACATTGCCCGTCGCACCCGCGACGACGATCCGGTAACCCATGATTTCTTACCTTCTTTCTCTGTCCGTTTGTCCTGAGGAGGGGCTGAGCGAAGTCGAAGACCCGTCTCGAAGGATAGCAGCGCCGCGTCCTTCGAGACGCCATTTCGACAAGCCCAATGGCTCCTCAGGACGAACGGAATTGGGATGCTATAACAAATTCTTCAGCTGAAACGAAAAACGACCGGTTCTGCCTGTTGGCGGAACCGGTCGTTTTGGAAAGCTGTTTCGGCTTTGGGTGAGAGAAGCTCTCCTTAGCCTTCGCCGGCTTCCGACCGGTAATCGCGGCGTTCCGCAATGCGCGCCGATTTACCAGTGCGGCCACGAAGATAGTAGAGCTTCGCACGACGCACCGCACCCTTGCGGATGACGGTAATGCTGTCGATGTTCGGCGAATACAGCGGGAACACGCGCTCGACACCTTCGCCGAACGACATTTTGCGCACGGTGAAGTTGGAGCCCATGCCCTTGTTCGAGCGCGCGATGCACACGCCTTCGAAATTCTGGACGCGGGTGCGTTCGCCTTCGACCACCTTCACGCCGACTTTCAGCGTGTCGCCGGGGCGAAAGGTCGGAACGGTCTTGCCAGCCTTGGCAATTTCTTCGGCTTCGATCGTCTGGATGAGGTTCATGCCTCTAGTCCTTTTCTGTTCGCCGCGCGCCAGAGGCAGGTCGGGCCCGAGCATCGATATGACGCTCCCAAAGGTCCGGCCTGCGTAACCGTGTGTGATCTTCTGCCTGGTGTTTCCGCCAGGCGGCGATCTTCGCATGATCCCCCGATCGCAGCACTTCGGGGATCGTGCGCCCTTCCCATTCTACGGGTCGGGTATAGTGCGGATATTCGAGCAAGCCGTTTTCAAACGACTCATCGTCCCCGCTAGAAGCCGCGCCCATTACGCCGGGAAGCAGCCGAATGCAAGCGTCGAGCAGCAACAGCGCCCCCATCTCGCCGCCCGACAGGATGATGTCGCCCATCGACACTTCTTCGATCGGCCGCGCATCGAAGATGCGTTCGTCGAACCCCTCGAACCGACCGCACAGGATGATCGCGCCGGGACCGGCCGCAAGTTCGCGCACGCGGGCTTGCGTGATCGGCGTCCCGCGCGGGGTCATCGCGAGGATCGGGAGGCCCGGATGCGCCGCCGTCGCATGATCGACCGCCGCCGCCAGCACATCGGCCTTGAGGACCATTCCAGCGCCGCCGCCCGCGGGCGTGTCATCGACGGTGCGATGCTTGTCGGTCGCAAAATCGCGGATCTGCACCGGCGCGCAGGCCCAGGTTCCGCTTTCGAGCGCGCGCCCTGCCATGCTGTGACCGAGCGGGCCGGGGAACATATCGGGGTAGAGAGTCAGGGGGACGGCGGTGAAGGTCATGGCAGCGTCCAATTCTCGACCGTCAGTCCCGGCACGTCTGCAAAGTCAGCTTCATTTGCGGTGACGAGGGCGACGCCTTGGGACAGCGCGTGGGCGGCTATCAACCGGTCATAGCTTCCGCGGCGGAAAGGCAACGCCGCATAGGCCTGCGCAGCCTTGTAGTCGAAATCGAGCACCGGCACCTCTTCGACGAAGGCTTGCAACTGATCAAAGGCGGGCGCCTTACCACGCGTCGAACCATGTGCGACCTCGGCATATGCGATCGCGGAGGTGACCATGTCGCCCTCGTCGCACGCGCCCGCCCGCGCCACCAGCCGGGCGTCGAGGTTCATGACCAGCGCGATGATGGCATTGCTATCCAGCAGATATTTCACGCGCCGTCATGTCCGTCGGCTTTGCCCGTCAACAAAGCCCGATCTTCGAACAGCCGGTCTTCCGGCGCGATCAGCTGCAGGTCGGTGGCCGACCCCGCCACCTTCGCGATGTTGAATTTGCGTTTGGGCTGATTGGCAGGCTCGTAGCAAAGAAACTGCCCGTGCTCGACAACCAGATCCATTTCGGTTCCGGCCACCAATTTGGTGCCCGCAGGGATTCGCACCGCCAGCGAGTTGCCCGACTTGAATACCTTTACCTTGTGGCGGGTTTTGTCTGACGGTTTCAACCAAGGGGCGGAGCCGAACACCCGATTCAAGGCGAACGCGCGCCGGTCTTCGTTGACTTCACTTCGCTTCGTCATGGCCCATCTCCGTATATACATAGTGTATATACGCGATCCATCAAGGTCAACCCAGCCGTTCCCAAAGTTCATCAGGCAACCGGTGGCGATCCTTGACCACCTCGGCGTGCAGCCATTCGCGAAAGCGTTCGATCTTGCGGACGCCGACGCGGTTTTCGCGGTGGATGAGGAAATGGGCGGTGCCCGGCTGGTACAGCGTATCGAAGGGCTGGACCAGTCGCCCGGCGTCGAGCTCGGCGCGCCACAGCAGCGGCGTCATCAGCGCGATGCCATAGCCACTCTGCACCGCGCTCGCCTCCTGCAACTGACTGTCGAGTTCGATCCCGCGGCGCCGCGGCGGCGGCACCGTGTCGACCCCGGCGGCCGCGAACCAGCCCGCCCACCAGGGATCGTTCGGCGCCAGCCGATCGACGCGCAGCAGGTCCTCGGGCGCCGCAATGTGGTTCACATCGAGAAAGCCGGGCGCGCAGATCGGCGTGACATGGCTGCGATAGAGGAAATCGGCGCGCAGGCCGGGCCAACCGCCGCGGCCGACGCGGATCGCAACATCGACATTGGTCGCGTTGAAATCGACCAGATCGTTGTTCATCATCATGCGAACCGCGAGGTGGGGGTAGGCCAGCTGAAACCCGCCGATCCGGGCGCTGAGCCAGGTGCCGCCAAAGGTCGTCATCGCGCTGATCGTCAGCACGTCGGCCTCGTCGTTGCCCAGTGCGGCAAAGGCGTCCCCCATCGTGCCAAAAGCATTGCTGATCGCGGGCAGCAGTCGCTGGCCGGTTTCGGACAAGCGCACCCGCCCCTTTTCGCGCACGAACAACGCGCGACCGAGCCGGTCTTCCAATTGGCGTATCTGATAGCTCACCGCGGCCTGGGTCAGCCCCAGTTCCTCGGCCGCGCGCGAGAAATTTTGCAGTCTGCCGGCGGCTTCAAAGGTTCGTATGGCGGCGAGGGGCGGCAGTTTGGGCATGGCACGACATAAGATGACCTTATGATATAGCGCAAAGCATTTGTTGGCGCGGCGCGCGCCAAAGGGGCAACTTGCAAGCATCGGATCAACAGGAGAAACCCGATGAAGGACGAACTTTGGATGCGGACCTGGAACGACGGCCATCCCCGTTTCAGCGACGATTTGCACCGTGGTCTGCTGTGGCTCGCCGCCCCGTTGCGACGGATCGGTGCTTCGATCAAGCGACCCGCAGCCCCGGCGGAGCCGGTGCCTTTGCCCGCGGCCCAGCGCGATGCTGCCTGATGCCATGGCACAAGGCCGGCTAATAATGGAAACCGTCCGGCCGTAGCCGCGATCTGGGCGAAGGGAGTCCCCGCCCCTTGGCGCCCTTCGCCCCGATCGCGGCTACGGCATCGCGATTCTCAACATCGCATTAACCAAAAATCAGTCGCTGCGCGCCTAGCGTCCCTGGCTTGAAACAAGGGGACCGCATGGTGCGAGGGGCGCGAATAGCGATGGTTGGAGCGGCGCTGCTTGGCGCCGCCGCGCCCGCGCGCGCGCAATCGTCGTTCGCCGACGCGACCAGCATGACCTGGGACGGGGTGCTGACCGGCGTGTTCCTGGGCCTGCTGCTCTTTTCGCTCGCTTATAACGCCGCCTTTTTCGGCTTGCTGCGCGAACGTTTCCTGATCTGGCAAAGCGCCCGCACCTTTTGCTATTTCGCGCTCGCGGTCGCCTTGTCGCCGCTGGCCATGGGACCGTGGTTGACGCCCGACAGCTTTGCGCGCCAAGTCTGGATCACGATATTCTTTGACTTGAGCCTCGTCGTGTCGGGGGTGTTCCTGCGCTCCTATCTCGAACCCGGAATGATTGGCCCGCGGCTCTATCGCTGGCTCGGCTGGCCGCCCGTCCTGATCCTGCTCACCACCCCGGCAACACTGGTCCCCGACGCCTCTGGCTACATGATGCTCCGCAGTATCATGCTGGTCGCCATGCTGGCGCTGGCCGCGACGACGGTGGTGATCGCGCTGAAGCGCGGCAGCCGCACCGCGCGCTATCAGGCGGCAGCGTGGAGCGGCATCGGCGGGGTTTATGGGGTCAGCCTGTTCCACGATCTCGTGCTGGGCGAGCCGTTCGCCAGTTTCCTGTTCCTGCTGTTTCCGGCACTCGGGCTGGAAGTGATGCTCACCGCGTTCGGTATCCTCGATCGCCTGATGCGTCTGCGCCGCGAGCGGCAGGAGGCGCGCGCGCAGGCCGAGGCGATGCGGATCATCGCCCACACCGACCCGCTGACCGGGCTGCCCAACCGCCGCGCGATCGAGGAAAGTTTCAACGACGAACCGCCGGTCGCGATTGCGCTGGTCGACCTCGACCATTTCAAATCGATCAACGATCATCATGGCCATGACGTCGGCGACCGGGTGATCTTTGCCGCCGGGGTCGCGCTGGGGTCAGGATCGGCGCTGGCGGCGCGGGTCGGCGGCGAGGAGTTTGCGTTGCTGTTCCGCGGCGCGCCCGCCGCGGTCGCGATCGAAGCCGATCGACTGCGGCAGCGGATCGGCGCCTATGTCAAACAGATGGTGCCGCTGCTCGAACGCCCGGTGACGGCGAGCATGGGGCTGGTTCATATCGGCCGCAATACAAGTTTCGGCGCGGCGATGAAGTCGGCCGACATCAACCTGTACGCCGCCAAGGAAAGCGGGCGCAATCGGGTGGTGTTTATCGAGGCGGCGTGACGTGCGGCCTCAGGGCTCCACAACGCGAAAGCGCAGCGCCTGCAGCGTGATGGGTTCGGTCGGCGCCAGCAGCAATTGGCCGTCGAGCTGCCCGCGCTCGCAGATCAGGCGAAAATTGGCCGACAAGGCTCCGGTTGGGGTCAGTTTTTCATGCTCCGAACAGCGACCAACGGCAGCCTTCAATCGCGCGAATTCCGCGGCCCAGTTTTCCGCCGACCGATCGAGCAGAAAGTTCATCGCCAGCCCGCCCTGGAAGCGATTCAGATTGCCCTCCGCATAAGCCGCGCGCACCCGGTTGAACATGTCCCAGACGGCGGGCGACGTCGTAATCCGCCGCTCGGGTAGCAACCCCGCCTGGTCCATCGCCACCGCGCTGTCCCACGCGGGCGCCGAGGGTCCGGCGTAGGTCCGGTTCGACAGGGCAAATATGCCGACGCCGTGATCGGGCATCAGCATCACATGGCTGCCGTAGCCGGGATAGCCGCCGCCATGCGCGAGCGTCAGGCCGAGGTCGCAATCCTGCGCGACGCGCCAGCCCATGGCATAGGCCGCTGCCTGTTTGCAGGCCGTCGCGCCGCTGGCACCAATGCGGTTCGCCACCATCACGAAATTGAGCCCCTGCGCCATTTCGCGCACCGTCGCGCGCTTGACCGGGCCGGGGTCGGCGCCGTCGCGCGCCGGCCAGGCCGAAAGCAGGAAGGCGACCCATTTGGCATAGTCATTGGCGCTGACCTGAAGCCCGCCCATCGCGTTGAAGGCGCCGTCGATCATCTCGGGCTCCGGCGCCCAAGCGTCATTTTCCCAGCGATAGCCGCGCGCGTAATGCGCCTGCGGCGTCTTGGTCACGTCAAAGCCGCTGCCCGTCATGCCGAGCGGGGTCAGGATCGTCCGCTGGACATAATCGGTATAGGCCATGCCCGACGCATTGGCGACGATCCGGCCGAGCAAGGCGTAGCCGAAGTTGGAATATTCATGCTGGCCTTGCGGGACGCGGCTGAACGGCACCCCAGCGGCGATCATCTTGGTAAAATCGGCCTGCGGCAAGACTTGTTGCCGGTCGCCCCACGGATCGTCGGTGACAAAACCGCCGACATGGTGGAGGAGATCGCGCACCCGGATGCGCGGGCTGTCGCTGGTCGGATAGGTCCAGCGCTTCATTTCGGGGATATGGTCTTCGGCCAGATCGTCGAGGCGCAGCTTGCCGTCATCGCGCAGCTTGAGGATAGCGAGCGCTGTGAACGCCTTGGTCATCGATGCGATGCGAAAGCGGCTGTCGGCGGTGACCGCGCTATTGTCGCCGAGATTCTGGACGCCAACGCCCTTCACATAAGCGAGCTTGCCGTCGCTGACGATGCCATAGACCATCCCCGGAACATGCGCGTCGGCCTGAAATTTGGCGAACAGCGCGTCGATTTCGGGGGTGAGCTGGTCGAGCGTCTTGGGGGCGGCGTCCTGCGCTAGCGCGGCAGGCGAGGCAGTCAGTACAGCCGCCAGAACAATAGCCAATCTTGCGCGCATTAAACCCTCCGATCGTGCCGAGCTTGTCGAAGCACAGCTCTTTTTTGCACATAGAAAGGAAGAACGGCCCTTCGACAAGCTCAGGGCGAACGGATTCTGTTGGGCCGTCGCTTTATTCGACGAACGCGGCGTCGATCGTCACGCCATCGTCATTCCACGTCGGCACCGCGCGCGCGGTCATCGGGACCATGAAGCGTTTGCCGTCCGGGCGCTGGATTTCGAGGATGTCGCCCGCTCCGAAATTGTCGATCGCGACGATTTCGCCCACCGCGCCGCCGTCGGTCGAAATGCAGGGCAGGCCGAGCAGGTCGTGATGGTAATATTCGCCGTCACCCAGCGGCGGCAGCGCCGAGCGCGGGACGGTCAGCACCGTGCCACGCAGTGCCTCGGCACCCGAGCGGTCGGTCACCTCGGCAAAAGTCGCCACCGCGCCCTGATTGGCGGGGCGCACCGATTTCAGGGTCAGCTTGCGCTCGCCTGCCGCAAACACGGAAAAGGCGCGGAGAGACTCCGCGCCTTCACCAAACAGCTTGAGCCGCACCTCGCCCCGCACCCCATGCGCGCCGGCGATGGCGGCCAAGGTGACGGGACGATCGGCGTTGGCCAAGACTTAGGCCTTGGCTTCTTCGCCAGCTTCTTCAGCAGGCGCGTCTTCGGCGGCGGCTTCTTCAGCAACCGGAGCAGCCGGCGCTTCTTCGGCCGGGCCGCCTTCGGCAGCCTGTTCGGCCATCGCGGTCGCATCTTCGGCGGTCGCGTCGGCCGGGGTTTCGTCGGCGACAGCGTCGGCAACGGCTTCGGCGGTGGCTTCGCTCTTCACCGAACCGGTTGCATCCGATTCAGCGGCTTCGGGAGCAGCAACTTCTTCAGCCGGCGCTTCTTCAGCGGCCACTTCCGGAGCGGCTTCTTCGACCGCTTCGGGTTCGGGCGCCGGAGCGGCAGCAGCAGCGGCTGCGGCTTCTTCGGCGTCAGCGATCTTCTGGGCCTTTTCCTCGGCACGTTCCTTGGCCTTTTCGCCCGGGACCGCCTTGTTCGGGTTGTTGCGCGCGGCGCGTTCCTGGACCCCGGCGGCGTCGAGGAAGCGGGCGACCCGGTCGCTCGGCTGGGCGCCGACGCTCAGCCAATGCTTCGCGCGGTCGGCGTCGAGTTTGATGCGCTCGGGATTGTCCTTGGCGAGCAGCGGGTTGTAGCTGCCGATGCGTTCGATGAAACGGCCATCGCGCGGGCTGCGCGAATCGGCGACGACGATCTTGTAGTAAGGACGCTTTTTAGAACCGCCGCGGGCGAGGCGAATAGCAGTAGCCATGATATTTTCCTTTTGTCTGTAAACTGAAATTGGAAACTGAAAATCGGGTGTAATTACTTCTTTTTATTCATAAAATTTGCGAGTTCCGGCGGGATCGATCCACCACCGCCAAGGCCGGGCATTCCGCCCATGCCACCGCCCATACCGGGAATTCCGCCGCCCTTGCCGAACAGCGCGCCGAGCCCTTTCAGCCCGCCCATCTTGCGGATCTTCTTCATCGCGCCGGCCATTTCCTGATGCATCTTCAGCACCTTGTTGACCTGTTGCACCGTGGTGCCCGACCCGTTGGCGATGCGGATCTTGCGCTTCGCGGTCAGAATTTCGGGCTTGGCGCGTTCCTTGGGGGTCATCGACCCCATGATCGCATCGAAATGGATCAGCATCTTGTCGTCGGCGCCGCCCTGCGCCATCGCGACCTGCGCTTTTTTGATGCCGGGGATCATGCCCGCGAGCGCGCCGAGGCCGCCCATGCGGCGCATCTGGTTGAGCTGCGTTCTGAGGTCGTTGAGGTCGAACTGGCCCTTGGCCATCTTCGCCGCCATCGCCTCGGCCTCATCGGCCTGGATCGTTTCGGCGGCGCGCTCGACCAGGCTGACAACGTCACCCATGCCAAGGATGCGGCCCGCGATGCGCGACGGTTGGAACAGTTCGAGCCCGTCGAGCTTTTCGCCGGTACCCGCAAATTTGATCGGCTTGCCGGTGACGGCGCGCATCGACAGCGCGGCGCCGCCGCGCGCGTCGCCGTCCATGCGGGTGAGCACGACGCCGGTGAGCGGCACCTGATCGCTGAACCGCTGCGCGACCTGCACCGCGTCCTGCCCGGTCAGGCTATCGACGACGAGCAGGGTTTCGGCGGGGTTCGCGGTGCGCGACACGGCCTGCATCTCGTCCATCAGCTGCTGATCGACGTGGAGCCGGCCCGCGGTGTCGAGCATCAGGACGTCATAGCCCTGCAGCTTCGCCGCCTGCATCGCGCGCTGGGCGATTTCGACCGGCTGTTGGCCCGCGACGATCGGCAGCGTCGCGACGTCGATCTGCTGGCCGAGGACGGCGAGTTGTTCCTGCGCGGCGGGGCGATTGACGTCGAGCGACGCCATCAACACCTTCTTGCGCTCTTTTTCCTTGAGCCGCTTCGCGATCTTCGCGGTGGTCGTCGTTTTACCCGAGCCCTGCAGGCCGACCATCATGATCACGGCGGGCGGGGTAACGGCAAGGTCGAGCTCGGCGGTTTCGGAGCCGAGCATTTCGGTCAGCGCGTCGCTGACGATCTTGACGACCTGTTGCCCCGGCGTGACCGAGCGCAGGACATTCTGGCCGATCGCAAGGTCGGTGACCTGATCGACGAAGCTGCGCACCACGGGCAGCGCAACGTCGGCTTCGAGCAGGGCGATTCGCACTTCGCGCATCGCGGCGCGCACGTCGGCCTCGGTCAGCGCGCCGCGACCGCGGAGCTTCCCGAAAACATCGCTCAGCCGATTGCTCAGACTATCGAACACCGCCACAAATCCTTCGTTTCGACGCCCGCAACGCAAAACACGCCGGTGAGCGAAACCTCGCCAACCAGCGGTTATCCGTGGACACAACTTCCGTCGCGGACATCGATATGCCCGGTCGCAAGATGCGGCCGAACGGGGCGCCATTACACCGATCACCCGGCAAAGGCAAGCGAGCGCCGGGGATGGCGACTTAACCCAAATTTCACCGCTTTGCGTGCATTAAGGCGGCGATGGTGGGGAAAATTCATATGATGGCAACGCCGAAGCAACCCGATCGCAGCGAGAGCGCCAAGCGCGACATCGTCGCCGGCGGTATCGTCGTCGCGGCGATCCTGTTGTTCGTCGGCACCGGCAGTACCGTCCTGCAAGCAGTCGTCCACACGCTGATCGGCATCGGCGGCGGCCCAGACCGCGCGCTGGCCGCGGCGATGGTGCTCAACGTCGCGCTGATCCTGTTCGGCTGGCGTCGTTACGAAGACCTGAACCGCGAAATCCGCGAGCGGACCGAGGCCGAGCAGCGCGCCCGCTATCTGGCCGATACCGATCCGCTTACCGGCTTCCTCAATCGCCGGTCCCTGCTGGCCACGGGGCAGCAACAGGTCGCCGATGCGGTCGCCAACCAGCGCCAGGTCGCGCTGTTCCTGCTCGACCTCGACCATTTCAAGACCGTCAACGACATCCATGGCCACGCCGCGGGCGACCGCGTGCTCCAGGTCGCCGCCGAGCGCATTTCGGCGATCCTGCCGCCCAATGCGACCAAAGCGCGGCTGGGCGGCGACGAATTTGTCGCGATGCTGGCGTTCGAGCCCGCAGCGCATGCCGATATCGACGCGCTTGCCGCCGAGCTGGTCGCGGCGCTGGAAAATTCGATCACCCACGACGGCCAGCAAATCCGCATCGGCGCATCGCTGGGCATCGCGCTCGCCGACGATGCCAGCGTGACCATGGAAACGATGGTCCGGCAGGCCGACATCGCGATGTATCATTGCAAGGACGAAGGGCGGAACCGCTTCTGCTGGTTCGAACCCGGCATGGAAATGGCGGTCCAGGTCCGCAACCAGATCGAAACCGGCATTCGGGAAGGCATGCCGCGCGGGGAATTCGTGCCGCATTTCGAACCACAGGTGGACATCGCCACGGGTCGGCTGGTCGGCTTTGAAATGCTGATGCGCTGGGAATCGCCCGAATATGGCATGATCCCGCCCGAACGTTTCATCCCGGTGGCCGAGGAAAGCGGGCTGATCGGCGAATTGTCGTTGCAGGTCATCCGGGCCGCGATGGAGATTGCCAAGCGCTGGGATCCGTCGATCCTGCTCGCGGTGAATATCTCGCCGCAGCAGTTGAAGGACCCGTGGTTCAGCCAGAAGCTGACCAAGCTGCTCGTCGAAGTCGGTTTCCCGGCCAACCAGCTTGAGGTCGAGATTACCGAAAGCTCGTTGTTCGAAAATCTGCCGCTCGTCCGTTCGATCGTCACCAGTTTGAAGAACCAAGGCGTGTCGCTGAGCCTCGACGATTTCGGGACCGGCTATTCCTCGCTGTCGCACCTGCGCGCGTTGCCGTTCGACCGGATCAAGATCGACCGCAGCTTCGTCGCCGCAATGCGCGGCAGCCCCGATGCCCAGGCCATCGTCGTGGCGATCGTGCGACTGGGCGAAAGCCTGGCGATGCCGATCACCGCCGAAGGCGTCGAGGACGAGGCGACCGCGATCGAACTGACCCGGCTGGGCTGTGCCAAGGGTCAGGGCTGGTATTTCGGCCGCGCCGCATCCGCCGCCGACACCGAACGCCTACTCGCCGACCGTGGGTTGCTCCGTGCGCCAATGGTGCCGCCGACAAGTCCGGATACGGGTTCGGACACCGAGGGCGCAGAACCGCTGCGCAAAACGGCGTAAACTTCTTCCCTCCCCCTTGATGGGGGAGGAGCGAGACTTGCCAGCTCGCTGGCTTAGTCGCAGCGGTAGGGGTGCGCTCGCGCCCTGAAACAGCGGTGCAAGAACGCACCATCACCCCCATCCAACTCCGCCTAATCGCTGCGCGATAAGGCTCCATATCCTTCCCCCATCAAGGGGGAAGGTCCATATGGCTCGCTAGACTTCCCCGCCCTGCGCCCTTACATGCGCGGACTATGGCGGACCGCTTCACCAAGATGCATGGGCTGGGCAACGACTTCGTCGTCATCGACGCGCGCACAAACGCAGTCGAGATGACGCCCGCGCGCGCCCACGCCATCGCCGACCGGCGGCATGGCATCGGCTGCGATCAGCTGATCCTGCTCGAGACATCGACCAAGGCGGATGTGCGGATGCGGATTTTCAACGCCGACGGCAGCGAGGTCGAGGCGTGCGGCAATGCGACGCGCTGTGTCGCAACCCTGATCGGGCGGGCCGCGGTGATCGAAACGCTGGGTGGGATGCTGCGCGTCACCCCGGCCGACGGCGGCGCCGAAGTCGTACTGGGCGAGCCGTCGTTCGACTGGGAGCATATTCCGCTGGCGATGCCGATGGACACCCGCGACATGCCGGTCGCGTGGGACGAGCTGGAACATGGCGCGGCCGTCAACGTCGGCAATCCGCACATCGTATTTTTTGTGCCCGAGGCCGATGCGGTCGCGCTTGACGCGCTTGGCCCGCGGATCGAGACCGACCCGCTGTTCCCCGAACGCGTCAACGTCAATGTCGCGAGCCTGGACGGCGACAACCAATTGCAACTGCGCGTGTGGGAGCGCGGCGTCGGATTGACGCAAGCGTGCGGCACCGGCGCCTGCGCGACTGCGGTCGCGGCGATCCGCGCGGGGCTGGTGCAGTCGCCGGTCACCGTCGCGCTGCCCGGCGGCGACCTGATCATCCGCTGGGCGCCGGGCGAGCCGATCGTGATGAGCGGCGCCGCGACGCGGGTGTATGAGGGCGAGACCGACTGGGCACAGTTCGGATGAGCGTCAAAATGATGGACGGCCCCGAAGTCGTCAATTTCGGATGTCGGCTGAATATCGCCGAGGGTGAAGCGATCCGCGCCGCGGCGGTCGAAGCGGGAGCACGCGATACCATCATCTTCAACAGCTGCGCAGTGACCGACGAAGCGGTGCGGCAGGCGCGGCAGGCGGTGCGGCGCGCGCTGCGTGAGCGGCCGGGGGCGGATGTGGTCGTGACCGGGTGCGCGGCGGAGCTCGAGGCCGCGCGGTTTGCAGGCATGGGCGCGCGGGTGGTGCGCAATGATGCAAAGGGGTTGACTGGAAGTTATCAAGACAAGGTCGGTGCTTCGACAAGCTCAGCACGAACGGAATTTGAAGACGGTTCAATCTCTCAACCGTTTGCGCTTAGCTTGCCGGAGTCGAAGAGGGCGCGGGGCGCCAACGGCCGTGCTTCTTCTCCCTATACCCCCGCCCTCTCCGGCGCCGACCACGCGCGCGCCTTTCTGGGTGTGCAGACCGGTTGCTCGCATAGTTGCACCTTCTGCGCGACGGTCATGGCGCGCGGGACGGCGCGGTCGGCGACGGTTGCCGCAGTGGTCGATGCAGCGCGCACCGCGCTCGATCGCGGTCAGCGCGAAATCATCCTGACCGGGGTCGATCTGGCGAGTTATGGCGATGACAGCGGCACCACGCTTGCGACGCTGGTCGAAGCGCTGCTCGCGCTGCCCGACCTTGCCCGACTGCGCCTCTCCTCGCTCGACCCGAACCGCATCGACGACCATCTGTTCGCGCTGCTGACACAGGAAGCGCGCATCATGCCGCATGTTCACCTGTCGTTGCAGGCCGGCGACGACATGGTGCTGACGCGGATGAAGCGCCGCCATCGCCGCGCCGATGTTGTCGCGCTTGTGGCGCGGCTCAAAGCGGCGCGACCCGAGATTGCGATCGGCGCCGACCTGATCGCGGGTTTTCCGACCGAAGATGACGCGATGTTTGCGGGTTCGCTGGCGCTGATCGACGATTGCGACATCGTCTTTGGCCATATCTTTCCTTACAGCCCGCGCGCCGGAACCGCCGCGGCGCGGATGCCGCAGGTCGAGCGCACCATCGCGCGCGAACGCGCCGCAACGCTGCGCGAGGCCAATGCGCGGCGGCGCCACAACTGGCTCGACCGCCAGATCGGTGTCTCCGCATCGATGCTGGTCGAGCGCGACGGGCTGACCGGCCATGCCGAAAATTTTGCCGCCATCCGCCTGACCGCGCCCGCCGCGCCGGGTACCATCATCGCCGCGCGGATGGCCGCGCGCGACGGAGACCGCATGATCGCCACCCCCATGATAGAGGACATCGCCGCAT
This sequence comes from Sphingopyxis sp. BE259, assembly GCF_031457495.1. Taxonomy (NCBI): domain Bacteria; kingdom Pseudomonadati; phylum Pseudomonadota; class Alphaproteobacteria; order Sphingomonadales; family Sphingopyxidaceae; genus Sphingopyxis; species Sphingopyxis sp. BE259. The sequence goes on from NZ_JAVDWM010000001.1 coordinate 3,423,943, forward strand.
GAGCGGACAAAGCTGGAGCGAACGGCTGCTCGGCGGTTTCAAGCGCACGTCCGAACGGCTGGGCGAGAACCTCGCCGGGCTGACCGGCAAGGCGCGGCTCGACGAAGACGATCTCGACCGGATCGAGGAAGCGCTGATCACCGCCGACTTGGGCCCGGCAATGGCGGGCCGCATCCGCGAACGGCTGGCCTCGCGGCGCGATGCGGTGGCGGGCGGCGTCGAGGAACTGCGCAAGATCGTCGCCGAAGAAATCGCCGCAGTGCTGCGCCCGGTGGCCGAGCCGCTCGACATCGACGCCTTTCCGCGCCCGCAGGTGATTTTGGTGATCGGGGTCAACGGGTCGGGCAAGACCACGACGATCGCCAAGCTGGCGCATCTGTTCCAGGAACAGGATTATGGCGTGATGCTGGTCGCGGGCGATACGTTTCGCGCCGCCGCGATCGGCCAATTGAAGGTCTGGGCCGAACGGCTGGGCGTGCCGATCATGGCCGGACCCGAAGGCGGCGACAGCGCGGGCATCGTGTTCGACGCGGTGAAACAGGCAACCGCGACCGGCATCGACGTGCTGATCGTCGACACCGCCGGGCGGCTGCAGAACAAGCGTGAGTTGATGGACGAACTCGCCAAGATCAAGCGTGTGCTCGGCCGCCTCAATCCCGCCGCACCGCACGACGTCGTGCTGGTGCTCGACGCGACGACGGGGCAAAATGCACTGGCGCAGATCGACGTGTTCCGCGAGGTTGCCGGAGTCACGGGCCTCGTGATGACCAAGCTCGACGGCACCGCCCGCGGCGGGGTGTTGGTCGCCGCGGCCGAACGCCACGCCCTTCCCATCCATGCGATCGGCATCGGTGAAACCATCGAGGATCTTCGTCCATTCGACGCCGACGAGATCGCCGCCATTATCGCAGGGAATATCCGATGACCGCCTCCCCCATCGACGTGCCGCCGACCGGTCCCGAAGCAATTCCGGCCGCGCCGCCCGCCAAACATGGGTGGCTGAACTTCGTGATCGATTTCGGGCCGCTGCTCGTTTTCTTCATCGCCTATAAATTTTTCTCGGGCGGCGAGGGCGCGTTCGCCGCAACCGCCGCCGCGATCAAGGGCACTATCGCCTTCATGGTCGCCATCGTCATCGCGATGGCAGTGTCGAAATGGAAACTCGGCAAGATTTCACCGATGCTGTGGATGTCGAGCATCCTCGTCATCGGCTTCGGCGCGCTGACCATCTGGTTCCACGACGAGCGTTTCATCGTGATGAAGCCGACGATCATCTATGCCGCCTTTTCGGTGCTGCTGCTCGGCGGTTGGTGGTTCGGCAAGCCGATGCTGAAATATCTGTTGCAATCGGCGCTGGAGGGTTTGACCGACCGCGGCTGGCTGCTCTTGTCGCGCAACTGGGGGCTGTTTTTCGGCGCGCTCGGTATCGCCAACCATGTGATGTACGAGATGATCCAGGCGAAACAGATGAGTTTCGACCTGTGGCTGACCATCAAGGTGTGGGGCGTCACCGCCCTGTCGTTCCTGTTTACGTTCAGCCAGGTGCCGGTGATGCTGAAGCACGGCCTCACCGTCCCCGAGGACGCCACCGACAAAAGTTGAGTCCGGCCCCCGACGCTGGCATAGCGATGCCGTTCGGCAGCGGGTCGCGTCCCGTGCCGGTAAAACAGGGGGAAACTGCAATGGACAAATTTTTCGGCAATCTGCACGCCGTGCTGGGTGCGGGGCTGGTGCTCGCGATCATCCTGATGCTGGGCCTGAACGGCCAGAATTTCGAGGACGGCATCGCCGCCACCAACGCGGTCATGCGCTGGCTGCACACCTTTTTCGGCGTGCTGTGGATCGGCCTGCTCTATTATTTCAACTTCGTCCAGATTCCGACGATGCCGAAAATCCCGGCCGAACTGAAACCCGCCGTCGGCAAGCATATCGCCCCCGCCGCGTTGTTCTGGTTCCGCTGGGCGGCGTTGATCACCGTGCTGCTGGGCGTCGCGATCGCCGGCCACGCCAAATATCTGGTCCCCGCGTTGGGCTTGCAGGATCCCTACAAGCTGATCGGCGTCGGCATGTGGCTGGGGCTGATCATGGCGTTCAACGTGTGGTTCGTGATCTGGCCGAACCAGAAAAAGGCGCTGGGTATCGTCGAAGCCGACGATGCGACCAAAGCCAAGGCTGCCAAGACCGCGATGATTTTTTCGCGGACCAACACCCTGCTGTCGATCCCGATGCTGTATGCGATGGTGAACTTCAGCTGAGGTCGTCGTCTCCCCTCCCGCTTGCGGGAGGGGTTTCGTTTCAGTCCTCCAACGCCGCCTTGTGCATCCGGCCGTTCATCACATAGTGCGCGACCCCCATCTGCATGCCCGCGGCCTGCGCGTCGTCGATCTCGCGCACCCGCCGCGCCGGAGCGCCGGCCCACAGCTCACGGTCCGGTATTTCCTTGTTCTCGGTCAAAAGCGCCCCGGCCGCCAGCATCGCGTCGCTGCCGATCCGGCATCCGTTCATCACCGTCGCCTTCAGCCCGACGAACGCGCGGTCGGCGAGGGTGGAGCCGTGGACCATCGCCATATGGCCAATCAGCACATCTTCGCCCACGATCGTCGGAAAGCCGTCGGGGCGATGCGGCATCGGGCCGTCGCAATGGACGATACTGCCGTCCTGGATGTTCGATCGTGCGCCGATAACGATGCAGCTGACGTCGGCGCGCAGCACGCAATTATACCAGATGCTGACGTCGGGCCCGATCGTCACGTCGCCGATGATCCGGCACCCCGGCGCGATGAAGGCGCTCGGGTCGATCTGCGGCGTCTTGCCATTGATGCTGATGATGCTCACGTCGCGGTAGGTCATTCGTCATGTTTCCCGATCAGGCTGCCCCACATGAGTACCGGCAGCGTTGAGGCATAATCGTCGGTCCAGCGTTCGAACCCGGCGCGCGCGGCCAGCGGCACCCAGGCGCCATCCTTTGCCGCGTCGCCGCGCGGACGAAGGCCGCCGGTCAGCTGCTGCATCCGCTGCGGCGTCGCGGTCAGTGCGACCCAGTTCGACCCCGTCAGGTCGCCATATTCGTCGCCCGCCGGGCCGGGATCCATCCGGATCGCGCTGGACCAGCCGCGCGCGCGCGCTTCCTCGGCCAGCACCGGTTCCAGCCCGAAAAAGCGGTTCGAGATATGGATCAGCAGCACGCCGCCCGGTTTCAGAGCGCGTTTGTAGATGCCGATCGCTTCGCTGGTCAGCAGGTGCAGCGGGATCGCGTCGGACGAAAAGGCGTCGATGACCAAGATGTCGAACTGGGCCGCGGGCTGCTCGGCGATTTTCAGTCGCGCATCGCCGATGACGATCGGGCTGTCGCCGGCACAATCGGACAGGAAGGTGAATTTGGTGGGATCGCGGGCAATATCGACCATCACCGGATCGATCTCGAAAATCGTCCATTGCTGGCCCGGCCGCCGATAGCAGGCGAGCGTCCCCGCCCCCAGCCCGACGATGCCGACCGACGCGGCGGGTCCCGCCAGCGCCTCGGCCTGGCTCAGCGTCAGGCCGACCCCCGATTTGGGGCCATAATAGGTCGTCGGTTCGCGGCGATGCGCCGGGTCGGTGCGCTGCAACCCGTGCAGCGTCGTGCCGTGCGCCAGGCGGCGCTGGCGTTGCGCGGGATAGTCGGTGACGGTGTAGACGCCAAAATAGCTGCGGACCCGCGCGCCGGTAAAACTTTCCTGCACGGTGTCCCAGCCGCCGACGCCGATCATCAGCAGGCCCAGCACGGTCACAAAGGCCCAGCGCCAGCCGATCACCAACAGCCCGACGGCAAACAGCGCGACGCCCCAGGCCGCCGTCGATCCTTCGAGCACACCGCCCCAGTCGCGGACCATCCGCCAGCAGGCGAACGCCGCGATCGCGACCAGCGCCGCCGCGACGATCCGCGCGCGCGGCGCGGACAGGCGCAACCACTGGTTCCACGGCAGCAGCGCCGGAAGCGGCAGCAGCGCCGCTGCGGCAAGAATCAGCAACGGATGTTCGTACACCCAGTCGAACAGCAGCGGCGCAAACAGCGCCGCGAACAGTCCGCCGAGCACGCCGCCCGCCGACATCACCAGATAAAACAGCGTCAGATGCTGCGTCGCCGGGCGCAGGTGATACAGATAGCCGTGCAATGCGGTCGCCACGACAAACAGCATCGCCAGGCTGGCCAGCGCGATCATCATCGACCCACCGCCCGAACTGAGCAGGCCGAGCCCGCCAACCGCGAGCAGCACCGCCGGGGCAATGAAGGTGATAATCTCGGTCAGCCGGTCCATCGTCGAAAAGGCGATCACGAAGCTGAGCAGATAGAGCCCGAGCGGTAGCACCCAGAGCAGCGGCATCGCAACAATATCGGTGGTCAGATGCGTGGTCGTCGACAGCATCAGGCCCGATGGCACTGCCGCGATGAACAGCCAGTGGAGCTGGCGCCGCAGCGTGGGCCGCGGCTCCACAGCCCCCGCGGCATCGCCCACCACGTCCGCTCGCCCGTGCCAGCGCGCCGCGGCGCTGGCCGCGACCAGCACGACGAGCAGGGCATATCCCGCGGTCCAGCCCCAGCTTTGCGCCGCCAGCGGCAACGCCGGTTCGACGAGCGCCGGATAGCTGATCAGTCCGGCAAAACTGCCGAGATTCGATGCGGCGTAGAGATAATAGGGGTCACCCGCGCGGGCGTCGGCGGCAAACCAGCGCTGCATCAGCGGCGCCTGCGCCGACACCATGAAGAACACCGGGCCGATCGACGCCAGCAACAACAGCGGCACCCACAACGCCTCTTGCCCCGGCCCGGGCGGCGCGATCTGGGCAATCCCGATCGGCAGCCACAGCGCGGCGACCAGGAACAGCGCGACGTGGATGATCGCCTGGCGCCGCACCGTAAAGCGGCCAAGCCAATGGGCATAGGCATAGCCGCCGAGCAGCAGCGCCTGATAGACCAGCATCGCGCTGTTCCACACCGCCGGAGCGCCGCCGAGCTTCGGCAGCACCATCCGCGCCACCATCGGTTGCACCTGAAAGAGAAGGAAGCTGCCGACCAATATGGTCAGCACGAACAGCCAGCGCCGCGGTAACGCAGTCATAACAAGCCCACCCCTTATTCGATTATTTGTTCAATAGCCGCGCGGCGTCGAGCGCATGATAGGTCAACACCCCTGACGCCCCGGCGCGGCGGAACGCCAGCAGGGTTTCGAGCACCAGCGCGTCACGGTCGCCCGCACCCGCCGCCGCAGCCGCCTCGATCATCGCATATTCGCCCGACACCTGATACGCATAGACCGGCACCGCAAAGTTCGCCTTCACCGCCGCAACGATGTCGAGATAGGGCAGCCCGGGCTTCACCATCACGCTGTCGGCGCCCTCGGCCAGATCCTGCGCGACCTCGCGCAGCGCCTCTTCAGCGTTGGCGGGGTCCATCTGATAGGTTTTCTTGTCGCCCTGAAGCAGCCCGCGCGAGCCCACCGCGTCGCGGAACGGGCCATAAAAGGCCGAGGCATATTTGGCGGCGTAGCTCATGATCTGGACATGGCCGAACCCTTCGGCCTCCAGCGCCTGTCGGATCGCGCCGATGCGCCCGTCCATCATGTCGCTGGGCGCGATGATGTCGGCACCGGCGCGCGCCTGATTCAGCGCCTGTCCGACCAGCACCTCGACCGTTTCGTCATTGAGGACATAGCCTGTGTCGTCGATCAGCCCGTCCTGCCCATGGCTGGTATAGGGGTCGAGCGCCACATCGGTGAGCACCCCGATGTCGTCGCCCAGCGCCTGCTTGATCGCGGCGGTGGCGCGGCACATCAGATTGTCGGGATTGAGCGCCTCACCGCCATCGGCGCTGCGGCGGCCCGGCTGGGTATAGGGGAACAGCGCGAGGCACGGGATACCTGCGGCAACCGCATCGCGGGCGCGATCGACAAGCCGGTCAACCGACCAGCGCGACACCCCCGGCAGGCTGGTGATCGGTTCCTCGCTTTGCGCGCCGTCGCACACGAACAGCGGCCAGATCAGGTTCGACGGCCCCAGCGTCGTTTCGCGCACCATGGCACGGCTCCAGCCGGTGCGACGGGTGCGGCGGAGGCGAAGATCGGGGAAAGCGGCGTGGGTCATGCGGCGTGCATAGCGGGGTGCGGGCGCGGGGCAAATGGATATTGGCGGATTTCAAGGAACGCTAAACACCGTTCGTGTCGAGCGAAGTCGAGACACCCATCAATCTTGCATTGCGTCGATGGGTGTCTCGACTTCGCTCGACACGAACGGAATCAGATGTTGTTTGCTCGAGGGGTTAAATCCCGCCCTCAGCCCGCTTCGACGCCACGTCAGCAAGGCTACCGAGCTTCGGTCCTTCAACCTGCTTTGGTGCGATCGGGGTCAGCGCGGCGCCGGGCGCCACCGCGGTCAACGCCCGAATGCGGGCGCGGAAATCGGCGAGCGCTTTGCCTTCGAGCAAAGCGCGGGTGACGAAGGTCACCGACGACGGATTCACCGCGCGGCCGTTGCGATAGAGTTCGTAATGCAGGTGCGGGCCGGTCGACAGGCCGGTCGAGCCGATATAGCCGATCACCTGGCCGCGACCCACCCGCTGGCCCGGTCGCACCGCGATGCGGCTCATATGGCCATAGCCGGTGCCGAGGCCGTTGCCGTGGTTGAGCTTGACGAAATTGCCATAGCCGCCGTGGCGCCCGGCGATCGTCACGACGCCGTCGGTGACCGCATAGATGGGCGCGCCATAACCGCCGCCGAAATCCATGCCGCTGTGCATCCGTTTATAGCCGAGAATCGGGTGACGGCGCATCCCGAAGGTCGAAGTCACGCGGCCGTTGGTCGGACGCGCCATGCCGCCGCGCTGCTGCCCGACGCCCGACGCCTCGAACCATTGAGCGCGGCCATCGACAGTCCATTCGACCATCGACAGCTTGGCTTTGCCGCCGCGCACCAGCCCGGCGTAGAGCAGCTTGCCGGTCTCGCTTTCACCGGTTTCGGCGCGGCGGTAGTCGACGATGATGTCATATTCGTCGCTGGCGCGAATATCGCTGCCGACCGAAATCTGGCGGCCGATGACGCGCAGATAGGACTGGATCGCCGTCGCGGGCGCCCCGGCGGCACGGGCCGAGCGATACAGGCTGTCGCCGACCCGGCCGCGGATACGCAGCGGGGTGGTGTCGACCGCGATCGGGATGCGCCGCATCACCAGCCGGTCACCCTCGCGCTCCATTTCGATCCGCAGGTCAAAGCGGGCGCGCATCGCCAGCGCCTCGACCGGGCGCGGCATCGTGCGCGCGGCGCGGCGACCGAGAATCAGGTCGATGCGCGTCCCCGGCGCGATGTCGGCCAGCGGCACCGCGGCCGCCACCTGATTCGCCAGCGCCTGCGCCTCGCCGCCGCCGACGCCCGAGCGTTCGAGCAGGCGGGCAAAGCTGTCGCCACTGCCCAGCGTCGCGGTGAGTTCGATCTGCGGCCGTTCGGGGGTCTGGGTGAGCGGGCGGACCGCATCGGTCGCCGCCATATGCCGCCCGGTGTCGCCGCCGAGCGCCAGCGGCACGATCATCTGGGCGCGCGCTTCGTTGAAGTCGGCAGCATCGAGCGCCGGGGCACCCCCGACGGCAAGTGGCTGAATTCCGGGGAAACTGGCGATCGCGGTGCCGCACAGAAGGGTCAAGGTCGCCAGCCCGCGCCACCATTCGGCCGAGCCGATATTGTCGCCAAGGTCGGGGACGAGATCAAGCCCGGCCAGCCGGTCGCGCCAGCCAAGCGCGTCCGAATCGACATCGCGCCGCGGCAGCGGGATCGCTTGCGACATCGTGAGGGCGGCGGCGTTGCCGGACATCCCCGCAATGGGTTCGTGACGCTGAAACAAAGTGCAACCCCCGCTCGACGGACCTCCCTTACCCGGCCATCGAATGATGTTTTCCAAAGCGTGTCTGTAAAGAAAGGTCGTTAAAGTCAATTTAATGGCGGTTTTGCCGCAGCCGGTTGCGGCCAATCGTGGCGGGGGCGGGACATGATGCAACACCGACGGAAAAATCGGCCGCGGCGGCGCGGTTCGACGATCGCCTGTTGCGCGGCGACCGCGGCCATGCCAGCTTGGACCCCAAGAAAATGACGTCATCCTCTTCCCAGCCGGTCAAGGCTGTCCTTGGCCCCACCAACACCGGCAAAACCCATTTGGCGGTCGAGCGCCTGACCGCCCATTCGAGCGGCATGATCGGCTTTCCGCTGCGGCTTCTGGCGCGCGAAGTGTATGACCGGGTCGTGGCGATCAAGGGCGCCGCGCAGGTTGCGCTGGTGACCGGCGAGGAGCGGATCATCCCGCCCGACGCCCGCTATCTGCTCGGCACGATGGAAGCGCTGCCGATCGAGCGCGACGTTGCCTTTGTCGGCATCGACGAAGCGCAGCTCGGCGCCGATCCCGAACGCGGCCATGTCTTTACCGACCGCCTGCTCCGCGCGCGCGGCCGCGACGAGACGATGATCCTGGGGTCGGCGAGCATCCGCGGGCTGGTGAAAAATCTCGTTCCCGAAGCGGACATCATCACCCGGCCGCGCTTTTCGACCCTGAGCTATGCCGGGACGTCGAAACTTTCGCGCTTGCCCAAACGCTCGGCAATCGTCGCCTTTTCGGCCGAGGAAGTTTATGCGATCGCCGAAATGCTGCGTCGCTTTTCGGGCGGCGCTGCGGTGGTGATGGGCGCGCTCAGCCCCAAGACGCGCAACTCGCAGGTCGCGATGTTCGAGGCGGGCGAGGTCGATTATCTCGTCGCCACCGACGCGATCGGCATGGGATTGAACCTCGACGTCCAGCATGTCGCCTTTGCCAGCTTGCAGAAATTCGACGGGCGCCGCCTCCGCCGCCTGACGATCGCCGAAATGGCGCAGATCGCCGGGCGGGCCGGGCGGCACCAGCAGGACGGCAGTTTCGGCACCATCGGCCTGCCGCAGGGCGGTTTTACCCCCGAGGAAGTGGCGGCGATCGAGGGGCATCATTTCCCGCCGCTGCCCAGCCTGTTCTGGCGCAATCCAATCCCCGGCTTCGGCTCGCTCGACCAGCTGCTGTCCGATCTGGCGCAGCCGCCGACCCAGCCGGTGCTGCGCCCCGCCCCCGAAGCGGTCGACATCGCAGTGCTCAAGCATCTGGCCGGTGACATGGAGGTGCGCGCGCGCGGCGGCGATTTCGACGCCGTGCAGCGATTGTGGGACATTTGCGGCCTGCCCGATTTCGAACAATTGGGCGCCGAACATCACAGCCGGACAATCTTCAAATTGTGGCAATGGCGGACCAGCGGCGACGGGATGATCGACCCCGACTGGTTCGCGCGGCGGCTGGCGAAACTGAACGATGTCGAGGGCGACATCGACCAGCTGGCGAGCCGGATCGCGGCGGTGCGCACCCTGTGCTTCATCGCCCAGCGCGGTGACTGGATCGCGGGCGCGGCGGGGTGGACCGAGCAGACGCAGGCGCTCGAATCCCGACTGTCCGACGCGCTCCACGCGGCGCTGGCGCAGCGGTTCGTCGACCGGCGGCTGGCGTTGCTGCTGCGCGATGCGGGGCAGCGCGGCGCCGCTCTGCCGGTGGCGGTCGGTCCCGACGGCACCGTTGCGGTCGATGGCGAGGCGATCGGCACCCTCAAAGGCTTTCAGTTCAAGGTCGATCCCGTGGCCAGAGCGAGCGATCACCGGATGCTGCTTGCCGCTGCCGAAAAACATCTGCGTGCCGAGTTGGCGCGCCGCGCGACCACTTTGGCCGAGGGGGACGACAGCGCCCTGTCGCTGGTCGCGGAACCGGGCGCCGCGCCGCGGTTGGCGTGGCATGGCCACCCCATTGCGACGCTCGCCAAGGGGCCGACGCTGGTCCAGCCATCGATTCTGGTCGATCCGTCGCTGCGGCGGCTGGAACCCCATCAGGTGCAAGCGATTGCCGAACGGCTGCAACGCTTTGTCGCGCAGCAGCTGGCGCGCCATGCCGCACCGCTCGCCGCCATGGGCGAAGCCGCGGGCGACCTGTTCACCCCGCCGCGCGTCCGCGCCCTGTTGGCGGCGCTGACCGACAACAGCGGCACGATCGGCCGCGCCGCTGTCGAGGATCAGTTGAACGCACTCGCGCCCGACGAGCGGCCGCAACTGCGCAAGCTGGGCCTGACGATCGGGTCGCTGGACATTTTTCATCCGGTGTTGCTGAAGCCCGAGGCGGTGCGCTGGCGCGCCGCGCTGACCGCGGCGCAGCAAGGGACGCCGATCCCGGCGCTGCCGCCGCACGGCGCGGTGTTGCAGAAAACCGGCAGTCACATCGGTCTGACGATCGCTGGCTTTCGCCGCTGTGCGTCGGGTTGGCTGCGGATCGACATGGCCGAGAAGCTGGCACGCCAGGCGCATGCGGCGCGGATGCAGGCATCGGCGCCGCCGACCGCGCCGATCGCGGGCAGCGGCGATCATCACCACGATGGTGCAAGCGACGAAGGCGCCAGTGATGATCATGGGGGTGTCGCCGCCGCGCCGCCGCCGGGCTTTGTGATCGACCCGGCGCTCGCCACGTCGCTCGGGCTGGACGACGAAACACGGCGCGGGCTGCTGGGCAGTTTCGGGTTCCGCAGCGTCGGCGAACCGGGGCTGCAACGCTGGCGCTGGTCAGGACTGCGCAAGGCCGACAAGCGGCCGCGCCGCAAGCCGCCGGTCAAACGCGCCGACGCCCCGACGCGCACTCCGGCCAACGGCGACGTCCGGCGCTCGCCGGTCATCGCCGCGGCAAAGGGCAAGCGCCGCCCGCCGGACAAACCGCGTGCCGATGCGCCGCGCCCGCCGCGCCCCGATCGCCCGGCGCGGCGCAGCCCGTCGCCGAACAGCCCGTTTGCGGGCCTCGCCGCCTTGCTCGCCGAGAGCCGCAAGGACTGATGGCCAGCCCCGGCGCCGCGGGCAGCATCCGGCTCGACAAGCTGCTCTGGTTCCTGCGCTTTGCCCGCTCGCGCAGCCTGGCGCAGGCGATGGTCGCGGCGGGGCATATCCGGCTCGACGGGCGGCGGGTGACCCGGTCGTCATGCGCGGTGCATGTCGGACAAACGCTGGTGCTGCCGGTCGGCGAGCGCATCGAGGTGGTGCGGCTGCTGGCGCTGCCGGGGCGCCGCGGCCCGTCGGGCGAAGCGCAGGCCTGCTACCAGAGCCTCCACCCCGCGCCGTCCGCCGCCAGTCCGGCTATCAGCGGCGATGGAAAAGCTGTGCAGGCAAATCGCGCGCCGCCCCCTAACCAGTGAGAGTGATTCGCAACTGCTTGCTAGGCGTTGACGCACCGCCGCCGCGCGGCATAGAGGCGAGCCAAGCAAGAGCCTGACGGCCCGATTGCCGTCATCTGAGGGAGCCTGAAACCATGACCTATGTCGTCACCGATGCCTGCGTCCGGTGCAAATATATGGACTGCGTCGAGGTGTGCCCCGTCGACTGTTTCTATGAGGGCGAGAATATGCTCGTCATCAACCCCAATGAGTGCATCGATTGCGGCGTGTGCGAGCCCGAATGCCCCGCCGAAGCGATCCTGCCCGACACCGAAAGCGGCCTCGAAAAATGGCTGGAAGTGAACACCAAGTTCAGCGCCGAATGGCCGAACATCACGGTGAAGAAGGACAGTCCCGCCGACGCCGACGAATATAAGGGTGTCGAGGGCAAGTTCGAGACGCTGTTTTCGCCTGAGCCGGGTAGCGGCGACTGATCCGAATCGGAAAAATAATTCGATCGGGGCGGGACTTTCCCGCCCCTTTTCGTTTGAACGCCGACGGCATCGCAGCATGAAGAGGCGGTGTCGATTGCGCGCCTCCGCCACTGCGATATCGAACTTACCCGCCGGCGCGTCGGCGAACAGCCTTTGGACGCGAGGCCGCAGCATTCGGTTGGTCGGGGAAATTGCGGGGTAGGCGGCGTTATCGACTTCGTCGCAGTCTTTCAAACGACCTTAAGGCAACTCGGAAAGCGACAGTGCCGCCATCAGGCTTGCTGCAAACTCACGGGCAGCCTGCGCGATCGCCTGACGATCCGTCTCGTCGCCAACCTCGTAGGTATAGGCGGGGATGGCATGCATGGCGTGGAACCAGTTCTTTGCGGTTCCGGAACCCGGATTGGCGTTGCGACGCTCAATGGCAAACGGGTAGCCGGCGATCAGATGTTCCTTGCCGCCCAGCCAGCGCGCCAGGAACCGCGCCTGATCCGCGCTCGCTTCGTCGCCTTGCACGTAGAACAGGTTGCGCGCGGTGGAGTGGAAATCGACCATCGCGACGGGGCGAACCTGGTCTGGCAACCGATCGAGCCACTGCGCGACGGAGCGGGTCTCGGGCTGGGCAAAGGTTCCCCAGTCGCGATTAAGATCCTCGCCGCCCAGATTGGCCCGCCAATGGCCGCGCGCGACGCCATCGGGATTGAGTAGCGGAACGGCGAGGACTTGCAGATCCTGCGCGTCGAATTTTCCGGCGTCGGCCAGCGCGACCAGCGTTTCGAGGAAATGTTCCATCGCGATCGCACCGCTGACTTCGGGCGGATGCTGCCGCCCGAGCAGGATCACCAGCCGCGACGCGGTAGGCTCGCCGATCCGGAGCGCGTCGATGGGCCGCCCGCCGTGCGAACGGCCCAGCGTTTCCCGCGTGACTGCGGCGCTGCGATCGAGCCGCGCCATCAGCGAAGCATATTCCTGTGTGCCGATCAGTTCCTGACCGCTGACGACAGCCTCACCCGGTGGCAGGACGAGGGTCGCGGTTCTGCCGTCATCGCGCAGCGAAGCGTCCAGCAGCTTCGTGTGGGTCTGGCTTTGCCATTTGGGACGATAGCGGTGCTTCGCCGCGAGATAGCGAAGATGAACGATGACATTATCGGACCCATTCGCCTGATAGCGAAAAGCATACCATGGGCTGGGATTGATCGGCGGGGCATGCTCGGGCGCGACCAGCACCGAGAACTCGCGTTCGCCCTCGATCGTGCAGCGCGAGGGCGGTGCCCCGTCAAGATCGAATCTGATGCTCGCGCTCCGGGTGGAACAGCCCGACAAAGCTGCCCCGACCCCGGTGTCGAGCGGAGGTAGCTGCGCGCATGCTCCGAGGAGAAGCAGCGCGCCCCCAAACGACAACCGGACCCGATGCATTCTCACAGCGTCAGAACTTCTTCCTGATTTCGATAGCGAACTGGCGACCGCGCGGGCTGTGCAGATCGCTGTAGTAGCCATAGGTCTCGTCGGCGAGCGGCGGATCGGTATCGAACAAATTGTTGATCGCGAACCGTAGCCGGGTGCCGTCGAGCGGAGTGTCGTTGGTGATCGTATAGGCGACCGACACGTTCATCGTGAAGACGTCATCGACGGGGAAGAAGTTGGCGTTGGGATCGTCCGATACGACGAGGACGTCGCGAACCACGCTGCTATCGTAGAATTTGCCAACGTAGCTGCCGAACAGGCCCACAGCGACCGGGCCTTTTTCCCAGTTGATCGAGCCGCTGGCGCGCCATTTGGGCCGTCCGTCGACCTCCATAAGCTCGCCAAGGCCTCCGACGGTGACGTCGAGCGGCAGCGTTCCGGCGGCGATCGCATCGACGATTTCCTGTCCGTCGGAACCCGCGCTCTGGACGAAGCTGTCGAGCCGTGCGGCGTTCAGCCGGATCCGGAAGTCGCCGGCCCCGAAGTCGGGCACGCGATAGACAAGCCCGAAATCCCATCCCTTCGAAACGCGGCTGTCGAGATTGACATAGGGGTCGATCACCCGCTCGATCCTGCCCGCCGGGGCCAGACCCGTTCCGGCGAACAGCGCAATGTCGTCCGCTGTCGGCGCCTGGCGGATCACGTTGGGGTTGGTGCTCCCCGACAGGCGGCGCAACAGGTCGAGCGCAATGGCGTTGTCATCGCCGAACGTGCCGACGAGGCCGGTCTGCTTGACCCGCCAATAGTCCGCCGTGACCGTCAGGCCGGGCAGGAAACCAGGCTCCAGCACGATGCCAAGATTGATGCTTTCGCTGTCTTCCGGCCGCAGGTTGCGGGCGCCCGAGCGGAAGCTGATCACGCCGGCGCCGGGGCAGGCGGCGAGGCTGGCGATGATACCCTTTTCGACCTGCGCCTGGCAGATCACGAAGTCGTCGCGGGTGTTCGACCGCGTGGTGCCGTCGTCGTTCACCTGCACCAGGTTCGGGGCGCGGAAACCCTGCGACCAGGCGCCGCGGACCGTGACGCCAGGGATGGTCGTCCATGATGCTGCGATGCGCGGGACCTTGGCGGTTGCGCTGATGTCGGCGAAGCGTTCGATCCGGCCCGCAAGCTGGACGTTGAGCGCCTCGACCAGCGGAATGTCCATCTCTGGGCTGACCAAGGGAACGAACAGCTCGGTGAATGCCGAATAGACGTTGCGGACGCCGTCCGAATCGGGCGATTCGCTGGTGCCGGCGACGTCGCTGCCGTTGAACACGCCGGTTACGCTGTCCGTGAAGGTGATGGTCCCGTCGAGCCGCGGATCGCGGTCGTCGTAGAAGGTCTCACGCCGCCACTCCACGCCGGCGGCAATGCCGACATTGCCGCCCGGAAGGGTGAACAGGTCATCGCGGCTGATCTTGAAGTCGGCGAGCGCCAGGCTCGTGCCGCCCTTGCGGAACACGTCGATCCGGAACGGTTCGATCGAAGCGGCCGGGTTGGGCGTGCAATCGCCAAGGCCGGGATCGTCGAGGCAGCCGCCGTTGAACGGGTTATAGGCATCGGGCGTGGTCAGGTTGATCTGGCGCTGCATGGCCGTGAGCGAAACCCGGTTGCGCTCCAGGTCGACTGTATCCGCTTCCGAATAGACGAAGCCCGTGTCGAAGTCCCAGGCACCGAAGTTGCCGCGCAATCCCGCCACGAGCCGATAGCTTTCCTTCTCGACGTCAATGATCCGGTTGCCGACATCGACGAAGCGGTAGCGTTCCATGATCAGGTCGGCGCCATCGGCCGCAATCGTGGTGCCCGGCAGGCGCTGCGGATTGGGCTGTCCGTTGCGCGTGGTAGGGCCGAACGGGTTGTAATAGGCGTTGCGGGAGATGCCGACGGGGACCGCACTGAGGATGGCCGACGCATCGAAGTTCCGCACGCTCTCCGACCGATAATAGCTCCCCTCGAAATAGGCCTCGATATCGTCGCTCAGCTCGTAGCTGAGCAGCGCCAGCGCGTTGTAGCGATCCTTTTTGCTGATCAGGCTGTTGCCGAATATCGTGTTGTAACGAACGCCAGCGACCGGCGTCTCGCCGTTGCGGGCACAGATGCCGCCGCCGAACTGGAGACGACAGCCGGTGAACGTGCTCGGCTGGAGGTAGAAGTCGTCGTCGGCGATCGGCGTGCGGTTGGAAGGCGCCTGGATATCGAACTGCCCGAACGGGCCGAATGTATTGCGGTTGTTGAACGAAGCATCGCCCGCGAAATCCGTCCCCTCGACCAAGG
This sequence comes from Sphingopyxis sp. BE259, assembly GCF_031457495.1. Lineage (NCBI taxonomy): Bacteria > Pseudomonadati > Pseudomonadota > Alphaproteobacteria > Sphingomonadales > Sphingopyxidaceae > Sphingopyxis > Sphingopyxis sp. BE259. Next base: position 3,439,367 of record NZ_JAVDWM010000001.1, read on the forward strand.
GAAGGCGATTGTCGTCCCGCGCATAATCCCGCTTCGTGACGGGAAGGCCGTTCTCGTGGAAGTAGCTGCCGTATATGGTCACATTGCCGCGGCCGCCGCCGAAGTCGAACCCATAGCCGCCGGTCAACGTATAGCTGTACAGACTCGTCCCGTCGGACATGCGGTAGTCGCCTTCGATGAAGCCGCCCTTCATGCCGCCCTTCAGGACCGTATTGACGACACCCGCAACGGCGTCGGCGCCATAAAGCGCCGATGCGCCGTCACGCAGGACTTCAATGCGCCTGACGCTCCCCGGCGCGATCTCGTTGGTGTCGGGAGAGACAACCGGCACCAGCAGTTCGGTTTGGAAACCGGGGTGCAGGTTCATGCGGCGGCCATTGATCAGCAACAGCGTGTTGCCGGTGCCCAAGTCGCGCAGATTGATGGAGCCGACATCGCCGCGCACATTGTTTTGGGTCGTTGCGTTCTGCTCGTTAAAGGCCACTGTCCCTGCCTGCGGGATGGCGCGGAACATCTCGTCGCCCGACGATGCGCCGCTGTTCTCGATCGACTGTTCGTCGATCACGGTCACGGGCAGCACGTCGTTGATCTGCGCGCCCTGGATTTGCGTGCCGGTAACGACGATCTCGGGTTCTGCGACCGGGGTTGAAGCGGTCACGTCCGCAGCACCGGGCTGCGGCCCGGCCGCGGTTTGGTCCTGAGCCGAAGCGAGGGTTGTCGCGAGCAGGCTGGTGCCGCCCAGAAGCGCCAGTCTGGCAAGGGTTGCGGTGATGCGCATGTTGGTGATCCTCCCGATCATTTATTTTGGGTCATTGGCTGGGTGATTTGCGTATCGAGCCAAGCGGTGAACAGCGTCGGCCACTGGCTCAGGGTCTGGTCGGGCGTGCCGAGCCCCCACCCGTGACCTCCGGCCGAAAAGATGTGCATCTCGACACTCGCGCCCACCCGGTTGAGCGCCTCGAACAGTGCGACGTTGTGGCCGGGGGGCGTCGTCCGGTCGTCGGCAGAGGAAAACAGGATCATCGGCGGCGCGTCCTTCGACGCATGCGTATCGAGCGACCATAGTTCCTGTGCGGCGAGGCTTGGCTCGCGGCCGACGATCTCGCGCCTGGTGCGGGTCGTGTCGTAGGGCTTGCGCAGCGTCACCACGGGGAACAACAACACGGCGAAGTCGGGTCGCGCGGACGCCGTTTCAAACTTGTCGTTCCCCGCGTAGAACGGCTGGTCGGGCTTCAGCGCGGTATAGCCAGCCAGATGCCCGCCAGCCGAGAACCCCAATATGCCGATGCGGTCGGGGCGGACGCCAAACTCGTCGGCACGATGGCGAACGATCTTCATCGCGCGCTGCGCATCCATGAACGGGGAGGCGGCTTCCCACCCATCGCCCGGCAGCCGGTGGATCAGCTCGAAGACGGTGTAGCCGTTGCGCTGCAGCCATCGCGCCGCGGGGGTGCTTTCCTTCCAGAGCTGGATGCGGAAATACCCGCCCCCACCGATGACCAGCACCGCCCGGCCATTGGGATGGTCGGGGCGATAGACCCGCAGGCGCGGGTTGGAGACATTGGACACCGCGCCAAAGCCGGCGCCCTTATCCCCGATCAGCTCCGGTCCGCTGACGTCACCTTTGCCTGGCGGCTTGCCGGGCCACAGCGGGATTTCCTCGAAATCCTGCGCCTTCAGCGCAGCACTGCCCAGCACGGTCGATGCCGCGACCAACGTGGCAGCGCCCGAGATCAGGGTGCGGCGGGCAATCATGGCGTCTCTCCGATCGCCGCCGCGATGCCTTCGCTATACGGCCCGGTGCGTTCGTGATGTTCGATGTCGGCTTCGGGAAGCGGCATCGGGCTGCCCGCCATCGCGGCGGCGAGGCGCTGGGTATCGAGCGCGTTCTCCCACTTGGCGACCACGATCGTGGCGACTGCATTGCCGATAAAATTGGTGAGCGCGCGGCACTCGCTCATGAACCGGTCGATACCCAGGATCAGGGCCATGCCGGCCACCGGAACCGACGGCACGACCGACAGCGTTGCAGCGAGGATGACGAAGCCCGCCCCGGTGACGCCTGCCGCACCTTTTGAACTGACCATCGCGACCAGCACCAAGGTCAATTGCTCGCCCAGGGACAGATCAATGCCCACGGCCTGGGCAATGAACAGTGCGGCGAGCGTCATGTAGATGTTTGTGCCATCCAGATTGAAGGAATAGCCGGTCGGTACCACCAGTCCGACCACCGTCTTGCGACAGCCAGCAATCTCCATTTTTTCCATCAGGCTGGGCAGCGCGGCCTCGGACGAGGAGGTGCCGAGAACGAGCAGAAGCTCCTCGCGCAGATATTTGATCAGACCAATGATCGTGAAACCGGCCAACCTTGCGACGAGACCGAGCACGACGAGCACGAACAGCAGCGACGTGAGGTAGAAGGTCGCAATCAGCGCGGCGAGGCTGGCCAGCGACCCGATCCCGAATTCGCCGATGGTGAAGGCGATCGCGCCGAATGCGCCGATCGGGGCAAACTTCATCAGCATGTGGACGAGCTTGAAGATGACCTTGTTAAAGGACCCCATCACGTCGAGCACGAGGTCGCTATGCGGTCTCGTCGTGGCGATTGCGACACCGGTCAGGATCGCGACGAGCAGCACCTGGAGGATCGATCCGCTGGTCAGGGCGCTGAACAGCGTGGTGGGAATCATGCCCAGCAGAAAGGCCGCAATGGTCTGTTTTTCGGCGGTCTCTGCATAGGCCGCGACGGCCGTGGTATCGAGCGAGGCGGGATCGATGTTCAGGCCCGCACCCGGCTGCACGACGTTGGCGACGACCAGCCCGATGACCAGTGCGAGGGTGGAGAAGAACAGGAAATAGACGAACGCCTTGCCGGCGACACTGCCGACCGCCGCCATGTCCTTCATGCCGGCGATGCCCGTCGCAACCGTCAGGAAGATCACCGGGGCGATGATCATCTTGACCAGCGCGATGAAGCCGTCGCCGAGGGGCTTGAGCGAGGCGCCGAATGCGGGAAACAGATGCCCCACCAGCGCCCCGAGCGCGATCGCGCTCAACACCTGGACATAGAGATGCCGGTAAAATGGCAACTTGCGAGCGGGCATGCTCATATCGTCAGTGGCCGCTGCCAAACCCATCGCTGATCCTCTCCCTCGGCAGTTTTGCCTTACGGGAACCATAAATCGTGAGAGACCGGCGTGAAACGTCGGAGCGCCAATTTCAATAATTATTTATTTTCAATGCTTTAATCTAAGCGACCAATCAGATTCGTGCGGTTTTCCACACGTTTTGGTTGCAAATTGTGCGGAAAATCGCACAATGTCCGGATGGCTGGCTGGGCAGACATCATGGTTCGGGATCGCCGCCGCCTGATTGTGCCAGCGGTGGTGGCCATCCTTCTGTTGGCCGGACTAATTCTCTCCGTCGACCGGGTGATGTACGCGCGCGCCCTCATCCAGGAAAAAGAGGTCGCGCGCGACGATGCCGCAATTCTCGCCGACGGTCTCAGAAGCGAACTCGACAAGGTGAGCCTGCTGCCGATCACGCTGGCAGGCGACCTGCAAGTGCGCCAGCTGCTCGAGGGCGATGCCAGCCAGACCGGGCAGCTTGATATCCGGCTGGAGAACCTCGCCCGCCAATCGGGTGCCGCGGCCATCTATGTCATGGACAAGGACGGCCTCACCCTTGCGGCGAGTAACTGGAGACAGCCTGCCACTTTTGTGGGGTCGAACTACGCCTTCCGCCGCTATTTCCGGCAGGCCCTGAACGCAGGAACCTCGACCGAGTTTGCGCTTGGCACAGTCAGTCGCAGGCCGGGGTTGTATATCGCGCACAGGGCCGGTTCGGCGGCCAGCCCGCAAGGCGTGGTAGCCGTCAAGATCGAGTTCGACGCGCTCGAAGCAAGCTGGCGCAAGACAACCGACGGCGTCTACGTCACCGATGCGACCGGCGTTGTGCTGTTGGCAACCGACGCAGCGTGGCGGTTCCGGCTGACCGGAGAAGGCGTCGCCCGCGCGCGCGACGCGGTGCAGGACGAGCAACGCTTCGGCTTGGCCAGACTGGAGCCGCTGGCGATCATGCGGGCTCGCGGCGGAGGAGAGCCGGCGATCGTCGAAGCGCCGCTGTTCGACACCTCGCAGCCGATCTCGCCCGATGGATGGATGCTGTACCTGCTGGTCGATCCGGGACCGCGCGCAGCAGCGGCGATCGCTAGCGGCAGGTTGGCCGTGGCGCTTGCACTGGCCAGCACGATCGCGATCGCGTTCGCCCTGTTCTTTGTGCGCCGGCGACGACAGGCTTTGCAGGAGGAGATGGTCGCCCAGCGCACGCGCACCCTGCGCGACCAACTGTCTCAGGCAAACCGCCTTGCAACGCTGGGTCAGATCTCGGCGGGCGTGGGCCACGAGATCGGGCAACCCGTTGCGGCCATGCGGGTGTTTGCCGAGAACGGCGAAAAGCTCATTGCGCGCGGACGCGCACAAGACGCGTCGGCAAACTTTCGCGAGATTGTGGGGCTGGCGGACCGGCTCGGCCTGATTACGGGGGAGCTGCGGCGCTTCAGTCGCCGCCAGCCTGGCCCCCGGCGTCTGGTTAGGATCGGCGAGATCGTAGATGGGGCAAGTCTTCTGCTCCGCGATCGCATCGTGTCGATGGGCGTGGCGCTGCAGATGCCCTCGGCGGATGATCTCGATATAGCAGTCGCCGCTGAGCACGTGCGTCTGGAACAGGTGCTGGTCAATCTGCTCCAAAACGCACTGGACGCCGTCGGCGAGGCTGGCGCGGTTGCGATCGAGGTTGTCCGCAACGAAAACGATATCCGCGTGCGCGTATGCGATAGCGGACCCGGTATCGGCGCCGACGTGGTCGCCCAACTATTTCAGCCCTTTGCCACCACGAAGCCGGACGGGCTCGGGCTCGGTTTGGTCATTTCGCGCGACATCATGCGCGATCTGGGCGGCGATCTCGTTTTCGAACCCGACGACAGGCGGACGCGTTTCACCATGATCATTCCCCGAACAAAATGATCGAAGACAGCATATCGGTTATCTTCGTCGAGGATGACGAAAGTCTGCGGGCGGGTACGGTCCAGGCATTGCAGATGGAAGGATTTGCCGTGGCGGCGTTTCCGGCCGCGACGGCCGCCTTGCGCGAGGTCAATGCCGACTTTGATGGCGTGGTGGTCAGCGACGTTCGCCTGCCCGTTCTGGACGGGATCGAGTTCTTTGCCCGGATTCGCCAAATCGACCCGGATATCCCGGTGATCTTCACCACCGCACACGGCGACGTGTCGATGGCCGTCAATTCCATGAAGGACGGCGCGGCCGACTTCTTCACCAAACCCTATTCGATCGAGCGGCTCGCCCGGTCGGTGCGCCAGGCCGCCGACCGGCGCAGGCTGTTGCTGGAAAATCGCCGATTGCGTTCGCAACTCGAAGGCAGCACACGCGCGGGCTGGATGGGGTCGTCGGCTGTCGCGCGCCGGACGGAACGGATGCTGCAGGACGTGGCGCAGACCGATGCCGACCTGCTGATCAGCGGTGCGCCGGGCATCGGCAAGAGCCATGTCGCACGCTTGGTACATGATCTCAGCCCCCGCCGGAATCGTCCGTTTGTCATCCTCGATCCGGGCGTGTTCGCTAACGAGGAAGCCAATGTTCTGGTCTATGGCCGCGATCCGTCGGTCGCGCTGTCGAGATCGGGAATGATCGAGCGGGCAGCTGGCGGGACGCTGGTCATCGAGGCAGTAGAGAGTATCACCGCACGCGACCGGCCGCGTCTCGTCAACCTTGTGGATCACCGGAATTTCATCGCCCTTGGCGCCGAGCGCCCCAAGAATGTCGACATCCGGATAATCGGGACCACCACGACACTTCGTCCGGAAGGCGAAGATCTTGCGAGCCGCGACCGCGGTTTGGAAGACCGGCTCAGCGGCATAACCGTCACATTGCCCCGCCTCGTCGAGAGGCGTGACGACATACCGGAACTGTTCCACATGTTCGTGGCAGAATTCGAACGCAGTCTCGAGCGAACAGCAGCAGATCTCACCGAGATCGAGTGGCACCATCTCGTCAGCCACGACTGGCCCGGCAATCTGCGCGAATTGCGAACATTTGCGCAGAATTTCGTGCTGGGACTTACGCGCCTGGCCCAACCCGCAGTGCAGGGGGCGATGGGCGCAAGTCTGCATTCTCTGGTAGCAAACTTCGAACGAACGCTTCTCGAAGATGCGATGAAACGTGCGGGCGGAAGCGTTACCGAAGTTCAGCGAAATCTGAAGATTCCTCGCAAAACCTTGTACGACAAACTGGCCAAACACGGGCTTCAGGCCCGCAAGTTTCGCGCGTGAACGATCGACCGGCCGGCGACGAGCGAGGCCGTCGTCGACAGCGCAACCAAGGCATCACTGGTTCGCGAACATAAATGGGCGAAATGCTCGGCAACCTATGTCTGCCGTCGCGGTGATGCGGCACGAAAACAAGGAAGAAATTGGCGGGTGCGAGCCGGCGGCGCGCAGCGCGAACATGCCGGCGCGTTGCACGATCAGGGTCAGACATTGGCCTAGACCAATGCTTTCAGCTATTGTATACCAATTAAATACCAATATTGGACGGGCGTGTGTGCAATGCGATTTGTTGTGGGACTTATGTCGGGAACCTCGCGCGACGGGGTTGACGCTGCGCTGATCAAAACCGACGGGCTCAATGCGGTCGAAGCGGTGGCGTTTCACTTTGAATCCTACCCCGATGATCTGAAAGCCGTCATTGCAGATGCCTGCGACCTGGCCATGGCCCATCCGCAACCTGTGCCCAGCCAGACCATCGACGATTGCGAAAATTTGCTGGATCAGCGCCATTTTTCTGCCGTGGCAACTTTGCTTGGAACGGCCGATGTACCAGTCAATGAGGTCGCAGTGATCGGGCTTCACGGCCATACGATCGCGCATCGCGCCGATCTGGGCTGGACCTGGCAAATCGGCAAGCCGGAGTTTTTGGCGAACCGGCTGAACATCCCGGTAATGTCGAACATGCGCCATTTCGATGTCATGTTCGGCGGTCAGGGCGCGCCTCTTATTCCCGTATTTCACCGCGCGCTGTTTTCAGATGCTTCGCAGCCCGTGGCGGTGCTGAATCTTGGCGGCGTCGCAAACCTCACCTTCATCGGCACCGACGGCGCGCTGGTTGCATTTGATTGCGGAATGGCGAACGCGTTGATCGATGACTGGATGGGTCAAAAGACAAACTATCCGTTCGACGCGGGTGGTGAATTCGCAGCCAATGGCACGGTCGACCAAGGTGTGTTGCAGGCCATGTTGGATCATCCGTTCTTTTCTGCCCCGGCGCCCAAATCGCTGGACCGTAAAGACTTCAACCTGAACCCGGTAGCAGACCTGTCGGCGCCCGACGGCGCTGCCACCTTGACCGCATTTTCTGCCAAAGCCGTCGCCTTGGGCTTCCAGCAATTTCCTGTCCGACCACAGCGCTTGATTGTCTGTGGCGGAGGACGCAAGAATGACACGATGCTCAAGATGATCGAGAAATATTCCGGAATTCCAACGGTGCTTACCGACGATCTGGGCTGGGACGGCGACGCGATCGAAGCGCAGGGATTTGCCTATCTGGCGTATCGCTGTCTCCACGGCCTGCCGATAACATATCCCGGCACCACCGGCGTTGCCGAACCCATGTCGGGAGGCGTTTTGACGAGGCCAAACTGGATCGCTGCGGAAATGATGCCAGCATGACCTTGTTTCTGGGAATCGATGCTGGGGGCACCTCGAGCAAAGCAAGGCTGACCGACGAGCACGGCAAGATTCTGGGTTCGGGTCATGCAGGACCGGCCAACACCCGCATCGGGCTGGATGCTCTCCACGCCACATTGCTCGACGTATCGATGCAGGCCATCCAGGCTGCCGGGTTGAGCAGCGAAGATGCAGGCAAAATCCGCTGCGGGATGGGCATCGCCGGGATTACACGCATGGGCATGAAGCCGAAGATTCAGGCGCTGACCTTTCCTTTTGCCAACGTCCAATTCACCAGCGACGCCATGATTGCCAATTTTGGCGCCCATATGGGCGGTGATGGCGCGATTTTGATTATCGGCACCGGCAGCGTCGGGCTGGTCAAGCGGGGCGAAGACAGCTTCAGCATCGGCGGCTACGGCTTTCCGATATCCGACGAAGGCAGCGGCGCGGCGCTTGGCCTGAGCGCCATCCGCCATGCCTTGCGGGCGCTCGACGGACGGACCAGGCCATCGCCGTTAAGCCAGGCGGTCACCAAGCAGTTCGACCATGCGATTCCACGCGTAATCGCCTGGATGGATGACGCCGCGCCAGGCGATTACGCCAGCTTTGCGCCACTGGTCATGGACTATGCGGATCTTGGCGATGAAATCGCCCTGTCGATCGTCCGCGACGCGGCACTGCACGTCGAGCGATTTATCGAAACCATCCTGTCGCGTGGAGCGCCGCGATGCGTGCTGATGGGCGGGCTGGCCGAGCGAATGAAGCCGTGGCTGCGCGTACGGATCGTCGCGCAATTGCAGGACGCCTTGGGCGATGCACTCGACGGCGCCCTGATCCTGGCAGGTCGCCCTATTGGGTCCGGAGCATCTCGCCGGTGATGACATAACCGCCCGTCAACCAGTCGACAATTTCGCGGGCGGCGGGGTGGTCGATGTCGCCATATTTCCGGCAGAAATCCATAACCTCATCGGCGATCGCCAACCGGCCACGATCCTCCAGCGCGTTGAGGTCGCGCTGAAGCATGAGCGCGAGTTCGGCGCCGCAGATGCGGGTTGCCGCGTCCAGAAATTCGGATGCGTAGCGGTAAGCGTCGCCCTTGGCATAGCATGACGGCAAGGTCAGCGCCGGGATGCAGCTCAGGATCGGCTGCGAGGCCGGATTGATCGCATGATGCGCCAGATAGGGCCCCATGGCTGCTGGACGACCTGTGAATGACCGCAAATGCAGATGGTTCGACATCCGTGGCCCGTCGTTGACCGGATAATTGTCCCAGAGGGACGGTTTGCGGCCGAGGCGTTCGGCGACGCTGGCCAAGTGGCCGATGCTGAATTCGCGCGCGCATATTTCCTCGCCGGTCCAATAGACCGAAATCGCCGGGTCCAGCAGCTTGCCTAGCTTTTCCAGATAGGATTCGGGTCGCTGACCGAACACGCGATCGAGCAGCGGGTCGTCCGAATAATAGCTCGGACACATGAAAAAGCGCGATGCTTTGCTGGACCCTATGGCGCAATCGACGATTTCGGCCTGTCGCTCTGCCAAGTCGGAAAAATCGCCGCGCATGTCATCGAACAGAATAACCAGATCGTTGACACCGATCGTATCGAGATGGGCGATCTTGGCTTTCAATGCTTGCCGCGTGTTGCGGTCAAAATCGAGATGCGCGCCATATGGCGTCAGCCCGATACCCGATCGCATGTCGCGGTCTGCACAATGCCGGGCAAATTGCCGCAGATTTTGCGTCTCTGCGTCATCATGCAATTGGCACCAGTCACGGCGCAATTTGCCGTCGATCTTGGGTGCGTAATGGAAGAAGGCATAGCCAGCCGGTGCCAGCCGGTCGATCACGTCGCGACGCTCGTCCCAGCTCCAGGCCCGGCCGAAATAGCCCTCGATAATGCCGAGTTCCGGCATCATGCCACTTCGCCAGCGATCCAGACGTTCCGGATGTTCAGCGTGTCGTCCAGATGGACCAGATCGGCCCGATAGCCTTCCGATATCCGGCCATATGCGTTCCCGATACCGATGAACGTCGCCGGCGTCATACTCGCCATTTGCGAAGCCGAACCCAGGTCCGCCCGCATCAACTCGACGCAGTTTCTGAGCGCCCTGGTCATATCGAGATCCGAACCCGCGAGCGTGCCGTCATTCGATCGCAGCATTCCCTCGCTTGCCGTCACGTCGGTGCCCCCGACCGTGAAGTGCGTAACATCGGACCCCACTGTCGGCATGGCGTCGGTGACGAGCATCAGCCCCCTGCTGCCCCTTGCGCGATACGCCGCGCGGAGCGATGCCGGATGGACATGATGTCCGTCGGCAATGATGCCGCAGACCAGATCGCTGTCCATGCTCGCCCCCACAACACCCGGCGCCCGGCTCTCCATCTGCGTCATTGCGTTGAACAAATGCGTGACGCCCGACAGGCCCTCGCCGATCGCCCGCTGCATGTCATCATAGGTCGCCAGTGTATGCCCTGCAGCGACGACGACCCCACCCTTCACCAGCGCGGCGATGGCGCCTTCAGGCGCGAGTTCGGGCGCCAGCGTGACAAGGGTTCTGCCATGTTTCAGCGACGACAAAAGCGCGACGGTTTCGGCATCCAGGGACCTGAATTTCCCGGCGTCGTGAATGCCATGTTTGCCGGGATTGAGAAACGGCCCTTCGATATGAATGCCGACGATCCCCGGAACGCCGGCGCGAATGGCATCATCGACCGCACGAATGGCCTGCGCGACAACCTCAAGATCGTCGCTGATCAAAGTCGGCAGCATCGCAGTCGTACCGAATTTTCGGTGCGCCTCGGCGATCGCGATTATGCCGTCCACAGTTGGCGCGTCGTTGAACAGGACACCGCCGCCGCCATTCACCTGCGTATCGACAAAGCCGGGCAGCAGAATGCCGCCATCCAGCGTCTGTACCGGCATATTGTCCGGCAAGGCCTTTGCGAGCAGCAACGTTTTGATCCGGCCATTGCTCAGGACAAGCGCGTGCTCGTCATGCCATGCGTCGCCCGCAAATATGCGAGCGCCTACCAAAGCCGTCTCGGTCATATTGTCTCGGTTACCTTTTGCAGCAGCGGCGGGCGATCCGGATCATAGCCTCGCTGCACCGATATTGCATTCACCATCGCGTAAAAGCTCTGTACCATCGCGATCGGGGTGGTGACACTATCGCCCTCCTCGGGAAGCCCGAGCGATACAGCCCCGTCAAATTGCCGACCCGCAACCGCTATTCGGGCATCGCGACCAAGAAACTGTTGAACAATGGGCTCCAATCCAGCGGCGGCCTGATCCGCCGGCGGGAATATGAGCAGCGGAAAGCCCGACTTTACGAGCGCCATTGGTCCGTGCACGACCTCGGCCATACTGAACGCTTCGGCGTGAACCCCGCTGGTCTCCTTGAATTTAAGCGCCGCCTCCTGCGCGATGCCGAGCGTCAGGCCACGGCCGAGGACGAACATGCTCTCAGCATCCCGCAGCATCTCGGCCGCGGCACACCAGTCATCGGCCCAGGCCGCGTTCAACAGCTGGGGAAGCATTTTTACGGCTTCCTGTGTTTCACTGGCCCGCGTCCATTCACTGACGAGGTGCGCCAATGCGCAGAGGGTCGCGATATAGCTTTTGGTTGCGGCAACGCTGTTCTCCAGTCCCGCATGCAAGGGCACGACGATTTCGGCCAGGCCGGCCAGCGGCGAGTCCCTATCGTTCACAAACGCGATAACCAGCGCCCCCGCTTTTCGCGCTGCCTCAGCCGATAACAGCAGATCGGGGCTCTTGCCGGATTGCGATATGAGGATGAACGGCTGATTTTTCATATGGAGCAGCGGGGCACCATAAATGGAACTGATCGACGGGGCCTGCGACACGACGGGAATCCGAAGCCGCGTTTCGATCAGATATTTGGCGTAGGTCGCTGCATGATCGGAACTTCCGCGCGCGCATGTGAAAATGATCTGTGGGTCGAGCAGGCGCAGCCTTTGCGCAAGATCGGCAATCAGCGCCGCATTCACGGCATATTGCAGGGCCGCTACGTCACTGGCTTGCGACGCTTCGTGGTACATCAAGGTCCGGCTCGGGTCTTTCATATAATACCTATATAATACCAATTTACGTGCGGGCGCAAGGGTGCTATCCGGTTCAGGGAGACTATATGGACGGCCTTGTAAACTCACTTGCCGACCGGTTCGGTTCGCGCCTTATCACGGCGCCCTCGGCGCGAGCGCAATATGCCCAGAGCGAAGGTCATCACGCCCATCAGACGCCTTCACTGGTCGTTCAGCCCGCAACGGTCGAAGAGGTTCAGCTGCTGGTGAAAAGAGCGGCAGAGGACCATTGGTCAATCGTCGCCTATGGTGCAGGAACGTCGCTGGAGGGCAATGCGGCGATAACCCATGCCGACAGTGTTTGCGTCGATTTCAGCCGAATGAACCGCATCCTGGAGGTCAGTGCAGCCGATCTTTTGTGTGTCGTCGAGCCCGGTGTGACCCGCGAACAGCTGAACGACGATGTCCGGGCCACCGGCCTGTTTTTTCCCGTCGATCCGGGCGCCAATGCGTCGTTCGGCGGCATGATCTCGACCCGTGCATCGGGGACGACCACCGTCCGCTACGGCAGCATGCGCGAGAATATCCTGGGGCTGAAGGTGGTGACAGCCGATGGCAGCCTGGTTTCGACGGGAACGCGCGCGCGCAAGTCTGCCTCGGGATATGACCTCACCCATCTGTTCACCGGTTCCGAGGGGACGCTCGGTCTGATTGTCGAGGCCAGCTTGCGGTTGCATGGCCAACCGGAAAAAATCCTCGCCGCAACATGGGACTTTGGGAGTGTCAAGGGGGCCGTCGATACGGTCATCGCGACCATCCAGTCGGGCGTGCCGATTGCCCGGATGGAGTTGCTCGACGAGGCCGCAATCCGGGCCTGCAACCGGCAAAGCGCTTTGGGGCTCCCGGAAAAACCGATGCTGTTTCTGGAATTTCACGGTTCGGAGGCCGGGGTGGCCGATCAGTTGTCGCTCGTTCGGCTTTTGGGCGAAGCGAATGGCGGCGGCCAGCTTCGATTTGCAACCGCGACCGAAGATCGGAATGTCTTATGGAAGGCGCGCCATCAGGCGCTGTGGGCTGCCAAAAATATGGTGCCCGGTGCCGTCGCGTGGATTACCGATGTCTGCGTGCCGATCAGCCAGCTGAGCGATGCTATCATCGGCGCCAAAAACGCGATCGACGCATCAGGGCTCTTTGCACCGATCCTTGGTCATGTCGGCGACGGCAATTTCCACATTTTCTTCATCTTGCGGACCGACGATACCGCCAGCTGGGACAAGGCGCGCATCATCAATGAGGCCATCATCGATCACGCGCTGTCGGTAGGCGGCACCTGTACGGGTGAGCATGGCATCGGGCTGGGTAAACGGCAGGCGATGCAGCGCGAGCACGGCGCCGACAGCGTTGCGACGATGCGGCGGATCAAGGATGCGCTGGACCCGACAGGCCTGTTCAACCCCGGCAAGATATTTCTGGATTAAACCTTGAGCACCCATCCGCGCCGCCTGAGCCACGGAAGAATGGCGCAGGAAATAGCCGCCGCAAGGATGGCGTAGAGAAGGGATGTCACCGGCGCCGACAATCCGGCGCGCGCAAGCCCTTGGTATGTCGCCTGCCATATCGTCGCGCCGCCGGGCAGTTCGCGGACGATGATCGCGATCAGCAAGGTGTGGACGACATAGAGCGTCAGTGCGGCCTGGCCGAGAGTTGCGGTCCATAGCGCAATCTTGTTCCCGCCGATGTTGGACCATATCGATTTAAGACATGCCCAGAACAGAATCCCGATGCCGCAAGTGACCAGCGAAAAACTGGCGGTCCCAAGATTCTTGTTCAGCGGCAATACCGGCGTCAGTGCTATTCCTGCGGCCAGCAGAACCAAACCCGCCAGCGCGAGGCGCGCGTCGGAAACCGCATGGTGCTTGATCCATCGCATGACCGCGACGCCGATCAAACCATTGGCCGCCGCAGTCAACGTGGACAACACACCTTCGGGATCCCAGCTTTGTCTTAACACCCGGCCCGGGATAAGGTTTTGGTCGAGCCACCCGCTGATCCCCTTGCCGGGTTCCATGCCGGGCGGCCCTCCCGCCGGTGTTCCGACCGTCAGCAGCATCCACGAGTGAAACAAGAGCAGCAGCCCGGCGATCAGCAGGGGCAGCACCGCGTCGCGCCTGATGGCGATGACCGCAGCGCAGATCAGATAGACAATTGCGATACGTTGCAGCACGCCCGTCCACCGGATCAGTTCAGGATCAAGTGTCGGCCTGATGAGCCAGCTCAATAGGACGCCGATCAGGAAGAGAAGAAATGCGCGCCGCCCAATCGCCGTCCAGCTAACCGCATGGCCGGGCTTGTCGAGCGCCAGCGGCGCCGACAGCCCGACGATCAACAGAAATATCGGAAATACCAAGTCGGCAAATGTCAGACCGTTCCATTCGGCGTGCCGGAGCATCGCAAATGCGGCCGCGCCATCCCCTTGTATGTTCACCAAGATCATCAACAACACGTCGACGCCCCGAAAGCTGTCGAGCGATGGGTCGCGATCGGTGGCAAAGGTCCTCACAAGACCACAAATGGCCCGCGCAGTTCGCTCACAAATTCATACCGTTCGCCGCGATAAGCCGAACGGGTGAGTTCTACCGGCCGTCCGTCAGCCCGGCGGGTAAGCCGTTCGATCCGCAGGATTTCGCTATTCTCCGGGATGGACAACAGGCTGGCTTCGGTTGAACCCGCCAGCGCCGCGCGGATTTTCTGCTGGCCGGTCACCGGCCGGTTGCCGCGCTGGTCGAGCGCCTGGTAAAGCGAACTGCCCAAATGCGTAATGTCGGGCAACATGTCCGCCGGAACAACCGCATTCTCGATGGCCAACGGCTCGCCGTTCGCCATCCGAACGCGGCTCAGTCGCGCCACTTCGACACCGTTCGGCAACTCCAGAATTCGCGTTTCCTCTTCGGTCGGCGAGCCGACCACTTTCATGATCCAGATCGTGTCCGTCGCTTCGCCGCGGGCTTCGGCGTCTTCGCTGAAACTGCTGAGAAACGAGCCTGGAGCCTGAATGCGCGGCGTCACATAGGTTCCCGACCCCTGACGCCTCGACAACAAACCTTCTTCGATCAGCAGTTCGGTCGCCTTGCGCACGGTAACCCGCGATGCGCCCATGATCTTGCAAAGATCACGTTCGGAGGGAAGCGCCTCGCCTGCGCTGATCGCGCCATCCTCGATCTGCTGCCGCAAGCGATGGGCGAGCTTGATATAGATCGGCGAATTGCTGTGCTCGCTGCTATGGGCCGGAACAAATTTCACGGTGCGTTTCCGTTGATGGTCTCGACCGCATCGCGCAATATGCCGCCATGTTCGCGCAGCAATGCTGCCGCTTCGGCTGGGTCTTTCCCGAGGGCGATCAGCACGGCCGTCTTGATGTCATTTCCGGCAAGATGCACGGCCTCGATCGCCACAGCCTCGCTGCAATCGCTCAAAGCCCTGACGATCCCAAATGCCCGGTTGAGCAGCTTGTCATTGGAAATGACCATATCCACCATCAGCCCGCGATACACGCGGCCAAGCCGCAGCATGATCGCAGTGGAGAGAAGATTGAGGATGGCCTTTTGCGCGGTTCCTGCCTTCATCCGCGTCGATCCGGCGATGGCTTCACTGCCCGTTGCGGCCAATAAACCATGGTCTGCCGCGTGAAGCAGTTCGGTTCCGGCGTTATTGGCGATGGCAATCGTCAGCGCGCCGGCTTCCTTCGCTGCGCTCAACGCCGCAATGGTAAACGGCGTGCGACCGCTGGCCGCAACACCAATGACGACATCGTCCGCGTTCACGCCGGATTTGCTGATCCTTGACATGGCATCGTCCGCGTCGTCTTCCGCGCCCTCGGCACTGTGGACCAGCGCGTCGATGCCGCCTGCCATCAAATAGGCCAAGCGCCCGGCTGGCCATCCGAAGGTCGGCCCCAGCTCGACGCCGTCCTGAACCGCAACCCGTCCCGACGTTCCGGCGCCGACATAGACAAGCCGACCGCTCTTGCGCAGCCGCGCCGCGGCAGCCTCTGCGGCGGCGGCAATATGCTGGGTCTGGCTCTTTAACGAAGCGATGGCAGACATCTGGCCCTCGAGCATAGCTTCAACGGCTTCTATGGTCGGCCAGCTGTCGATGTCGGCAAATCGCGGATTGAGGCTTTCGGTATTAGGCATTTGCAATACTCGGCGTAACGGATTTCGATTGAGAGCCCATCAGGCACACGACCGTTGCGACGGCCGTCCCCACGCACAGCTGCCACGGAAATGCGATCGTTTTCATTGCGGCGGGCAGGCCCAGCATATCGACGACATATCCCTGAAAGGCGACGATGGTAAGGAAGCCTGCGATCAGCGCCGCGATAACGGAAGCCGACGATCCGCGCTTTGTGAACAGAGCCGTGAAATAGACCCCGAGCAATCCCGAATAAGCAAAAGCCATGACCCCCAGCACGAATTCCAACAGCGGCAGACTGCTGTAACGTTGCCAATAGTAGCACAGGATCGACATCGCGAAGAGCGCCAGCCCCAGTAACACGGTGGTCACGCGCCCCGCCAGAATGAAGTGCTTTTCACTGGCCGCGCCGCGCCGTTCTTTCCACGGCCGGTAGAAGTCGTTGATCAGCACGGCCGCCATCGAGATCAAGCCCGAATTTATCGCCGCCGCCGCAATGACGCCCACCGTCACGAGGCCCCGGAGCCCCGGCGGGATCTCGCTGAGTATGAAATGCATGAAGACCGTGATCTTCTCGCCCTGAAATGTCTGCACCACCGCTTTCCCATCGGAGCCCATCAGGTCGGGTCGTTCGTAAAATATGTGCAGCAGCGAGCCGATTACCAGAAACAACAGGATGACCGGAATGGACGCCCACACCGACGCATAAAGCGCGCGGCTGCCATGTTTGGCGTTGTCGCACGCGAGCAGGCGCTGCGTGGTGTCCTGGTCGAGGCCAGAATTGCCGATATTCAGCAGCACGAGCCCGGTCACAGCGGCAAGTATCGAGAAAGGTGCCGTCAAGTTGAATGACCAGTCGATGATCTGCGTTTTGTCTCCCGATGGCGACAGGGTCAGACTGTCCAGTATTTCCGGTAGCGGGACCGGTATTTTCACCAGCAGAAAGACCAGCACCATGATGGCCGCTCCGACATAGAGGACCACCTGCACCAGATCGCTCCAGATCACCGAATTCAGTCCGCCCATGAAGGTGAAGGCGAGGCCGAATATGAGCAGCGTGAATGACGCGATCACGATATGCTGTGGCTCAACATCGAGAAACATGATCATCGAGACAGCGATGGCCGCCAGATAAAGCCTGGCTCCGCTCGCGAAAATGCGTCCCACCAGATACATGGCCCCCGCCGCCCTGCGGGCCGTCACATCGAAACGCTGTTCGAGCAGTTCATAAACGGTTGTGGCGCCGATCGCATAAAATTTGGGAATGAGCACCTTGGCAACGAACCAGGCGGCCAGCAAAGCGCCGATCGTGCTGGTGAGATAGGTGTAGTTGCCCCGAAAACTATTGTCAGGCACGCCAAGAAACGTGGCGGCCGACTGGACGGTCGACAATACCGACACCGCCACCAGCCACGTCGGCGCGTGATGGCTGGCAAGGAAATAATCGTCCGCATTTTGCATGTTGCGCTGGGTGGAAAAATAACCGGCGGCCGCAAGTATGCCGACGTAACCCGCCAATATGCCCCAATCCAGCGCCGTGAACTGCAGTGGCGTCATTCGCCAAATCTCCCCATTCTCGGCAGCCTAAATGCCAGCAAGGCGAATGTCATGATGAATGAAGGTTTCGGCGGCGGACCGGCGGAGGAGCGAAGCGATCATTCGCTCCTCCGCCGACAGCTTATCTGCGGATGGTCAGCGAAAAGCCGAAAGTCCTGCCAAGCACGTCATAGGTATCGGGGAAGGTATTGAATGCACCCGGATTGACCGCAATCGGCGGCTTCTTGGCAAAAATATTGTCGATACCGAATGTGAGCGAAAGACCTTCGACGGGCGGACGAAGCGCGATGTTCAGATCGAAATAATCGAACGCAGCGATCCTGCCCACGCTGCCCGCCGTGCTGTCTTTGACCGATCCGATCCGCTTCCAGCCGAATTGCACGGTCAACGGCTCGCTGTCCCAGGTGAAGGTGGCCCGGTGACGGTAATCGGGCACCACCAGCGTGACGAGATCGGACGAGCATGGCGCACCATAGCGGGCCTTGCAATCGACCGGCGTGAGCACCGCGTTACGCTGGATCGTATAGTCGGTGACGAAGCTGCCCTGATAGCCAAGGCTCCATTTGTCGCCCGGCAAGCCGAACGGGACGTCGAAATCGTATTTGAAATCGACATCGACACCTTCCTGCTTGATCGAGGCAAGATTTCGGTCGTCGACGAAAGCGTCCTTGATGAAGCCGGTCACCGGATCGCGCGTGACCGCGGCGCATAACGGGTTGTCGGCGCGGGGATCTGTAACATAACAACTGGTGATCGCATCGATCGGCTGGATCTGGCCTACCGCATCACGGATATTGATCTTGTACCAATCGACCGACAGGCTGAGGCCGGGGATGAAACGCGGCGTGAATATACCCCCGACGGTATAGGTTTTGCCGCGCTCCGCCGCGATATTCGCATTGCCGCCAAAGAAATATCCGCCGGTAAGATTGGCCGGATTGTTCGCGTCATAGGCCGCACGATATCCTTGCGCCGTGCATTGGGTCACCGTCGCGGCATTCGTCGCGCCGACGCATGGATCACCCGCATAACGCGGGAACAACCGGGGGACCGTCCGCAGATTTGCGAAGGGAATCGAAAATACCGGGTTCGCAAATTCACCGATATTGGCATCGCGGATGACCGTTTGGCGGGTTGCCCGCAAACGCAGATCATCGCTTACCGTCCAGTTGATGCCCAGCTTGTTGGTGTCATAGCTGCGATCAGGACCGACTGATTTTGCATACCAGGATTTCCGATAGGCACCTTCGACGTTCAACTGCTGGATCAGCGGAACGTTGGACAGCAACGGGACGACCAACTCGCCGAACAGTTCGTTGACCTTGACGAACGGCGGGATCGGCGGAGCGGATTCAGCGCCCTGGTTGAACGATGTCCCCAGATCGGTGCCATAGGCGAAGCGCCCGGTTTCCTTGCGGAATTCATAGCCGACCGTAAAGCCGACCGGCCCCGCCCAACCGCTGAAAAAATCGCTCGTATCGCCCGCGATATAGGCCGACGCGACTTGCTGGGTGCGCGTGCGATCGCCGAAATCGAAATCCCGCAGCACACTGGTGAAATCGCCGCCCGGGCCGAAAATATCGGTGGTGTTCACCAGGCCGGCGAAGCTCGCCTTCAGACCGTCCCCTTTGACCGTGATGGATTCCTTGGATCTGCCATATTGATAATAGGCATCCCAGCTGATGGCAGGCGTGATCTCGCCGCGCAAACCGATCTGGGCCTGAATATTGTCCCGCTCGTTCTCGGCAAAGGTCGGTCCCAGCTCGCCAAGCGAGCGGCGGACATTGACGTTGGCAAAGCCGTTCACGAACGTCAGTTGCGCCCGCGCTTGCGGATCGAGGAAGGGATTGGTCTCGGATATCTGGACATTGACGCCTGCGGTGCCGGTTGTCGGTGGATTCTGCCCCGACCGCGTGCCGCCTTGCGTTTCCACCTTGGAATACATGATCCGGCCGTAGGTTTCGACACCGTCAAACAGCTCATATTTGAAAAACGCATCGGCGTTGAAACGGCGGAGCGGCTGCGCAAGCAGAAACAGCGGCGTATAGTCCGTGGATTGCGGTGTCAGCGTGAAGACGCCATTCGCGTCATAAGAAAATGTACGCCCGCTCGCGACATCGGTAAAATTGCCGCCGATCGGCAACGTGGCTGCGCCGTTTCGCGCAAAGCGGCGGTTGCCGGCTAGCAGC
This sequence comes from Sphingopyxis sp. BE259, assembly GCF_031457495.1. Classification (NCBI taxonomy): domain Bacteria; kingdom Pseudomonadati; phylum Pseudomonadota; class Alphaproteobacteria; order Sphingomonadales; family Sphingopyxidaceae; genus Sphingopyxis; species Sphingopyxis sp. BE259. The sequence continues at coordinate 3,459,084 of NZ_JAVDWM010000001.1, forward strand.
GGGTCGCGATCGGTATATTCGACATAACCGACGATGCTGCCCCGATCCCCCAGCTTCATGCCGCCCATCAAATGGCCGCTCTTCTGCGATCCGCCACCGGCGACGGCGCGGTAGTTGATGTTTGCTTGCAGCCCTTCGAAATCGTCGTTGATGATGAAATTGACCACGCCGGCGACCGCATCGGCGCCGTACACCGCGGCGGCACCGCCGGTCAGGACATCGACGCGCTTCAGAAGCGGTGCCGGGATGGAATTGACGTCGACGGCGTTGCGAAAGCTGAACGGCAATGCCCGTGTCCCGTTGATCAGAACCAGCGTTCGGTTTTGCCCGAGATTGCGCAAATCCAGGGTCTGCGCACCAAAGGCGTCGCTGCCGACCGATGTCGAATTTACACCGCCGGCAAGTTGCGGAATCTTGACCGAAATGTCTTCGATGGTGACCGCGCGCTGCAGCTGGATCTGTTCACCCTCCAGCGTACTGATCGGGCTGGTGGAAGAGAGACCCACGCTTTTGATCCGGGATCCGGTAACGATGATCGCATCGCCATCCTCTGCCACGACTGGCGCATCCTGGGCCGACGCACGAGCGGATGTGGTGGCCGCAACCAGCGCAAGAACCGCGCAGCCACCATAGAGTATCTTCGAACGTGTCCCTCTCATGCCCAAACCCCTTCCCATTACGGCTCTCGATCGCGTTGGCCGCCTGTAATGCAGTTGCAGGAAACCTGCAATACCATTTTAATACCAATATCAGTCCATACCCACTTTTCGGCGTCGGCAACAGGGGCCGAAACGTCGACATCTTGTTGCGCATAGCCTCCTCGCGGATCGCGGCGTTTGCCGGGATGACGAGCACGGATGCGGGTCTTGGCGTTTCCCCTCTTGAATCCGTTTCGCCGCGCGCCGATGTAGGGCGATGGAGGGGCCAGCCCGCCAGATTCTCTGGCGCGGCATCCCGAAACATAAGGACGCATTCCCAATGATCGACCCGCTCGCTGCCCTGGTTCCAGTCGTCGTCGAACAGACGAGCCGCGGCGAACGCAGCTTTGACATTTTCTCCCGCCTGCTGCGCGAACGGATCATCTTTGTCACCGGCGAGGTCGAGGACAATATGGCGTCGCTGATCACCGCACAGCTGCTGTTCCTCGAATCAGAAAATCCGAAGAAAGACATCTATATGTACATCAACTCGCCGGGCGGCGTCGTCACGGCGGGCATGGCGATCCACGACACGATGCAATATATCCGCCCGCGCGTCGGCACCGTATGCATCGGTCAGGCCGCATCGATGGGCAGCTTTCTGCTCGCCGCGGGCGAACCGGGGATGCGCGTTGCGCTGACCAATGCGCGCGTCATGGTCCATCAGCCGTCGGGCGGCGCGCGCGGCATGGCGTCGGACATTGAAATTCAGGCCAAGGAAATTTTGCGCATTCGCAAGCGGATGAACGACCTGTATGTGAAATATACCGGCAAGTCGTTGAAAGACATTGAAAAGGCGATGGACCGCGACACGTTCCTCGAGGCCGATGAAGCCAAGGCGTTCGGGCTGGTCGACCATGTCTATGACCGCCGCCCCGGCGCGCTGGAAGGCGACGCGGCCAAGGATCTTAGCGAAGGTCCGACGCCCTGAGTTGTTGAGGTTGCGGCACCGGCCCGCTCCCCCACCGCTCTTAGACGCCACGCATCGTCTTCGAGCGGTGGGGGAGCGGCCGGTGCCGCGCGGTAGCCAAGAAGAAGGTTTAACCGCGTTTGTTGACGCCCGCTTGGCGGCTTGCTGCTAGGCGGGACATTGCCGCGATGTCACCCAATTGCCATATTGTAATTGGGTGACCGCGGACTAGGATAAGGACGGCACCGCCATTTCGGCGCCTGCCAGAGGAAGTTTTATGACGAAATTGAGCGGCTCGGACAGCAAGAGCACCCTATATTGCTCCTTCTGCGGCAAGTCGCAGCACGAAGTCCGCAAACTGATTGCCGGACCGACCGTGTTCATCTGCGACGAATGTGTCGAGCTGTGCAACGACATCATCCGCGAAGAGATCAAGGGTGGGGTCGCGGCGCGCAAGGATGGCGCGGTGCCGACGCCGCTGGAAATCTGTCAGCATCTCGACGCCTATGTCATCGGCCAGAACACCGCCAAGCGCGTGCTGTCGGTCGCGGTACACAATCATTACAAGCGCCTCGCGAACAGTGGCCGCGGCGACGATGTCGAACTGGCGAAATCGAACATTCTGCTCGTCGGCCCGACCGGCAGCGGCAAGACGCTGCTCGCGCAGACGCTCGCCCGCTTCCTCGACGTGCCCTTCACCATGGCCGACGCGACGACGCTGACCGAAGCGGGTTATGTCGGCGAGGATGTCGAGAATATCATCCTGAAATTGCTCCAGTCGTCCGACTACAACGTCGAAAAGGCGCAGCGCGGCATCGTCTATATCGATGAGATCGACAAGATCAGCCGCAAGGCCGAAAATCCGTCGATCACCCGCGACGTGTCGGGCGAAGGTGTGCAGCAGGCGCTGCTCAAGCTGATGGAAGGCACCACCGCGTCGGTGCCGCCGCAGGGCGGGCGCAAGCATCCGCAGCAGGAATTCCTGCAGGTCGACACGACGAACATCCTGTTCATCGCGGGCGGTGCGTTCAGCGGCCTTGAAAAAATCATCGGCGACCGCCTGCAGGGCAAGTCGATCGGTTTCGGTGCGCATGTCGCCGGGCCTGACGAGCGCCGCATGGGCGAAGTGCTGAAGAATATCGAGCCCGAAGATCTGCTGAAATTTGGCCTGATCCCTGAATTCGTCGGCCGCCTGCCGGTGATCGCGACGCTCGAGGATCTCGACATCGACGCGCTTGTAAAGATCCTGGGTGAGCCCAAGAATGCGCTGGTGAAGCAATATCGCAAGCTGTTCGATCTGGAAGAGGTCGTGCTGACCTTTACCGACGATGCGCTGGTTGCGGTCGCCAAGAAAGCGATCGAACGCAAGACCGGCGCGCGCGGGCTGCGCTCGATCGTCGAGGCGATCCTGCTCGACACCATGTTCGACCTGCCCGACCTGACCGACGTCGTTGAAATCGTCGTCGACAAGGATGTCGTCGAGGGCCGCAAGGACCCGGTGCGCGTCTATGCCGACAAGGCGAAAGAAGCGGCGGGCGACGCCGCCTGATGCGCCGGGCGCTGCCGCTCGCCTTTGCTGCCGGTATCGCCCTGTTCATTGCCGCGCCGGTCCACGCCGAACCGGTGACGACCCTGGTGGCTGATGTCGTCGATTCGGCCGATGTCCAGCGCGACGGCGAACGCTTTCGCCACGTCGGATCGAGCTATGTCTTTCCCAGCAGCCTCGGCGACATGCCGGCGCGCAAGGTGACCGTGTTCGGGCCCGGCGACGTGTCGGTCCAATATACCGTGGACGGCGGCGCCGCGGGCGATGCCTGGGTCGATCTCTATGCCTATCCGGCAAACGGCGAGAGTATCGCACAGACCGCCGCCGACGTTGTGGCGGCGATCACCAACACCTTTGCCGCCACCCCGGCGTTGATGCCCGCGGGCATGGCCGTGCGCGCCGACGGCCTGCACAGCGGCTGGTTCGACGGGCGGCTGGGCGAACGTAGCCTGAAAACCGGATATTATGTGGTCAAGCGCGGCGAATGGCTGATCAAGATTCGCGCCACCATGCCCTCGCCGCCGACGCCCGAGACGCTCGCGCGCACCGCCGCCGCGATCGGCGCGGTCCAGCTTGGCGCCCTGCCCGCGGCGCGCTGAATCGCGACAGGAAAACAGCGACTCGACCGACTGCGCCCATGAAAATTGTTGCATTGCAGCAACAGTAGCCGGGAAAAGCGCAGCCGCGCCTGTGGATAAATCCCGGGATCTTACGCAAATTCGCGATTTTTTGACCTTTCGCGCCAGCTTTCGCCCCGCGCCGCTTGCACTGTCACAATAGCTGTCACAATCGTGCCACATGCGGGCTTCAGGGGCGCTCGCAAGACTTGCGCGCCCCGTTTCGCGCGCCTGCCGAACGACACCACACCAAGGGGACATCCATGAAACTTCGTTATTCGATCGCCGCCAGTCTGATGGCGATCAGCGTCGCGACCGTCGTCGCGGCACCCGCCCAGGCGCAGCAGATCACCACCGGCATCGAAGGCCAGGTCAATGACGACAACGGCGCGCCGATCGGCGGCGCGACGGTCGTCATTACCGACACCCGCACCGGCGCCGAGCGCACGATCACGACCGGCGCCGACGGCCGCTTCAACGCGACCGGACTGACCACCGGCGGTCCCTACAGCGTGTCGGCCAACGCCGGCGCCTATGAAGGCCAGTCGCTCGCCGATGTCTACACGACGCTGCAGGGCAACACCTCGTTGACCTTCTCGCTGTCGTCGGGCGGCGGCGAAATCGTCGTCACCGGCAGCCGCGTTCGCGTCACCCAGCTTGCGGTCGGCCCAGGCACCAGCTTTACCAGCGAAGTCCTGGCCAATGCCCCCAGCTTCAACCGCGACGTGCGCGACATCATCCGCATCGACCCGCGCGTCAGCCTCGACCGTGACGATGGCGGTTCGGGCGTCGATCGCATCTCGTGCCTTGGCGGCAACGACCGCGGCAACGCCTTCACCGTCGACGGCATCAGCCAGGGCGACGTTTACGGCCTGAACGACACCGGCTTTTCGTCGCGCAGCTCGACCCCGCTGCCCTATGACGGGATCCGCGAAACGCAGGTCCAGTTCGCCCCGTTCGACGTCGATTATGGCCAGTTCACCGGCTGCGCGATCAACGTCGTCACCAAGTCGGGCACCAACGATTATCGTTTCGGCGGTTTCTTCGAATATTCGGACGCCGACCTGCGCGGTGACAGCGTCAAGGGACGCCCGGTCGCTCCGATCGAACCGGAAAAGCGTTGGGGCGTGTGGGCCGGCGGCCCGATCATCAAGGATCGCCTGTTCATCTTTGGTGCCTATGAGCATCAGGAAGCCGGCCAGTCGCAGGACGACGGCCCGACCGGCGCTGGCTTTGCCAATCCGCAGACCGGTATCAGCGTCGATCAGTTCAACGCCATCTCCGATGTGCTGAGCAGCGTCTATGGCGTCGAAACCGGACCGCTGGTCACCAATCGTCCGTTCAAGAACGATCGCTATTTTGGCCGTCTCGACTGGCAGATCAACGACGATCATCGCTTTGAAGCCACCTATCAGCGCCTCGAAGAATCGGTGATCCGCGCCGACGATCTGTTCACCGGCAACTCGCCGCAGGCCGTCGGCCTCAACACCTTTTACCTCAGCGGCACCAAGTCGAACTATTATTCGGGTCGTCTGTATTCGCAGTGGAGCGATATCTTCTCGACCGAGCTCCGCTATTCGCGCTCGGAAGTGCAGGATCTGCAGGATCCGGTAGGCGGCGGCGAAGCCCAGTCGGGCGATCCGATCCCGCGCATCATTGTCGGCATCGACAATGCGACCGGTATCGACGGCGCGGTCCTGGCAGGCCCGGGCACGTCACGTTCGGCGAACGACCTGAAGACCGAAATCGATCAATATCGTGCGGTCGGCAAGCTCGATTTCGGCAATCACACGCTGAAGATCGGCGCTGAGCTTAACCGCGCCAACCTGTTCAACCTGTTCGTTCAGAACGCGACCGGCACCCTGGTGTTCCGCAACCTCGCCGACCTGCAGGCCGGCCTGCTGTCGCCGGGCACCGGCAACAACCAGACCAGCACGACCCCGGCCAATGTCATCAGCGGTGCAACCGAAGGCGCGTTCGGCAATGTCACCGCCACCGGCGATATCAACAGCGCTGCAGCCCAGTTCACGCGTAACCTCTATTCGGTGTTCGCGCAGGACGAATGGCAGGTTACCGACGCGCTGAGCGCGGTCGCCGGCGTGCGCGTCGATTGGTATTCGGGCGGCCAGCCCGACTATAACCCGGTGTTCCAGCGTCGTTACGGGATCACCAACACGACGGGGTTCAGCAATCTTGCCCCGATCGTGATGCCCCGCCTCGCGCTGACCTATGACATGAACGATTTTGCGGTGTTCAGCCGCGCGCAGCTGCGCGCCGGGGTCGGCATCTTCTCCGGCGGCGATCCGGTTGTGTGGTTCGGCAACGCCTTCCAGAACGACGGCAGCGCCTTTGCGCTGGGTTCGACCCAGGCGGCGGGCTGCCCGACCGGCCAGATCGACGTTGTCGTGAACGGCCAGTTCACCGGCGTTCCCACCTGCTTCCAGCAGGCGGCGTCGGCGACCGCATCGGCCAGCCAAGGCTTTACCCAGTCGATCGATCCGAACATCAAGATCCCGTCGGTGCTGCGCGCCAACATCGGGTTCTCGTCGGAGCTGAATTTTGCTCCGAGCGGCTTCTTCAGCGGCTGGAACCTCAACCTCGACTATATCTACAGCAAATACCGCGACGCCTACACGATCGTCGACCTGACGCAGGTTCCCGACATTCGCCGCGGTCTCGCTGGCTTTGCGATCGACGGTCGCCCGCTCTACACGACGATCGACCCGCTCAACGCAGGCTGTAGCGCGCAGTTGACGGGCATCACGCCGACCCCGATCTACACCGGCGTGACCGCACCCTGCTTTACCACGGCGCGCGAAGACGAACTGATGCTGACCAACGGCGGCAGCTTCCGCAGCCATTCGGCATCGTTCCTGCTGTCGAAGAATTTCGACGGCGGCATCATCACCGAAGGTGGCTCGGCTTACTTCAGCTTCGGCTATTCCTATTCGGACTCGCAGGACCGCCGGAACATGTACAATTCGACCGCCGGGTCGAACTACGATCTGACGTCGGCATTCGACCGCCAGAATCCGGCGGCATCGCGTGGCTTCTACAACAGCAAGCACAATTTCTCGGTGTCGTCGTCGTTCGAAGAAACCTTCTTCGAAGATCTGGGCACGCGCCTGGGGATCACTTTCGTCGCGCGTTCGGGCCGTCCGTACAGCCTGACCTTCAGCGGCGGTTCGGTGTTCAACGACAATGCGTCGGGGACCGAAAACGCGCTGCTCTATATCCCGACCGGCGCCAACGATCCCAACGTCTCGCCGTCGTCGACCGCCGGGGTTGCCCAGACGGTCGCCGATTTCGCGAGCAGCCTGGGTTGCGCCAAGAAATATCTGGGTCAGACGATCGAGCGCAACACGTGCTCGAACGACTGGTATTTCGACGTCGATCTGTCGCTGTCGCAGGAACTGCCGGGACCGGGCCACCTGTTCGGCCGCAAGGACAAGATCAAGCTGTATGCGACGATGGATAACTTCCTGAACTTCCTGGATCAGGACTGGAACGTCCAGCGCCGCCGTGACTTTGCCGGTCGTCAGGACATTGCCACCGTCAGCGGTGTCGATGCCCAGGGCCGCTACATCTTCACCAACGCCAATGGCCTGGCGAGCTTTGATACCGACAACGGCATCAACGTGTCGTCGTCGGTGTGGCGCCTGAAGGTCGGTGTGTCTTACGAATTCTGATCACCGGTCAGACCGTCAAGAAAAAGGGCGCGGGAGGCAACTCCCGCGCCCTTTTTCGTGTGCGTCGAACCATGCTGCGCGGCGAACGCGGCGCGCGGCGGCTCAGCCCACAGCGAGGCGGCGGGCGGTATCCTGGACCAGCGCGATCATGTTGGGGACGCCCTGGGTGCGGTTCGACGACAGTTGGCGGGTGAGGTCAAAGGGGGCGAGCGCCGCGGCGACATCCATGTCCGCGACGTCCGCGGCGGACTTGTCCTGCACTGCGGCAAGGACGAGCGCGACGATACCCTTGGTGATCGCGGCGTTGCTGTCGGCGAGGAAATGCAGGCGACCGCCGGGCTGGGGCACCGGATAGACCCAGACACTGGCACTGCACCCGCGAACCAGTGTCGCATCGGTCTTCAGCGCGTCGGGCATTGGCTCAAGCTCGCGGCCCAGCTCGATCAGCAGGCGGTAGCGATCGTCGCCGTCGAGAAAGTCATATTCGTCGTGGATGTCGGTCAGGCTGCGCATGGCGGCGGCACTGGCAGATTTGGCGGGGCGTGGAAAGTGCCTTGCCGTCGCCCCAGCGAAAGCTGGGGCGGCAGTCGACCTGTTCCTTCCTCGCCGCGCAAACCGCTGGCGGCCCCAGCTTTCGCTGGGGCGACGAAATCTTACAAATCCACTCCCGCGGCAATCGCTTCCAGCTTGCGCAGCCGTTCTTTCAGGTCGGCAATTTCGATGCGCGATCCGGCGTGCGGGACCGCGGCGTCGTGGCCGATGCTGTGTCCCGCGGCGAGTTCTTCGCGCTTGAGCTGGATCCAGTCGCGCCAGCCGCGCAACGCCGCCAAGCTCATGATCGTCAGCGCGGTGAGCGCGACGGCGCTGACCATCAGGTTGGAGGCAAGATCGGACGTGATGGTGGCCATCGTTCGGCTCCTTTCTTCGTCGGGGTCGTCAGGAGTGCGACCGGTCGCGCAGCTTCTCGATTTCCTCATCGAGTGTTACGGCGCGGTTGTGGTCGGTGGCGATGCGTTCGAGCACCTGGATGCGATCTTTGAGTGCGCGGATTTCGGCGAGCAGCGCCTTGGTCTCACCGGTGTCGGCCGGGGGGGCGAAAAATTCATTGCCCTTGTTGTCGCGGCGCACGCCATATTTGGCGCGGACGACGCTGCCGATGGTGACGATCAGGACAATGCCGATTACCATTTCAAACGGGTTCATGGGGGGATCCTTCCGTATTATTTTATAGTTGCTTCAGTTCAGCGGGGCGTCGCGCAGCTTTTCGATTTCGTCGGCGACGTCGATTCCCTTGTCGGTAACGATCCGCTCAAGAACGCGCACTCGCTGCTCCAGTCGTTCGGTCGCCGCCGCATATTGCGCGGCCTTTTCGGCGGTCATTTCGGACTGCTTCTCGATCATCTTTTGCTGGTGCTTCGACCAGAAGATGAAACCGGCGAGCAGGAAGGGAGCGAGGGGGATCAGTATCCAGATGGCGTCGCCCATGACGGGTCTCCTCAGTTCGCCGGGCGCCGCAGCGCCTCGATCTCGTGGCTCAGCCGGCTGCCTTCGTCGGTGACGATGCGTTCGACCACCGCAAGGCGGTCCTTCACCGAACCCAGTTCGGCGCGCAGCTGGGCGTTTTCCTGGCTGAGCAGCTTGACGCGCTCCATCGCCTCGTCACTGGTCTTGGGATAGACCGCCTGACCCCAGGCACCGTCGAGCGGGTAGCCGTTCTTGACGCGGAGCCAAGTGGTAAAGACCCAGCCAGCGACCGTCAGCACGCCGATGATGGCGGCGGCGGGGGCAATGGCGTTTAGTAATTCAGCGTTCATCGTCATTCCCCTCAGCGCAGGCGGTCGATCTGGTCGGCGAGCTGCGCCGCCTGACCATTGGTTTCTGTCGCGATGCGTTCGAGCACCGAAATCCGCTCTTCCAATCGGCTGACCTGGCCTGCCAGCTTGGCATTGTCATCGGTCAGCAGCGCGATTTTTCGATCAGCGTCGGGGGCGGTTCGATGAACCGTGCCGCCCCACTCATTCTCGATCGGATAGCCGTGCTTGGCGCGGATCCACGTGGTGAACATCCAGCCGCCGATCGACAATGCGATAATGGCGAGGACGAAACCGGTACCACCGAAATTCATCTGTCTTCTCCCTGTTGCTTCCAGCCCGCCCGGCGTCGCTGCATGTCGCCCGGTTCAACGCCCCGGATTACCGGAGGGCGTCGATTTCGTCGGCGAGACGGCGGTTGTGGCTGGTGTAATATTGTTCGATGTCGGCCAGACGGCGGTCGATGTCGCGGAAGCGTGACTTGATGTCGCGGGTCGATGCGGTCGGATTGCTGCGCACCCCCTGCCAGAACTTCGCTTCCTCACGCGAGCCATAGAGCGCGAAAGGCTTGGGCGTGCCCATCCAGGCGATCATCCAGTAAGCGATCAGCGTCCAGGGAAAGCCGCCCATCAAGGTGAGCAGCACCGCGCCAACGCGGACCCAGAGGACGTCGACGCCGCTGTAGTCAGCGATCCCGGCGCACACGCCGCTCCATTTGGCGTTCTGCTTGTCGAGGTAGAATTTCGTGCGGCTGGCAGACATCTCAATTCCTCCGGCTGGTATTTTCGAGTTGCGCCAGTTCTTCATCGCTACGCACCGCGGGGCGGAAGTCGGGATGGTCGGCGCTGATGATGCGTTCGACGGTGTGCAGGCGGCTTTCGAGCCTTCGCGCGGTGTCGTACAATTCGTCGAGCAGTTGCTCGTCCTCTCCGGTCAGCGTCTTGGCCTGTTTCCACTTGGTGATGTAGTGGAGGATCAGCCAGGGCAGACCGAGGAAGAGCGTTCCGATGACGATCGGGATAACGATGATTTCTTCCATCGGTCTGGTTCCTTATTGCTTGCTTGCTTGCGCGGCCTTCAGCGCGGCGAGTTCGTCGGCGACCTTGTCGGCGGCCTGCAACTCGGCAATCTCCTCGTCGAGCGACTTTTTGTAACCCAGGTTCAGCGCATCGGCGCGGCCTTCGGCTTCGTCGACGCGGCGTTCGAGGATGTCGAAACGCGAGAAGGCATCTTCGACGCGGTCGCCGTTGGTCATTTCGCGCAGCTTATACTTGTTCTCGGCGCTTTCGAGGCGGGTCGAGACGTTCGACTGGCGGGCGCGCGCTTCGCTGAGTTTTTTCTGCAGCTTGGCAATGTCGTCCTCATAGCCCTTGAGCGCGTCGTCGAGGACGGCGATCTCGCTCTTCAGACGTTCGGCCATGTCGCCAGCCTTCTGCTTTTCGACCAGCGCGGCGGTGGCCAGGTCTTCGCGGTCCTTCGACAGCGCGAGTTCGGCCTTTTCCTTCCAGCTGTCCTGGAGGCTTTCCAGCTTGGCGATGTGGCGGCGCATTTCCTTTTGGTCGGCGATCGTGCGCGCGGCAGAGGCGCGCACTTCGACCAGCGTCTCGTTCATCTCGAATATGATCTGGCGAATCATCTTTTCCGGATCCTCGGCACGGTCGAGCAGATCGGTGACGTTGGCAGCGATGATGTCGCGGGTTCGTGAAAAAATACCCATTGGACTAAACTCCTAATCGAAATTTTTGAGACTTGAAAAAGGCTGGTGCCGGGGCGGGGCAAGGGGGGAGAGTGCCCCGGCACCAGTGCCGGTCAGGCCAAAGCACTGACCGCCGGGGACATGACAGCGGCAACCAGCGGGCCGGCGGGGGTGCCGGTAACGCTGGCGGCGACCTGCGGCTGGTCGATCACACCGACGAGGATGGCCAACGCTCCGGCCGTGCTCAGCACGAAAGTGGCGGCTTGGGCAAACATCGACTTCATGGGTCAACCTTCCTTGGTTTTCGCTGCACCGGAACAATTCGTCCCGGTTCGTTTCCAACAATGCAGACACCGTGCCAATTACGCCAAGGTTCACAAAACTGCGGTTTTTGGTACGCAAACGACGCCGCGCTGCGATTTGCCTTGCCAACCAGCGGGAAATTTTGCCAATGATTGGGAATGGAGCGCGAGACCCAATTCATCGGCCAGTCGGCGGCGTTTCAGGATGCCGTCGAACGCGCCAGCCTGGCCGCCTCGCTCGATCGCCCGGTGCTGGTGATCGGCGAGCGCGGGACCGGCAAGGAACTGATCGCCGAGCGGCTCCACCGCCTGTCGACGCGCTGGGACCGGCCCTATGTCATCCTGAACTGCGCCGCGATGCCCGAGACGCTGATCGAGAGCGAATTGTTCGGGCACGAGGCCGGCGCGTTTACCGGCGCGACGCGCACCCGCGCGGGGCGGTTCGAGGAAGCCGACGGCGGCACCTTGTTTCTCGACGAACTGGCGACGATGTCGATGGGGGCGCAGGAACGGTTGCTGCGCGCGGTCGAATATGGCGAGGTCACCCGCGTCGGATCGTCGCGCCCGATCCGCGTCGATGTCCGCATCGTCGCGGCGACCAACGAGCATCTGCCGGCGCTGGTCGAAGAAAATCGGTTCCGGGCCGATTTGCTCGACCGGCTGTCGTTCGAGGTCATCACCCTGCCCCCGCTGCGCGCCCGCGAAGGCGATATCGAGGTGCTCGCGACCTATTTTGGCCAGCGTATGGCGGCGGTGCTCGGCTGGGAAGAATGGCCGGGCTTTGGCCCGCGCGCGCTCGCGGCGATGGAGGGGCATGACTGGCCGGGCAATGTCCGCGAACTGCGCAACGTCATCGAACGCGCCATCTATCGCTGGGCCGATCCCGAGAAGCCCGTCGATGCGGTGAATTTCGATCCGTTTGCTAGCCCGTGGCAGCCGGTCGCGCGCCAGGGGCCAGCGCCCGCGGATAGTGCCGGTGCACCCGCGGCGCCCTCCAGCCCCGCGCCTGCGGCAACCGCGATGCCCACCGGCGCGGTCAGCGACATGCGCGCCGCGGTCGATGCCTACGAACGCCAGATCCTATCGGATACGATGGCACGCTGCCGCTTTAACCAGAAGGTCGCCGCCGAAGCATTGGGACTGAGTTATGACCAGATCCGCCATGCGTTGAAGAAGCATGGGCTGAATCAATAGATGCACTTGTCGCTATCCATCGTCATGCCGGACCCTCCGGCAGGCTCAGGACAGGCTTGATCCGGCATCCACTGCGGCGCTGAAGTCATGGACCCCGAACCAAGTCCGGGGTGACGAAAGTGAGTTACTGCCCCGGCAACTGGCTGTTCAGCGCTTCCAGCACCGCGTCCTGCCCCGACACCATGTCCGCCAGCCGCTCGCGCAGCGCGTAGATGTCGGGCAGCCCGTCGATCGCTTCGTCGGCGCTGCGTTCCAGATAGAGCCTGTCGATGTCGGCGAGCGCCCCGGTCAGCGGGGCGCGGGTGGCAACCAGACGCGAGATCGCCTGCTGCGCCACCACCCAGCGTTCGCTGGCGACCGGCGCCCCGGCGGCGGCCGACACCAGCGAAGCAGCGCCGCTCCGTTCGGCGGCAAAGGCTTGCTGCGCCCCGGCGGCATCCGATTCCCAACGTGCGAGCCTGCCGCCCAGATCGGCGGGCAGCGGCCCCGGCGGAGTGACGACCACCGCGGGCGGCGCCACGTCGAATCGGCCCTCGACCGACCGTTTGGCCAGCGAGGGGGCGCCGCTGTTCTGCGCCGCGGCACAGGCCGACAGCGATAGCGAGGTAGCAAGAGCCAGCGGTAAGGTAACAAGGATGCGCTTCATCGCCGACCCTGATATGGGGGCATAGGCGGCGCAGCAAGTGCCGAATCGGCGCGGCACCTGTGCAATCGGCTTCCGACCCGCTTTTCACGCGAAAAGCACGGGATTTGGCGGTTGACAGCGCGGGCCTGGCTCGCTAGTGGCGCTGACTTTCCCGCATGTCGGAAAAATCGCCTGCTTTGGTGGGTGGTCGGTAGCGCGGGTGATTTAGTTTTTTGATTGGATGGAAGACCATGTTCGCAATCGTGCGCACGGGCGGCAAGCAGTATCGCGTCGCCGCCGGAGACAAGATCGCCGTTGAAAAGATCGACGGCGAAGCTGGCGACACCGTGTCGCTCGGCGACGTCCTGCTGGCCGGTGACGGCGGCGAAGTGAAGAGCGCCGATGGCCTCGTCGTTTCGGCCGAAATCATCGCCCAGACGCGCGGCGAAAAGGTCATCGTGTTCAAGAAGCGCCGTCGGCATAACTACCGCCGTCGCAACGGTCACCGCCAGTCGCTGACGCTGCTGCGTATCCTGGCCGTCGGCGAAGCCAAGAAGGCAGCGCCGAAAAAGGAAGCCGCTCCCAAGGCCGAAGCCGCTCCTGCGACCGAAGCCAAGGCTGCCGCACCCGCCAAGGAAGCTGCACCGAAGAAGGAAGCTGCGCCCAAGAAGGCTGCTGCTCCCAAGGCCGAAGCTGCCGAAAAGGCTGCCCCCGCCAAGAAGCCCGCTGCCAAGAAGGCAGCCCCCAAGAAGGACGCCTGAGCGCGGCAACGCGGCTCGGCCCCTCCAAACGAATTAAGGAGCATCAGTCATGGCACATAAGAAAGCAGGCGGTTCATCGCGCAACGGTCGCGACTCAGCCGGCCGCCGCCTTGGCGTGAAGAAGTTCGGTGGTCAGGAAGTGATCGGCGGCAACATCATCGTGCGTCAGCGCGGCACCAAGGTCTATCCGGGTGTCAACGTCGGCATGGGCAAGGACCACACGCTGTTCGCAACCGCGGAAGGCCATGTCCGATTCCACGACGGCAAGCTCGGCCGCAAATATGTATCGGTCGATGCCATGGCGGAAGCCGCCGAATAACGGACGACTTTGTACGGGTCGCCCACCAAGGGATGACCCGGAACGGTCCTTTCCGCTTGCCGCGGAAACAAAGTTCGAAAAGAGGGAGACGGGTCACCCCCGGACTCCCTTTTTTCTTGCCTGTTGTCGGCGACTTGGCCGACAGGCGTGAAAATCGGGCCATCCATCTCCCTCTGCAACGACTGTCGTCAAAGCGTCACCATCGGACGTCAGGGCGGCGGCAATTGGGAGTTAAAAGCATGTTCGCGCGTACCGAAAGATTGTTGCTGCGGCCCGGCTGGCTTGAAGACGCCCCTGCGCTCGCCCGCGCGATCGGCGAAGAGGCCGTGGTCCGTAACCTGGCCACCGCGCCGTGGCCCTACGGCGAAAGCGAAGCGCAGGCGTTTCTGCGCCAGCCGATCGACCCCATGCAGCCGCGATTCCTGATCTTTGCCCGCACCGGCGGCGCTCCGCGGCTGGTCGGCGGCTGCGGCATCAAGCCCGACGAGACCGGCACTCCCGAACTGGGGTATTGGATTGCGCGGCCCTATTGGGGTCTGGGCTTTGCGACCGAAGCCGGGCGCCAATTGATGGGCATTGCCCGCGCAATGCACCTGCCCAAGCTGACCGCAGGGCATTTCCTCGACAATCCGGCGTCGGGCGCGGTGCTGCGCAAGCTGGGCTTTCGTCCGACCGGCAAGGTCGCGCCGCGCTACAGTCTGGCGCGCGGCGGCGAAGCAGCCTGCGCGCTGTTTGAAGAGGGCGAAGCCGATGCCGATGGTCTTGTCACCCCGATGCGAAGCCGCATCGGGGTGGACGAGGATTTCCGTGAGGAATTGCGGCTGATGGCGGCATAGGCCGACTTATCCGACAAGTTGACCCGATCACATTGTGGGTGGGGAGCCGCCCTCAAGTCTTCGTCACCCCGGACTTGATCCGGGCTCCCTGACCGCTTGCACCGCCATAAGCGGCAATGGCAGATGGATCCCGGATCAAGTCCGGGATGACGACGGTTTAGGTGCACAATCGGCCGTTAACCGACGATCCGCTTGACAGGCGTTACCCCCGCATCTTGTTCACCATCCCCATGATGTCGTCGAGCGGGTTGCCGTCGCCGTCCATGTCGAGCATCTTGCCAAGGCCGCCGAAACCGCCAGCGGACGGCGCTGTGCCGCCGCCCATCGCGCCGCCCAGCACATTGCCAAGCATACCGCCCAAACCGCCCGAAAGCCCGCCGCCGCTCTCACCGGGCTGGCCGCCCTGCTTGGCCATATAGCCCGCGACCATCATCGCCAGGATCGGCAGCATTTTCTTGAGCAGTCCCGCATCGAGCCCGGTCTGGCTCGCCGCCTGCCCCGCGACGGTGCGGCTGACATCCTTCGATCCGAAAATCTCGCCCAGCACGTCGTTGCCTTGGCTGACCGGCGTCGGCTGCGACCCCAGCACCGAATCGAGCAGACCGCCGCCGCCGAGCTGGCCAAGCAAGCCGCCCAGTCCTTCGATGCCGCCCGACTGCGCCTGTTTCTTGAACCCGCCCAAGATCGCCGGAAGCAGCGCATCGGCGCCCTGCTTTGCTATCGCGGGCGGCACGCCCAGCTCTTTCGCCATCGATTCGATGCCGCCGGCTTGCGCCAAAATGTCGGTCAGGTTCATCTGTCTTGCTCCCACTCCGGCGCCGATCACATGGCGCCCGCACCGATCACTATAACAGGAGCGGCGCGTGCGACGAGTCGTTCATTTGGCTGTCATTTTCAAATGCATAGTCCTAGCCTGCGGCCAACCGACTCGCCCGTTCCGGGCTGGGCCGCGCTTTAGTGGGAGTGAAATCATGGGCATTTTCAGCAGCATCAAGGACGCGATTTTCGGCAAGAAGGCGGTCGCCGCCGAGCCCGCAGCCCCCGCCGCGCCGAACCCGGTAGGCAGCGCACTCGACGCCGCGACCAGCGCAATGGCCGCCGCCGCCGCGGCCCCACCCGCCGAGGTCGATGTCGATGCGATCCTGACCGCCGAGGCGGCGGGCAAAAACCTCAACTGGCGCACCTCGATCGTCGACCTGATGAAACTGCTCGGCATCGATTCGAGCCTCGCCAACCGCAAGGAACTGGCGACCGAGCTGGGTTACACGGGTGAACTCGACGGCAGCGCCGAAATGAACATCTGGCTGCACAAGGCGGTGATGCGCGAACTCGCGGCGAACGGTGGCAAGGTGCCTGCCGATCTGACCGACTGATCCCGTTTCGCCCCCCCCTTCAGGGGAGGGCAGCGAGACTTGCCAGCTTGCTGGCTTTAGTCGCAGCGGGTGGGGGCCATCGGCCTTGTGCAACCTCGACAGCCCCCACCCCAACCCCTCCCCTGAAGGGGAGGGGCTTTTTATGTCGGCCCATTGACCGCCCCGCCGCGCCGCCTAGACAGGTTTCAGAAGAAACAAAGTCGCAAGGGAGCCGCCGCGTGCACGACAGCCTTTCCACTCCGCTCAGCCGCCGTCAGACGCTTGCCTCGCTTGGCGCGGGCGCCGCCACGCTCGCCCTGTCGGGCTGCGCGGGGCAGAGCGCCAGCGTCGCGGCTCCCGCTAGCCCCGCGCCTCCGACCGTGGGATACCCCGAGGTCAGCTTGCTCGACGATATTGCCGAAAGGCTGCTGGCCCATTCCCCGGAAGGCGCGACCGCGCTGGGCATCGATACCGGCGCGCGCGCCGCAATGCGCGGCAAGTTGAGCGATCGTTCGGCCGCCGGACAGCAAGCGCTTGCCGACACGCTGAAATATGACCTCGAACGCGTTCGCCTGGTCGGACGCTCCGGCCTGGATCACAAGACCCGCACCAGCCTGGCGGTCGTCGAAAGCGCCTATGGCGTCGCGCTCGACGGCTTTGCCCTGCCCTATGGCGACGTCGCGGTCGGTGGCTGGCGCAACACCCCCTATGTCGTGATCCAGAATGTCGGCGCCTATATCGATGTGCCGCGCCTGCTGACCAGCGACCAACCGATCAAGACGAGTGCCGATGCCGAAGCCTATCTCGCCCGCCTCGGCGCTTTTGCTGGCGTTCTTGATGGCGAGACCGAACGGCTGAAGGCGGCGGGCGGACAGGGTATGGTCGCGCCCGCCTTCCTGATCGACAAGGCGCTGCCGCAGATCGAGGCGACGCTGGCCGATGCCAGCCGCGGCGGCAGCCTGTCCGACACGTTGGCGACGAAAGCGCGCGCGGCGGGATTGGCGGGCGACTGGGGCGCTCGCGCGGCGGCCATTGCCCGCGGTCCGGTGCGTGCGGCGCTCGAACGCCAGATCGCCGAACTCAAAGCCCAGCGTCCGCGCGCGACGATGGATGCCGGGATGTGGGCGCGGCCCGGCGGCGACGCCTGGTATGCGTGGGGGCTGCGCGCCAGCACCACGACGCGGATGACCCCCGACGAGGTTCATGCGATGGGCCGCGAGGAGCTTGCCGACCTTCACGGCCAGATGGACCCGATTCTGAAGAAGCTCGGCTATACCAAGGGATCGGTCGGCGAACGGATGAACGCGCTCGCCAGTGATCCGCGCTACAAATTCCCCGACAATGACGCCGGGCGCGCCGAAATTACCGCTTATATCCAGACCTGGCTGGGCAAGATCCGCGCCGAATTGCCGCGCGCCTTTCGCACTTTGGTCAAGGGCAATGTCGAGGTAAAGCGATTGCCGTTGGCCGAGGAACCGGGTGCGCCCGCCGCTTATGGCGGCGCCGGTTCGATCGACGGCAGCATCCCGGGCAAATTCTGGATCAACCTGCGAACCACCGAATTGCACAGCAAATATTCGCTGCCCGACCTCACGATGCACGAGGCAATTCCGGGGCATGTGTGGCAGGGCGAATATGCCAACCAGATGCCGCTGATCCGCACGATGCTGGCGTTCAATGCCTATAGCGAAGGCTGGGCGCTCTATGCCGAGCAGCTCGCCGACGAATTGGGGCTTTATGACGATTTCGAGGTCGGCCGCTTGGGCTATCTCCAGTCGCTGGCGTTCCGCGCTTGCCGCCTCGTCGTCGATACCGGGCTGCATGCCAAGCGCTGGACGCGCGAGCAGGGGGTCGAGTTTTTCGTCCAGGAAAACGGCTCGAACCCCCTCGAAGTCGCAAGCGAGGTCGATCGCTATTGCAGTTGGGCCGGACAGGCCTGCGGTTACAAGGTCGGGCACAGCGAGATCGTCCGCCAACGCGGGCTGGCGCAGGCGACGCTGGGGCCGAAATACGACCTGCGCGACTTCAACAATGTCGTGGTCGAGGGCGGCAATGTGCCGCTCGACGTGCTGGCGCAGAATGTCGACGCTTATGTGGCGGGGGCGAAGGGGTAAGGCTTGCCCCCGTTCATCGTCACCCCGGGGCTGACCCGGGGCCCGCCTTTTTCATCGCTAGGGCAAAGGCGCCAGATCGGGCTCGACAAACCCTCGCCGCGCTTCCACCGAAAACAGCCGTTCGCGGCTGTAGAAGCGCAGCGGCCAGTCGCGGCGGCCGACGTCGGATAGCAGCATCGCATTGACGCGTGCCGCCAGACCCGTTTCCGCCGTCTCCGACAGGAACCATCGCACTCCCGCGACATAGGCGCGGGTGATGCTGTCGTGATAGCCCTGCGTGTCGTCGTTCACCCCGCCGACGCTTTCGTTGAAGCGGCGGATGATCCCCGCGATTTCGGCATCGACATCGATGTCGGGGCGTTCGCTGAGCAGCCACAGGCAGGCGCCCAGATGCGCCTCGTGCGTCCAGGCCTCGCGCGGCAGCGTGCAGGCGAGCAGCCCTTTGCCGATCGCGCGGATGTCGGAATCGCGCTCGAACAGGCGGGGTTTATAGTCGGTAGTCATCGGTCCGGTCCTTCCGGGTGAATGAACACCCGGAAGTTGTCCGGGCTATTTACGCTGCGACGGCGGCCTGCGGCGCTGCTTGACGGACGCCTTCGTCGACATGGCTTTCAAATTGCGCGAAATTGTCGATGAATTGGCCGACCAGCGTTTGCGCGGTGCGGTCGTACGCCGCCTTGTCGGCCCAGGCTTCACGCGGGTCGAGCAGACTGGCATCGACGCCCGGCACCGCCACCGGCACCATGAAACCGAAATTCGGATCCTTGCGGAATTCGGCGTCGTTCAGGCTGCCGTCGAGCGCGGCGTTGAGCAGCGCGCGGGTCGCCTTGATCGGCATCCGCTTGATGCCGTCCATCGTCGCCATGCCGCCGGTCCAGCCGGTGTTGACCAGCCAGCACTGCACGCCGCCCTTGGCGATGCGTTCTTTCAGCAGGTTGCCGTACACCGACGGATGGCGCGGCATGAAGGGCGCGCCGAAGCAGGTCGAAAAGGTCGCCTCGGGCTCAGTCACGCCAATTTCGGTCCCGGCGACGCGCGCGGTGTAACCCGACAGGAAGTGATACATCGCCTGATCGGGGGTCAGCTTCGCGATCGGGGGCAGCACGCCATAGGCGTCGGCGGTGAGCATGATGATATTTTGCGGTACCGGACCCATGTTCTGTTCCGACGTGTTCGGAATGAAATCGATCGGGTACGAACCGCGGCTGTTTTCCGCTAGGCTCGCGTCGTCGAAATCGAGCTCGCGCGTGGCGGGGTCCATCACGACGTTTTCCAGCACGGTGCCGAACCGCTTCGTCGTCGCGAAAATCTCGGGCTCGGCTTCGGGCGACAGGCGGATCATTTTGGCATAGCAGCCGCCCTCAAAATTAAAGACCGCGGTGTCCGACCAGCCATGCTCGTCATCACCGATCAGCGTGCGCGACGCATCGGCCGACAGCGTTGTCTTGCCGGTGCCGCTGAGCCCGAAGAAAACCGCGGTGTCGCCGTTCGGTCCCATGTTCGCCGAGCAGTGCATCGGCATGACACCCTTCACCGGCAGCAGATAGTTCAAAATGCCGAACACCGATTTCTTCATCTCGCCGGCGTACTGTGTGCCGCCGATCAGGATCAGCTTTTCGGCGAAGTTGACCGCGACGACGGTTTCGGTGCGCGTGCCATGTTTCGCGGGATCGGCGCGGAAGCTCGGCAGATCGATGATCGTATATTCGGCCGCGAACGCCGCCAGCTCGGCCGCGGTCGGGCGGCAGAGCAGCGTGCGGATGAACTGGCTGTGCCAGGCGAATTCGGTGACGACCTGCACCGCGACGCGATGCTCCGCCTGCGATCCGCCGAACAGCTGCTGGCGATAGAGGCGCGGGCGATCGGCGAGGTGCGCGAAGAAGTCGGCCTTCAGTGCCGCGAAATGATCGGGCGTCATCGGGACATTGGTCTTGCCCCACCAGATGGTGCCCGCCGTCTCGGCGTCCTGGACGATGAACTTGTCCTTCGCGCTGCGCCCGGTGTGCTTGCCGGTTTCGACGACCAGCGGACCGTCCTTGGCCAGCAACCCTTCGCCGTGGCGGATGGCATCCTCGATCAGCGCCGACGTGCCCCAGTTTTCGGCCACTGTCGCTGCCGTTTTGACGGTCTCGCTGCCGATCGCTACCTTGGTCATCTCTCTCGCCTTTCCTTCGCCCGCGGCCGCCTCGCATAGGTATGCAATGCATGTCATGCGAAAGCGAATGGGCCCGCATGAACATGGGGTGCCGACAGGTCGTCGATTCTGAAATCCCGGTCGCGTTAGCGAGGATGGACGGCGAGGTCAAAAGATTAAAGGGTGAATGACCGGCGAGCGGTGCGCGGTTGTCGCTTGGCGACGGATCGGCTAGTCCGTCGGCGGCCCCGCCCAACGGAAAGAGCATGACGGCAACCATCGCGCTGGTCGACGACGACCGCAACATCCTGCAATCGCTCTCGATCGCGCTCCAGGCAGAGGGGTTTGTGACGCGCGTCTATTCGGATGGCGAGGCGGCGCTGAAACCGCTGATCGACAATCCGCCCGACCTCGCCGTGTTCGACATCAAGATGCCGCGCATGGACGGGCTGGAACTGCTGCGCCGGTTGCGCGAAAAAAGCCAGCTGCCTGTCATTTTCCTGACCAGCAAGGACGACGAGATCGACGAGGCGCTGGGCCTCGCGATGGGCGCCGACGATTATATCGCCAAACCCTTTTCGCAGCGCCTGGTCATCGCGCGCATCCGCGCCATCCTGCGCCGCGTCGAACTCAACCAGAATGCCCCCGCCGCCGATGACGAGCCGGTGGCCGAACCGATCAACCGCGGACGGCTGACCATGGACCCGGCGCGCCACAAGGTCGCATGGGACGGCAAGGACGTGACCCTGACCGTCACCGAATTCCTGATCCTCGAGACGCTCGCGGCGCGCCCCGGCATCGTGCGCAGCCGCAACCAGTTGATGGACGCCGCCTATCAGGACGATGTCTATATCGACGACCGCACGATCGACAGCCATATCAAGCGCCTGCGCCGCAAGTTCCGCGAGGTCGATCCCGAATTTGACGGCATCGCGACGCTGTACGGCGCGGGTTACCGGTTTGCCGACGATGGCTGAGCCGCTGAAACCTGACGCGAGCATCGCCGAACAAGAGGAATCGCCGCTGGTCTGGTCGGCGCGCTGGTCGCTGACGACGCGGATTCTGGCGGTCAATATCCTGGCGGTCGCGCTGCTAGCGGGCGGGTTCTATTATCTCGACACCTATCGTAGCCGCCTGGTCGACACGCGGATCGAGGTGATGAAGGACCAGCTGGCGATGCTCGACCGCGCGCTGGAGGCGGCGCGGCCCGACCAGCGCGCGACGCTGATCGACGAATTTGCCGCAGCGACCGAATCGCGGCTGCGCTTCTACGATGCCGACGGACGACGGATTTCGGATAGCTTTGCCACCGGCCCTGCCACCTACACGCTGCGCGACCCCAATTTGCAGGCGTGGCAGCGCGATGCGGCGCGCGCGATGGACCGCGGCATCGACTGGATCGTCGGCGCGCCTTCCTACCCCGATTTTCAGGAACCGGCGGTCGACCGCGCCGCGGCATGGCCCGAGGTGATCGAGGCGCAGCGCAGCGGGCTGGCCGCCAGCCGCTTCCGCTACGCCCCCGAACGCACGCCCCTGCTCAGCGCCGCGAGCGTCGTCGATCTGGAAGCGCCGCAGACAGTGCTGATGACGCTGAACGCGCGCGACATCACCCGCACCGTGCGCGCCGAACGCTTCCGCCTGGCGGTGGTCGTCGCGGTGGTGCTGATGACCTCGATCCTGCTGTCGCTGTTCCTTGCCCGCACCATCGTCCGTCCGCTCCGGCGGCTGGCGCGCGCCGCGGTTCGCGTCAAGCTGGGCCGGGCGCGCGAGGTGGTGGTGCCGCGCCTGCCCAGCCGCCGCGACGAGATCGGGACGCTGGCGCGCGCCTTGAGCGACATGACCCAGGCGCTGCGCGAGCGCATCGACGCCGGCGAACATTTCGCCGCCGACGTCACCCACGAGCTGAAGAACCCGATCGCATCGGTGCGCTCGGCGATCGAGGGTCTCGGGCGGGTCCAAAACGACGCCCAGCGCGCGCAGCTCTTGAGCATCGCCGACGAGGATGTCCGGCGGCTCGACCGGCTGGTCAACGACATCAGCGAAGCGAGCCGCGTCGACGCGCAATTGTCGCGCACGTTGTTCGAACCGATCGACGTCGGAATGATGATCGAATCGATGCTGGCGGCGCGCGCGGCGCGCATCGACGCCGATGCGCCGCACCCGCGCATCGCCTTTGCCCGCCCGCGCAAGGGCACAACCTTGGTGATGGGCGACGGCCACCGACTCGAACGTGCCATCGACAATGTCATCGACAATGCGATCAGCTTTTCGCCGCCGACCGGCCTCGTCTGCATCGCCGCGACGCGACTGGGCGACGAAGTGCATGTGCGCGTCGATGACGACGGCCCCGGCATCGATCCCGCGCAGCGCGAGGCCATTTTCCGTCGCTTTCACAGCGAACGCCCCGCCGGTGAAGCCTTTGGCCGCCACAGCGGCCTCGGCCTGGCGATTGCGCGGACGATCGTCGAGGGGCATAGCGGGACGATCAATGCCAAGGACCGCGACGACGCCAAATCCGGTGGCAGCCTGCTGATCACCCTGCCCGCATGCGACGGCGGAACCGGCGCGAGCTGAAGTCTTCCGCCTATCGCCTTGCCGCATCGCTTCGTCGCCGGTAAGTCTGCGCCATGTTTCCAACCCGGACCCACACCGAAATCGTCAACATTCATGGCAGCTGCGTCGCGGCGGGCAATGGCGGCGTGCTGATCCTCGGCAACAGCGGCCAGGGCAAATCGGACCTTGCGCTGCGGCTGATCGATCGCGGCGCCAAGCTGGTCGCCGACGATCGCTGCGACATCTGGTTCGAACGTGATCGCCTGTGGTGCCGCCCGCCCGAGGCGCTGGCGGGGAAGCTCGAGGTGCGCGGGATCGGGATCGTCGAACGGGCATGGACCGCGCCGGTGCCGCTGGCGCTCGCGGTGCGGCTGACCGATCGTTACGACCGGATGCCCGCGATGAACCAGACGGAGATGGTTGCGGGCCACCGCTTGCCCGCGCTGCTGCTATCCGCGTTCGAGGCGTCGGCGCCGATCAAGATTCTCCTCGCCCTCGAACGGCTGGCGCCCGCCGCATGACCGGCCCGCGATGAGCCTTGCCGCCGCCGAACCGCGCCTGCTGTTGGTCACCGGGCTGTCGGGCGCGGGCAAATCGACCGTGCTCAAGGTGCTCGAGGATCTGGGCTGGGAGGTGGTGGACAATCTACCGCTGGCGCTGCTCGAAACGCTGATCGATGCGCCGGTCAAGCGCAGCGAGGCGGGACGGCCGCTGGCGGTGGGGATCGACAGCCGCAGCCGCGGGTTTCGCCCTGCGTTGCTCGTGCAGCGGATCAAGGCGCTGCGCGAAGCGGGCGGGCGCGACATCCAGACGCTGTTCCTCGACTGTGCCGGTGCCGAGCTGGAACGCCGCTTTTCCGAAACGCGGCGGCGCCACCCGATGGCCGAGGATCGCCCCGCCGCCGACGGCATCGCGCGCGAGCGCGAAATGATGGAATCGCTGCGCCGCTGGGCCGAGCATGTCGTCGATACGACCAATTACAGCAGCAACGACCTGCAACAAGAGGTTCGCCAGCGGTTCAGCGAGACCGGCCACGACGAACCGGTGCTCAATATCCTGAGCTTCGGCTTTGCCCGAGGGCTGCCGCGCAACGCCGACCTGGTGTTCGACATGCGCTACCTGCGCAACCCGCATTGGGATCCCGCACTGAAGCCGGGAACCGGGCTCGACGCCGATGTCGCCGCATATGTAATGGCCGATCCCGCCTATGCCGACAGCGTGGCGCAGATCGAAAAGCTGATCCTCACGCTGCTGCCGCGTTACCGGGCGGAGGGCAAAAGCTATGTCACTATCGCCTTTGGCTGCACTGGCGGTCGTCACCGTTCGGTCCATGTCGCGGCGCGTGTTGCCGAAACGCTACGCACGTCCGGATATGAGCCAACCCTGACCCACCGCAACCTTGACTCTGCCCCGCAAGATGGGCTTGAGGGCAAGCCCCCGCCCGCATCTGCTGCGGCCGGTGGCAAAACATAAGGGTCTCGCATTTCATGGCCACCGATAAAGCCTTGCCGTTGCTGGGAATGGTCCTGGTCACCCACGGCCGTCTGGCCGAGGAAATGGTACGCGCCATGGAGCACGTCGTCGGGCCGCAGCGCGCGATCGCCACCGTGTGCATTGGCCCCAACGACAATATGGAAATGCGCCGCCGCGAAATCGCCGATGCCATCCGGGCGGTCGATGAAGGGCGCGGCGTCGTCATGCTGACCGATCTGTTCGGCGGCACCCCGTCGAACCTCGCAATCAGCCTGCTCGAAACGGGCCGCACCGAAGTGATCGCCGGGGTCAATCTGCCGATGCTGATCCGCCTGGAAAGCGCGCGCAAGTCGATGGAGCTGCGCGCCGCGGTGATCGCGGCCAAGGAAGCCGGGCAGAAATATATCTCGGTCGCCTCTGAAATGCTGGGGGTGGGACTATGAGCGAAATTTCCGAAACGGTCGAAATCACCAACCAGCGCGGACTCCATGCGCGCGCCAGCGCCAAATTCGTCACTTTCGTTAGCCGCCTGCCCGAAACCGTGTCGGTCGAGGTCGAAAAGGGCGGATCGCGCGTCAACGGCACCTCGATCATGGGATTGATGATGCTCGGCGCCGCGAAGGGCGACACGATCACGATCCACACCAGGGGCGACGGCGCCGACGCGGCGCTGCTGAAACTGGTCGGGCTGGTCAAGGACAGCTTCGGCGAGGATTGACCGGAAGCGCAATTCGCCCTCACCCGCCGCGCCCCTGCGAAGGCAGGGGTCCATCACCCGAGGTCGAGATGGCCAACGGGCGTAGCGGGCAAACGAGAGCTTAGGTGATGGGCCCCTGCCTTCGCAGGGGCGCAGGAACGAGAAGAGATGACCGGTCGCCGCAGCGTTATCGAAAGCCTGTCCAATCCGCTGATCAAGCGGATGCGGCTCTTGCGCGAGAAACGCCACCGGCGCGCCGAGGGTCTGTTCCTGGCCGAAGGACTGCGGATCGCGACCGAGGCGCGCGAGGCCGGGGTGCTGCCCCTGTGGCTGTTCATCGGCCCCGAGGGCGACACGCACCCGCTCGCCGCCGCGCTGGTGGCCGATACGCTCGCGGCGGGCGGCGAGGTGATCGATGCAACCCCCGCGATCCTGTCGAAGCTGTCGGGCAAGGACAACGCCCAAACCGTCGTCGGCATCTACGCCGAACCCCAAACAACGCTCGCCGATCTCGACCGCGATGCCGCGCCGATCTGGCTGGTCGCCGAACGGCTGCGCGATCCGGGCAACCTCGGCACGATGCTGCGCACCGGCGATGCGGTCGGCGCGGGCGGGCTGATCCTGCTCGACGAAAGCACCGACCCCTATGCGGTCGAGGCGGTGCGCGCGAGCATGGGGGCGATCTTCACCCAAAAGCTGGTGCAGGCGCGCTGGGACGAGTTCCTGCCGTGGCTGCGACAGGGGCCGGGGCAGCTCGTCGCGACCTGGCTGGGGGACGATACGCAGGATTATCAGGCAGTGCGCTATGCGGCGCCGACCTTCATCCTGACCGGCAATGAATCGCAGGGGATGCCGCCCGCTTATGCCGACGCCGCCGACGTGAGGGTGAAGATGCCGATGCTGGGCAAGGCCGACAGCCTGAACGCCGCGGTCGCGACGGCGGTGATGGCATATGAGGTGTTGAACCAGCGGCGGGGCTGAACGAGGGGCGGCATTTTGGTTCAGCCGCCCGCCAACATCATGCTACTACCACATCCTCTCTTCCCGTTCGCATCGAGCGAAGTCGAGATGCCTCTCGACCTTGCGCAACGCCGACGGGTGTCTCGACTTCGCTCGACACGAACGGAGTAAAGGAGCTTGTGATGATCCGCTTGTTGCCCCTGCTCACCCTTCCCGCGCTCGCCGCCTGCGCACCCGCGACCGAATCGCCGCCGCAGAGCCGCGGCGATCAGCCCACCACCTATCTGGCGCTCGGCACCGAGCCCGGCTGGACGCTCGAAATTACCCCCGACCGCCTCAACTATGATGGCGACTATGGCGCGACCAAGATCATGGTGCCGAACCCCGGCGCCAAGCCGTCGCTGAACGGCCGGATTTACGCCACCGACCGGCTGTCGGTCGTGATCAAACAGGCGCCGTGCAGCGACGGGATGAGCGACCGCCGCTTTGCCGATACGGTGCGCGTGATCGCCGACGGCAAGACGCTGAACGGCTGCGGCGGCACAATCCTGCCGCCCGACACGCTGGCGGGATCGAGCTGGACCTTTGTGTCGATCGGCGGGGTCGCGGTAGCAAAGGATCGCCCGACCGCGTTGCAATTCGACGGCGCGCGGCTGAGCGGCAGCGCAGGGTGCAACCGCTTTTCGGGCGGCTATACGGCCGCGGACGGAACCCTGACCGCCGGGCCATTGATGGCGACCGAAATGGCGTGTCCGGGTCCGGGCATGACGCAGGAGGCGGCGTTCTTCAAACTGATGGCAGCACCGGTCAGCCTGACCTTTGCCGACGACGGGACGTTGATTTTGACCGGGAGCGGCGGGCAGACGGCGGTGCTGCGGCGGGCGATCTAACGGCCACGTCCTAGTTCCGTTCGTGTGGAGCGAAGTCGAGACACCGGGAAGGCGCGCGCTACCGATGGGTGTCTCGACTTCGCTCGACACGAACGGCTTTATGGGTTTTGCTCATTCCCCCGCATCATTCACCGCCGCCGGGGCCACCGCTGCCAGCTTCGCCAGCGGCCGCGCAGATTGCTCGACCACCGGCAGCGCCGCTATCTCCTTGTCGCCGGTTTCGATGTCGAGCGCCTCGAACCGCTTCGCCTGCGTCAGCACCTGCGATTCGAAACTGCCGACGAACGCGTTATACGCCCCGGTCGCCTGATCGAGATTGCGCCCGACCTTGGCGATATGCGCGCCCATCACCGACATGCGCGCATACAGCTCCTTGCCCAGCGCCGCGATTTCGCGCGCCTGATTGGCGAGCTTTTCCTGCCGCCACACCGCGGCGACGGTGCGCGCGATCGCGATCAAATTGGTCGGGGTCGCGAGCAGCACCTTGCGCTCGAACGCATAGTCCCAGAGGCCCGCATCTTGATCGAGCGCAGCGGCGAGGAAATGTTCGCCGGGGACGAACATCACGACAAAATCGGGGGTATCGTCGAACTGGTTCCAATAGGCCTTGGCCCCCAGCGTGTTGACATGCGCCTTCATCGCCGCGGCGTGCGCGGCCAGATGCAGTGCTTTTTCGCCCTCCTCGACAGCGCCGAACGCATCCTGATACGCGTTGAGCGAGACCTTGGCGTCGATCACCAGACTTTGTCCGCCCGGCACCTTGACGACGACATCGGGGCGCAGCCGTCCGCCGTCGCCGTCGGTCACGCTGACCTCGGTCTGGAAATCGGCATGTTCGGACAGGCCGCAGCTTTCGAGGACGTTCTTGAGCTGCTGCTCGCCCCAGCGCCCGCGCGCCTTGGGGGCATTGCGCAGCGCGTTGACGAGCTTCGCTGCCTCGCTCGACACCCGTTCATTCTGGGTACGCATCGTTTCGATCTGACCCTGCAACATGCCGAACGCGCTCTGCCGCTCCGTCTCGACCTTCTTCACTTCGGTCTCGTATTTCTCCAGCCGCTCATGAACGGGTTGCAGCAGCGCCTTCAAATTCTGCCCCGCGGTCGCTTCGCTTTCCTTGAACCGCGCTTCGGCGCGTTCGAGGAACGCCTTTTGCGCGCCGTCGAGCACCACCTGCCCGACCTCGCGAAATTGCGCCGTCAGCGCCGCCTGCGCGTCCTTCAATTGCGCGATCTGCGCGTCATGCGCGGCGTCGCGCGCGCGCTGTTCGCTGAGCAGCGAGGCGAGCTGGATGTCGGCGGCCTTGCGCGCCTCGGCCTCGGCGGCAAGGTCGGTGACCGCAATTTTGAACCGCTCCGCCAGCCCGTCGCGCTCGGCCTTGAGCGCGCCCGACTGACGACCGGCGAACAGCCAGCCGATCAGACCGCCAATGGCG
Source organism: Sphingopyxis sp. BE259 (assembly GCF_031457495.1). Lineage (NCBI taxonomy): Bacteria > Pseudomonadati > Pseudomonadota > Alphaproteobacteria > Sphingomonadales > Sphingopyxidaceae > Sphingopyxis > Sphingopyxis sp. BE259. The sequence goes on from NZ_JAVDWM010000001.1 coordinate 3,487,693, forward strand.
AGGGCAACAAGGGCGACGAGCAGCGATAGTCCATCCATCAGCGGAACATAGGACGAACGCTGCCTATCTGGCTAGTCGGTATTTCTGATCACAGCAGATAGATGACAACGTAGCGCAGGATCAGCGCCGCGAGGATCGTGATGCTCCAGCGGCGATCCTTGACGATCATTGCCGCGGCCATCAGCGCGACGAGGACGATCGTCATGATCCACGCGATCGGGCGCGCCAGACTGTCCGCGAGGTCGGGCTGCGCCAGGTAAAAGCCGAGCTGGGCGCCGAGCAGCACCAGCAGCAGGCCCAGCACGATGCACCGGACGCGGAAATAATGGACGTCGAGATTGGCGAAGCCCTCGGGATGCGAGGGAAAGACCAGCCGCGCCGCGAGGAAATAAACCGCGGCAAAGCCCGCAACCGCCATCAACACTGTGTTCGACACCGTCAGGCTGCCGCGCGCGGTCCATGCCGCGCTCCAGAAGGACAGGAGGTCGAGCATGACGAAGATCGCGAGCAGCGGGGTGAGCCAGCCGATCGAAAAGTTTTCGCGCTCCGCCTGTGCGGCAAAGCGCACTTCGATCGCGCGGCCGAGCCCGCCAAGCAGCTCGACCATCGAAAGACCGAGCAGAAGACTGTACAGCGCAAAGATAAATTCGAAATCGCTCATGCCGCATTCCATTCGGGCGGCAGGATAGCGCGATAGGCTTCGATCCCCGGCGCGCCGCCGACGACCATGCCTTGGGTCAGCAGCCAGTAATGGCGGACGATCTCGGCCTGTTGTTCCAGCCCGTAACGATCGAGCAGCCAGCCGGGTTTCAGGCTGTAGCTATAGATCGCGAACGGGTGGCGCATCAGCACCAGATACCAGCGCCCGCGCGTCTGCGCCTGCCACACATGGACCATTTCGTGGATGAACAATCCCTGCAATCGTTGCGACGCGGCGCTGAAATCGTCGCAATAGAGATCGCCGTGCGGATTGAAATGCAGGCTGCCCATCGGCGCCATGACGACACCGCGCGGCTGGAAAAATATCCATTTGTGGTTGTTTACGCGCACCCGGTCATAAGCGATCGCGTCGCCGAACACCGTTCGGGCGATCGCAATTTCGCCGCTGGTCAGGGAGCGCGAGGGTCGCGGCACCCGCGCTTATTTCTTCGCCGCGTCCGGTGCCGCCTCGCCGCCGCCATGCCCCATCGCGCTATGGTCCATCGCCGTCTCGCCGCCCGCCGCGGCATCCTCCGCAGGTTTGATCACCATGTCGAACAGGATGCGTTCATTGTTGTTGTTGGTGAACACGAACGCCATCGGCAGTTTTCCGGCGCGCACCGCGGCGCCGTTGATGCCCCAGATCATCAGATGCTTGCCGCCCTGCTTGAACACCAGTTCGCCCTTGGCCGGAACGTCGGCGCGCGCCAGCGGCTTCATCGTCACCATGCCGTTTTCGCGCACGCTTTCGTGCATTTCGACGCGCTGGGCGAGGTCGGCGGTCACCGCGACCAGCTGCACCGGCTGCGGCCCGCCTTCGACCTTGAAATAGCCGACCGCGGGGCGATCATCGGTGACGCCCATCACGATATGGCCGCTGACGACATTGAGCGGCTGCCCCTTGCCCAGATTTTCGCCGCATCCGGACAGGGTGAATGCCGTGGCGGCAAGGGCGGCGAGAGCAAGAGGTTTCATTTTGGGAGGACTCCGTGATGGCGTGTCATTTCCTGTCCCCGATAAGCCCTCAAAGCCCTTGTGCCAAGGATTAGCGCACCTATATCGCGCCCAGAACATCCATATCAGGCGCGCCTTTTCAGGGCGCCGCAGAAGCAACAAGGACGAGTAACAAATGGCAAAAGTGATCGGGATCGACCTCGGCACCACCAACAGCTGTGTCGCGGTGATGGAAGGCGGCAAGCCCAAGGTTATCGAAAATGTCGAAGGCACGCGGACGACCCCGTCGATCGTCGCCTTTGCCAAGGACGGCGAGCGCCTGATCGGCCAGCCGGCCAAGCGCCAGGCGGTGACCAATCCCGAAAACACCGTGTTCGCGGTAAAGCGCCTGATCGGCCGCCGTTTCGACGATCCGATCACCAAGAAGGACACCGAACTGGTCCCCTACACCATCGTCAAGGGCACCAACGGCGACGCATGGGTCAAGGCGGGCGGCGAGGATTATTCGCCGTCGCAGATTTCGGCGTTCATCCTGCAGAAGATGAAGGAAACCGCCGAAGCCTATCTGGGTGAAAAGGTCGAGCAGGCGGTGATCACCGTTCCCGCTTATTTCAACGACGCGCAGCGCCAGGCGACCAAGGACGCCGGCCGCATCGCCGGCTTGGAAGTGCTGCGCATCATCAACGAGCCGACCGCGGCGGCGCTGGCCTATGGCCTCGACAAGACCGAGAACAAGACGATCGCGGTCTATGACCTTGGCGGCGGCACCTTCGACATCTCGATCCTTGAGGTGGGCGACGGCGTGTTCGAAGTGAAATCGACCAACGGCGACACATTCCTGGGCGGCGAAGATTTCGACAGCAAGATTGTCGAATTCCTTGCTGACACCTTCAAGAAGGACGAAGGCATCGACCTGCGCGGTGACAAGCTCGCGCTCCAGCGCCTGAAGGAAGCCGCCGAAAAGGCGAAGATCGAGCTGTCGTCGGCGGCGACGACCGAGGTCAACCTGCCCTTCATCACCGCCGACGCCAACGGGCCGAAGCATCTGGTCAAGACGATCACCCGCTCGGACCTCGAAAAGCTGGTCGAAGAGCTGGTCAAGCGTACCCTCGAACCGTGCAAGAAGGCGATCAAGGACGCCGGCATTTCGGCGAGCGCGATCGACGAAGTCGTGCTGGTCGGCGGCATGACCCGCATGCCGCGGGTGCGCGAAGTCGTGAAGGATTTCTTTGGCAAGGAACCGCACACCGGCGTGAACCCCGACGAAGTCGTCGCGATCGGCGCCGCGATCCAGGCCGGCGTGCTGCAGGGCGACGTCAAGGACGTGCTGCTGCTCGACGTGACCCCGCTGTCTCTGGGTATCGAAACGCTGGGCGGCATCATGACCAAGATGATCGACCGCAACACCACGATCCCGACCAAGAAGTCGCAGGTATATTCGACCGCCGACGACAATCAGTCGGCGGTGACGATCCGCGTGTTTCAGGGCGAGCGCGAAATGGCGCAGGACAACAAGATGCTCGGCCAGTTCGACCTGGTCGGCATTCCCCCTGCGCCGCGCGGCGTGCCGCAGATCGAGGTGACCTTCGACATCGACGCCAACGGCATCGTGTCGGTCCATGCGAAGGACAAGGGCACCGGCAAGGAACAGCAGATCAAGATCCAGGCTTCGGGCGGCCTGTCGGATTCGGACATCGACCAGATGGTCAAGGACGCCGAGCAGTTCGCCGAAGAGGACAAGGTGCGCCGCGAGGCGGCTGAGGCGAAGAACAACGCCGAAAGCCTGATCCACTCGACCGAGCGTCAGCTGGTCGAGCATGGCGACAAGGTTGACGCGGCGCTGAAGGCCGAGATCGAAGCGGCGGTGGCCGAAGCCAAGACCGCGGTCGAAGGCGGCGACAGCGCGGCGATGACCGAAAAGTCGCAGGCGCTGGCACAGGTCGCGATGAAGTTGGGCCAGGCGATCTACGAAAAGGAACAGCAGGCGGCCGCAGCCCCCGGCGGTGACGATGCGGGCGAGGCCAAGGCCGACGAAGATGTCGTCGACGCCGAATTCTCCGAAGTCGAAGACGACAAGAAATAAGCGTTAGGGGCATGTCCTTCGAGACGCCATTTCGACAAGCTCAATGGCTCCTCAGGGCGAACAGCGGTTTTTTCGCCGTTCGCCCTGAGGAGGGACTGAGCGAAGTCGAAGGCCCGTCTCGAAGGGCTGCCCCCTCAGGGGCATAAGCGGACCATGAGTCTCGACATCGATTATTACGAACTGCTCGAATGCGAGCGCACCGCCGACGAGGCGACGCTGAAGTCCAGTTACCGCAAGCTCGCGATGAAATTTCACCCCGACAAAAATCCGGGGTGCAAGGACAGCGAAGCGCGGTTCAAGGCGATCAGCGAGGCCTATGATTGCCTGCGCGATCCGCAAAAACGATCGGCCTATGACCGCTTCGGCAAGGACGGCGTGCGCGGCGGCGGCGCGGGCGCAGGGGCCGATTTCGGCGACATCGGCGATATTTTCGAATCGATCTTTGGTTCGGCGTTCGGCGGCGGACGCCAGCAACGCGGTCCGGCGCGCGGCGCCGACCTGCGTTACGACATGGAAATCCGGTTCGAGGACGCCTTCACCGGTTGCAGCCGCGAGATTCAGGTCGATGTCGCTGCGCGCTGCGACAGCTGCGACGGATCGGGCGCCAAGCCCGGCACCCAGACCAGCCGCTGTTCGACCTGCGCCGGGCATGGCAAGGTGCGCGCGCAGCAGGGCTTTTTCATGGTCGAGCGCACCTGCCCGGCCTGTCAGGGCGCGGGCGAGGTCATCGCCGACCCGTGCAATAGCTGCCATGGCGAGGGCCGCGTCGATCGGCGCAAGACGCTGACCGTCAACATTCCCGCCGGGGTCGACGAAGGCACCCGCATCCGCCTGTCGGGCGAGGGCGAGAGCGGCGCGCGCGGCGCGGCGCCGGGCGACCTCTACATCTTCCTCCACATGGCGCGGCACAAGGTGTTCGAACGCGAAGGAACGACGCTGTTCACCCGCGCCCCGATCAGCTTCACGACCGCGGCGCTCGGCGGCGAGATCAGCATTCCCGGTCTCGACGGCGCCAAGCACGACATCAATATTCCCGCGGGCATCCAGTCGGGCAAACAACTGCGCCAGCGCGGCGCCGGGATGCCGGTGCTCAACGGCCGCGGCCATGGCGATCTGGTGATCCAGGTCGACGTCGAAACCCCGACCAAATTGAGCGCCCGGCAAAAGGAACTGCTCGCCGAATTTCGCGAAACCGAGACCGGCGACGAATGTCCCGCAAGCCAGGGCTTTTTCGGGCGCATCAAGGATATGTGGGACGATCTGACCGATTGACCGGCGGCGGGCGGACTTTCTTTTGACCGCTGTCTTGGTTAGCCTTGGCTGCACGCAGCAGCAGAAGGGGTACACCCATGCAACTCGGCGTTTTCTCGCTCAGCCTCGCGGTGAAGGATCTGGCCGCCTCGCACGCCTTTTATCAAAAGCTCGGTTTCGAGGATCTCGGCGGCAATGCCGAGCATGGCTATCTGATCCTGAAGAACGGCGCGACCGTCATCGGCCTGTTTCAGGGGATGTTCGAAAAGAATATCCTGACCTTCAACCCCGGCTGGGACGAAAAGGCGCAGAATGTCGATCCCTTCACCGACGTCCGCGAACTCCAGAAACGGCTCAAGGCGGCGGGGGTCGAACTGACCTCGGAGGCCGACGAGGACGGCAGCGGCCCGGCGAGCATCACGCTGGTTGACCCCGACGGCAACGCAATCCTCATCGACCAGCACCGCTAGCGGGCAGCCCCGATCTCGCCGCGCAGCTCGGCGATCAACGCCGCGACCTTCGGCAACCGCCCCTCCTCCTCATCCAATATCGCGTGGAATGCCCGGCGCTTCAACGCCTTCAGCTCGTCAGTCGACAGTCCCTTCTCCCCGCCGACGCTGCTCGCCACAATATCGATCAGCCGGTCGGCGCCGTGCAGGCGGCCCCAAAGATAATCATTCTCGCGGTACGCGCGGCTGAAAAAGGCGCCGAAGCTGTTGAACTCGATCCCCTTCAGCATCGCCGCCGCACCCCCGGTGCGGATCGCGGTGGCGTCGGAGGGCGAGATGCGGTCGATCTTGATCGGGTCGAACTCGTCGAACCCCTCCCCTTGCAGCAGCGGCAAGGTCGCGATGTCGTAAAAGGGATAGCCGAGATAGGCGAGCAGCAGCGTCCGCCGGTCGTCCTTGGGCATCGCGCCCAGCGCGGCGGCGATCAGCGCGTCGGCTTCGCCGTCGATGGCGGTCAGATCGCGCCGCACCGCGACCGCGTCGATCCAGTCGCCCGGTCCGGCATCGGTGGGCAGGTCGAGACCCGCGAGCGACGCATCGCCCTGCCGGTCGAGATAGAGGCCGAGCGCGGTAAAGATCGCCGTGCGCATCTCCTCACACACCGGATCGCGGCCGTCGCGCGTCGCCTCGACCGCGGTGTCGAGTTCGCGCGCCAGAAAGCGCAGGCGGCGGATACGAAAGCCCAGGTCGTGGGTGCGGAAAAAGGCGATCGCATCGCCGCTCGCCCCGGCGCCCTTGCGGCCCGAAATCCGGTCGAGCCCGCGCGCCCGCGCTTCATCCCACAGCGCCCGCCGCCGGTTCGTCTGATGCACCTCGCCCTCGGGCGGCAGCAGCCGGTCGATCAGCGACGCCAGTTCCTCGATCACCGCCGACAGCTTGAGATGACCGTAGGGCGCATAGGCAAAGCCAGCGCGCGCCGCGGCCTGATCCTGCGCCTTGGCGCGCCATTTTTCGAGCCGCGCCACCGTCGGCGTATCGAGAAAGAAGGTGCTGCCGAACAGCGCCGCGACCTGTTCCTCGACCTCGACCTTCATCGCGTCGACGATATGCTGCATCCGCCGGATGCGCCGCGACATGCCCTCGATCGCCTCGACATTTTCGCGGATCGGTTGTTCGCGGGGGATTTCGGACAGCGCCCCGAGGATCGTCGGCAGAAAGCCGGGCAGCTGTGCCTCGCCTGCGGCGGCGGGTTTGCCGAAACTGATCGCGCGATAATCCGGCTTGGGGTCGATATAGACGAAGCGTCGGTCGATCTCGCGCCGCGCCGGGCGCTGCTTGAGCGCCGCGATGGCGGGGCGGAACGGCGCGTTGGCGAGCACCGAGCCGTCGATCAGCACGCGGTCGGCGGGATCGAGCTCGGCGGTCGCGGGCAATTGGGTGCGGATGAAGCTGTCGCGGCCCGGCCAGTCAATCCGGCGCTTGTCCAGCACCCGGTCGAGTTCGCGCAAGGTAAAGGGCGGGAACGCGCCCGGAAAGCTGGCGGTCGCGCGCGCCGCGGCGGTCAGTCCCGGCACATCGTCGAGCCGTGCGCCGGTGCGGCTGTCTTCGCGGAAATGCAGCATCAGCCGATGCTCGTCCTCGGTCACCCGCGCCGGGCTGTTGAGCGCCAGCGGGACACTGTGTCCGGCAAAATCGGTGACCGACACGAACAGGTCGACCGGCTGGCCACCGGGAACCAGCACCGGCCCACGCGGCCCCTGCTCCATCGCGTCGAAGGCATCGAGCAGCAGGTTCACGAACGTCTCGCCGCCGAACGGCGGTTCGAACCAGCGCGCGCGCACGAAGCGCGACAGCTTGGCGCGCACCTCGTCCTGTGCGCCATGCCCAACGGTGCGGTCGATGACATTGCCGCGCTTTTTCATCATCCACCCGGCGATCGGCACCGCCCAGAATTTGGTCGCCGCCGACAAAGGCCGCGCGTCGGGGTCGATGAGCCGGTCGACGTCGGCGCTGTCAAGCCACAGGTCGGTCAGCGGGTCGAGCGACTGCCCGGTCGCGAGCGCGCGCGCGAGGAAAATTCCGTTGATCCCGCCCGCGCTGGCACCCGCGACGATGTCGGCAAGGACGCGCAGGCGGACGTTGCTGCGCGCGGCGATCTGCGACAGCAACTCGCCGTAAATCGCGCCCGACCCTTGTTGGGGGGCGCCGTCATGAAAGGCGCGCGACGCCGCGGCGAGGCGCCAGACTTCCTTGGTGATGCCGTGCATATAGACGGCAAGGCTGATGCCGCCGTAGCAAATCAGGGCGAAGCGCAGTTCCTTTTCCCGCATGCGAAAGGGTGTAGCGCGGTTTAGGGTGCGACGTCACCCTCTCCGCCAGAGGTCTGGCTGGAAGTTAAAGCGTCACCCTCAATTTCCGTTCGTGTCGAGCGAAGTCGAGACACCCATCGTTGGCGCGCGCCTTCGACGTGTCTCGACTTCGCTCGACACGAACGGGGCTGGGAAGCTCCCTCAACAGGCATCGCCAGCCAAAAGCCCCTCGAAAGCCCTTGCATCTGCAAATCCTTCGCATTAGCGGCGCTCCGAACAGGAGTTAAGAATGATTCGCAAATTGATCGTCGCCGCGCTGGCCTCCACCGCGCTGTCCGCCCCCGCTTTGGCGCAGGAGACGGACGACACCGCCACCGGCGAAGACACGATCATCGTCACCGCCGCGCGCACCATCCTGCCGCCGAGCGCGCTGCCGCTGACCATCGACGTCATCGGCAAGGACATGCTTGACCAGCAGCTCGCGATGGCAGGCTCGGTCACCGACGCGGTCGCCAATCTGACCCCCAGTTTTTCGCCGACGCGGCAGAAATTGTCGGGCGCGGGCGAAACGCTGCGCGGGCGTTCGCCGCTCTATGCGATCAACGGCATCCCGCAATCGACCCCGCTGCGCGACGGCAGCCGCGACGGCTTCACCATCGACGGCTTTTTCGTCGACCGCGTCGAGCTGATCTATGGCTCGAACGCCTTGCAGGGGATCGGCGGCACCGGCGGCATCGTCAACCAGGTCACCGTCGGCGCGCCGACCGACGACGGCATCAGCGGCCGCACGCTGGTGCAAGGCACCGCCGACAATGATTTTTCCAAGGCCGGGATGGGCGGCAAGCTCGCGGGACTGATCCAGTACAAGGCCGGGGCGTTCGACGCGACCGTCGGCGCCGCCTATGAAATCCGCGGCGTGTTTTCGGACGCCAAGGGCCGTCCGGTCGGGCTCAACCTGACGCAGGGCGAGACGCAGGATTCCAAGACGCTCTCGCTGTTCGGACGCTTTGGCTATGAATTGTCGCCCAGCGCCCGCATCGACCTGATCGCCAGCCGCTTCGAGCTGAAGGGCGACGGCGATTATGTCGCGATCGCGGGCAACCGCACGCTTGGCACCCCGACCAGCGCGGTGCGCGGCAACCCGCCGGGCAAGTCGGCGCAGAACCGCACCGAAAGCATCGCTCTGTCCTTGACTGATACCGACCTTGGCGGCGGCAATCTGGTCAGCCAGATTTTCTTCAACCGCAGCCGCGACACCTTTGGCGGCGAAATCCTGACCCAAGCGGCGTTCCAGGACGTCCGCATCGCGCCGATCGGCACCTTGTTCGACCAGTCGCAGAACCGCAGCCGCAAATTCGGCGGCAAGCTCAGCTACGAACGCGGCGTCCCCGGCTTCGACGACCTGACCCTGACCTTAGGCTTCGACGCCTTGTGGGACACCACCGAACAGCGATTGATCGCCACCGGCCGCACCTGGGTGCCGCCGACCGATTTCCGCAGTCTCGCGCCTTTTGCGCAAGCGAACCTCAAGCTCTTCGACGGGCTGATCCGTGTCGCGGGCGGCGCGCGCTATGAAAATGTGAAGATCACGATCGACGATTATACGACGCTGGCGACGACCACGACGCCGCGCGGCGGGGTGTCGGTCGCGGGCGGCTCGCCGACCTTTGACGATGTGCTGATCAACGGCGGCGTCATCATCGAGCCGATCGACGGCATCCGCGCTTACGCCAGCTATGCCGAGGGCTTCACCGTCCCCGACGTCGGCCGCATCACCCGCGCCATCGGCACCCCCGGGGTCGATATCGATACGTTCCTCGACATCTCGCCGATCGTGTCGAACAACCGCGAGATCGGGTTCGAGGTCAAGCGCGGCCCGCTCGACGCCAGCGCCTCTTACTTCTGGTCGTCGAGCGACAAGGGCCAGTTGCTGATCGCCCGCCCCGACCGCACCTTCGACGTCCAGCGCCTGCGCGTCGAAATTCAGGGGCTCGAACTCAACCTCGGCATCCAGACCCCGATCGACGGGCTGAAGCTCAACGTCGGCTACGCGCATCTGATCGGCCGCTTCGACAGCGACGCGGTGCCCGATGGCAGGGTCGATAGCGACCTCGACGGCACCAACATCTCGCCCGATCGCCTGAACCTGGCGGCGAACTACAACAGCGGGCCGTTCTCGGCGCGCGTCCAGACGCAGGTGTATTTCAAGCGCCGCTTCGACAGTAAGGCGCGCGCCGCCGACGACGCCAACCCGCTGCGCCCGCTGAAACTCGCCGACAATGATTTCGGCGGCTACACGCTGACCGATGCCAATGTCCGCTACCAGACCGCGATCGGCGGGATCAGCCTGTCGGTGCAAAATCTGTTCAACAAACAATATATCGATTATTCGAGCGACACGCGGCTGCCGACCGACCAGCTGTCCTATTTCGCGGGGCGCGGGCGCACCTTCACCTTGGGGTGGGATTACCGCTTCTGATGATGAAGCTGCTCGACACGCTGCACCGGTGGACGGGAGGGCTGATCGGCCTTATCCTCGCGCTGCTCGGCCTGTCGGGCGCGATCCTGGTCCACAAGGAAGAGTGGATCGGCCTGCCGCACGCGGGCGACGCGCAGGTCACCGACCTCGCCACCGTCGCGGCGACGACCGAAAAGCTGATGGCGATGTCCGGCGATCCGCAGGGGATCATCTACGCCAGCCAGCGCCTCGGGCTGCACCAGATGCGGTTTGACGAGGGCGCGGGGCTTTACGCGAACCAGTCGGGCGAGGTTGTCGCGCGCTGGACGAGCCAGTGGGAGCGCCCCGAAATCTGGCTGTTCGATTTCCACCATCATCTGTTCACCGGCGATGCGGGCGAATGGGTGATCGGGATCGCCGGCCTTGCCGGATTGTTTTTCGTCATCTCAGGCGTCATCCTGTGGTGGCGCACCCGCAAGACTTTCAAGCTGCGCCTGTGGCCGAAACGCATGAGCCGCCCCGCGATCGTCACCCAGCACCGCGACCTGGGCGTCGTGGTCGCGCCGCTGTTGCTGCTGTCGGTCGTCACCGGCACTATGATGATCTTCCGCCCCTTTGCCGCGATCGTCGTCGCACCGTTCGGACCTGTTTCCGAAACCGCCAAGGCGCTTGAGCCGCCAAAGTATAAAAGCGGACCGCTCGCCGCCGACCCCGATTGGACCGCGATGCTGACCACCGCGCGGGCGCGTTTCCCCGATGCCGAATTCCGCATCCTGAGCAAACCGCGCCAGCCCGGCGACCCGATCAGCCTGCGGATGAAACAGCCCGGCGAATGGCTGCCCAACGGCCGCTCGACCCTGTGGTTCGATGCGGCGACGGGCGAATTGCTCGGATCGCGCGACGCGCTGGCCATGCCCGCCGGGGCGCAGGCGTTCAACATGGCCTACCCCCTCCACGCGGCCAAGGTCGGCGGGCTGCCCTATCGCCTGCTGATGACCGCATCGGGACTCGTGCTGGCGCTGCTGGGGAGCCTGACGGTGTGGACCTTCTGGTTTCGTCGGCCGAAGCCGACGAAGCGGGCGGTGAAAAAAGTGGCATTGGCCTCGGCGTAGCGACGAATTGGGGTGGGGAGCTGTCGTCCCCCACCCTCGTCATTCCCGCGAAAGCGGGAACCCAGGGCTGGGTCAGTCGACGCGCGCGCTGGGTTCCCGCTTTCGGGGGAATGACGAAGTAAAAAACGCGTGACGTCGTTTATCGGTCGCTAGCGGCCATCGCCAACCTCCGCGCTTTCCTATTTCACCGCGCAACCTATATCCTCCCCCACCCATGACCCGCGCCCGCGTTCTCCTGCTCACTGCCGCCCTCGGCCCGCTCGACTATCGTGTCCCGCAGGGCAGCGAGGCACCGCTCGGCAGCGTCGTCATCGCCCCGCTCGGCCCGCGGCGGATGGGCGGCGTGGTGTGGGAGGATGCGAGTTTTGGCGCGCCCGAGGCGGTCGGCGACAACCGGCTGCGCAGTCTTTACGAAGTCGTCGCCGTCCCGCCGATCGCGGCACCGCTGCGCCGCTTGGTCGAATGGACCAGCGACTATTATCTCGCGCCGCCGGGGTCGGTGCTGCGCATGGTGCTGCCGGGGGTTGCCTTTGCCGACGCCAAGCGCCCGATCGTCGAATATCGCGCCACCGGCGAACTCCCCGCGCGGATGACGCCGCAGCGCATTGTCGCGCTGGAAAAGATCGGCGACCGGCAAGGCATGGTGCGCGAACTCGCCGCGCTCGCCGAGGTCAGCGAGGCGGTGATCCGCGGTCTGGTGAACACCGGCGCGCTCGAACCGGTAACGGTATCGGCTGACCAGCCCTACCCCGAACCCAACCCTGCGTTCGCGCCGCCCGACCTGTCCGCCGAACAGACCGCCGCTGCCGCGCAGCTAACCGACGCGGTTGCCGCCGAGAAGTTCGAAACGCTGCTGCTCGACGGCGTCACCGGTTCGGGCAAGACCGAAGTCTATATGGAAGCGATCGCCGCCGCGATCGACGCGGGCAAGCAGGCGCTCGTCCTGCTCCCAGAAATCGCGCTCACCGAACCGATGCTAACCCGCTTTGCGGCGCGTTTCGGTTGCGAGCCGGTCGCGTGGCACAGCGGTTTGCGCTCGACCGAACGACGCCGCGCCTGGCACGCCATCGCGGCGGGCGAAGCCAAGATCGTCGTCGGCGCACGCTCGGCCTTGTTCCTGCCCTACGCCAGCCTCGGCGTGATCGTCGTCGATGAGGCGCATGAGACGAGCTTCAAGCAGGAGGACGGCGTCCATTATCACGCGCGCGACGTCGCGGTGATGCGCGGGCATTTCGAAGGGTTGCCGGTGGTGCTCGCCAGCGCCACACCGGCGCTCGAAAGCCTCGCGATGGTCGAGGCCGGGCGCTACCGCCATATCCAGCTGCCCGCACGTTTCGGCGGCGCGACGCTGCCTGATCTTGCCGCGATCGACATGCGCAGCGATCCGCCCGACCGCGGCCGCTGGCTCGCGCCGCTGCTGGTCGATGCGCTCGCCGACCGCTTGGCGAAGGGCGAGCAGAGCCTGCTGTTCCTCAACCGCCGTGGTTTTGCGCCGCTGACCCTCTGCCGCACCTGCGGCCACCGCATCCAATGCCCGAACTGCACCGCGTGGATGGTCGAGCACCGCCTCGTCCACCGCCTCGCCTGCCATCATTGCGGCCATGTCATGCCGCCGCCGCGGCTCTGCCCCGAATGCGGCGACGAGGACAGCCTGGTCGCCTGCGGGCCGGGGGTCGAGCGGGTTGCCGACGAGATTGCGCTGCGTTTTCCGGCGGCGCGCGTCGCGATCGTCACCAGTGACACCTTGTGGTCGCCCGCCAAGGCCGCCGAGTTCGTCGACAATGTCGAGGGCGGGCTGGTCGACATCATCATCGGGACGCAACTGGTCACCAAGGGCTATCATTTCCCCAACCTCACCCTCGTCGGGGTCGTCGATGCCGACCTCGGGCTCGACGGCGGCGATCTGCGCGCATCGGAACGCACCTTTCAGCAGATCGCGCAGGTCGCGGGGCGCGCCGGTCGCGGGGTCAAGCCCGGCGAGGTGTTGATCCAGACGCGCGTGCCCGACGCGCCGGTGATGGCGGCGCTCGTCGCCAACGACCGCGACGGTTTTTACGCCGCCGAGGCCGCATCGCGCAAACAGGCGGGCGCCCCGCCCTATGGCCGCTTTGCCGCGCTCGTCATCTCGTCCGAAGACATCGAAGTCGCGCGCAGCGTCGCGCAGCGGCTGGGCGCCAGGGCGCCCGTCGCCGAAGGGCTCGCGGTCTATGGCCCCGCCCCCGCCCCGCTGGCGATGCTGCGCGGCCGCCACCGTTTCCGCCTGCTTCTCCACGCCCCGCGCAGCTTCGACCTGCAAGGGACCATCCGCGACTGGGTCGCCAGCATCGACTGGCCCAGCAAGGCACGGCTGGCGATCGACATCGATCCGTACAGCTTCGTCTGACCCCTTCAATAATCGGGTTCGGCGCCGCCCAGAACCTGCGCCGCCTGCGCCATCAACCACGCCATCGCTGCCGCCCACGGCTGATGCCCGTGGCTGATCCGCGCGACCCCCAACGCGGCAAGTTCCTGGTGCGTCGGCCCGCCCTGGCCGCGCAGGATGTTCACCGGCAGCGGCGAGCCGTTACAGATCGCGCCGATATGTTTCGGATCAAGCAGGAACGGCACGAACAACGATCCGGCACCGGCGTCGGCATAGGCGCGGGCGCGTTCGAGCGTCGCGGCAACCAGCGCGTCACCATCCAGTGCCACGTCGCGGCCGCGGAAGGTGTCGCAGCGGGCGTTGACGAAAATGCCGGTGGCGGTCGCGGCGCGGTAACGCGCGGCGGCTTCGGCGATCGGCAACAGGTCCGATTGGCCGGGCAGCCGGTCCTCCATATTGATCCCCGCCGCGCCCGCCGCCTTGGCGCGGCCGACCGACGCCCCGACCGCCGCCGGATCGGCGCCATAGCCCGATTCCATGTCGATGGTGACCGGCAGGTCGGTCACCGCCAGGATACGCGCCAGATTTTCGAAGACATCGCCCAGCGGGAAGTCCTCGCCATCGGCACGGCCCTGCGCGCCCGCGACGCCGAAACTGCCGGTCGCGATCGCCTTTGCGCCCGCCGCGGCCACCGCTTTCGCACTGCCCGCATCCCAGATGTTGACGAGGATCAGCGGATCGCCGGGAATATGCAGCGCTTTGAAGTCAGCGATTTTATCGGTCATGTCTTTGGGCTTCCTCGGTAAAAAAGAGTCAGGTCGGCGGTTCGATTGATCGAACATCCATTGCTGCCGCCATTTGCTGCGCTATGGTGGTGTGGGACAAGAATAACCGGGGAACAATGGGATGTTGGCATATGTGAGATTCGCCGTGCTGGGCATGGCGGCGCTGGGTCTGTTCACGGCCGCGACCGCGGCACGCGCCGAATGGTGGCAGGCGGAAACGAGCCATTTCATCATCATCTCCGAGAGCGACAAGGCCGACGTTGAGAACTTCGCGACGCGGCTCGAACGGTTTGACAACGCCCTGCGCCATTTGCAGCGGCTCCCCATCCCCGGCCCCGACGTCGGCCCGACCAACAAGGTTCGCGTCTATCGCTTTGGCGACCCGTTCGAAATCGGCGAGTTGGCGACGAGCGGCGGTGGCCGCGGCGGCATCGCCGGATTCTATGTGCCCCGCGCCGGTGCGTCGGTGGCATTTGTGCCGACCAAATCGGATGATCGCATGCGGTTCGACCGGAACCTCGACCGGCGACAGCTGATCCAGCGCACCGCGCTGTCGCCCGAGGGGACGTTGTTCCACGAATATGTCCATCATTTCATGCTGCAACGCTTCAACACCACCTATCCGCACTGGTATGTCGAAGGGTTTGCCGAACTTTACGCCACGATCGAACTGCTCGACGGCGGCGCGTTCAAGGTCGGCGTCGTGCCGCAGCACCGTGGCCCCGATCTGGAACGGCTTGGCGACGTCAAGCTGACGAAATTGCTCGATCACAGCAAAAAATTGAGCGGGCAGGAAACCTATCAATCCTATTCCTTTGGCTGGATGCTCGCCCATTATCTGAACTTCAACAAGGAGCGGCAGGGTCAGCTGGCGCAATATCTGAAGGCGCTCAATGCAGGCGAGGACAGCCTGACCGCCGCGACGCGCGTGTTCGGCGATCTCGACAAGCTGCAGAGCGAGCTGCAGAAATATAAGGACGGCCCCTTTCCGGGTTACGAAGTCATCCCGGCCAAATATGTCGCGCCGGTGGTGACGATGCGCCGGTTGACGCCCGGCGAAGAGGCGGTGATCAAAGCCCATATCCGCAGCGAGCGCGGGGTCAGCCGAAGCCAGGCGCGCAGCGTCGTGAGCAGCATCGAGGGCAAAGAGCTGGCTTATCCCGACGATCTTGCCGTGCAACTGATCGCCGCCGAAGCCTATGCCGACGCCCGCGATTTCGACAAGGCCGAAGCGACGCTGAAACGCGCGCTGGCGATCAATCCCGACTCGCAAAAGGCACATGTCCTGATGGGCGCGGCGATTTCCGCGCGGGCCGAAGAAGAGAAGAACCCGGCGCTGTATGCGACGGCGCGCACCTGGTTCCAGGATGCAGTCCGGCTCGACCCAAAGGATCCGCGCGCCGCGATCGGGCTGTACATGACTTATTACGAGGCACGCGAGGCGATTCCCGAATCGGCGCTGCTCACCCTGGAGGGCGTGTTCGATTCGTCGTCGCACGACGCCGGGTACCGGATGATATTGGCGCGCCAGTTGCTCGACGAGAACCGCGGCAAGGTTGCCCGCTCGATCCTGGCGCCGCTGGCCTTCTCGGCCCACAAACAGGAGGAGGCGAACAAGGTCGCCAAGATCGTCGAAGAGATCGACGCCGAAAAAATCCCTGAAGCGCGCACGACGATGGCGGCCGTATTCGCCGAAGGGAAAAAAGACGCCGAGAAGTGATCGGGCGCGGCGGGGCGGCGATCAGCATCCTTCGCGCTTGAGCAATTCTTCCTTGATCGGCAAGCCGTAGGCATAGCCGCCGAGCGTCCCGTCGCTGCGCACGACCCGGTGGCACGGGATCAGCACCGCAACATTATTGGCGCCATTGGCGCTGCCCGCGGCGCGCACCGCCTTGGGCTTGCCGACCGCGGCGGCGATGTCGGCATAGCTGCGCGTCTCGCCCGCCGGAATCTTGCGCAATTCGCGCCACACGGCTTCCTGAAAGGCGGTGCCCTTCACATCGATGGGAATATGATCGAAGCCGTCGGTGGGCGCTTCGACCGCCGCGACCACCTGTTGCAGCAGCGCCGCGAAATCGGCGCCGCCCTCAACCAGATCGGCGGCCGGGAAACGATGTTCCAATGCCTCGCGGCCTTCCGCAAAGCTCAAGCGGCACACCCCCTTGTCCGTCGCGGCGACGAGCATGTCGCCGAGACTCGTCGGCACGACCGCCCAATGAATCTCGACGCCTTGGCCGCCATTGACCCATGCCGAAGCCGTCATCCCCATCCGTCCCTCCATATTGCCGTAGAAACGCGACGGCCCCGAAAAGCCCGCGTCGTAAATCGCGTCGGTCACCCGGGCGCCGTCGCTCAGCGCCTGCCGCGCCCGTTCGTCACGCAGCGCGCGGGCATAAGCGGCGGGCGACAAGCCGGTGTGGCGGGTGAAGACGCGCTGGAAGTGCGTCGGCGAATAGCCGGTGCGACGCGCCAGATCGGCAAGCGCCAACGGCTCCTCGCTCGCCTTGATCGCCTGGATCGCCGCCAGCACCGCGCCTTCATCGCGCGCGACATCGTCGGGCAGGCAGCGTTTGCAGGCGCGCAGCCCGGTCGCGCGCGCCGCCGCACCGTCGGCAAAGAAGCGGACGTTATCGCGCAGCGGGTGCCGCGCGGCGCAGCTTGGCCGACAATAGATGCCGGTGGTCAGCACCCCGGTGACGAAGCGCCCGTCAAGCGCGCGGTCGCGGCGCAGCACCGCCGCCCAGCGCCCATCGTCGGTCATCGTATCGGCGGCGCTCATACCCCTTCCCTTTCGATCCGCGCCGCGAAACAGCCATGCGCGGCATTGTGAGCATCGATATAGGATATGCCCGGGTCGGCAAACAGATCGCGGATCGCCGCATCCGCCTCGCCCGGACCCGCGAGCCGTGCGGTTTGCAGCATCCCCGCTGTATCGAAAGCGCGCAGCGCGATCGGCCGCCCCGCAAACACCGGCGGCACTTGATTGTGGTAACTGGCCGCATCGACGTCCGGCCGCACATAGATGGCATAGGCACTGCGATAAGGCGTTTCGACATCATGGCTGACATGATGCAGCAGGATCAGCTGTTCACCCGCCTGTGCATCCTGAAGGCTGATCCGGCAGGGGAAGCCTTTGTCGGACGTGGCCGTGACGCGGCGCGCGTTGATCGCGGTGAGCTCGGCGTCGCCGAGTGCGAACAGCGGGGCAAAACGGTCGGGGCTGAGCCCGTGGATCTGGTAGGTCATGCGCATCGTTCCTTCTGATTGCGTGGCAGAACTCTTGCCATGCCGGGCCAACTGGTGCGTCCCGATGCTTGCGTTCAAACTTGGCTCGGCTAGGTTCCGCGCCATGACCCGCATCTTGCCCCTGCTGTTCGCCCTCTTCGCTCTCATTCTGCCCGCGCACGCCGCCGACGACATCAGCGCCGCGTCGCGCAGCGTAGTGCGCGTCGTCACCGTCGCGATGGTCGACGGCGAGGTCGTCGGCTTCGGCCATGGCAGCGGCATCGCGATTTCGCCGACGCGAATCATCACCAACGCGCATGTCGTCGAATCGGCGGTCCAATATCCGAACAATGTCGCGCTGGGCGTCGTGCCGTCGGAGGGGCAGAAAAGCTATGCCGCGAAACTGATCGCGATCGACACCGCGCGCGATCTGGCGCTGATCGAGATCACCGAGGCGCGGCTGCCCGCCGCCGCAGTCTATACCGGTCCGCTCGAATCGGGCGCCGACATCGTCGCGCTGGGCTATCCCGGCAATGTCGATCTGGCCACGGCCCGCAGCGCCAATGATTACATCACCCCGCGCACCCCGACGCGCAGCGAAGGCAATCTGTCGAACACCCAAAGCGTCGACGGCGTCGCGATGCTGATCCACACCGCCAAGATCTCGCGCGGCAATTCGGGTGGGCCGCTCGTCGACGCCTGCGGCCGCATCACCGGGATCAACACCGCGATCACCCGCGCCGACGACGGCGATTCGCCCTTTGCCTTTGCGATTTCGGCGCGCGAGCTTACCCGCTTTCTGACCGACGCCGACCAATCCTACGCCAGTGTCGGCACCCCCTGTTTGTCGCTCGCCGAAGCCGACGCCCGCGACCGCGCCGCGATGGATGCCGAGGCGCGCGCCAGCGCCGAGGCGAATGCCGCGAAAAACGCCGCGGCGCAGCTCGACCGCGATCTGAAACAGGCCCGCGCCGAAGAAGATGCGCTGGCATCGCGCGAAAACCGCATCGCGCTGGCTGGGGTGCTGTTCGTGATCGGTGCGCTCGCGGGGGGCGCCGGGCTGATGTTCTATGGTCAGAAGAATATGCGTAACGCCAAGATCGCCGGCGGCGTCGGCGCGGTGCTGGTGATCGGCGCCGCGATCCTGTTCGTCACCCGCCCCGACGCACGCGCCGAAATCGACGCCGAAACGACCGCCCCGGACACCGCCACGGCGCCGAAACTGGCCGAGGGGAATTTTGTCTGCACGATCCGCCCCGACCGCAGCCGCATCACCGTGTCGGCGACGACAGACGTGCCGGTGACGATCGGCGCGGCGGGCTGCGTCAACGATCGCACCCAATATACGATGGGCGCCGACGACCGCTGGCAACGCATCCTCGTCCCCAATGACGAGGCAACGGTCACCGTCGCGTCGATCGATTCGACCGGCCGCGATTATCGTGTCGAACGCTATCTGCTCGATGCAGAGGCGATGACCAAGGCCCGCGAAACCCGCGCCGCGGTGACCCTGAAAAGCTGCACCGCCGACCCCGACGCGCTCGCGGGCCTCGCCGCACAGCAGGACGCCATCCGCAGCAGCCTGCCCGCCAGCCCGAATGAGCGGCTGGTCTATCGTTGTCAGCCCGCAGCGGGCGGCGGCGGCAACTAGCTTTCCGATTGTAGCGGCGGGTCCGCCAGCCCATTGACCCAATCGACCAGAATCGCCTGCGCCGCGGCGGTATAGGCCAGTTCATGCCCCGCCCCTGCGACCAGCGCCACGGTCGCGTCGGGCCGTGCGCGCCGCAGTCGTGTCAGGTTCGCGGGCGTCACCAGCGTGTCCGCGTCGCCGTGCATCAGAAATACCGGCGCCTTGACCCGCGCCAGCTTGTCGGCGTTGTCGAAGCGGTCGCGGACCAGCGCGCGCGGGACGAAGGGCATCGCTTCGCCGACCACGTCGGGCAGGCTGGAAAAGCCCGACACCAGCATCAGCGCCGCGACATCGTGGCGCAATGCCATTTCGGTCGCTGGCCCCGATCCGATCGAATTGCCGACGACGATGACGTCGCGCGCCGCAACCCCGGCATCGTTCAGCCAGCGCATCGCCGCCTCGCCATCGCGGTACAGCCCCGCCTCCCCCGGCGAACCGGGGTTACCGCCATAGCCGCGATATTCGACGAGCAGCAGCCCGTTGCCATTCGCGGCAGGGCCGCGCGTCGCCTCGATCGCCCCGAGCAGATTGTCGCCATTGCCGTGGAAGAAGAGGATGGTGCGCTGACCCGGCTGGGCGGCGCGGTAGAAGGCGGACAACCGCAGGCCGTCGTCGGTCTGCGTGGAAACCAGCCGTAACCCTGACGGCGCCGCCTGCGGATATTGCGCGGGAGCCGGAAAGATCAGCCGCCGTTGCTGCGCGTAAAGCAGCGCCGTCGCCGCCACGAAAAGAACCAGGACGAACAGGCCAAGCCTGGCAAGGCTCACCCGCCGCACGCCTTGAACAGCATCAACGTCCGCTCGCGCGCCAGATCGGCGCTGGCCTCGTGATAATCCTTGCGGCGATCGCTGTTGAACCCGTGGTTCGCATCATAGACGAATATCTGCGCGGTCGGATGGTCCTTCGCGATCAGCGCCTCGACACCCTCCATCGGGATGCCCGCATCATAGCGTCCGAAATGCGCGATCGTGGCGCAGGCGGGCGCTTCATCCTTGAACATCGTCGGCACCAGACTGCCATAATAGGCGCTCGCCGCGGTAAGGTCGGGGCTGATCTGCGCCATCCGCCACGCGACCGAGCCGCCATAGCAATAGCCGGTGATGAAGACCGGCCTCCCAGAACCGTTGACGCCTTTGAGCGCATCAATGCACGTCTGCGCGTCCTTCAGGCTCTGCTCGAACGGGTGCAGCTCGCGCGCCAGCTGCACCGCGCGCTCGAACTGCGGCCCCGAATAGTCGCTCTCGAACCCCGGATGCTCGCGGTCGAACAGCGCGGGCGACAGCACTTCATAGCCATCAGCGGCATATTCGTCGCACAACTCGCGGATATGGTCGGTGACCCCGAAGATTTCCTGGATCAGGACCAGCCCGCCCCGGCGTTCACCGGTCGGCCGGGTGTGATAGACGGCAATTTCGGCGCCATCGTCCATCGTCATCCGGATCATCCCGCCCACGCGCCTACCCCTCTTCCGTTCGTGCCGAGCTTGTCGAAGCACTGCTCTTCCTTGATCCGACTTTGAAGAAAGAACAGCCCTTCGACAAGCTCAGAGCCTGCCCTCGCGAAGGCGGGGGGCGAATGGGGTTGGGAGGGGCGTAGGATTCATCCGACCCCGCCTTGCATTGCAGCAAAATCGTTGCTAGGCGCGCCGCGACTTCGCGCGGGGCATATTCGACGAATCTCCCGGTAAAGCGCGACCCATCCCCCACGGGATAGCAACAAAGGACTTTCACGCGTGGAGAATTCCGGCGGCATTCAGGGCAACATCACGGCGGGCCTCGCGGGCCGTTATGCAGTCGCTTTGTTCGATCTGGCCCGCGAATCGAACGCGATCGACGCGGTCGCCAAAAGCCTGAGCGACTTGCGCGCGGGCCTCGCCGAATCGGCCGACCTGTCGGCGCTGATCGCCAGCCCGGTTGTCGGCCGCGGCGATGCCGCGAACGCGGTGGGCGCGGTCGCGCAAGCGATGAAGCTCGATTCGCTGACCGCCAAGTTCCTCGGCGTGCTCGCCGACAACCGCCGTCTTGCCGATCTTCCCAAGATGATCGACGCGTTCGACGCAATTGTCGCGAACCACCGCGGCGAAGTGACCGCCAAGGTCACCAGCGCCCACCCGCTCACCGCCGAGCAGCTCAAAGAGCTGACCGCCAACCTCAAATCCCGTGTCGGGCGCGACGTGACCGTCGCCACGACCGTCGATCCCGCCATTCTCGGCGGCCTCGTCGTCCAGCTGGGCAGCCAGCTGATCGACGGCAGCATCCGTACCCGTCTCAACAGTTTCGCCCAGGCGATGAAGGGCTGAAAAGCCCTACGCCCAATTTGCCCGATGAAAGGCTAAACCATGGAAATCCGCGCCGCTGAAATCAGCAAGGTCATCAAGGACCAGATCGCCAATTTCGGCACCGACGCAACGGTCAGCGAAATCGGTCAGGTGCTGTCGGTCGGCGACGGCATCGCCCGCGTCCACGGCCTCGACAATGTCCAGGCCGGTGAAATGGTCGAATTCGCCAACGGCGTGCAGGGCATGGCCCTCAACCTCGAAGCCGACAACGTCGGCATCGTGATCTTCGGCAGCGACGCCGAGATCAAGGAAGGCGACACCGTCAAGCGCACCGGCACGATCGTCGACGTCCCCGTCGGCAAGGGCCTGCTCGGCCGCGTCGTCGATGGCCTCGGCAATCCGATCGACGGCAAGGGCCCGATCAAGGCCGACAAGCGCATGCGCGTCGAAGTGAAGGCGCCGGGCATCATCCCGCGCACCTCGGTCCACGAACCCGTCCAGACCGGCCTCAAGGCGCTCGACGCGCTCGTCCCCGTCGGCCGCGGCCAGCGCGAACTGATCATCGGCGATCGCCAGACCGGCAAGACCGCCGTCGCAATCGACACCTTCATCAACCAGAAGGCCGCCAACGCGGGCGATGACGAGTCGAAGAAGCTCTATTGCATCTATGTCGCGGTCGGCCAGAAGCGTTCGACCGTGGCGCAGATCGTCCGCCAGCTCGAAGAAAATGGCGCGATGGAATATTCGATCGTCGTCGCTGCGACCGCGTCGGAGCCCGCTCCGCTGCAGTTCCTCGCCCCCTACACCGGCTGCACGATGGGCGAGTTTTTCCGCGACAACGGCATGCACGCCGTCATCGTCTATGACGATCTGTCGAAGCAGGCCGTCGCTTACCGCCAGATGTCGCTGCTGCTGCGCCGCCCGCCGGGCCGCGAAGCCTATCCCGGCGACGTTTTCTATCTGCACAGCCGCCTGCTCGAGCGCGCCGCCAAGATGAACAGCGACAATGGTTCGGGTTCGCTCACCGCGCTGCCGATCATCGAAACCCAGGCCGGCGACGTGTCGGCCTATATTCCCACCAACGTGATTTCGATCACCGACGGCCAGATCTTCCTTGAAACCGGCCTGTTCAACGCCGGTATCCGCCCGGCGATCAACGTCGGCCTGTCGGTGAGCCGCGTCGGTTCGGCCGCGCAGACCAAGGCGATGAAAAAGGTGTCGGGCTCGATCAAGCTCGAGCTGGCGCAGTATCGCGAAATGGAAGCTTTCGCCCAGTTCGGTTCGGACCTTGATGCGTCGACGCAAAAGCTGCTCAACCGCGGCGCGCGCCTGACCCAGCTGCTCAAGCAGGCGCAGTTCCAGCCGATGCCGTTCGAAGAGCAGACCGCGTCGATCTTTGCCGGCACCAACGGCTATCTCGACAATGTCGCGACGACTGATGTGTCGCGTTACGAACAGGCGATGCTCGCCTATCTGCGCAGCGACCATGCCGATGTGCTGAAGACGATCCGCGACACCAAGGATCTGGGCGACGATGCCAAAAAGGGTCTGGTCGCGGCGCTCGACGCCTTCGGCAAGATTTTCGCGTAATTCTGTTCCCCGGCTGAGGCCGGGGCCCACAGCGATCCCGGTTTTCGCCGGGACACAAGGATAGGGCTTAATGGCCAGTCTGAAGGAACTCAAAGGGCGGATCGTCTCGGTCAAATCGACCCAGAAGATCACCAAGGCCAAGAAAATGGTCGCCGCCGCCAAGCTGCGCAAGGCACAGGCAGCGGCCGAAGCCGCGCGTCCTTACGCCGAGCGGCTTGAGCGTGTCGTCGCCAGCCTGGCGTCGAAGGTCGGCGGGTCGGACAGCGCACCGCAGCTTTTGTCGGGCACCGGCAAGAGCGACACGCACCTGCTCGTCGTGCTCAACAGCGACCGCGGCCTCGCCGGTGCGTTCAACTCGAACATCGTCAAGGCGGCGCGCGACAAGGCACTCGAACTGCAGGCGCAGGGCAAGAAGGTCATCTTTTACCTGATCGGCCGCAAGGGCCGCCCGGTGATCGCGCGCCTGTTCGCCGGCCAGATCGTCGAGCAGTACGAGACGACCGGTATCCGCGACATCGGTTTCGAACAGGCGCACGACATCTCGGCCAAGGTGATGGAGCTTTACGAAGCCGGGGCGTTCGACGTGGCGCACCTCTTCTATTCGAAGTTCCGCTCGGCGCTGCTGCAGGAAGCAACCGGCCAGCAGCTGATCCCGGTTCCCGCCCCGGTCGACGTTCCGGTATCGAGCGGTGCGGCGGTCGAATATGAGCCCGACGAGGAAGCGATCCTCGCCGACCTGTTGCCGCGCAACATCACGATCCAGATCTTCAAGGGTCTGCTGGAAAACGCCGCGTCCGAACAGGGCGCATCGATGACCGCGATGGACAATGCGACGCGCAACGCAGGCGATCTGATCAACAAGCTAACCATCATTTACAACCGCACGCGTCAGGCGGCGATTACCACTGAACTGATTGAAATCATCGCGGGCGCCGAAGCGCTCTAATCGATCAACCCAAGGAAGAAGACCATGGCTACCGCTCCCGCTGAAAAGAAGGCTCCCGCCAAAAAGGCCGCCACGCCCAAAGCTGCTGCGCCGAAGAAGGCCGCCGCGCCCAAGGCGGCAAGCACCGCCACCGCCACGGGCCGCATCGCGCAGGTCATCGGCGCCGTTGTCGACGTCCAGTTCACCGGGACCCTGCCCGCGATTTTGAACGCACTGGAAACCGAGAACAACGGCAACCGCCTCGTCCTCGAAGTCGCGCAGCACCTCGGCGAAAGCACCGTTCGCACCATCGCGATGGACGCGACCGAGGGCTTGACCCGCGGCCAGCCGGTCACCGACACCGGCGCACAGATCACTGTGCCGGTCGGCCCGCAGACGCTCGGCCGCATCCTCAATGTCATCGGCGAGCCGATCGACGAACGCGGCCCGGTGAACGCCGCCAGCCGCGCGCCGATCCATGCCAAGGCGCCGGAATTCGTCGACCAGTCGACCGAATCGAGCATCCTGGTCACCGGCATCAAGGTCATCGACCTGATCGCGCCTTACGCGAAGGGCGGCAAGATCGGCCTGTTCGGCGGCGCCGGCGTCGGCAAGACCGTGCTGATCCAGGAACTGATCAACAACATCGCCAAGGGCCATGGTGGCACCTCGGTGTTCGCGGGCGTCGGTGAACGCACCCGCGAAGGCAACGATCTCTATCACGAATTCCTCGACGCCGGGGTTATCGCCAAGGACGCCGACGGCAACCCGACCCCCGAGGGATCGAAGGTGGCGCTGGTGTTCGGCCAGATGAACGAACCCCCGGGTGCCCGCGCTCGGGTCGCGCTGTCGGGTCTGACGATCGCCGAATATTTTCGCGATCAGGAAGGCCAGGACGTGCTGTTCTTCGTCGACAACATCTTCCGCTTCACCCAGGCGGGTTCGGAAGTGTCGGCACTGCTCGGCCGCATCCCGTCGGCGGTGGGTTACCAGCCGACGCTGTCGACCGACATGGGCGCGCTGCAGGAACGCATCACCTCGACGAACAAGGGCTCGATCACCTCGGTGCAGGCCATTTACGTTCCCGCGGATGACCTTACCGACCCGGCGCCTGCTACGTCGTTCGCCCACTTGGACGCAACCACCACGCTGAACCGCGCGATTTCGGAACTCGGCATCTATCCGGCGGTCGATCCGCTCGATTCGACCAGCCGCGTGCTGACCGCCGCGATCGTCGGCCAGGAGCATTATGAAACCGCCCGCCGCGTTCAGGAAACGCTGCAGAAGTACAAGTCGCTCCAGGACATCATCGCCATTCTCGGCATGGACGAGCTGTCGGAAGAAGATAAGCTGGTCGTCGCCCGCGCGCGCAAGATCCAGCGCTTCCTGTCGCAGCCCTTCCACGTCGCCGAAGTCTTCACCAACATCCCCGGCAAGTTCGTGGCGATCGAAGACACGGTGAAGTCGTTCAAGGCGGTCGTCGACGGCGAATATGACCATCTGCCCGAAGCGGCCTTCTACATGGTCGGCGGCATCGACGAAGCGGTCGCCAAGGCCGCGAAGCTCGCCGAAGACGCGTAACAAACCTACACCCCTCCCCATGCGGGAGGGGTTTAAGGACATATCATGGCTCTGAAATTCGAACTCGTCACCCCGGCCCGCCTTGAGCGGTCGATCGATGTGTACATGGTCACCGTACCCGGCAGCGAAGGCGATTTTTCGGTGCTCGAAGGCCACGCGCCGTTCATGGCGACGCTCCGCAACGCGCCGCTGACCATCTATGCCGCCCAAGGCGCCACGCCCGAAGTGATCGAAGTCGAAGGCGGCTTTGCAGAGGTTAACGAGTCGGGCCTGACTGTCCTTGCCGAGCATATCGCCCGCTGATTTTTCGCCCGTCCACGGCGATCAAAAGCCCGCATCCCGCCGGATGCGGGCTTTTTTGTGTCCGCGCGGCAATCGCCCCGCGCATTAGGACAATGTCAAAGTTTCCACTTTATTCACCGTATCCGATGGGGGTGAGGCAGCCAGTAGCGCCAATCCTCCGACAGACATGAAAGCAGGACAAAGCGAATGAGTGCATTCGGACGCCGACCCGGAACCGCTGGCCGCCCCGCCTTTGGCGTGGCAAAGCCGATGCAGGGTGGATCCGGCATGGGTGGCGGCGCGCAATTCCCCGCGATCGACACACCGCCCGCGATCGACATTCCGCAAATGCCGTCGAACCTGTCGCCCGAAGAAGAGGCGATGGAGCGGCTGAATCAGCGTTCCACGTCGGACATGGCCGAGCCCGAAAAGGCCCAAGGATTCGAAGCCAGCGTCCACAAGATCAAGGAACAGGTGCTGCCGCGCCTGCTCGAACGCGTCGATCCCGAAGCCGCGGCGACGCTGTCAAAGGACGAACTGACCGAGGAATTCCGCCCGATCATCCTCGAGGTGCTGGCCGAACTTCGCATCACGCTCAATCGCCGCGAACAATTTGCGCTCGAAAAGGTGCTGGTCGACGAACTGCTCGGCTTCGGCCCGCTCGAAGAATTGCTCGCCGACCCCGATATTTCGGACATCATGGTCAACGGCCCGTACCAGACCTACATCGAAAAAAAGGGCCAGCTGGTCATCGCGCCGATCCAGTTCCGCGACGAACAGCATCTGTTCCAGATCGCCCAGCGCATCTGCAATCTCGTCGGCCGCCGCGTCGATCAGACCACGCCGCTCGCCGACGCCCGCCTCAAGGACGGCTCTCGTGTGAACGTGATCGTCCCGCCGCTCAGCTTGCGCGGTACCGCGATCTCGATTCGTAAATTCTCGGCCAAGCCGATCACGCTCGACATGCTGTGCCAATGGGGCGCGATGAGCCAGAAGATGTGTACCGCGCTGAAAATCGCGGGCGCCAGCCGCTTCAACATCGTCATCTCGGGCGGCACCGGCTCGGGCAAGACCACCATGCTGAACGCGTTGTCGAAGATGATCGACCCCGGCGAGCGCGTGCTGACCATCGAGGATGCCGCCGAACTTCGTTTGCAACAGCCGCACTGGCTGCCGCTTGAAACGCGCCCCGCGAACCTCGAAGGCAATGGCGCGATCCACATGGGCGACCTCGTCAAGAACGCGCTGCGTATGCGTCCCGACCGCATCATCATGGGTGAGGTCCGCGGCGCCGAATGTTTCGATCTGCTCGCCGCGATGAACACCGGTCACGACGGGTCGATGTGTACGCTGCACAGCAACAGCCCGCGCGAATGCCTCGGCCGTATGGAAAATATGGTGCTGATGGGCGACGTGAAGATCCCGAAGGAAGCGATCTCGAAACAGATCGCCGATTCGGTCGACATGGTCATCCAGATCAAGCGTCTGCGCGACGGGTCGCGCCGCGTCACCAACGTGACCGAGGTGATCGGCATGGAAGGCGACGTCATCGTCACCCAGGAATTGTTCAAGTTCGAATATCTCGACGAGGACAAGGACGGCAAGATCGTCGGCGAATATCGCGCGATGGGCCTGCGTCCCTACACGCTGGAAAAAGCGCGGCAGTACGGGTTCGATCAGCCGTATCTCGAGGCGTGCCTGTAAAGGCAGGTGATTGCCGAAAGCTAGGTCGGCGTTGGGGTGGAGAGCGGACCTCTAATCTCGTCATGCTGAACTTGTTTCAGCATCCATGGCCCGGACTCGAAGCTGGCGCTGCGCCGCAGGAAACGGCAGGCTATGGATCCTGAAACAAGTTCAGGATGACGATGCCGTAAACGTCACGTTCGGGTCGCTAGCCACCGTGACACCTGCCATGGCTCAAGGCTTCAACGCCAGCGCCGCCGCCAATATCGCCACCGCCACCCCTACCAGCGCAATCCCCCGCCACGGCATAAACCCCACCGCATCGACGTCGCGCCGGTTGCGGCGGCGATAGTCGGCGACTTCCGCCGCGACCGCGACGGCGGCGCCCGCAGCGCTGACAATCAGCATCGACCCTTGCATTGACGCGCGCACCTTCGCAAACAGGGGACAGTCCCCCCAAGAGAGAGGTTGCCCATATGCGTTCGTTGATCCTGGTTGCAAGTACCGCCCTTGCCCTCGCCGTCCCCGCGGCGGTTCTCGCCGACCATCATGGCGGCGGCCATGCCGCCAAAACCGGCGATGCCATCGCCGCCGCGGTCGCCGCGCCGACCCGCACCCCCGCTAACCTCGCGCGCGATGCCTATCGCCACCCCGCCGAAACGCTCGCCTTTTTTGGCGTCAAGCCCGGCGACACGGTGGTCGAGCTGTGGCCCGGCGGCGGCTGGTACAGCGAAATCCTCGCCCCGCTGGCCAAGGCTGGCGGCGGCACGCTGTACGTCGCGGCGCCGTGGGAGCGCGGGCTCAATCGTTTCAAGACCAAACAAGCTGAAAACGCCGATGTCTATGGCGCAGTGAAACTCGCCGAATTTCCGAATG
Organism: Sphingopyxis sp. BE259; assembly: GCF_031457495.1. Classification (NCBI taxonomy): domain Bacteria; kingdom Pseudomonadati; phylum Pseudomonadota; class Alphaproteobacteria; order Sphingomonadales; family Sphingopyxidaceae; genus Sphingopyxis; species Sphingopyxis sp. BE259. Next base: position 3,516,285 of record NZ_JAVDWM010000001.1, read on the forward strand.
CCGGGACCAATCCCAAAGTGCCCGATGGCAGCGCCGACGTTGTGCTGACGTTCCGCAACGTCCACAACTGGCGCTTCGACGGCGCCGACAACACCACCAATGCCTTCAAACAGATTTTCGCGATGTTGAAACCCGGCGGCACATTGGGCGTCGTCGAGCACCGGCTGAACGAGAGCGATGATGCCGCGAAGGAAGAAAAATCGGGCTATATGAAGGAAAGCTCGATCATCGCCTTTGCCGAAGCGGCCGGGTTCAAGCTGGCGGGCCGCAGCGAGATCAACGCCAATCCCAAGGATAGCAAGGATTATCCGAAGGGCGTCTGGACGCTGCCGCCCAATCTGGCCGAAGGCGACACCGACCGCGCCAAATATGTCGCGATCGGCGAATCGGATCGCATGACCCTGAAATTCGTGAAGCCCGCGAGCTGAAACATTTCGAATCCATCGACCCTGCGCTGCTGCTGAGTGCTTATGCGCAGGGGATTTTCCCGATGGCCGACGGGGCGGACGACCCGTCGGTCCATTGGGTTGAACCGCGGCTGCGCGCGATTCTGCCGCTGGACGGGTTCCGGCTCTCGCACAGCCTGAAAAAGACGCTCGTCGCCGACCGCTTTCGTGTGACCACCGACGCTGCCTTTGCCGACATGGTGGCGCTGTGCGCCGATCCGGCGGACGACCGGCCGACGACGTGGATCAACCCGGTGATCAAGGCGAGTTACGATCGGCTGTTCCAGATCGGCCATGCCCACAGCATCGAATGCTGGCAGGGTGATAAGCTGGTCGGCGGTCTCTACGGCGTCTCGCTCGGCCGCGCCTTTTTCGGTGAATCGATGGTCAGCCGCGCGCGCGATGCGTCGAAGGTCGCGCTCGCGCATCTGATCGCGCGGCTGCGCGCGGGCGGGTGGAAATTGCTCGATTGCCAGTTCATCACCCCGCACCTCGCCAGCCTGGGCGCGATCGAAATCCGCCAGGCCGACTATTTGGCACGGCTCTATTCGGTGTTGGCGGGCGGCGACGCGGGCGGCGCCTTGGGGACGGCCGTCGGAGCGGGCGCGGCAGGCGTTTCGGTGCCTTCGCCGCCGTTCGTCGCGGGCGACTGGGGCGCACTCGACGCCTTTGGCGCTGCCGCGGCGCCCGATTTCGTCGCCGCGGGTGCCACCGGCTCGCCGCCGGGATATGTCATCGCACAGCTTTTGACGAACACATCATAGATCGGATGCTGGATGATGTTGCGGTCTGGCCGCTCGCGGAAAATCCAGCCCGAAAAGACGCGGCGCCATGTGTCGTCGCGCTGATCCTGCACGGTCAGCTGAACGAACGCGCCGGTTTCGGGCGGGTCTTCCCACGGCGCGGTCGCCTCGCATGCCCGCAGGCGCACGATCGCGCGCCCAACCCGCGCCGATTCGCCAGGCTTCATCTCGAGGTCGCGGACCAACCCGTTGCGTTTGTTGAGCAGGCCGACGACCGCGACCCGCTCGGCCATCGGAGTCGCGCCTTCGATCCCGCCGACCTCTTGCGGCACCCGTTCCGATTTGGCGACCGTCGACACCGTCGCGCTGCCATTGCCCTTGGACGGGGTCCGATCGCAGCCCGTCAGCGCGGTTGCCGCGAGCAGCGCGATCAGCGCGGTCGAAATCCGGCGCGACATTATTCGCCGGGCCGCCAGGCCTCATAATCGCCGGTCGCTGCGGCGCGCTGGCCGCCGCGCTCGAGCGCCCCGGCGGGGCGATAGGCGCCGGTGCTGCCGGTCAGGTTCGCGGTCGCTTCCTTTTCCCACGCGCGCGGCGCGGGCAGCATGTCGGTCGGCAATTCGTCAAAGGTGCGGTGCAGCCAGCCGTGCCATTCGGGCGGCACCCGGCTCGCGTCGTTCGATCCGTTATAGATCACCCAGCGCCGATCGCCCTTTTTGGCGCGGAAATAGCGATTGCCGAGGCTGTCCTCGCCGACCTTTTCGCCGGTGCTCCAGCTGTTCAGCAGCGTGCCGACGGTCGCGCCGTCCCACCAGGTGAAAATCTTGCCCAGGATGCTCATGGCGTGGCGTTTACAGGCAAGGGTGCGGGCTTCGCAAGCCATTTACTCGTCGCCCCCGCGAAGGCGGGGGCCGCTGGAGTCTTTATGCAGCGAGGATGGATGAGGACGTTGGCGGCCCCCGCCTTCGCGGGGGCGATGGGAGAGCTTTCGCCCTATTTCTTCCACGTCACCTTCGCGGTCTCATCGATGTTCAGCCGCGCCGCGGTGCCGCCCGCGAGTTCGAGCACGGCCGACACCTCGCCCCCGCTGACCACCGGCTCCAGCGATTCGGGGATCGTGTTCTCCGCAATCCGGTCGATGCTGCCGTCAGCGCGGATGAAGATGATGTCGAGCGGGATCAGCGTGTTCTTCATCCAGAAACTGCCGATCCGCGGCTTGGCGAACGGGAACAGCATGCCGCCATCGGCGGGCAGGCTGGTGCGGAACATCAATCCCTTGTCCTGCTCGGCATCGGTGCGCGCAACTTCGACATTGAACCGGTGCGTCTGGTCCTTGGCGGTAATCGTCACCGGAACCGTCGCCACGCTTTCTGCCGGTTCGTCCCCATCCGCGGCGGTTTCGGAAGGCGGGTTCGAAGCCGTGTTGCACCCCGCAATCGGCAGCGCGAGCGTCAGAGCGAGGGCAGTCAAAATGGCGCGCATCGGCAAATCCTTGTCCCGGCGAAGTCGGCCAGCCCTAATCGACCCCCGCTGCATCGTCCAGCGCCGCCAGCGCGGCCTCGTCGCCGGGCTCGATCGCCAATATGCGCCGCGCGGTCGTCATGCTGTGGCCCGCGCGCAGAAACGCGGCCACCTGACGCTCGCGCAGTTTGGGATCGGTGACCGCCGTCGCCCCGAACGGCCCGAACCGCCGCCGCCGCGCAAAGCCGAGCGCCGCCGTCAGCGCGGCACCCTCCGCAGTCTCGATCGCCTCGCCGCTGTCCGCGGCGGCGATGCCATCGACGTAAAGCTGTGCCTTGACCCGCCGCACCCCCAATCCGCGCCGCGTCATCGCCCCGGCGCGCATCGCGGCATATTGGCGGTCGTCGAGGAACTGCAGCCGCTCCATTCGGTCAGCCACCGCCTCGCACGCCGTCATGGCGTCCATGTCGTCTATCCATTCGGATTCGCGGACTTTTCGCGACAAATAGCGCGTCAGCTTCGCCCGGCTCGTCGCGAATCGCGCGACATAGGCAAGCGCCAGCTCATCGAGTTTTGCTGCGCCCAAAGGCCTTTTGGATCGGTCGGACGGGGCGCGGCGATTGGCCATATGCCATGTTTGTGCCACAGTCGGGCCTGATTGAGAACGATCAACACCGCCATATCGGGTCATAAAGCCCGGAAACGGGCGATTGTTCAAACAACATAGGGCTCGCGCACGGACACCATGGCTCAGAAAGATGACATGCTTGTTGCCGCGCGGCCCGGATCGCGGGATGTCGCACCCCTTATGACCGATACCATCGCACTTGCGGCGGACGAGCTTCAGCCGACGCCGACCCTTTGCGCCCAGCCGCGCCGCTTTTCGGATTTCGCCACCGTCGGCGAAGCGCTCGATTACGCCGCTAACGGCACCCGCGGGCTCAATTTCCACGACCCGCGCGGCAAGCTGGTGCGCCCTTACCCCTATCGCGAACTGCGCGACGATTCGTTGCTGACCGCGTATCGGCTGATCGCCGCAGGGGTAAAGCCCGGCGACCGCATCGCGCTGATCGCCGAGACGGGCGCCGAATTCGCCGCGCTGTTCTTTGGCACCATCTATGCCGGAGCGTGGCCGGTGCCGTTGCCCCTGCCGACCAGCTTTGGCGGCCGCGACTCCTATGTCGGCCAGCTCGTCGTCCAGCTCACCAGCTGCGACCCGACGATGCTGTTCTTCCCGCCCGAAATCGCGGCGATGGCGGTCGAAGCCGCCGAGGCGCAGAATGTGCTGCCGGTCGACTGGAGCGAATTCGCCGCCCAGCCCGCCCCGGTAACCGACCTGCCGCCCCAGCAATCGGACGAAACCTGCTATCTGCAATATAGCAGCGGCTCGACGCGCTTCCCGCACGGCGTCGCGGTCACCCACGCCGCCTTGCTCAACAACCTCGCAGCGCACTCGCACGGCATGGAAGTGCGCGACAGCGATCGCTGCATCTCGTGGCTGCCCTGGTATCATGACATGGGCCTCGTCGGTTGCCTGCTGTCGCCGGTCGCCAACCAGGTGTCGGTCGATTATCTGAAGACCGAAGATTTTGCCCGCCGTCCGCTCGCCTGGCTCGACCTGATCAGCCGCAACGAGGGGACGACGCTCAGCTATTCGCCGACCTTTGGCTACGACATCTGCGCGCGCCGCGTGTCGAGCCAGACGCATGTCGCCGACCGTTTCGACCTGTCGCGCTGGCGCGTTGCGGGCAACGGCGCCGACATGATCCGCCCCGATGTGATGCAGAGCTTTGTCGATGCCTTTGCCGACGCGGGGTTCAGCGCCAGCGCCTTCCTGCCCAGCTATGGCCTCGCAGAGGCGACGCTGGCGGTCAGCATCATGCCGCCGGGCGAGGGCATCGTCGTCGAACTGGTCGAGGAAACCGAGCTGTCGGGCGCCGCCAATGATGTCGGCCGCCCGACCCGCTATCGCGCCATCGTCAACTGCGGCCGCGCCGCGCGCGACATGGTGATCGAGGTCCGCGATGAACTTGGCGGCGTCCTGCCCGACCGGGCGGTCGGCAAGGTGTGGTGCACCGGCCCGTCGCTGATGACCGGCTATTATCGTGACCCCGAATCGACCGCCGCCTGCCTGGTCGATGGCTGGCTCGACACCGGAGATATGGGTTATCTGTCAGACGGTTACATCTATATCGTCGGCCGCGCCAAAGACATGATCATCATCAACGGCAAAAACCATTGGCCGCAGGACATCGAATGGGCGGTCGAACAATTGCCGGGGTTCAAATCAGGCGATATCGCAGCCTTTGCGATCACCGCACCGGGGGGTGAGGAAACCCCCGCCGTGCTCGTCCAGTGCCGCACCAGCGACGAGGCCGAGCGGGTCGCGCTGCGCGAGACGATTCGCGACCGCGTCCGCGCGATCACCGGCATGAATTGCCTGATCGAACTGATCCCGCCGCGCACCTTGCCGCGCACCAGTTCGGGCAAACTCAGCCGGTCGAAAGCGCGCGCCCAATATCTGGCCGGAGAAATCCAGCCCTTTGCGATGGCCGCCTAGGTTCAGGACACCCAAGTCGCTGACCTGGCGTCCAAATTCCTGTCCCGCTACTGGACAAAAAAGGCGTCAAATGAGGTCGCTGGTTACCTTCGGGTAACACCCCCGCGCTAAACAGGCCGGGTGACGAGCTTGTTGGACCAGATAGCTGCCGAAGAGATTCCTGCGCGGACCCTGTTGGGGCTGGGGCCGCGTGATGCGGACATCGGCAACCTCCGCCAGCTTCAGCTTGCGCCATTGCGCGGCCGCGGCGCACTGCGGCTGTTCATGGGGCTGGGCATGGCGCTGGTCGCCGCCTTCACGATGATCCACAGTGTGCCGCTGCCGGTCGCCGGCGGGTGGCTGGGCTGCGCCATCTTGTTCAGTCTGTGGTCGTATAGCCGGTTTCGCAACCTGCCGCTGGGCGACCCAAAATTGTCGGGAGTCGCCGAATATCGGCTCTGTAACCGCCACGGTCTCTATTCGGCGTTACTATGGGGGGCGCCCTTCTGGCTCCACGGCCTGACCCCGCCGCTCGACCACGTCCTGTCGATGTGGACGATCGCGGTGCTGATGATGGTCACGCTGGCCATCGTCGCACACAGCGTGCCAATGGCGTGCATCCTGTTCATCGCCCCGGTCAGCCTGTCAGCGGCCGCGGCGCTGGTCCGCGCCGGGGCGCCGCATCTGGCCGCTGTTGCGCTGGTTGCCGGATTGCTGCTCTGCCTGTTCTGCGTCCGCTTTGCCCAAAGTCATATCCGCTATCGCCGCGCCGAAGAAACGCTGCACGAAAAGACCGAAACGGTCAGCCTGCTGCTGCGCGAATTCGAAGAAACCTCGGCCGACTGGTTGTGGCAGACTGACAACAGCCGCCGCCTCGTTCATGTCTCGCCGCGCCTCGCCTATGCACTGGGCGCGACCGCCGAAACGCTCGAAGGTGTGCCGTTGTTGCAGGCGCTGTCGGGCGATGCCTGGGACACCGGACTGTTTCCCAAAAGCCTGCACGAAATGGCCGAACGGATGAAGCGGCGCGAGAGCTTTTCGAACCTGATCGTCCCGGTCACGATCGGCGGCGCACCGCGCTGGTGGGAGCTGTCGGCGTCGCCGCGCCTCGATGAAGCGGGCAAGTTTCTCGGTTTCCGCGGCGTCGGGTCGGACGTCACCGAACAGCGCGCGACCGCCGAACAGATCGCCAAGATGGCGCGTTTCGACAATCTGACCGGCCTGCCCAATCGCCTCAGCCTCAACGAAGATCTGGCGCGCGCGCTGACCAATGCGATCGACGCCAAGTCGCGCTGCGCGATGCTGATGATCGATCTCGACCGGTTCAAGGCGGTCAACGACACGCTGGGCCACCCGGTCGGTGACAAGCTGCTGGCGCAGGTCGCGGCGCGGCTGAAAGGATTGATGGAACGCGGCATGACCTGCGGGCGGCTGGGCGGCGACGAATTCGCCGTGGTGCTCCACAATGTCCCGTCGGCCGATGCCGCAGAAGAACTGGCGCAGCGCCTGATCACGACGATCAGCCGTCCCTATGTCGTCGACAATCACCAGTTGTTCGTCGGCGCCAGCATCGGCTTTGCGATCGGGCCGCAGGACGGCGCAACCGTCGAAACGCTGACCCGCAACGCCGATCTTGCGCTCTACAAGTCCAAGGATCGCGGCGGCAACGTCGTCGCCGGATACGTCGCCTCTCTCCACGCCCAGGCCGAGGAACGGCGGGTGATGGAACAGGAATTGCGCGGCGCGCTCGAACGCCGCGAATTCGAACTTTATTACCAGCCGGTGGTGATCGCAGCCGACGGCACGCTGAACGGCTTCGAAGCCCTGATCCGGTGGAACAACCAGAAACTGGGCAATGTGTCGCCGGGCCGTTTCATCCCGCTGGCCGAAGACGCACGGCTGATCTCGCCGATCGGCGAATGGGTGCTGCGCACCGCGTGCCACGAAGCGATGAAATGGCCGTCGAACCTGAAGGTCGCGATCAACGTGTCGGCGGACCAGCTCACCGATCCCAATTTTGCCTCGGTCGTCGTGTCGGCGTTGGCGCAAAGCGGGCTGCCCCCGCAAAGGCTGGAGATCGAAGTCACCGAAAGCGTGTTCCTGCGCGACGGCGGTGGTGCGGCCCAGCTGCTCGATCAGCTGATCGGCCTCGGCATCCGGCTGTCGCTCGACGATTTCGGCACCGGCTATTCGTCGCTCGGTTATCTACGCAAGACGCAATTTTCGACGATCAAGGTCGATCGCAGCTTTGTCGTCGGTGCCGCCAAGGGCAGTATCGAATCGATCGCGATCATCCGCGCCGTCGTCGCGCTTGCCGACAGCCTGGGCATGTCGACGACCGCCGAGGGCGCCGAAACCGAGCTGGAGGTCGAAACGATCCGGGCGATGGGGTGCAGCAATATCCAGGGCTATTATTACGGCCGCCCGATGCCCGCGACCGACGTGCTCGCACTATTCCGTTCGACCGAATCCGCGTCGAGCGCCGCAGCCTGACGGCGACCAAGCGAAGCTGCCGCGCGACGAATTGACCAGCTTAACAAAAGGTTCCGCCGCTCACCGCACCCGCGGCGCGGCTCGTCGCGTGGTGGGTGGTGGCGCGGGCAAAGCATGGCAAGGACGATCCAACGCTTGAACACAAGCATCGGGGGTCGCATTTCATGCCGCATCGTAACTTTCTGGCTGCCGCCATTGCGTCCGTGATGACGCTTGCCAGCCTGCTCGTCAGCGCCCCGGCGGCGGCGCGCGATTACCTGCAATGCGTCCCCTTTGCCCGCGCCGAATCGGGCGTCGACATTCGCGGCGATGCCAAGACCTGGTGGGCGCAAGCCGCCAGCGACTATGCCCGCGGCGACGAACCGCGCGAGGGCGCGGTGATGGCGTTCGCCGGGACCCGCGGTATGCCGCTGGGCCATGTCGCGGTGGTCAAGAAAATCGTCAGCGACCGCGAAATCCGCATCGACCATGCCAATTGGTCGCCGATCAACGGCCGCCGCGGCCAGATCGAGCGCAATGTCCGCGTCGTCGATGTCAGCGATGCCGGCGACTGGAGCATGGTCCGCGTGTGGTATGCGCCGATCGGCGACTTGGGCCTGCGCGCCAATCCGGTGCAGGGTTTCATCTACGCGGGCGGCACGCCGAACAAAGCACCGAGCTTCAAGGCACCGGTGTGGGCGCAGAACGACTGGAAGCCCGGCAACGGCCTGGAAGTCGTCGTCGCCTCACTCGGCCAGTAAGGGCCGAACAACCTCCTCAAATTAGCGTCATTGCGAGCGCAGCGAAGCAATCCAGGGCGGTGTACGCCACTCTGGATTGCTTCGCTGCGCTCGCAATGACGAATGAAAGTTAGGCTTCCTCGCCCGCATCCTTGGCCGCGTCGCCGTCGCTCGCCGCCGCATCCTCGAACCACGCTTCGACCTCGCCCGACAGCTTGATCGTCATCGGCTGGCCAAAACGGTCCTTCGACTTGCCCGCGGCGACGCGGATCCACCCTTCCGAGATCGAATATTCCTCGACGTCAGTGCGTTCCTTGCCCTTGAAACGGATGCCGATGCCGCGCTGCAGCACCTCCATGTCGAAATGGGGCGAGCGCGGGTTGGTCGACATATGGTCGGGGGGGGTATCGGTCATGGTGCTACTTCCAGAAAAAATGATGGCGCGGCCCTAGCGGGACCGCGCCACCATCGTCAATGGAAAGGGGTTTTCAGAACCCGGCTTTCAGCGTCACAAAAAACTGCTGTGGCGCTCCGGCGAGCAGGGTCTGGTTGTCGCCGCGGTTGGCAAAACCATTGGTGCCGATCGTCGACACATATTCCTTGTCGAACAAATTGGTCGCATTGACCTGCACCGAAATCCGCTCGTTCAGCCGGTAACCGATGCTGGCGTCAACGATCACAAAGCCGCCGACCTCGGCATCATTCTCGAACGAATAGTATCGCTTGCCGGTGTAATTGGCGCCGAGCCGCGCGAAGAACGTGCCAGTGTCCCACGTAATTTCACCCTTGGCGAGGTGACGCGGTGAATTGACCACTGTCTTGCCGGCGGTTGCCGCGACGGTCGTCCCCGCGGCGTTGACGACATCGTCCTGATATTCGGAGTTGTTATAAGCATAAGAGGCGAACAGCGACAGGTCCGGGGTGACCCGGAACGTCCCCGCCGCCTCGACGCCCCACGAGCGCACATCGCCGACATTCTGCAGGATCGCCGGATTGCCCTGAATCCCCGACCCATTGGCAAAGGCGATGATGCAATCCTTGAAATCGACATAATAGCCCGCGATCACGCCCTGAAAGCGCGACGCCTTGGTGCGGAAGCCGAGTTCATAAGTCGTCGAGGTTTCGGGTTTCAGGTCAAGCGCGTCGAACCCCGCCTGCGTCGTCGCGAACGGCCCGCCGGTCGCCGAGCTTTCGAAGGCGCGCATATTTTCGGTGTAGCTGGCGAACACCTCATTATCATCGTTCAGGCGGAACAGCACCCCGGCCTGCGGCAGGAACCAGTCCTTCGCCTCGGTGCGCCCCGCGGCGAGACCGCCGCGGACGACCGGGGTCGCCAGATTGGTGACGCGCAGCCCCTTCCACCCCGCGTTGATCTGGACCTGCCCCAGATCGAGCGTGTCCTGCACATGATATTGCAGCGTCTGGGTGTTGAAATCGAACTCCCACTGGGTCGCCAGCGGATCCTTCGGGAAGGTCAGGCTGCCGCGACTCGGCGCCCCGGCGGTGTCGGCCAGGCCATAGAAACGGCGCGCCTGATTGAAGTCATTATCCTCATACCACATGCCGAGCTCGATCTGGTTGTCGCCAAGCGTAAACAGGCTGCTCGCGACGATGCCATAGCGCTCGATCTCATATTCGGTCGTGCGGATCGTGATCGGCGCGCCGCCGGGGGTGGTGACATAGGGGGTGAACCACAGCCCGCGGCCCTTGTTGCCATGGTAATAACCCATCGCGTTCAGCGTCCAATATTCGTTCAGCGGCGCCTCGACCCCGACCCCCGCAAGCCAGTCCTTGCGGAGCCCCGACGCGTCATAATAGGCATCATCGGCCGTCGTGATCGGCGCCGGAAAGGCTTCGCCCACCCCGGCAAAAGGCGCGGTGAACACGGCACCCAGCGGCAGCGAGCCGTTGGCGACGCCGGTGTTGAACGCAGCGCGCGCGACCTGGTTCTGATAGATTTTGGCGACCCGCACCGCGGTGTCCCAATCCTTGGCGAAATTGTCCCACTGGTAACCCAATCGCCCGATCATCCCGGCGCTCAGATCCTGATAGTCGTTTTCGGCGCGGTCCGAATAGTTGACGAAGCCGAAGAACTGGCCGTCGCCAACCGGCTGGGCGATCCGTGCGTTCACCTGATGCTGGCGCTGGACGCCGTCGCCCTTCCATTTGTCGGCATCCTGCCATGCATAGCTCAGCGCCAGACGCGGGCCGTTCGCGCCGATCGCGCCGCTGTCGATCCGCACGAACGCGCGCTTGGTGTCTTCGCTGCCATAGGTACCCGACGCCTCGACGCTGAACGTTTCGGCGGGTTCGCGCGAGAAAAATTCGATCGTGCCGCCCAGATTGCTGCTCGACGCCGCCGCCAGCGAGCCCGCGCCCTGCGCGACTTCGACCCGGCCGACATTTTCGCTGATGATCGCGCGGCTGATGTGCAGCCCGTTGTGATTGCCATAGCTCATGTCGCCGAGCGGCACCCCGTCGAGGGTGAAGCCCAGTTGCTGCTGCGCGAAACCGCGGATCGAGATGCGCGACGACCATTCATAGGCGCCGAACGGATCGGCGGCCTGAAAATTCACCCCCGGCAGCTTGTCGATGGCTTTCAGCGGGCTGATCCCCGCCACTTCCAGCGCGATGTCGGCGGCGCCAATCTCTTGCACCTGCCGCGCTTGCCCCTGGCCGAGCACGACGATCTCTTCGACCTCGCCGCCCGCATCGACGGCCTCGCCCGCGGTTTCGGCCGCCAGCCCCGGCGTCGCCGCCAGCGCCAAGATCAATGCGGCGCCGCCCCGCAGGCGGTTCCTGAACTCCATCGTCATCGACAAATCCCCCTTGTCCCGCCGCCACAATGGCGCGGTGGTCGCGGGGGCTTTAGGGAGGCGATATTGCGGCGCTGCGGCGAAGGCGTGACGCGGCGATGACGGTAATAAGAAGTTTCGGCGTCACCCCATGTCGAGCTGCTCGGCGACCGGATAGAGATCGCAATTCTCGCGCTCGATCCGTATGCCCAGCACGTTGAGCACGACCTCGGTTTCGCTACAAAAGCCCGGCCAGTCGTCGGCGATCCGCGCCGCGGTCCATCGCGCGTCATACGCCGCAAAATCCTGCGCGATATGCCCCATTTCGCGCACAAACTCACCCGCCAGCGCGACGACCTCGGCATTGCCGCTCGCCTTCAACCGCGGATAGAGAATCCAGTCCTCGCACTTCAAATGGCGCAGCAGCGTATCGCGCAGCATCCCGCGCACCGATTCGAGTTCGGTCGGACGCGGCGCTTCGGGGCCGCGGATCAGGTCCATCAACAATTTTGAGAGCGTGGCAAGCGCGGCATGCTCGGCGCGCAGCCGCCGCATTTCGGGACCAATAGGCATGGATCGCCTCTCTAAACTTCGGTCCCTTCATCGCTGTCCTATGGGACCGGAATGAAAAGACGGTAAACGCGCATTAGCCTTGATCGGCCCGGGCCGCACCGCTCGGCGGCGGCTTAGGCCATTATCCGTGCGCCGTCCGGCAATCCTCCCTGTGGCGAAGCCATGGGGAGGATCACACCGCCTCTCCCTCGCCCTCGGTCTCCTCAGTCTCCGCCGCCCCCGCCGCCTTCGCCTTGCGCGCCAACCGCCGCGAAGGCGCCTTGCGCACCGCCGCGATCCCGTCATCCGCCGGCATCGTCAGCGGCATCGTCAGCGGCATCGTCAGCGGGATCGTCAGCGGGACCGCCGGGACCGGCCGTCCCTCCGCCTCGGCCGCCGCGATCCATTCGTGGTACGCCTCCGGAATGTCGCCCCCCGCCGCCACCCAGCTCGCCTCGCCGCCGATGCGCTGCACCGGGTCGTCGTCGATCGGGCCCGGGTACATTTGCAGCGGCCCGTAATAGGGCGAATCATGCTCGCCCAGCGACACCAGCGGCACCGCGGGATCGCCCAACTGCATCGCGACCGCGCCGAAATCATCCTCCGCGACCGCCGCATCCATCGCGCGCTGCCGCTCGGCCAGCGCGAGCAGCGCCGCGCCGATCTCGGCCTCCGCCTGCGCATCGAGCGCCGCCCCCTCGAACCCTTCGATCACCCCCGCCGCCGCATCTTGTCCGCCGTGCACGTCGCCGCCCGTCGCGGACCCGGCCAAGGGACCATGGATCACCGTCCGCACCGTCGTCGTCGAAGCCTCGGCGACCGCCCCGGCGGCTCCGGCGCTGGCGCCCTCTCCCACTTCCGCATGTCCTGAGGAGCCGCGCAGCGGCGTCTCGAAGGACCCCGCCGTCGCCCGCGTCGAAAAATAGTTGATCGTCGTCCGCTTGCCCCCCGCATCCTGCCCGTAATGGCGCAGGCAGAACATCAGCAGCGCATCATTGTGCCGCCGCCGAAAGCCCATCAGCTTGCCCGCCACGAACACCGGCACCAGATAGCCGTCGATCGCGCGTTCGAACGCAATGTCCTTCAACCGCGCGACCCCGAAATCCAGCGCCGCCTCCCACGCCCGCCGAAAGCTCTCCGCACCGGGCGCGCGCCGCAGCGTATAGCAGTTCACCTGCGCCATATTCACCATCGCCGCCGCGCGGGTGACCGACCCGGTATCGGCCAGCGCCGATATGAACGCCTTCTGCCGCTCGGGCGTCCACCCGTCGTGCCGATATTTGCGCGGCACCGGCGTAAAGTCAGGCAGCGGCGGCCGCGCCTCCTTCGCGATCGGGGTGCGGTTCTGCATGTCTTTCCTCCTGCTTGGCCCGAGTGAAGTCGAGCAATCAAACCGAACAGGATATGTCAGACGGAAATTTTGTAGGAAAGCATTTTTGTTCTATTTATGTTCCCACTTGCCCTTTGACAATTCTTCGCCTCCCTTGTGAGTGCAGATTCATGCCAATCAAACCCGCTTATTGGCAAACTGCGGATAACGTCCGTTGGCATATATTTAATGTGCATAACAACGAACCATATGGGGTAGTTTCTGGATGCGCATTTCCTCAATCAAGGTTGAAAATCAGCCGCCGATTCAGCATTTTGATGTCAGCGACCTGTCCGACCTAGTCGTAATTGCTGGACCCAATGGGGTCGGCAAGACACGGCTGATTACCAGCCTTCTTAACGCGTTTAGAGGGTCCCCTACTGGGGTAGAGCTGATAATCGAGGCAACTTCCAAAGACGAGGAAAGCAAGTTTGGAAGTAAAACTTTGTCCACCTCGGGGAACGGAATTCAGCGATTGATGCAGGTAATGCAAGCAAATAAGCTCCGGCGAAACTATCAAAGCGGCGTTCTATATTTTGAAAGTGGACGTTCAATTCAACAGGTTAAAGCGCTATCGTTCGCCTTTGATTTTGCTGATCCCTATATTGAAAACGTATCCTGGGATTTACCTATGCAGGGGCTTGCTGGTAGGTGGCAAGACACGCAACATGCAATATTTAAAAAGATACAGAACCAAAAAACATCTATCGCTAACCGAGCAATAGAGCTTCGTGGTCAAGGCTACGATAGCATGAATCTCCAGTTCTCTGATCCTCTTGCTCCTTTTAAAGACGCATTCTTTAAAATGCTCGGTCCTAAGAGACTAACACGCGCGGATCTAAGCTCACAAAATTTGATGTACGAAGAAGATGGAGAAGAAAGATCGATATCTACACTAAGTAGTGGAGAACGAGAGGTATTGAACGTTACATTTGATTTCATATTGCGGAATCCGAACGATTGCATAATATTTTTTGACGAACCTGAGGTGCATCTTCATCCAGAATTATTGATTCGAATGGTCGCAACCTTACGTTCTATAGGAAACAATAATCAGTTTTTCTTTCTTTCTCATTCGCCAGATCTCGTTAGTAGCTCATTGGAAGACAGCGTGGTATTTTTGACCCCACGGAAAAATGATGGCTCAAACCAAGCGATAATTGTAAAACCGGGGGATGCAACGACCGAAGCGATGCATCAATTGGGACATTCGGTCGGAGTGCTCTCACTAGGTCGAAAAATTGTGGTGATCGAAGGCACCGATGCAAGCCTCGACAAGCGAACCTACTCTCAAATTTTGGCAAACAGATTCCCAGATCTAGTCCTCGTTGCAGGCGGCGGGAAACAGACAATAGAAAATTTCAGTCACTTGGTAACAACTGTACTCGATAAGGCCGTTTGGGGTGTCGATTTTTTCATGCTAGCCGACAGAGATTCCGGTCAGGTAATTTCTTCTTCAGGTAAAATGGAGCAACTACCTAGATACCATTTGGAGAACTATTTTCTTGATAGTAAAATACTTGCAGCATGTTTTGAGACAATTGAAGATGATGAATCTTGGTTACGAGACCCTGCAGCGATTGAAAATTGCCTCGAGAACCTAGCTCTCGAGAAGATCGGATATGCTGTAGCTCTTCGTGTATCGCACAAATTCCGTCAGCTATGCGGCAATGTAACTCTCATGCCGAGCGGCGTCCATGATTTGGATAGAGCGGCTTTGATCGCGTCAATTTCGGAAAGGGCAGAAACGGAGCAGCTCCGCAATGCAGCAGCTCTAGACTTAACAGCCATCCGCGATGCGACAGAAAGCACTTACGACGAATTTCTAACATATATCACGGGCGGAACAGGTAGATGGAAGATCGACGTGCCCGGAAAGCCGATATTTAAGACGTTCTGCGGTCGGGCGAATATCCAAGTTGGCCGACTCAAAAATCTCTATCTCAAAGCTGTCGACGCGCGGGAGGCCGATACCTTTGACGAGCTAAACTCGATTTTTTCAAGGTTTTCGGCTGTTTCTTCAGCATCGACGCAAGAGTGCGTTGGGTCTCCCGATCCACTGAATGAGCCCAGTTTGGGAGACTAGCGCACAACCGCTATTGCGCGGTTATTGATACCAAGAGGAGATTTGGCTCGAATTGGCGCCATGTTAATCGGTGAGCCTACTAGCCATTGCCCGACGGCGATTCGCTAGTGCCCCCCCCCTCGACCTGCCGCCTGACCAACCGCAATTTCGGGTCGCTGACCTCAGCGGGCATGCGGCGGGCCTGGCGACCCAAGGCCTTCGGTGATCGTCAGTTGATGCAGCTGTCGGGCACGCTCTTGCGGTATCGCACCGGTGGGTTGCTGACGTTCACGATGACCTCCCACTTCGTTGTAGGCATCAGCCATGCAAATTAGTCGGGCGGCATTACCCACAATCCATCCCCCTCATCACCCACCGACGATGCCGCTCAGCTACTGGTCGATCGCCATAGCATCGCCCGATACTGGTCGGCGGGCTGCGCGCGGATGTTCGGCTATTCGGATGCGGTGATGATCAGGGCGACGCTGGACCGCATCATCCCGCCGACACTGCGCGCGGGACACCGCAACGGACTGGCGGCGGCGATGGCGACGCAGACGCTCGACCGCGAATCGCCGGTCGGCAATATCCCCGCGCTCCACGCCGACGGTGCCGTGCGGCGGCACCCGTTCCGGCAGGTTCAACTGTGCGACGCCTTTGGCGTCGGCACCGGGGCGGTCGTCACCTTTCTGCCCGCTACCCCACCCGGCGGCGGCAGCGGGCTGCGCGATGTGTTCGATCTGCCTGACGGGGCGGGGTGATGCGCTGTCGCGAAAGGACGTCGTCCTCGGATACCGGTCACCACCTGTAACCGTTCGTGTCGAGCGAAGTCGAGACACGCTTGGCGCGCGCATGCCTTCGCGTGTCTCGACTTCGCTCGACACGAACGGAAAGGGAGGCGCGAACGGATAGGGAGGTGCGAGCGGGAAAGCGGGCCGCACCCAACGCAAAACCGGCGGCCTTTGGGGCCGCCGGTCTGTATCTTATGCCGCTTCTTTCTTGCGCGATGCTTTCTTGCGCTCGTGCGGGTCGAGCAGGCCCTTGCGGATACGGATGTTTTTCGGGGTCACTTCGACCATTTCGTCATCGTCGATGTACGCGATCGCCTGTTCCAGCGTCATCCGCTTCGGCGGGGTCAGGCGGATCGCGTCGTCCTTGCCGGTCGAACGGAAGTTCGTCAGCTGCTTCGACTTCATCGGGTTGACTTCCAGGTCATCGGGCTTGGCATTTTCGCCGATGATCATGCCTTCGTACAGCGCCTCGCCGGGCGACACGAACAGGATGCCGCGCTCTTCGAGCGGGCCCAGGGCGTAAGCCACCGCTTCGCCATTGCCGTTCGAGATCAGCACGCCGTTCTTGCGGCCTTCGATCGGACCCTTGTGCGGGCCATATTTTTCGAACAGGCGGTTCATGATCCCGGTGCCGCGCGTGTCGGACAGGAATTCGCCGTGATAGCCGATCAGGCCGCGCGACGGGCCGCTGAAGGTGATGCGCGTCTTGCCGCCGCCCGACGGACGCATGTCGGTCAGGTCGGCCTTGCGGATCTGCATCTTCTCGACGACCGTGCCGCTATGTTCGTCGTCGACGTCGATGACGACGGTTTCATAAGGTTCGGTGCGCTTGCCATTTTCGTCTTCGCCGAACAGCACGCGCGGGCGGCTGATGCCGAGTTCGAAGCCTTCGCGGCGCATCGTTTCGATCAGCACGCCCAGCTGAAGCTCGCCGCGGCCGGCGACTTCAAAGCTGTCCTTGTCGGCACTTTCGGTGATGCGGATCGCAACATTGGTTTCGGCTTCGCGGAACAGACGGTCGCGGATCATCCGGCTCGTGACCTTGCTGCCCTCGCGGCCCGCCATCGGCGAATCATTGACCGCAAAGCGCATCGACAGCGTCGGCGGATCGATCGGCTGCGCGGCGATCGGCTCGCTCACGCTGGTGTCGGCGATGGTGTTGGCGACGGTCGCCAGCGCCAGGCCGGCGATCGCGACGATGTCGCCCGCGCGCGCTTCCTCGACGGGAACGCGCTCGAGCCCGCGGAACGCCAGCAGCTTCGACGCGCGGCCGGTCTCGATCACCTTGCCGTCCATGTCGATCGCGTGGATCGGCTGGTTGACCTTGATCGTCCCCGACTGGACGCGCCCGGTCAGGATGCGGCCAATGAAGTTATCGCGGTCGAGCAGGGTGGCGAGGAAGGTGAACGGACCGTCTTCGGGCAGGCCGGGGGTGGGCACGTGGCTGACGATCGTCTTGAACAGCGGTTCGAGCGTGCCTTCACGCGCGTCGGGGCTTTCCGAGGCATAGCCGCCGCGGCCCGAGGCGTAGAGGATCGGGAAGTCGAGCTGTTCGTCATTCGCTTCGAGCGCCAGGAACAGCTCGAATACTTCGTCGAGCACTTCGGCGGCGCGCGCGTCGCTGCGGTCGATCTTGTTGACGACAACGATCGGCTTCAGGCCGAGCGCGAGCGCCTTGCCGGTGACGAACTTGGTCTGCGGCATCGGGCCTTCGGCGGCATCGACGAGCAGGATGACGCCGTCGACCATGCTCAGGATCCGCTCGACCTCACCGCCGAAATCGGCGTGTCCGGGGGTGTCGACGATGTTGATGCGGGTCAGGTCGGCGCCTTCACCCCACTCGACGCTGGTGCATTTCGCGAGGATCGTGATCCCGCGTTCCTTTTCGAGGTCGTTCGAATCCATCGCGCGTTCTTCGACGCGCTGGTTGTCGCGGAAGGTGCCCGACTGGCGGAAAAGCTGATCGACGAGGGTGGTTTTTCCATGATCGACGTGAGCGATTATGGCAATATTGCGCAGAGACATGCGGGAACGGGCCTTGATGGGAGGGGGCAGCGCCCGGAGCGCCGCGAAACGCCGCGCCCTTAACAGAATGGGTGCTGCGGCGCAACATGATTGCCGAAGTTGGCAAAGTTGTCACTGGGTCAACCCGCCAACAAAAGGTTCAATAATTATTGAAACTTTAGAAATTACCGGATATAGCGCCGGCATGGATTTGTCCCCCGCCCCCGATTCGCGCCCGGTTTCCCCAGCGGCCTCCCCGTCATCACCATTCCGGCTCTCCCCGCTCGCGCAGGCCTTTGTCCTGCATTTCGGCGAGATGGGGAGCCGCTGGGGGATCAACCGCACCGTCGGCCAGATTTATGCGATGCTGTTCCTGGCCGACGCCCCGCGTCATGCCGAAGAGATCGCCGACGCGCTGACCCTGTCGCGCGGCAGCGTGTCGATGGGACTGAAGGAACTGGCGAGCTGGAATTTGGTCCAGCTCCGCCACGTCCCCGGCGACCGCCGCGACTATTATGAAACGCCGCGCGACGTGTGGGCGATTTTCCGCACCCTGGTCGAGGAACGCAAGAAGCGCGAGATCGACCCCACACTGACGACTCTGCGCACTTTGCTGATGGAACCCGCGACCGATGCGTCCGATCGCTTCGCGCAGGAACGCATCGCGGCGATGCACGAACAGATCGAACTGCTGACCGACTGGTATGCCGAGATGCGGCGGCTCGACAACGAACGGTTGCTCCAGCTGCTGCGGCTGGGCGAACGGGTCGTGAAGGCGCTCGAATTCAAGGACCGCATGCTCGGCCGCAGCAAAGCCGCGCCCGCGACGGAGACCGACGATGGACAATCTTGACCCGCTGATCCTCGCGCGCATCCAGTTCGCGGCGAACATCAGCTTCCACATCCTGTTCCCGACGATAACCATCGCGCTCGGCTGGGCGCTGCTTGGCTTCAAGCTCGCCTATAACCGCACCAAAGACGGTGCGTGGATGGACGCTTACCGACTGTGGGTGAAGGTGTTCGCGCTCAGCTTCGCGATGGGGGTCGTGTCGGGGATCACGATGAGTTTCCAGTTCGGGACCAACTGGCCGGGCTATATGGAAAAGGTCGGCAACGTCGCCGGGCCGCTGCTCGCCTATGAGGTGTTGACCGCCTTTTTCCTCGAGGCGGTGTTCCTTGGCATCATGCTGTTCGGGTTCAGCCGGGTGCCGAACTGGGTCCACACCATGGCGACGCTGCTGGTCGCAGGCGGCACGACATTGTCGGCGTTCTGGATCATTGTCCTGAACAGCTGGATGCAGACGCCGGTGGGATACGAGATTCGCGATGGTGTCGTCCATGCGACCGACTGGTGGGCGATCATCTTTAACCCGTCGATGCCGTACCGGCTGACCCATATGCTGATCGCCTCGGCGCTGACGGTCGCCTTCATGATCGCCGGGATGTCGGCGTGGCGCTGGCTGAAGGACGGCGGCGGCGAGGGCGTGCGGCGGACATTGAAAGCCGCCGTCTATGCCGCGGCGGTGCTGATCCCGGTGCAGATTTTCGTTGGCGACATGCATGGCTTGAACACGCTGGAGCATCAGCCGCAAAAAATCGCGGCGATGGAGGCGAATTGGGAAACGCGCAGCCATGTGCCGCTGGTGCTGTTCGCGATCCCCGACGAGGCGGCGCGGACCAACCATCTGGAAATAGCGGTGCCGTCGGGCGCCAGTCTGATCCTGAAGCATGAAGCGGCGGGCGTTGTCCCCGGGCTCAACGATTACGCGGGCAACCATCCTCCAGTCGGGCCGCTGTTCTGGGGGTTCCGGGTCATGGTTGGGATCGGCATGCTGATGCTGGCGCTGTCGTGGCTCGCCGCTTGGACGATCCGCCGCCGCGGGGTCGATGCGATGCCGCGCTGGCTGGTGCGGGCGCTCGTCGCGATGACCTTCAGCGGCTGGATTGCGACGCTGGCGGGCTGGTACGTCACCGAAATCGGGCGCCAGCCGTGGCTGGTCACCGGGGTGCTCAGGACCGCCGATGCGGTCGGCCCGGTCGGCAGCGCGATGGTCGCGAGTTCGCTGACGCTGTATCTGGCGGTCTATGCGGTGCTGCTGACCGCCTATATCGCGGTGCTCTATCGCCTCGCGCGACTGGGCAAGGCGGCGCCGGCGGGCAAGCCGATGTTCCCGCTGCCGGGAGTCGCCGAAGGTCCGGCCGAACCGCAATCGGAGGCGCCCGCATGACCCCGTTCATCGATCCCTGGTGGCTTCCCGTCATCTTTGCCGGGCTGATGGGGCTGTCGATCCTGCTCTATGTCATCCTCGACGGCTATGACCTTGGCGTCGGCATGCTGACGCGGCTCGAGCAGGACGAGAACCGCGACCTGATGATCGCGTCGATCGGGCCGTTCTGGGACGCCAACGAGACCTGGCTGGTGCTCGGGATCGGGTTGCTGCTGGTGGCGTTTCCAGTCGCGCACGGGCTGATCCTGACCCAGCTGTATTTGCCGGTGGTGCTGATGCTGATCGCGCTGATCCTGCGCGGGGTCAGTTTCGAGTTCCGCGCCAAGGCGGCGCCCGAACACAAGCAGCGCTGGGACCATGCGTTTTTCGCCGGGTCGCTGCTCACCGCGCTGTGTCAGGGCTATATGCTCGGCGCCTATGTGCTGGGGTTCGACCAGAGCCTGGCGGCGGTGCTGTTCTGCCTGCTTGCCGCCTTGGGGCTGGTCGCGGGCTATGTCTTCGTCGGCGCGTGCTGGCTGATCTACAAGGTCGAAGGCGAGTTGCAGAAGCGCGCGGTGCGCTGGGCCGAGATCAGCCTGTGGGCGACAGCTCTCGCGATGGCGATCATCTCGATCGCGACGCCGCTGCTGTCGGAGCGCATCTTCGACCGCTGGTTCCGCCTGCCCGAGATTATCGCGCTGCTGCCAATCCCGATCGCCGCCGCAACCTTGTTCATCGGCCTCGCGATTTTCCTGCGTCGGCCGCTGCGGGCGAAGGACGAACTGTCATGGGTGCCGCTGGCGGTGGCGGGCATCCTGTTCGCGCTGGGCTTCGTCGGCATCGCCTACAGCTTTTATCCCTATCTGATCGCCGACCGGCTCGACATCTGGCAGGCAGCCGCGAGTCCCGAGGCGCTGAGCATCATCCTGATCGGCGCACTGGTCGTGCTGCCGGTGATCCTCGGCTATTCGATCCTGTCGCACTGGATCTTTCGCGGCAAGGCGACGCATTTGAGTTATGAGTGAGGGACGATCGCTCTGGGGTGGGGAGCGGACATTCGCTACTCTCGTCATTCCCGCCAAAGCGGGAACCCAGGGACAGGCCCGCCGACGCACGCTTTGGGCCCCAGTTTCGCGGGGATGACGAAGTCGAGAAATGCGGAACGTCCGCAACCGGTCAACACCCGCCTTTGACTACAGCATCGCCACCAGCCGCTCGATCTCCGCCGCCGCCAGCCGCGCCGCGCGGCGCAAATTCGTCTGGAAATCGCCGCCGCTCGCGTCATTGGCGTCGTCGGTCACCGCCTTGATTGCGGCCCAGGGCTTGCCCAGACGCGCCGCCGCCTGCGCGACCGCGCCGACCTCCATATCGACCAGCGTCGCGCCGAGCGCTTGCAGGTCGGCCGCGGCAGCGGGGCAGGCGATAAAGCTGTCGCCGCTGGCGATGCGCGCGTGCGGCAGGCCGAGGTCGGGATCGGGTAACGCGGTAAAATGCGCCTCACCCGGCTCGCCCAGCGGCCAGTCACCCGCGCGGTAGCGGCGGAACAAGCCGGGCTGGCTCGCGCCATAGTCATGCTGGACCGCCTCGGCGATCCAGTACGCGCCTGGTGCAGCGCCAAGCGCGCCGCAGGTGCCGGTCATCAGCAATATGTCTACTTCGGTTCCGAGCAGGCCGACGGCGAGCGCGGCGTTGACCTTGCCGAGCCCGCAGGTGGCGATGGCGAGGTAGTGGTTGTGAGCGGTCAGGCGGCGGACGGCGATCGGGTCGTCTTGGCGGGTGCCGACGCCCGGGAACAGCGCGTTGGCTTCTTCAGGGAGCGCGGCGAGAATCAGGATTATGGCCATCGCGTCGGTCTATCCAACTCTCCGTTCGTGTCGAGCGAAGTCGAGACACCGTGAAGGCGGGTGCGAGTGATGGACATCTCGAATTCGCTCGATGCGAGCGGATTTGAGTTCGTCGCCCCCGCGAAGGGCGTTTCAGAGTCACGTGCCTCTGAACGCGGCCGCCGTCGGTTCACGCAGCCGCGCAGAATAAGGCCGCCTCGGCCCCCGCCTTCGCGGGGGCGACGATGATCTTGCCAAACCACCCTCACCCCGCCATCGCTCCCCGTCATGCTCGCCCGCGTCTTTCCCGACCGCTTTGTCCCGATCCTGCTCGCGACGATCCTGCTCGCCAGCCTGCTGCCGGTGCGCGGCGCCGCGGTGCCGTTGGCGCAGGGGGTGTCGACCGCGGCGATCGTCTTGCTGTTTTTCCTGAACGGTGTGCGGTTGCCCCGCGACGAAGTGCTGCACGGCGTCCGCAACTGGAAACTACAGGGCAGCGCGCTGCTTTTCTGCTTCGGCATTATGGCACTGCTAGGGCTCGGCGCGCAGCAAGCGACCGCGGCCTTCCTGCCCGGGGCGCTCGCGCTGGGGTTCCTGTTCCTCGGCATCCTGCCCTCGACCGTCCAGTCGGCGACCGCGGCGAGCAGCATGGCGGGGGGCAATGTCGCGGCCAGCGTCGTCGCGGCGGCGCTGCTCAACCTGATCGGGGTCATCGCCGCGCCGCTATTGTTCGCGGCGCTCGCGGGCAGCGCGGGCGAGATCAGCGGCGCGGCGGCGTTGCGGATCGTCGCGATCCTATTGCTGCCCTTCATCGCGGGGCAGTTCGCGCAGCGCTGGCTGCGTCCATGGGTGCTGGCGCACAAGGGGCTGACGACGGTGATGGATCGCACCGCGATCGCGGTGGCGGTCTATGTTGCCTTTTCCGCGGCGGTGGTCGCGGGCATCTGGGACCAGCTCGACGGCCGCGAGATCGGCATCGTCTTTGGCGCTGTCGCCATCCTGCTCGCGCTGTCCTTCGGCGGCGCGTGGGGCCTGGGCGCGCTGCTGCGGCTCGCGCGGCCCGATCGCATCACCCTGCTGTTTTCGGGCGCGCAAAAAAGCATCGCGGTCGGTGCGCCGCTCGCCGCGACGCTGTTTCCGCCCGCGATCGCCGGCATGGTGCTGGTCCCGATCCTCGTCTATCATATGGCACAGCTGATCCTGTCGGCGTGGATCGCGCCGGGGCTGAACCGCGCAGATCAAGTGTAATGCTTGAACAATACAGTGCTGCATGCCATATAGGCCGGGCAGCAAGGGGCTGGAAGGAAGACGAATGAGCGAGCAGACGGCAACCGCGACGGCGACCGACGAACTGAAACTGACCCCGCCCGACCCGGTGCCCGTCGTGTCGCCCGAAAAAGCCGCAGGCCTCGTCCCCTTGTCGGGCGAACAGAAATCGCAACTCGAAGAACGCGTCGACGGCTTTATCGACGATCTGATCGCGCAGGACGTCAACTCGCCCGCTTTTGGGCAAAAGGTCGACCAGATCACCAACATGGGCCGCAAGGAAATGCTGGAGGCGGCGAACCAGTCGAACCGCTTTCTCGACCGCCCGATCAAGGCAATGGACCGCGACAGCGACATCGGCATGAACCTGATCGAGCTGCGCAACACCGTTGAGCGGCTCGACCCGTCGTCGAACGGCAAGCTGATGTCGAAACGCGGCATCCTCGACAAATTGTTCGGCAGCAGCGTCACCAATTATTTCGCCAAATATCGCAGCGCCCAGTCGCACATCTCGGGCGTGCTGGGGGCGCTGGCCAACGGCAAGGACGAGCTGTTGATGGACAATGCCGCCATCGACGTCGAACGCCGCAAATTGTGGGAAGCGATGGGCAAGCTGGAACAGATGGTCCACATCGCCCAGACGCTCGACGCCAAACTCGAAGCGAAAGCCGACGAACTCGACAGCAGCGACCCTGCCAAGGCCAAGGTGCTGCGCGAAAATGCGCTGTTTTACGCGCGCCAGCGGACGCAGGATCTGCTGACCCAAATGGCGGTGACGGTGCAGGGCTATCTCGCGCTCGACCTGGTGAAAAAGAACAATGTCGAGCTCGTCAAAGGCGTCGATCGCGCCAGCACGACCACCGTCGGCGCGCTGAAAACCGCGATCACCGTCGCGCAGGCGATGACCAACCAGAAGCTGGTGCTCGAACAGATTACCGCGCTCAACACCACCACCGCGAACATCATCGACGGCACGTCAAAGATGCTGAAGGACAACACCGCGCGCATCCACGAACAGGCGGCGTCGAGCACGATCCCGATGGAAACGCTGCAACGCGCGTTCCAGAACATCTATGACACGATGGACGCGATCGACACCTTCAAGCTCAAAGCCCTCGACAGCATGAAGACGACGGTGACGACGCTGGAGGGCGAAGTCGCCAAGTCAAAGGGCTATATCGCGCGCGCCGAGGGTGCGAGCCAGGCGCAGGCGAGCGTCGGCGGCGCGGATAGCCCGCTCGCATCGCTCGAAGGCTAAGGTCTGGGCATGAGCATCAGCGAAGTTGACAAGGTCCGGATGTCCGCGGCATCGGCGATCGAACGATCGCGTGAACGCCGTCGTCCGATCGGGACCAAAAGCGTCGCGCTGCGCCGCCAGCATCTCTACAAAAAGCTGGGCCGGGTGCTCGTCGCCGCGGGTATCGTGCTGATCGGCGCGGCATTGTTCGGCGCGCTGATCCAGCCGCTGGGCTTCATCGGCCTCCTGGCATTGTTCGTGCTGCTGATCGGGGTCGCGGTGCTGTTCGGCCGCTCGCCCTTTCCCGAACCGCGCCAGGCCGATTTGCCGAAGACCGACCTCAAGCAACTCGCGGGGCGCACCGAAATCTGGCTGGAGGCGCAGCGCCCGATGCTGCCCGCCCCGGCGCGCACGCTGGTCGACGGTATCGGCGTTCAGCTCGACCTGCTGGCGCCGCAGCTCCAGACGCTCGACCCGCAAGAACCCGCGGCGGCGAACATCCGCAAACTGGTCGGCGAAGATCTGCCCGAACTGGTGGCGGGCTATCAGCGCATCCCGGCGGGGCTGCGCACCGAAGCCCACGCCGGGCGCACGCCCGACGAGACGCTGGTCGGCGGGCTGAAGATGCTGGAAGCCGAAATCGGCAGCGCCGCGCGCAGCCTGGCCGCGGGCGAACTCGACAAGCTGGCGACGCGCGAACGTTACCTTCAGCTCAAATATCAGGGCATCGACGGCGACGATTCGCCGTGATTGCGCGGCAGGGCCCGACGAAAACCTTCATCTGAACTTGCATATATATTCGATGTCGGTTGTCGACATCATTCCCGGTACGGGATCGCAGTCATCAAGCTTGAGAATTCGGTTGCCTAGGCTGATCCGGGCACGCGCCAGAGCATCCATCGAAGCACGCATTACTGTCGTCGTGCGCCGCTGCCAGTTGTCGATGGCCACAAGAGCGCCGTCGGGATCGGATCTTATGGTAACGACCAATCGGCGGGCTGGGCCATAGACGCGTTCCAGCGACACCTTTAATTTCTGATCTTTGACATCCGGAATACAGTAGATGATTCCCTCAAAGTTCACGAGCTCGGGATCAATCAGGGGGCGGCCTGAGCGTCTCGGCGCAGCGTCCGGCATCGTCGGCACGATATAGATCGGCAAATACGACTGTTGAAATCCATCATCCAAGATAACACTGGCCTGAATGACGGACATATATACGCCATTTATATCGCGAACTTCGGTTGCTGGTCTACTAAGACACAATCCCTTACCTTCCGATGCCGAAACACCTTGAACTACGACAGTGCGGGAGCGAACGTCCTTTTCCCATTCTTCGAGGGTGAACAATGACACCTCGTCGTTCCCCGTTAACGCCGCTTTCGCGTCTGCGATCAAACGGCTCCAAGTCCCATCCAGATCGGCAGTCTGTTCGTCGGTCAGCACTTCCGGCTGCTCGATCCCTGGCTTCTCCGAAATCTTAAAAGGCAAATTGCGAAGGTTGATACGGAGCATTGGATCGGCACTTTCTGCTGCCGTCGTGGTCTGCGCGAGACCGTCCGGAATCAGCAAGAGCGAAGCGAGCGCTACTTGCCACAGGGCCACCCACCGCATTCCATCCTCCCGTTCAACATTTGTCGCGATAAAATAAAACAGCAATGATTGTGAACGACAGGGACAGGCTCCAAACCATATATATCCCCTGTCTGGATATGCGATCGGACAAAGCTTCGATCCGAATATTGGATTCGCTCAGCTGACTCGCAAGATCAATCCCGAACCGATAAAAGCAATATATAGACAATATGCCGATCACAATCGATCCAGCGTACAAAATAACCTCTAGCGCCTTAACGGATGACCTCGCGTTCAGAAATATAGTAATTCCTGCAATGCAAGCCACCTGTATAGACGCCATAAACTGCAACGTCGCGATCAATGCGTCCGCCGAAGATGATTGATTAGCGAGAGTTATTGCATCGCTTGCAATAGGAAGCTCTGGCATCCATGTTGCCGATCTTGCGAACAGCCATATGACGATCGGTATACTGGGGCCGACGGCAGCGGCAACTATCCACTCGCTTACAGCTTTTGCCGGCATGCTAAACCTGACCCTTGGCAGTCTCCACCACACCTGCGCACAATCCCCACCAGCCCAATGTCATTCATATTGTCATCGGGGGGCGGTGCAAGCAATGGGAAGTGCTAGGCCATCGCGAGGCTACCGACAGGCGTATCAAGATGAAAGGCTTTCGCCTCTGCGTCGCGCGCGAGCTAGGCACTCCGCCAGCGCTGGGTTCCGAACCACAGCAGCAGAATGAGCAACAGCGGCGGGGCGAGGCCCCAATGCGTCGATGCGGCCAGCGGGGCAAAGATCGGCGCCGATGACAGCAACCACAGCGCCGCGAGCAGCGCGCCGATCGCCAGCGCCTCGAACCCAAAGCTCCGCCAGAAGCGCGCGCGGGCGCGGGCGTAGGCGGCCTGGGCATCGATCGCGCGTTCGACCTGGATAGTAAAAGCACGGTCGCCGGGACGCGTCGGCGGCGCCAGCATTGCCGCCAGCATCGCGTCCATGTCGGTATCGTTCGGGACCGTCATCCGTCCGCTCCTTCACCAATCATCTTCTGCGCCTTGGCCCGCCCGCGCAAGACTAGGGATTTGAGCGTGCCGAGCGGCACCCCCATGATCTCGGCCGCCTCACCGTGCGACCAGCCATGGCCGAAGCACAATGTAAGCGCGGCGCGTTCCTGTGGCGACAGCGCGGCGAGCAAGCGGTCGGCGTCGATCGCTGCATCGCTGGCGCCGCGCGGATCGGTCGCGGTCGGCGCCTCGTCGCCGCCCGCTGCCAGCCCCTCACGTCGCCGCGCGGTGCGCCGCTGGTCAAGAAACAGCCGCCAGCCAATCCCCATGACCCATGCTGCATAACTCCCCTGCCCCCGATAATCGTCCGCGCGTTGCCACGCGCGAACAAAGGCTTCCTGCGCCAGATCGTCGGCATCGCATCCCGCGGCGCGAGCGAGAAATGCGCGCAATCGTCCCTCGTGCCGCAGCACGAGCAGTTGGAACGCGGCGCGATCCCCCCCGGCAACCCGCTGGTTGAGAGCCCAATCTTCATCGGCGCTTCCCCCATCACGCAGCGGCACGCTCCTCGGCAGACGCGGCGCGCGCGAGGCGGCGGCGGACGAGCAAGGCGATGCCGACAAAGGTGGGGAACAGCGCGGCGCCCGCCGCGGCACGGATCAGTTGCTCATGCCCCTGAATCAGCCCGAAGCCCGCCATCGCCAGGCCGATCGCGATCAGCACCAGCGCGTTGCGGTCGTCGCCCGGGACATCGGGGCTCTGGCCGCCGATATGTTCATAGGGCTTGTTGAGCTTCTCGATCAGCGGGCTGACCGCATCGGACTTTGCCTCCAGCGCGCGGCGGATCGAGCGGTGGAGCATCCATGCATGGAGCAGCCGCGCGAGCAGGAAAAAGCCGACGACGAACAAGGCGACCATCGTGACATTTTCGAGCAGGCCAAAGAAGCTGTCGCTGATCGCGACCAGTTCGGTGGTCGGCGGCGGCGCGGGCAACAGCGCCGCGATGTCGCGCGGGTCGATATACGCCGCCACATCGGCGGGATTGATCACCTGCTGCGGCAACGTCACGGGTGCCACCGCAGCGGCGGGCGCCGCGGCGGCGGGGGTGGTAGCGGCCGCGGCGGCCATCAGAAAATTCATCCTCATTCTCCTGCATGCCGCATCGGCATGGTGAAACACAGGCGGCGACTTACGGCAAGGCGGGGATAATCTGCACCGGGGAGCACAAATCAACCGCCGCGCAAAGCCGCCGCCCGGACCGGCGCGCTGTCCGGTCGTGGATTAGACGGCACGGCGGCGGGCGGTGGATGCACGGCGGCGAAAGATTTCCGGCGACGGCAAATGTCGGCGCGCCCAGCCTGCGCTGGCGAGGTCAACCAGCCGCCATATTGCGCGCCGATCCGAAGCGGGCGATCAGATCATAGGCCGCGCCGACGAAATGCTGCCGCACCAGCGTGATTCCCTCATCAGCGCGCCAGGTTCGCCGTTCGATGAACAGACAGGCTGATCCCGGCGGCAGGTGCAACCGCGCGGCGATGTCGCGATCGGCGGGCACCGCCGCGATGCGCGTTTCGGCTTCTGTCCAAGGCACGTGACGCAGCAGCCACGCGCCGGGCGACGCGCCGTCGAACGCCTGCGCCGCGATCTCCGGCACCGCGGTCAGGCTGATCAGTCGGGCCTCAAAGGCCAGCGGCGCATCGTCGGCGAAATGCACCCCCTCGATCAGCAGCAGGTCGCCGCTCCCGGCGAGCTGAACTTCCTCCACATGGTCAATGTCCGGCCGTTTCACGACCCGCTTCACCAGATCGAAGCGGTAGCGTTGGCCGCGCTGGATCACCTCCTGCTCCAGGTCAGGAACGTCCAGCACCATCGAATGCACCTTGGGCCGCGCGACGAACGAACCGGCGCGCTTGCGCCGGTCGATCAAGCCGGCCGCCGCGAGCGACGACAAGGCCTTGTTCACCGTCATCCGCGCACAGCCATAGTCGCGCTGCAATTCCTGTTCGGTCGGCAGACGATCCCCAGGGCGCAAGGATCCCGACAGGATCGCTGCCTCGATCGCGCTGCGGATGCGCTCGTGCAGCGGCAGGGTCATGCGACAAGCGTCGCCAACGCCTGGCGATAGCGCGCGGCGATCCGGTCGCGCGCGACGTGACGGCCGCCCTCGACCACGACCTCGCCGCGGCGCCAGACCCTGTCGATCGCCCCGCGTCCCGCCGCGAACAACAGGCCGTCGAGCAGTGATCCGACCGGCCGGTCGGCGAGCGTCGGATGATCGGCATCCAGGCTGACCATGTCGGCGGGATGACCGACCGCCAGCCCGCTTGGCACCCCCAGGGCCTGCGCCCCGCCGCGGACCGCGGCCTCGAACAGATCCTGCCCGGTTGAACGACCCGGCGCGGCGGCCAGGACATTGCGCGAGCGCGCGAACAGGCGCTGACCATATTCCAGCAACCGCAGCTCCTCCGTCATGTCAATCAGGACGTTGGAATCGGACCCGATCCCGAACCGCCCGCCCGCCGCCTGAAAGTCCGCGGCGGGAAACAGCCCGTCGCCCAGATTGGCTTCGGTCATCGGACAAAGCCCGGCCACCGCCCCGCTACGCGCCAGGGCGCGAGTTTCGGCGCCGGTCATGTGGGTGGCGTGGACCAGGCACCAGCGCCCATCGACCGCGGCGTGATCGAGCAGCCATTCGACCGGGCGTTGACCGCTCCACGCCAGGCAATCGTCGACTTCCTTCACCTGTTCGGCGATGTGGATATGGATCGGCCCGGTTCCGGCCAGCGGGTGCAGCTGCGCCAGTTCATCGGCGGTCACTGCCCGCAGGCTGTGCGGCGCGATGCCGACCACCGCATCGGGCAGCGCCGCTGCACCGGCGCGCGCCGCATCGAGCAGCCCGGCAAAGCCATCGATGTCGTGGACAAAACGCCGCTGCGCCGCGGTCGGCCCCGCGCCGCCAAACCCGGCATGGGCATAGAACACCGGCAAGTGCGTGAGGGCGATGCCGCTATCGCTGGCCGCAGCGAAGATCGCGTGGCTCAGTTCGCCCGGATCGGCGTAGACGGCGCCCGCCGGATCGTGATGCAGATAGTGAAACTCACCAACGCGGGTGAAGCCGGTCTCGAGCATCTCGACATAGGCCAGCGCCGCGACCGCCCGCAACTGGTCGGCGTCGATGCGATCGACGAAGCGATACATGATCTCGCGCCAGGTCCAGAAACTGTCATCGCCCGGTCCGCGCCGTTCGGCCAGACCCGCCATACCGCGCTGAAAGGCGTGACTGTGAAGGTTCGGCATCCCGGCCACCCCGATCGCGTGGCGCAAATCGCGGGGCTGGGGCGCTGCGCCAAGGGTGACCGACGTTATGATGCCGTCGGTGACGTCAATGCGGACTTGCTGCGCCCAGCCATCGGGCAATAGCGCCTGCCCGAAATGAAAGGTCCGCCGGGCATTTCCATCAACGATCATCGCACACCCTCCGCTCTGTCCAATTATGTCTATACATTATTGCTGATCAATGCAATATTTCACCGCGGAAGGGAGATTCGATCGATGCGATGCGACCGGATTTGGCGCGGCGCGCGGCTGGCCACGATGGTCGGCGACGGCCTGGGCGTGATCGAACAGGGCCTGGTCGCGGCGACCGACGGCGTCATCGTCTACGCCGGTCCAGAGGCCGAAGCGCCTGCGCTCGACGCTGCCGAAACCACCCGCTGCGACGGGCGCTGGATGACGCCGGGGCTGATCGATTGCCACACCCATCTGATCCACGCCGGCGACCGCGCCCGCGAGTTTGAAATGCGGCTCGACGGCGCATCCTATGAAGCTATCGCGCGCGCCGGGGGCGGGATCGTGTCGACGATGCGCGCGACCCGCGCGGCGAGCGAGGGCGAACTCGTCGCGGGCGCCTTGCCCCGGCTCGATGCGCTGATCGCCGAGGGGGTCACGACGGTCGAGATCAAATCGGGCTATGGTCTCGATACTGCCAGCGAAATCCGCATGCTGCGCGCCGCGCGCCGACTCGGCAGCGAGCGCCGCGTCCAGATCGCCACCACCTTCCTCGGCGCCCACGCCCTGCCGCCCGAATATGCCGACGACACCGACGGCTATATCGCGATGCTGATCGACGAGATGCTCCCCGAGGTCGCGCGGCTGGGCCTCGCCGACGCGGTGGATGCCTTTTGCGAAGGCATCGGTTTCAGCGCGGCGCAGACCGCGCGGGTGTTCAATGCCGCCAAGCAAGCCGGACTGCCGGTCAAACTCCACGCCGAACAGCTGTCGAACCAGCATGGCGCGGCGCTCGCCGCCCGATATGGCGCGCTGTCGGCCGACCATCTCGAGCATCTCGACGAAGCGGGCATCGTCGCGATGGCCGCGTCGGGCACCGTCGCAACGCTGCTGCCCGGCGCTTATTATTTCATGCGCGAAACGCAGCTGCCGCCGGTCGAAGCCTTGCGCCGCGCCGGGGTGCCGATGGCGATCGCGACCGATTGCAACCCCGGCACCTCGCCGCTGACGTCTTTGCTGCTGGCGATGAACATGGGCGCGACGATATTCCGTCTGACCGTCGCCGAATGTCTGGCCGGGGTGACGCGCAATGCCGCGCGGGCACTGGGGCTGGCCGATCGCGTCGGGACGCTGGAGGCCGGCAAGCGCTGCGACCTCGCGATCTGGGACGTCGAACGCCCCGCCGAGCTTGTCTATCGCATGGGGTACAACCCGCTCCACGCCCGTATCTGGAGTGGCCTGTGACCGAAATCTTGCTTGTTCCCGGGGCCGCCTCGCTCGCCGACTGGCGCGCCATCTATCGCGGCGCCGTGCCACGGCTCGACCCGGCATCGGCGCCGCGCATCGCCGCTAGCGCCGCCGCCGTCGGCCGCATCCTCGCGCATGGCGAGCCCGTCTACGGCATCAACACCGGCTTTGGAAAGCTGGCGAGCGTCCGCATCGACGACGCCGACCTGGCGACGCTCCAGTGCAACATTGTGCTCAGCCACGCTGCGGGAGTGGGCGATCCGTCGCCGGTGCCGATCATCCGGCTGATGATGGCGCTCAAGCTCGCCAGCCTGGCACAGGGCGCGTCGGGGGTGCGCCCCGAAACCGTCGCGTTGCTCGAAGCGATGCTGACGCGCGGGCTGACCCCGGTGATCCCGGCGCAGGGATCTGTCGGCGCGAGCGGCGATCTCGCGCCGCTGTCGCATATGGCGGTGACGATGATCGGCATGGGCGAAATTTCCGTCGGTGACGAACGCCTGCCCGCTGCCGATGCGCTGGCGCGCGCCGGACTGACGCCGATCGAACTCGCCGCCAAGGAAGGCCTCGCGCTGCTCAATGGCACGCAATTTTCCGCTGCTAATGCGCTCGCGGGATTGTTCGAGAGTGAATTGCTGTTCCAGTCGGCGCTGGTCACCGGCGCGCTGTCGACCGAGGCCGCCAAGGGATCGGACACCCCGTTCGACCCACGCATCCACGAACTGCGCCGCCATCGCGGCCAGATGGAGGTCGCGGGCGCGCTGCGCGGTCTGATGGCGGGATCGCCGATCCGCGCCAGCCATCTGGAAAACGACACGCGGGTCCAAGACCCCTATTGCCTGCGCTGCCAGCCGCAGGTGATGGGCGCAGTGCTCGACCTGCTGCGGCAGGCCGCGACGACATTGGCGATCGAGGCGAATGGCGTATCGGACAACCCGCTGATTTTCCCCGACACCGACGAGGCTTTGTCGGGCGGCAATTTTCACGCCGAGCCCGTCGCCTTCGCCGCCGACATGATCGCGCTGGCGATCTGTGAGATCGGGTCGATTTCCGAGCGCCGCATCGCGATGCTCGTCGATCCTGCGCTGTCGGGCCTACCCGCCTTCCTGACCCCGAAGCCGGGGCTCAATTCGGGCTTCATGATCCCGCAGGTCACCGCCGCGGCGCTGGTCAGCGAAAACAAGCAATGCGCCTACCCCGCCAGCGTCGATTCGATCCCGACGTCGGCCAATCAGGAGGACCATGTGTCGATGGCGGCGCATGGCGCGCGGCGCTTGCATGGCATGGCGGCCAACGCCGCCGCGGTGATCGCGATCGAATGGCTGGCGGCAGCGCAGGGCGTCGATTTCCACGCTCCGCTGCAATCGAGCGCGGCGCTCGCACGGGCACATCGCCTGCTGCGCGATGCCGTCCCGACGCTGGCCGACGATCGGCACTTTCATCCCGATATCGCGGCAGCGAACGCGCTCGTGCGGTCGGGCGCGCTGGCGGCGACGGCAGGCGACCTGCTTCCCGGCGTCGCATGACCGACTGGCTCGCCATCCGGCGCGGCGAGGCGCCGCTGGTGATCGCCTTTCCGCACGGCGGCACCGACCTCGCCGGGTTGGACGAGCAGTTCGTTTCGCCCTGGCGCGCGCGGCTCGACACCGACTGGTGGATCGCCGAACTCTATACCTTCGCCGCCGATCGTGGCGCGACCTTGGTCGCAACGGGCATTTCGCGCGCCGTCATCGACATGAACCGCGATCCATCGGGCGCTTCGCTCTATCCCGGGCAAGCGACGACCGAATTATGTCCGACGACGACGTTCGATGGCGAACCGCTCTATCGCTTCGGCACGCCCGACGAGGCGGAGATCATGCAGCGTCTTCACCTCTACCATCGTCCCTATCACGACGCGCTGGCTGGCGAACTCGCCCGGTTGCGCACGCAGCACGGCCGCGTCGTGCTTTACGACGCGCACTCGATCCGCAGCCGGGTGCCGCGGCTGTTCGACGGCGAACTGCCACAATATAATATCGGCACCAACGGCGGCGCCACCTGTTCGCCCGATCTCGAAGCAATGGTCGCTGCGATCTGCGCGACCAGCGGCCGCAGTCATGTCGTCAACGGCCGCTTCAAGGGCGGCTGGACGACGCGCCATTATGGTCGCCCCGACGACGGCATCCACGCGATCCAGATGGAACTCGCGCAGCGCGGCTACATGGCCGAGCCTTCCACGCCGACCGAAGCCAACTGGCCGTCGGCCCTGGATCCCCGCCCCGCGATCCGCCCCGTTCTCGAACAGGTGATCGCCGCGACCCTCGATTTTGCGAAAGGACAGACATGACGCGCCCTCTCAATCCGAGATTGGACAACAGCCGCATCATCAAGGCGCCCACCGGGACTGAACTGTCGGCGAAAAGCTGGCTGACCGAAGCGCCGCTGCGTATGCTGATGAACAACCTGCATCCCGACGTCGCCGAGCGACCCGAGGAGCTGGTCGTCTATGGCGGCATCGGCCGCGCCGCGCGCGACTGGGAAAGTTACGACAAGATCGTCGAAACGCTGCGGCGGCTGGAGGCCGACGAAACCTTGCTCGTCCAGTCGGGCAAACCGGTCGGGGTGTTCCGCACCCATGAACACGCGCCGCGCGTGCTGATCGCCAACAGCAACCTGGTACCGCACTGGGCGAATTGGGACCATTTCAACGAACTCGATAAGCGCGGGCTGGCGATGTACGGCCAGATGACGGCCGGATCGTGGATCTATATTGGTACCCAGGGCATCGTGCAGGGCACCTATGAAACCTTTGTCGAGATGGGCCGCCAGCATCACGGCGGCAGCCTGGCGGGCAAATGGCTGCTGACCGCCGGGCTTGGCGGCATGGGCGGCGCGCAGCCGCTTGCCGCGGTGATGGCCGGCGCGTCGTGTCTGGCGATCGAGTGCCAGCCGAGCCGCATCGATATGCGGCTCCGCACCGGCTATCTCGATGCGGCGGCTTCGACAATCGAGGAAGCGATGGCGATCATCAAACAGAGCTGCGCCGATAAAAAGCCGGTTTCGGTGGGCTTGCTTGGCAACGCCGCCGAAATCCTGCCTGAAATCTATCATCGCGGCATCCGCCCCGACCTGCTCACCGACCAGACCAGCGCGCACGACCCGGTGAACGGCTATCTCCCCGCTGGCTGGAGCGTCGCCGAGTGGATCGACAAGCGTCAAAGCGCCCCCGAAACCGTCGCCAAAGCCGCCAAGGCATCAATGGCGGCGCATGTCCGCGCGATGCTCGATTTCCAGGCGGCCGGGGTGCCGACCACCGATTATGGCAACAATATCCGTCAGGTCGCGAAGGATGCGGGGGTCGAGAATGCGTTTGATTTTCCGGGCTTCGTCCCCGCCTACATCCGCCCGCTGTTCTGCCGCGGCATCGGGCCGTTCCGCTGGGCCGCGCTGTCGGGCGATCCCGAAGATATCTACAAGACCGATGCCAAGGTGAAAGAGCTGCTCCCCGACAACAAGGATCTCCACCGCTGGCTCGACATGGCACGCGAGAAAATCCAGTTTCAGGGGCTGCCGGCGCGCATTTGCTGGGTCGGGCTGGGCGACCGCCACCGGCTCGGCCTCGCCTTCAACGACATGGTTGCCAGCGGCGAGCTGAAAGCACCCGTCGTCATCGGCCGCGACCATCTGGATTCGGGTTCGGTCGCCAGCCCCAATCGCGAAACCGAAGCGATGCGCGACGGCAGCGATGCGGTGTCGGACTGGCCGCTGCTCAACGCACTGCTCAACACCGCGAGCGGCGCAACCTGGGTGTCGCTCCACCATGGCGGCGGCGTCGGCATGGGCTTTTCGCAGCATAGCGGCATGGTCATCGTCGCCGACGGCACCCCTGAAGCGTCGGCGCGGCTCGAACGGGTGCTGTGGAACGATCCGGCGACGGGGGTGATGCGCCACGCCGACGCGGGATATGACATCGCGCTCGATTGCGCGCGCGACAAAGGCCTCGACCTGCCCGCCATCACCAGGTGAGCGGCGTCCGACACCTTGCCAGCCACGCCTATGCCGCCCGGCCGTGGCGGAACGGCGGCGGGGTCACCCACGACATCGTCACCGTTCCGGCGGGCGCAGGCGACGATGATTTTCTATGGCGCGCCAGCATCGCGACGATCGCCGCCGCCGGGCCGTTTTCGGTCTGGCCCGGGATCGATCGCGCGTTCCTGCTGCTGCGCGGCGAACTGTTGCTAACGATCGGCGGTGCCGGTGAACGGCGGATCGCCCCCGGCGCGGCGCCCATCCTGTTCGCCGGCGAAGCGGCGGTCGCGGCCCGGCCCATCGACGACCCCTGCACGGTGCTCAACCTGATGGCGCGGCGCGGGCGCAGGCGGATCGCGGCGGACCGCTGGACGACGGCGCGGCCCAGCGCGGCGGCGCAAATCCTGTTGTTGGCCGAACAGCCGACAAACGTTCGCGTCCACGGCGACGCATTGGCGCTGGCACAGGACGATACGCTGCTTCTGAACGGCGGCGTTCCCACCGGGCTGACATTCGATCGCCCGCTCATCGCCGCCGAAATCTTCTCTCAAATTGCACCTTAGCCCTGAGACTGTCGAAGGGCGCGTCTCAGGATAGGCGCCGTTCGACAGGGGTGAAGAAAGGCACGGCAGGCCTTAAAACCAGCCCTTGACCCCCATCACCAAACTGACGCTGTCGGCATCCTCGCCCGCTGCGCGCGCGAAGCGGGCAGTATCGCCGACCTTGCGCGCCCATTCGACCCCGACATAGGGCGCGAATTCCTTGACGATTTCATAGCGCAGCCGCAGCCCGAGCTCGACGTCCGACAGCCCCGATCCAGTCCCCGTTTCGGGGACGTCCTGCACCGCGAAATTGATCTCGGCCATCGGCTGGAGGATCAGTTTCTGGGTGATGCGCTGGTCGTAATGGCCTTCGAGGCGGGCGAGCAGATCGCCCTTGTTCGACAGGAACCACGCCCCCTCGACCTCGAACCAATAGGGTGCCAGTCCTTCAAAACCGATCGTGGCATAGGTCCGGTCCGGCCCCGGGCCAAAGTCCTGCCGAATCCCGGCCTGGGCGTTGAAATAAGGTCCGACGGCGCGGCTATAGAGCAGCTGGGTCTCGACGTTTTCGATGCCCTCGCGAAAAACCCCCTCACCTTCGCTTTTCACGGTCAACCGGTCAATGTCGCCGCCATACCAGGCCTCGGCATCCCAGCGGTATCCGTCATGCCCCTTGCGCGCCTGCACTTCGGCCAGATTGAAACTGAGAAAAGCGATCTTTTGCGCGCCATTTTCGGCCATCATCGCGTGGCGCGAATGTTCCATTTCGGCCTTGGGGAACAGGCGGTCGGCATACCAGTCAGCAGGAGGCGCGGGCGCGATGCCGTCGCCCGGTGGCAGGTCGGTGCCACTGGCGCCGTCGGTTCCCGCCGCCGTGGCCGCAGCCCTTGGGGTGCAATGGCCCATGGCGGCATGTTCGGGCGGACAGCCGGGATCAGACGGCGGCGGTGCCGCGTCCTCCATCGCGCCATGATCCATGGTGCCATGGTCCATGGTGCCATGGTCCATGGTGCCATGGTCCATGGTGCCATGGTCCGGAGCCTCTTGATGCGCCGCCGCGTCGGGGGTGCAATGGCCCATCGCCGCATGCTCGGGCGGACAGCTTGGCGGTTCGGGCGCGGGCGACGTCTGCGGCGCAGGCGGGGGCGCAGGCGCCGCGCCATGCATCGCATGATCCATCGATTGCGCCGCAGCGGGCGCCGCGACGGCCAGCGGCGCGATGCCCGAAAGCAGAAGCGCGAGCCGGGTCATGCGGCGGCTCCTTTCGGACGGACGCTGACGACGCGCATCATCCCGGCGTGCATATGATAGAGCATGTGACAGTGGAACGCCCAGTCGCCGAGCGCATCGGCGGTGAAATCGAAACTGGCGGTGCCGCCGGGCTGGACGAGGACCGTATGCTTGCGCGGCGAGCGATCGCCTTTGCCCGTGACCAGTTCGAAAAAATGGCCATGGAGGTGGATGGGGTGACTCATCATCGAATCGTTGATCAGGTTGATCCGCACCCGCTCGCCCTCGATGAACGGGATCGGTTCGTGATGGTCGGACATCTTGACGCCGTCGAACGACCACATGAAGCGTTCCATGTTGCCGGTCAGATGGATGTCGAGCGATCGCTCCGCAGCGCGCCCGTCGGGATTGCGCTCGAGCGCGACCAGATCATGGTAGGTCAGCACCTTGTGCCCGGTATCCTCCAGCCCCTGACCCGGTTCGTTCATGCGGTCGACCGGCATGGGCGAGATCGTCTGGACGCTCGGGTCGCGTTTCACTTGGGGCGCCACGTCGAAATCGCGCATACTATGTTGCATGCCGCCGTCGCCATGCCCCATCGCGGCATGATCCGTCGGCGCGGCATCGGCGGACGGGGTGCAATGACCCATCGCGGCATGTTCGGGGGTGCAAGAGGCGTCGCCAGCCGTGCCGCCTGACATCGCGCCCATGCCCATGTCCTTCATGGTCGCCAGCGGCCGCTCGCGCAGTGGCGGCACTTCGGCAGCCATGCCGGGGCGCGGGGCGAGCGTAGCGCGCCCCATCCCGGACCGGTCATTCGCTTCGGCGACCAGCGTATAGGCGCGGTCCTCGACCGGAGTCACGATAACGTCGTAGGTCTCCGCGACGGCGATCTGGAACTCGTCGATCTCGGTCGGCACGACGTTGAGGCCGTCGGCCTGGACCACCGTCATCCTGAGGCCCGGTATGCGGACGTTGAAGATCGTCATGGCAGAAGCGTTGATGATGCGCAGCCGGACGCGCTCGCCGGGATTGAAAAGCGCCGTCCAATTGTCGCGCGGGCCATGGCCGTTGACCAGAAACTGATAAATCGATCCGTTGACGTCGGCAACGTCGGTGGGGTCCATCCGCATCGCGCCCCATTCGAGCCGCTCGTTCAGCGGCTGGTCCTTGCCCGCGAGCAGACCGGACAGCGTTTGGCGCTGCATGTTGAAGTGGCCGGGGTTGACCTTCAGCTTGCGAAAAATCGCCTCGGGCGACAAATGGCTGTGGTCGGACAGCACTACGACATGCTCGCGATCAAACCCGATCGGGTCAGCGCCCGCAGGATCGATGACGATCGGGCCATAATGACCCAGCTGTTCCTGCAGGCCCGAATGGCTGTGATACCAATAGGTCCCCGACTGCCGCACCGGAAATTCATAGACAAAGGTGGAACGCGGCTTGATGCCGGGAAAGCTGACGCCGGGTACGCCATCCATATGAAACGGCAGGATCAGTCCGTGCCAGTGGATCGAACTGTCCTCGTCCAGGTCGTTGACGACCGTCAGCCGCGCCGTCTGCCCTTCTTTCAGGCGCACGAGCGGGCCGGGCACGGTGCCATTGATGCCGATCGCCCGGCTGATCTTGCCGTCGATCCGCATCGTCTGGCGCGCGATCCGCAGGGTGATGTCGTTGCCCGACACGGTCGGCAGCGACGATGCGATGCCCGCCGAAACCGGCTGTGCCCAGGCCGGAAACCACGCCGCAAGCGCCGCGGCGGTCCCGCCGCCCAAGGTGAGGTTGACGAAACGGCGGCGCTCGATCTGCATGTTGTTCCTGAGTGTTGTTGCTGTCACGCGCCCTATACGCGGCAAGGGCCAGCGGCCCTCATCGCGACGACAAAGTCTTTCTGCACTGCGCCCAGCGGCAGTCAGCGGCCTGTTTGCTCCGCTAATTCTCTAAATAGCCTCGGTATTTGTGGGCCGCCCCGATAGCTGCGGTGACCCCGCACTTTCCGCTTTGTGCGTTTGCACCAAAATACCAGAAATTTGGATGCCCCGCGAGGATTCGAACCTCGATAGGCGGTATCAGAAACCGCAGTCTTACCATTAGACGACAGGGCAATCGTGAGGCGGGCGCAATATGATTGCACGGGCGCGCTGTCAAGGCCGCTGTGGCCGCCCGCCCGTCAGGCTGTCGTGCCTGCGCACAAGGCCGCTTGCCCTGCCGCATTTCGCCGCTAGCATCGCATCATAACACAAAGGGGCCGCGCGCCCGCGCGGACACCCGAAGGAGTGGGTTGATGCGTCATATCGCGATCGTCGGGTCCGGCCCTGCGGGCTATTACACCGCCGAAACACTTCAGAAAGCAGAGGATATTGCGGTCGATGTCATCGACCGGCTGCCCGTTCCTTATGGTTTGATCCGAACCGGCGTCGCGCCCGATCATCAGTCGATCAAGGCGGTGTCGCGGCGGTATGAGGGGACCGCGCTGGCCGACAATGTCCGCTTCGTCGGCCATGTGTCGGTCGGCACCGATGTGACGATCGACGAACTCGTGGGACTCTACGATGCTGTGGTGCTGGCGACCGGGGCGCCCAACGACCGGCCGCTGGACATCCCCGGTGCCGACCTGCCCGGGGTGATCGGCAGCGCCGCCTTTGTCGGCTGGTATAACGGCCATCCCGATTTCGCCGCGCTGAACCCGCCGCTGGGCGCCGCCGGGGTCGCAGTGATCGGTAATGGCAATGTCGCGCTTGATGTGGCGCGGATCCTGGCCAAGACCGCCGATGAGTTCGCGGGCAGCGACATCGTCGCGCATGCGCGCGCACAACTGGCGCAAAGTGCGGTCCGCCATATCCACATTCTGGGTCGCCGCGGCCCGCACCAAATCGCGATGACGCCGAAGGAGCTGGGCGAGCTTGGTCATCTCGAACGCGCCAGCCCGCGCGTAGACCCCGCCGACCTGCCCCCCGAGGGCGACGACGCGCTGCTCGAACCCGGGATGCGCAAGTCGGTGACCCATTTGCGCAGCTTTGCCGCCAACCCGGTCGCTAAGCCGGTGACGATCGATTTCGATTTTTTCGCGATGCCGGTGGCGATCGAGGGAGAGGGGCACGCGCAGCGGGTGATCGTCGAGCGCACGACTTTGGGCGCCGACCTCAGCAGCCATGGCACCAGCCAGACCTATGCGATCGAGGCAGGACTGATCATCAGCTGTATCGGCTATCAGACCCCGCCGATCCCCGGCGTCCCTTATGAACATGGCCGCGGGCGCTTTGCCAATGATGACGGGCGGATATTGCCCGGCCTCTATTGCGTCGGCTGGGCGCGGCGCGGGCCGTCGGGGACGATCGGCACCAACAAGCCCGACGGCGCGCGCGTGGCCGAGATGGTGCTGGAGGATGTCGGGCGCGGCACGGGCAAGGCCGGGCGCCCGGGGCTCGATGCGTTGCTGGCGAGTCGCGGGGTCACGCCGGTGACCTTCGCCGATTGGCGGCGGATCGAAGCCGCCGAGGTCGCCGCGGCGCTCGACGGCAATCCGCGCGAGAAATTCGTCAGCGTCGAGGCGATGCTGGAGGCGATCGGACGTTGAAAGACCGCGTCCGCGCCGCGCTGCGCTGGTTACTCACGCTCGCTTATGGCTATGCGGGCTGGGCGCATCTGGCGCGCCCGGCGCCGTTTCTGGCAATCACCCCGCCGTGGGTGCCGCGGCCCGAGCTGATCGTCGCCGCCACCGGCGTGGCCGAGATAGTGGGCGCGGTCGGCCTGTTGATCCCGGCGACGCGCAAGGCCGCGGGCTGGGGGCTGGCGCTTTATGCGCTGTGCGTGTGGCCGGCGAATTTCCACCACGCGCTCGCCAACATCGCGATCGGCGGCGAGACTTTGAGCTGGTGGTACCACGGCCCGCGACTGGCGCTGCAACCGGTGATCATTTGGTGGGCGCTGTGGGCGAGCGGGGCGGTAGAGTGGCCGTTTGGGAAGAACCGCAGACTATAACCCGTCATCGCGACCCCGGCGAAAGCAGGGGGAAGCAATCCAGAGCGGTTTACGCAAACTCTGGATTGCCGCGTCGCCTGCGGCTCCTCGCAATGACGGAGGCTATTTCACCACCGGCGTTTCAACCGGCGGCTGCCCCTTCTGGCTCGCGGCATAGGCTTCGACCGCCTTCAGCACGCGGATCATGTTGCCGCTCGCGATCTTTTCCAGATCGGCCTGTGAATAGCCGCGCCGCGCCAGCTCGGTGAACAGCGCCGGATAACCCGCGACATCTTCCATCCCGACGGG
Organism: Sphingopyxis sp. BE259; assembly: GCF_031457495.1. Taxonomy (NCBI): domain Bacteria; kingdom Pseudomonadati; phylum Pseudomonadota; class Alphaproteobacteria; order Sphingomonadales; family Sphingopyxidaceae; genus Sphingopyxis; species Sphingopyxis sp. BE259. The sequence continues at coordinate 3,558,179 of NZ_JAVDWM010000001.1, forward strand.
TGCCGAATCCATCCCGTCATAATCGCCGCCAAGCCCGATATGATCGACCCCGATGCTTTGCTTTAGGTGATCGATATGCGCGGCGACCTGGGCGATCTGGGTCTTGGGCGCCGGGTTCGCGGCGTCCCACGTCTTGAGCGCCGCGGTGACCGCGGCCGGGTCGCCCGAATATTGCGCTTTCAGCCGGGCCTCGAGCGCGGTGCGGTCGAGGCCGTGGGCGCGGACTACGGGATCGAGGAAGCCGGGCAGGAACACGATCATCACAATGCCGCCATTCGCCTTGACCGCGGGCAGCACCGAATCGGGAACGTTACGCGGATGGTCGTTGACCGCGCGCACCCCCGAATGGCTGAACATTACCGGTACCTTTGACGTTTCGAGCGCGTCCTTCATCGTTGCTTCGCTGACGTGGCTCAAATCGACGATCATCCCGATCCGGTTCATCTCGCGCACCACCTGGCGCCCGAAATCGGTCAGTCCGTCATATTTGGGCGCGTCGGTCGCGCTGTCGGCCCATGGGACATTCTTGCTGTGGGTCAGCGTCATGTAACGCACCCCCATGCCGAACATCTCGCGCAAGACCGCCAGCGACGAACCGATCGACTGACCGCCCTCGATCCCCAGCATCCCGGCGACCTTGCCCGCCTTCATCTGCGCCTGCAGTTCACCGCTATTGGCCGCGAGCGACAGGTCATTCGGGTAACGCGCGATCAGCCGCTTCATCACGTCGATCTGCTCGATCGTCTGCTGGATCGCCTGCGGCTCGTTGCTGTTCGACGGCACATATACCGACCAGAATTGCGCTCCGACATGGCCTTTCCGCAGGCGATTGAGGTCGGTGTGCATGGCGATGCGCGGCGGGGTCGCGTCGGGCTTGGCGGTGTCGGTGGTATCGACGAAATCAAACCCGTTGATCACATTGTCGACATGCGCGCGCAGCGCCCAGGGCACGTCGTTGTGACCGTCGAACACCGGCGCGCGCTTGAGCGCGGCTTCGGCAACGGCCTCGGGCGATTTCTGCGCTGCGGCGGGGGTGGTGACGAGGGCGATTGCGGCAAGGCCGGCGAGCAGGGTTGGTTTGTGCATGGAGCGCGACCTTAAGTCCTTGAGCGGATGACGCAACCCCGCGGCGCACAGCGCGACCGAAACGGCTGCTTGACGTTTACGTCAACCGCGCGCAGCATCGCATCATGACAGCTTTCGACGACTGGCGCGCCCGTTCGCCCTATTATGACGAAACCCATGAGGCGCTGGCGCAAAGCGTCCGCCGCTTCGTCGAACGCGAGATCGCGCCGCACATCGACCGTTGGGAAGCCGAGGGCGAATTGCCGCGCGAACTTCACAAAAAGGCGGCTGAAGCGGGCATTCTCGGGCTGCGCTATCCCGAGCAATATGGCGGTCATTCGGAAGGTTTCGACAATTTCCACGGCCTGGTGCTGACCGAGGAACTGGCCGCGGTTGGCGCAGGCGGCCTTGGCGCATCGCTGATGACGCATGGTATCGGCCTGCCGCCGATCCTCGCGCTCGGCTCCGACGAGCTGAAGCAGCGCGTCGCGCCGCCCGTGCTGAGCGGCGACAAGATCATCGCGCTCGGCATCACTGAAGCGAGTGGGGGCAGCGATGTCGCTAACCTCAAGACTACCGCAGTCAGGGACGGCGACAGCTACATCGTCAACGGCGGCAAGATGTTCATCACGTCGGGCATGCGCGCCGACTGGCTGACCTGCGCCGTGCGCACCGGCGGCCCTGGCGCGGCGGGCATCTCGCTGCTGCTGATCGACATGGACAGTCCCGGCGTCGAGCGCACGCGGCTCGACAAGATGGGCTGGCGGTGCAGCGATACCGCCGCAATCCACTTCTCCGACGTCCGCGTCCCCACCGCCAACCTGATCGGCCCAGAAAATGGCGGCTTCATCGGCATCATGCGGAACTTCAATTCAGAGCGGCTCGGCATGGCGATGGGCTGCTGTGCCTACGCCCGCGTCGCGATGGCCGAAGCCGCCGAGTGGGCGCAGCAACGCGAGACGTTCGGCAAACCGCTGATCGGTCACCAGTCGATCCGCATCAAGCTTGCCGATATGGAACGCCAAATCGAGGCGACGCAGGCGTGGGTTGACCTAGCCGCCTGGCAAGTCCGCGAGGGCAAAGACCGCCCTGCCGACTTTGCGATGCTCAAGGTGCAGGCGACGCGAATGCTGGAGTCGGTGGCGCGCGAAGCGGCGCAGGTGCTGGGCGGCGTATCCTATATCACCGGCAGCAAGGTCGAGCGCATCTACCGCGAAGTGCGCGTCAACGCGATCGGCGGCGGCAGCGAGGAAATCATGCTGGATCTGGCGGGTCGGCAGTTGTTCGGGGGAAAGCGCTAGGGCGTAGCCTGTTCCGATTGGACCGTAGCTCTGAGCTTGTCGTAGGGCGCTTCACGGCGATAGTCGCCCTTCGACAAGCTCAGAGCTACGGTGATGATTGAGGCGCCGCAACAGGACGGCTCTAGGCCGCCAGCCGCCGCGCGTAGCGGTCGAGCCGCGCCAGCTGCGCCATCAGCGCGGCGAGTAGTAACAGCTCGACCAGCGCCGTCCCGACGATCAGCGCATGCGCCGAATCGCCGCTCGCACCTTGAAACGCGCGCACCAGGCTGGCCCCGACCGACAGCGCCAAACTCCCCGCCGCAAAATGCAGCCAGCGCCGCACCAACGCGATCCGGCTGCGCGACGCCATCCACCACGCCGCGCCGATGCACGCCAGCGCCGCGAGCATCCCGCCACGATCGAACCAGGTCAGCGGATCGGCGCCGCCGGGAAGGTCGAGAATGACCGTCCGCAGCCGCATCAGCAGCAAGGTCGCGCCGCCGAGCAGCGCCGCGGCAACGCACGATCTCCGCAACCGGTCGGGCAGCGCCGCCTCGGCATAAGCACGCGCAATGTCGGCGGGGCGCCCGAACCGGCGCACCGCATCCGCCTCTCCCACCTCGTCGGCGGTGTCGCACAGATGCGATTCGATCTCGTCGCGCACCCGCCGCGACAGGCGCGGGTCAAACGCGAGGACGTGATCGAGCTCGTCCAGATAGGTGGCGATCGGCCCACTCATGCGCGCGCGCCAAGCACCAGATCGATCCCGCTGGCAAAACTTTGCCAGCCCGCGCGCCGCTCGATCAGCGACTGGCGGCCGCTGTCGGTCAGCGCATAGACGCGGCGTTTGCGTCCGCCGTCGGACTGGACCCAGCGGCTGGCCAGCAGCCCCGCGAGTTCGAGCCGGTGCAGCGCCGGATATATCGTCCCTTCGGGAAGATCGAAATGGCCGCCGCTGCGCGCCCGAATCGCCTCGATGATCGCATAGCCGTGCAACGCATCGTCGCCGATCGTGGCGAGCAGCACGGCATCGAGGTGCCCCTTGAGCATTTCCGCAGACATGGCCGCCGATTTAGCTTTGCAACGCTAGGTATGCAAGTTATACCTAGCAACACTAGGCTTAAAACGGAGGATGTGATGACGGCGACAACGACCGCGACGGAAAAAGGCTGGGCCGAGGGCTGGGGGCTGTTCTGGACGCTGACTTGGGTATTGGCCGCAATGTCGCTCGGCTTCCTGTTCGTCATCGGCTGGGACACCGACGGCTATCGCATGGTGATCCGCGCCACCGCCCGCACCTCGCTCGTCCTGTTCCTCGCCGCCTTTGCCGCATCCGCCGCCTTCAAACTGTGGCCCGGCCCCTTCACGCGCTGGCTGCGCCGCAATAGGCGCCAGCTCGGGCTCGGCTTTGCGATCTCGCACTTCATCCATGCGCTCGTGATCATCGCGCTGTGGCAGACCGATCCCGCCACCTTCTGGGTGCTGACCAACCCGAAATCAATCGTTACCGGCGGCACCGCCTATCTGTTCATCGCGCTGCTCGCGGCGACCTCGTTCGACCGCATGGTCAAGGCGCTCGGCCCCAAAGCATGGGGCCGCCTCCACTGGTGGGGCGTGTGGATCGTCGCGCTCAGCTTCATCTTCACCAACGGCAAACGCATCCCGGTGAGTGGCTGGTATGCACTTCCGGTGGTGCTGGTCGTCGCGGTGATCGTGCTGCGGGTGGTCGCGGGACGGAAGCAGCGGCGCGCGGCGCTAGCCTGAACTGTTGCCCCGCCCCCTCGACTTCACAGCGGATCGACGGCACACTCGGCATATGGACACACTTCATAGCTGGCCCGCCGAGGCTGAACCCCTACTCGACGACCTTGTCGACCTGCGCCGCGCGATTCATCGCGAGCCGGAGCTGGGCCTCCAGAACCCCAAGACGCTCGCCAAGATCAAGGACGCGCTGGCCGGCCTACCGCTCGAATTTCGCGAGGGGCCTTCGACGACTGGGCTGGTCGCGATCCTGCGCGGACCGGCCAATGGCCGCACCGTGCTGCTACGCGGCGACATGGATGCGCTGCCGCTGGTCGAGGACACCGGGCTCGACTTCACCTCCGAAACCAGCGGCGCAATGCATGCGTGCGGGCATGACACGCATGTCGCGATGCTCGTCGGCGCGGCGAAGCTGCTCTGTGCCGCGCGCGACCGCCTGCCCGGCACGGTGATGTTCATGTTCCAGCCGGGCGAGGAAGGCCATCATGGCGCGCGCTTCATGCTCGACGACGGGATCATCGACCCGCTGCCTGACGCGGCGTTCGCGCTCCACATCATGCCCAATGCGCCGCACGGGATTTTCGCGTCGCGCGCCGGGCCGCTGCTCGCCTCGTCCGATGTCCTGTCGATCACCGTCAAGGGTGCGGGCGGCCATGCGTCGATGCCGCACGATGCGGTCGATCCCATCCCCGTCGCCTGCGCGATCGTCACCGCGATCCAGACGATGGTGACGCGCCGCGTGTCGGTGTTCGACCCGGCGGTGGTGACGATCGCAAAGATCAGCGCCGGGACAACGAACAATATCATCCCCGAAACCGCCGAGATGCTTGGCACGATCCGCACCCTGTCCCCCGAGCGCCGCGCCATGGTCGCGCGCGAGTTGAAGCGCCTCGTCCCCGCGATCGCCGAGGCGCATGGCTGCACCGCAGAAATCGTGATCGATGAGGGCTTTCCGGTCACCATCTGCGACAGCCGCGCGGTCGCGTTCGGCCAGTCAGTCGTCGAGGCGACCTTTGGCGAAGCGGCGTGGCTGACGATGGACCACCCGGTGATGGGCGCCGAGGATTTCTCTTATGTGCTCGAAAAGGTGCCCGGCGCGATGTTCTGGCTCGGTGCCAGCGCCGAAGGCAGCGACTGGCGCGCCTGCTGCGGCCTCCACAGCAACCGCATGGTCCTCGACGAAAAAGTGATGGCGCGCGGCGCGGCGCTGCACGCCGCGCTGGCGGAGCGGTTTTTGAACGAAGGATTTGGCACATGATCAACATTATCGGCGCGATTATCTCGGGCCTGATCATCGGCGCGCTGGCGCGGTTCTTTTATCCCGGCGCGGTCGAAATGGGGTGGATCGCGACGATCCTGCTCGGCATCGGCGGCTCGTTGCTGGCGGGGCTCGCGACGACACGCGGCGTTCGCGGTGAATTTCACCGCGCCGGGTGCTTCGCATCGGTGATCGGCGCTATCCTGCTGATTCTTGTCGGCCGGTTGCTTGGGGTCGGCGGCTAGCCGCCGGGACCCGGCGGGACCAGCGCCATGGCGAACAGCAGCGGACATCTCGCGGCGTGGGTCAGCCGCAACTATCCGTTCGAAAAGGGGCAATGGCGGCTCGGCAGCCTCGCCTATCGCCTGCTGCCCGAAGCCGCGGTGCGGGGGCAGATCCGCACCGTCCGAACGCGGCACGGCTTTGCCATGCGGCTCGACCTTGGCCAGTTCATCGACCGCACCATCTATTGCACCGGCGGCTGGGAGCCCCTGGAGACGCGGGTCATCACCGCCGCGCTGAAACCCAGCGATATCTTTGTCGATGTCGGCGCGAACATCGGTTTCTTTTCATTGCTCGCTCACCGGCTGGTCGGTCCGAACGGCCGCGTCCACGCGGTCGAGGCGACGCCAACGACCGCCGACCTGCTCGACGCCAATATTGCGCTGAACGGCGCCGACACCATTTATGTCCACCGCTGCGCCGCGGGCGACCGCAACGGCGTGGTCACCATGGTCGTCCACGACACCGGCAATATCGGCAGCAATCACCTGTCGTTCGGCGGGGCAGGTTCCGAAATTGCGCTGCGCCGCTTGGACGATCTGGTCGCGGGACCGGCGATCCGCCTGATCAAGCTCGACATCGAGGGGGCCGAGGCGATGGCGCTGCGCGGCGCCGGGGCACTGCTCGACGGGGACACGGCGCCTGCGCTGTTGTTCGAATTTTCGCCCGCCATGCTGCGCGGGATGGGCGATGACCCCGCGACGCTGCTCCACCATCTGGAAGCCAAGGGCTACACGATCCACGAAATCCACCCCGACCGACTGACCCCGCGCGACGACACGGTCCTGGACCGCGCCCAGACCTATCTGCTCGCGCTCAAGCCCGGCGACCCGCTGCACGCCGCGCTGGGTGGCTAGGGCACCAGCACCGTGTCGACCGCTTGCGGCAGCATCGCCGGGTAATCGAGCGTGTAGTGCAGCCCGCGGCTTTCCTTGCGGTGGAGCGCGCTCTTCACGATCAGCTCGGCGCATTGCAGCAGGTTGCGCAGTTCGATGAGGTCGGTGGTGACGCGGAAGTGGCCGTAATAATCCTCGACCTCGCCGGTCATCATGTTGATGCGATGCTGGGCGCGCTCCAGCCGCTTCGTCGTCCGCACGATGCCGACATAATTCCACATGAAACGGCGGATTTCGGTCCAGTTCTGTTTGATGATCACCTCTTCGTCGGAGTCGGTGACGCGGCTTTCATCCCAGGCACGGATCGCCGGGGGGGCCTCCAGCTGGTCCCAGCGCGCGATGATGTCCTTCGCTGCCGCCTCGCCGAACACGAAACATTCCAGCAGGCTGTTCGACGCGAGGCGATTGGCGCCGTGCAATCCGCTTTCGGTGCATTCGCCCGCGGCATAAAGCCCGGGCAGGTCGGTGCGCCCGGCCAGGTCGATCAGGATGCCGCCGCAGGTATAGTGCTGCGCCGGGACCACCGGGATCGGCTGCCGGGTCATGTCGATCCCCAGCGTCAGCAGCTTGTCATAGATGTTCGGGAAATGCCCCGCGACGAAATCGGGATCGAGATGGCTGATGTCGAGATGGACATAATCGAGCCCCGACCGCTTGATCTGGTCATCGTTGGCGCGCGCCACAACATCGCGCGGCGCGAGTTCGGCGCGGGCGTCATAATCGGGCATGTAACGATGCCCGGTGACTGGGTGCTTCAGGATGCCGCCTTCGCCACGCACCGCCTCGGTAATCAGGAAATTCTTGACGTCGAGGTTGTAGAGGCAGGTCGGGTGAAACTGCATCATTTCCATGTTCGACACGCGGCACCCGGCGCGCCACGCCATCGCGATGCCGTCGCCAGTCGCGCCCCGCGGGGCTGTAGAGAATTGATAGACACGCCCTGCCCCGCCGCTCGCCAGGATGGTCGCGCGGCCGACATGCGCGTGAACCTTACCGCTCTTTTCGTCGAGCGCATAGACGCCCCACACTCGACCCGACCCCGAATAACGCTCCTCGTGCCGCCCGGTAATCAGATCGACGCACGCCTGCCCCGGTAGCAGGGTGATGTTCGGATGCGCCTCCGCGGTCTTGAGCAAAGCCGCCTGCACCGCCCAGCCCGTCGCGTCATCGACATGGACGATGCGGCGGTGCGAATGGCCCCCCTCGCGCGTCAGGTGCAGCGCCTCGGCATCCTTGTTGAACGGGACGCCCATCAGGGCGAGCCGCTCGATCGAGGCGGGCGCATTTTCGACGACGAATTCGACCGTCTCGCGCCGGTTCAATCCGCCGCCTGCGACCATCGTGTCTTCGATGTGATTTTCGAACGTGTCGCCCGCGTCGAGCACCGCGGCGATGCCGCCCTGCGCCCAGGCGGTCGAGCCGCCGGTCAGCTCGCCCTTGGCGAGCACCAGCACCTTGCAATGATCGGCCAGCGCGATCGCCGCGGTCAGTCCGGCGGCGCCCGAACCGATGATGATGACATCGTATTCACTCATGCACGCCTCTGTTGCACAGCGAGGCGGCCTGCGACAGGGGGGATCGATGGTCGCCAGCAAGGGGAATAGTCGTGATGCCTAAAGCCGAGCTTCAGCGGCGCATGGTGCTCGCCGGGCTGGCGGCACTGCCGATCGCCGGCTGTGCGACGATGATGCCGGGTGCGGCGTCCGCTCTCTCGGTCGCAACGTTCAACATCTGGCACGATGCGGGCGGACAGTGGCCGGTGCGGCTGCAACTGCTGACCGCCGCGCTGCGCGCCGTCGATGCCGACGTCATCGCGTTGCAGGAAGTGCTCGAAGATGCGCGCAAGGGGCTGCCCAACCAGGCCGATACGATCGCGCAGGCGCTGGGCTACCCCTACGTCCATTTCGTCGCGGTCGAGCCCGAAGGCGCGCCGAAACGGTATGGCAATGCCATCCTGACCCGCCTGCCGGTGATCGAGGTCGCCCGGCGCAAGCTGGCGCCGCTCGCCGATTCACGCACCGCGATCCGCGTCCGGGTGCGGACCACTGCCGGGCCGGTCGACATCGTCGGCACCCATCTGGCGTGGCAGCCCGAGGCGGGGGCGGTGCGTGCCGAGCAGCTTGCCGACCTCATCGGCTGGCTACCGACCGACGGGGTGCCGCTGATCGTCATGGGCGATTTCAACGCGCCGCTCGATGACCCGGGACTGCGCGCAATGGGGCCGCCGCGTTTCGTGTCGGCGCTGCCGCCGGGCGCTACGGCAACGACGCTCAATCCCGCGCGTGGCCACGCACCGCGGGTGATCGATCATATCTTCGTCGAACCCGCCGCCTTCGCGGTGGCCGGCGCCCGCGTCATCGGCGAGCAGCCGGTGGGCGGCGAATATGCGTCCGATCATTTCGGGGTCGCAGCGCGCCTGACGCGGCGTTGAATGGTCAGGCGGCGCTGCGCGTCAAATTCAGGAACACATCTTCCAGATCGGCCTCGCGTGTCGACACATCGACGATGCCGTGCCCCATCGCATTCACTGCGGCGAGCACTTCGCCCGCGTTCATGCGATCCTTGTTGTAACTGATCGCCAGCCCGCGCGTCCCTTCGCGCTCGATCTTGTCGAACGCCGGGTGCGTCGGCAAGTCGGTGATGTCTTCGTCCAGCGTCACCACAACGATCTTCTCGCGCGCCATATCGACCAGCTCGCGCGTCGGCTTGTTGGCGATCAGTCGGCCATGATTGATGATCGCAATCCGGTCGCACAGCTCTTCGGCTTCTTCGAGATAATGCGTCGTCAATACCACCGTCACGCCGCGGTCGTTGAGCGACTGGACATAGGACCACAGCTGCTGACGCAGTTCGATGTCGACCCCCGCGGTCGGTTCGTCGAGCACGATGATCGGCGGCGAATGGACCATCGCCTTGGCCACCAGCAGCCGGCGCTTCATGCCGCCAGACAGGGTACGGGCGTAGGCGTCGCGCTTGTCGGTGAGATGCACCGCAGCAAGCAGGTCGTCCGAAATGCGCTTGCCCTTCGGCACGCCGTACAGCCCAGCCTGATTCTCCAGTGTCTCGAACGGCGTGAAAAAAGGATCGAAGACGATTTCCTGCGGTACGATGCCGATCGAATATTTGGCGTTGCGCGGGTCGGCGTCGATGTCGAAGCCCCAGATGCTCGCCGATCCCGCCGTCTTGTTGACCAGCCCCGCCAATATATTGATCAGCGTCGACTTGCCCGCGCCATTGGGGCCGAGCAGCCCGAAAATCTGGCCCCTCGGCACGTCGAAGCTGACATTGTCGAGCGCCTGCTTGCCGCCGGCATAGGTTTTGGACACGGCGTCGATGCGGATGGCGGCTTCGGTCATGGCCTGTGCCATAGCCGCGCGCCCGCGCGTGTAAAAGCCCCCATCGCCCCGGCCGCATTTGCCCAGCGCCGCGTTAACGCTATGTTGGAAACTTGCCGCTAGGACCAATTCTGTGAGGACCAGACGCATAAATAACCCGCAGCTCGCGCTGCGCGGCATCGCCGCCTGCGCGCTGATGATGGCCTCGGCCGTTGCGGTGCCGGCCCATGCCCAGCAGACCGCGCAGGGCCAGAGCGAAGCCATCGTGCTGCGCCCGCTCTCTTTCTTCAAGGTCAACGACCTCAGCTTTGGCGACATCATTCCGTCGAACGTCGCCGGTACGGTGACCCTGGAACCCGATGGTTCGCGCAGCCGCACCGGCGGTGTCACGCTGGCCGGCAATGGCGGCGAGCCCGCGCGTTTTGCCGGCCTCGGCAGCCTTAATCGCGAAGTCAACATCTCGCTCGGATCGAATACGATCTGGCTCAACGGGCCGGGGGTGCGGATGCGCGCCCGCACCTTTGAAATCGGCAGCACCCCGACTGCGGTGCTGTCGACCTCGCCGACGCGCTTCCGGATCACCTCACCGCTCGGCAACTATAATTTCCCGGTCGGCGCGACGCTAGAGGTCGGCGCCAACCAGGCGCCGGGCGATTACAGCGGCACCTTCACGGTGACACTCAATTATCTCTAGAGCTTCTGTGGGGGAAGAAGCGGCACCGGATGACCACCTGTATTCGCAAGAATGCTTGCCGGTGCCGCATGTTCCCACCCATCTAGCCCCCTTGGCGCAGACCCCGATTGCTCCCGCCCCGCGCGCTTGCTATGGGCGCGGTCGATGACCCAGCCTGCGCCCGAAACCATCCGCACCCCCAAAACCCGCATCGCTTGCGACGGCACCGGCGATGGCCTCGCCGACGCCGCGCTCGGTCACCCGCGCGTGTGGCTGGAAATCGATCCCGACGCGGGCTTTGCCGATTGCGGCTATTGCGACCGTCGCTTCATTCTGAGCGGCGGGATCGCCGACCACGCCTGATCACCGCGGCGGGCGGTCAGACGTAAACAGCCTCTTTACCAACCCTGTGCATCAACGACTCACATCCCGCTGGCATATCTGTGCCAGACAGGAGCAGAATCTGTGGGGATTCGAGGGACCAGAAACTGTCAGGACGCGGCCCGCGCCCTGAGCACCGCCGCCGTCGCGGCTGGCGCGCTGCTGTGTGGGCCGGTCCACGCCGCCGACACCAATGTCACCGTCAATGCCGCCGTCGTGCGCCCGAACACACTGATCAAGACCGACGATCTCGATTTCGGGACGCTCGTCAGCGGCGCGGCGGGTGGCACGGTAACCATCAACCCGGTGACCAATGCCCGCACCTCGGGCGGCGGCGTGACGCTGGTCGGCACGAGCGCACAGCGTGCGGTGTTTCAGGGCACCGGCGGCATTTTTCTGATCACCGTGTCGGGCAGCACGTCGGTGACCTTGGCGCGCATCGGCGGCGGCGCCCCGGCGATGACCGCGACGCTGGTCCGCGCCGCCAGCACCGGCGGCGGCGGCATCGCCCTGCTCGGCGGCACGTTGCTGCCCAGCGGCGTGCAGACCTATTATATCGGCGGCACCCTGACCGTTCCCGCGAATCAGGCGCCTGGCGATTACAGCGGCACCTTCACGCTGACCGTGAACTACCTTTAATTACGCCATGACGGTTTGCGCCGACGCGCACCCGTGCCTATATCGGCCGCATGACCCGTCCCACCGACCCCCGCCGGTTCCTCTATCGCGCCGACGCGCTCGACCCCGATCTGGCGCAGGCGCTCGCGCGCGAAGCGCTGGCGAAAGCCGACGACGGCGAGCTGTACCTGCAATATCGCGCGACCGAGAGCTTCGGCTTCGACGACGGGCGCCTCAAGACCGCCGATTATTCGACCGACGCCGGGTTCGGTTTGCGCGCCGTGTCGGGCGAGATGACCGGCTTTGCCCATGCCAGCGAAATCAGCGCCGGGGCAATCCGCCGCGCCGCCGAAACGCTGGCGCTGCTCGATCCGTCGAACCAGCCGCACGCCGCGCCGCCGCCGCGCACCAACCGCCACCTGTATGACGAAGCGAACCCGCTCGACCTGATCCCGTTCGCGAAGAAGGTCGCGCTGTGTCAGGAAATCGACGCCGCCGCGCGCGCCCGCGACCCGCGCATCGCGCAGGTGTCGGTGAGCCTCGCGGGCAGCTGGTCGGTGGTCGAGATCGTCCGCGCCGACGGTTTCCTCGCCACCGACATCCGCCCGCTGGTCCGCCTCAACGTCTCGATCGTCGTCGAAGAAAACGGCCGCCGCGAAACCGGCGTGTTCGGGCTCGGCGGGCGGTACATGTACGACCATCTGTTCGAACCCGCGCAGTGGAACCGTGCGATCGACGAAGCGCTGGCGCAGGCGCTCGTCAACCTTCGCGCCGTCGACGCCCCGGCGGGCGAGTTCACCGTGCTGCTCGGCCCCGGCTGGCCGGGGGTTCTGCTCCACGAAGCGGTTGGCCACGGGCTGGAGGGTGATTTCAACCGCAAGGGCACCAGCGCCTTTTCGGGCCGCATCGGCCAGCGCGTTGCCGCCCCCGGCGTCACGGTGGTCGACGATGGCGCGATGGACAGCCCGGTCGGCGGCGGCCGCCGCGGCTCGCTCAGCATCGACGACGAAGGCACGCCAACGGGTGAGACGGTGCTGATCGAGGACGGCATCCTCAAGGGCTATATGCAGGACCGCCTCAACGCGCGGCTGACGGGGACGGAGCCTACCGGCAACGGCCGCCGCGAAAGTTTCGCCCATGCCCCAATGCCGCGCATGACCAACACCTTCATGAAGGGCGGCAGCGACGATCCCGCCGAACTGCTGAGCCGCGTCAAAAACGGTATCTTCGCCAAGAGCTTTGGCGGCGGACAGGTCGATATTGTGTCGGGAAAATTCGTGTTCAGCTGTACCGAGGCGTACAAGATCGAGAATGGGAAGATCGGCGATTCGATCAAGGGCGCGACCTTGATCGGCGACGGGCCGAGCGTGCTGACCAAGGTCATGGGAATCGGCAATGACATGGCGATCGACGAAGGCATCGGCATCTGCGGCAAAGGCGGCCAGAGCGTTCCTGCAGGCGTTGGCCAGCCGACCTTGCTGGTCAGCGGGCTGACCGTGGGCGGGACGGCGTAAACCGTCGCCAGCCACTGTCGTCATCCCGGACTTGATCCGGGATCCATAGTCGCCGCCCGCTGCATGGACCCCGGATCAAGTCCGGGGTGACGATAGCGTTGTGACGCACCTCACTTGGCGGCGCCCCTTCCCGCGCTTATAGTCCTTCAAACAGAACAAGAATCGGGTCGCATCATCCGCCGGGTCTCCCCCGGCAACAGGGAGGATATTCATGCGTTCGAGTCTGCGTTTTGTTTCCGTTGCGACCATCGCCGCGATGCTCGCCGCTGTCCCCGGCTCCGCGCAGAAGAGCACCGGTCCCAAAGAACGTTATGAAATGGACGTCGCGACCGCATCGGGCTTCGCCGCGATGGCGGCGGGGGGCCGCGGGGTCGGCAATGTCATGGGCATGATGTTCGGCGGCGGACCGGAGGGCAAGGTCGCGCACACTCTGGAGCTGCGGCTGGGATCGAACCAGGCGCCGACCGCACCGCCGGTCAAGGCCGACCATTTCTTTCTGCCGCAGGCCAAGCTCGGCAAATCGGTGCCGCTATGGGGGCCCGAACCCGGCAAGCGGCAGGACGAAACCGGCACGTCGGAATTGCCGAAGGATTTTGAACGCCCCAAGGGCCGACTGCTCCTGTTCTGGGGCTGCGGCGCCAAGGCCGGGCCGGGGCAGCCGGTGATCATCGATTTCGCCAAGCTCGCCGCCGGACAGATGCCCCCCAACCTCTATACCACCACCGTGCCGCGCATCCGCGAAGTGATGACGTCGAACAGCAAATCCTATGCCGGGTGGCCGAACAGCAAATCGTCGAAACAGCCGCCGTCGGGGTCGTCGCTGCTCGGCGCCCACCGGATCGCGGGCAATGTCGGGCCGGAGATCAACTTCACCCTGGCGCAGGATTATATGCCCGCGCTGAACGCCTCGACGTCCATGCAGGGCGACGGATCGGTGATGGTCCGCTGGAACCAGCTCGCCCCCGCGACCGGCTATGTCGCCTGGGCGTTCGGCGGCATGGACCGCGGTGGGGCGGGCGGCGACATGGTGTGGTGGACCAGCAGCAACGCCCGCGAATTCGGCGGCGGGCTGTGGGACTGGTTGCCGCCGTCGACCGTTGCCGGGCTGGTGACCAAGAAAGTCGTGATGCCTCCTGCACAGACCAGCTGTGCGATCCCGGCCGAGGTCAAAAAGGCGTCGGGCGAGATGATGTTCGGCAACCTCAACGCCTTTGGCCCCGAGGCCAATTTCTCTTACCCGCCCAAACCCGCGGGCAATGCGGTGTGGAACATCGACTGGACCGCAAAAGTCCGCTTCCGCTCGCACACCAGCCTGCTGATCGGCGCCGATTTTGGCGGCCAGAACGGATCTGCGAGTGGCGCGAACGCGAGCAGCGGCACCGCCGCGCCACCGGCGAAAAAGAAGAAATGCAAAGGCCCGCTCGGCATCCCGCTGCCCGATGGGGCGTGCTGAATCCCGCAAATGCCGTCATCAGTCAGCCCTTGTTCACCCCGGCGCGGGTATGGCGGCATCAGGTAGGGTATTGAGCAAGACAGGAGTCGGACCATGCGCCCGCTGATCACCGCTATAGTCGCCGCCGCCGCCATCGCGGCAATGCCCGCTACCGCTTCCGCCATGGAGCGGCAGGCGCCCGAGGACCGCCTCGCCAAACTGCTCGAAGGCCGCGTCGCCGGTCAGCCGCAGGATTGCATCCAGCTGTCGACCGTCAGCAGCAGCCAGGTGATCGACAACACCGCGATCGTCTATCGCATCGGCAGCACCCTGTGGGTCAATCGGCCCGAGGGCGGCGCCCAGTCGCTCGACGACGACGATATTCTGGTCACCAAGTTGCCGACCGGCCAGCTGTGCAGCATCGACACGGTCCAGCTCCAGGATCGCGGCAGCAACATGTACAACGGCTTCGTCTCGCTGGGCAAATTCGTGCCGTATCGGCGCGTGAAGGGCGAATAGCGATATTTGGTCATTGCGAGCGCAGCGGAGCAATCCAGGGGTTGCATAAACCGCTCTGGATTGCTTCGCTGCGCTCGCAATGACGAACGCTTTGGAAACGCCCGCCACCCCGCCCACCGACTGGGCGCAGCAGCTCCTTGCCTTCTGGTTTGTCGCCCACGGCCACGACGACTGGTATCGCGGCGGCGCCGATTTCGATAAGGCGGTGCGCGACCTTGCCGAAGGCTGGCACGAAGCGCTGCGCTCGCGACCCGCCGAAGCCTTCCTGACCGATCCCGACACCGCGCTCGCCGCCGCGATCCTGTTCGATCAGGTGCCGCGCAACATCTTTCGCGGCCATGCCGATGCCTTTGCCACCGACCCGCTCGCCCGCGCCATCGCGCGCGGCATCGTCGAAAAGGGATGGGATCAGGCCTGGCCCGACGAACGGCGGCAGTTCGCCTATTTGCCCTTCGAACATAGCGAAGACATCGCCGATCAGCGCGAATCGCTGCGCCTGATGGGCCAGCTCGCCGACCCGATGTTCCTCGATTACGCACAAAAGCATTTCGACATCATCGATCGCTTCGGCCGTTTCCCGCACCGCAACGAGGCGCTGGGCCGCGCGACACGCGATGACGAGGCGGAGGCGATAGAAGCGGGCAAGAATTGGTGATAGGGCGGACGCGATCCACCATCCTTTTGCGGCGCGGAGCCCAGCCATGGCCGACTTCACCGACACGCTGACCGACAAACATATCGCCTTCATCGAGAAACAGCCGGTCTATTTCACCGCAACCGCCGCCGCCGATGCACGCATCAACCTGTCGCCCAAAGGCTATGCCGACAGCTTTCGCATATTGTCCGACAATCAGGTCGCCTACCTCGACCTCGCCGGATCGGGCAACGAGACCCACGCGCACCTTGCCGCAGACGGGCGCATCACAATCATGTTCTGCGCCTTTGACCGCAGCGCGCTGATCCTGCGCATCTATGGCCGCGGGCGCCCGGTGCTGCCGCAGGACGATGAGTGGGACGTGCTTGCGGCGCATTTCACCCTGCTGCCCGGCACCCGCCAGATTTTCGTCATCGACGTGGAGAGCGTCCAGACCAGCTGCGGTTGGGGCGTACCGATGATGGAGTTGCAGCACGAACGCGACACACTGCAAAAATATCACCGCCAGGCCGACCGCGCCTTGTGGGTCGAAAAGACGCTGGGCCGCACCAAAAGCATCGATGGTCTGCCGACGCGCCCGACCGACCGGTTTATCGAGGGCGAGACCGCCTGATGCCATTGGTCGAACTGGTCCGAATTCCGAATGGCGCTGAGGCCGAACTGCTGCGCGGGCGGATCGAAAGCGCCGGGGTGCATGCGGTGTGCTTCGACGCCGGCATGAACATCGCCGAAAGCGTCGGGCTGATGATCCCGGTGCGGATCATGGTGCTCGACGAGGATCTGGACGAAGCGCGGGCATTGCTGGCGGAATTTGACGATCCGGGGAACGGCTTGGCGGCTGGAGCGCTAGACCGCTGAGACCATGATCAAAGTTGCCAGTTACAATATGCGCAAGGGCATCGGGCTCGACCGCCGCCGCGATCCCGGACGGGTGCTGTCGGTGCTCGGCGAACTCGACGCCGACATCGTCGCGTTGCAAGAGGCCGACCGGCGGTTCGGCACCCGCGCCAGCGCGATCCCGCCACATATGTTCGACGAGCATAGCGACTATGTCCCGGTCGGGCTGACCGGACGCCCGCACAGCATCGGGTGGCACGGCAACGCGCTGCTGGTCCGCAAGGGCGCCGCGATCGAGGAAAGCCACGCGCTCCACCTGCCGACGCTCGAACCGCGCGGGGCGGTCGCGGCGACGATCCGCATCGGCGATACCAGATTGCGGGTGGTCGGCATGCACCTCGACATTTCGGGGCTGCGGCGGCGGCAACAGGCGCGCGCAATCCTGAACCATGTCGCCGACGGCGAGGAGCTACCGACGATCCTGATGGGCGACTGCAACGA
The DNA here is from genome assembly GCF_031457495.1 of Sphingopyxis sp. BE259. Classification (NCBI taxonomy): domain Bacteria; kingdom Pseudomonadati; phylum Pseudomonadota; class Alphaproteobacteria; order Sphingomonadales; family Sphingopyxidaceae; genus Sphingopyxis; species Sphingopyxis sp. BE259. The sequence goes on from NZ_JAVDWM010000001.1 coordinate 3,575,186, forward strand.
ATGGCGCGCCACCGGCGGGTGCCTGCACGATTTCGGCGAGCGCCACCGGCTGGTCGACACCGGTCACAGCTTCCACAGCCGCCGCCCGGTCGCCAAACTCGACCGCATCTTTGCCTCACCCGACCTCGAAGCCATCGACGCCGGGGTGCACCGCAGCGCGCTCGCGGCGCGGGCGTCGGATCATCTGCCGATCTGGGCGCGGTTTAGGGCTGCGGGATAGCAGCAGGATCGGATGTCTGCTCGGGGTGGGGAGCGGACGTCCCCCACCCTCGTCACCCCGGACTTGATCCGGGGTCCATGCCCCCTTGCGCTGCCGTGATCTTGAGAGAGCAGATGGATCCCGGATCAAGTCCGGGATAACGAAAGTTTATGTCCGCTACCGGTCGAAACCGGCCATTGTTTGTCGCCTTGGCTGCGCGCAAGGCTCAACCGACATTGCTGCCCAAAAATTAGGCAAATTCCTGCCTCCCCTGCCCAGCAATCGACCGAATCTTCGCCCATCACCTCCCAATCCGTCACAAAATGTTAACTTTTCTGCCGCCCGCGCAATCTGGCACGGCTGTTGCAGTGCAACATGGTGCTATTGGGTAAAAGGGGGCATCATGAAATTGATCCTGGCAATCATTAAACCATTCAAGCTCGACGAGGTGCGCGAAGCGCTCACCGGCTTGGGTATCGCCGGCATGACCGTGACCGAGGTCAAGGGGTTCGGCCGGCAAAAGGGGCAGACCGAAATCTATCGCGGCGCCGAATACGCCACCAACATGGTGCCGAAGGTGAAGATCGAGCTCGTCTGTGACGACGCGCTCGCGCCGCGGGTGGTCGAAACGCTCCAGCAAAGCGCCGGCACCGGGTCGATCGGCGACGGCAAGATTTTCGTTCTCGACGTGGGTCAGGCCGTGCGCATCCGCACCGGCGAGACCGGCGAGGCGGCATTGTGATGACAAAGGGGGAAACTATGACGTTCGCAAACAAGATTGCGGCGGGCGCCGGGGCCGTGGGCCTCGCGCTGTTCGCCGCGCTTCCTGTCTGGGCGCAGGAAGCGGCGACCGCGGTCGCCGCACCGGCCGCGCCGGCAGTTGAGGCGGCGGCGCCCGCCGCTTTCGTGCCCACCGCCGAGATGGTGAACAAGGGCGACGTGGCGTGGATGCTCGTCGCCTCGGCGTTGGTCCTGATGATGTCGGTGCCCGCGCTGGCGCTGTTCTATGGCGGCCTGGTCCGCGCCAAAAACATGCTGTCAGTGCTGATGCAGGTGCTGACGATCGTCTGCGTCGCGGCGCTCGTCTGGTTCAGCTGGGGCTATTCGATGGCCTTCACCTCGACCGGCACGCCCTTCCCGTCGCTGTTCGGCGGGCTCGACAAGGCGTTCCTATCGGGCGTCGATGTGACGACCTTTGCCGCGACCTTCTCGAACGGGGTCTATCTCCCCGAATATGTCTTCGTGGTGTTCCAGATGACCTTCGCCTGCATCACGCCGGCGCTGATCGTCGGGGCGTTTGCGGAGCGCGTGAAGTTCACGCCGCTGATCATCTTCACGGTGCTGTGGCTGACGCTGGCCTATTTCCCGATCGCCCACATGGTGTGGTATTGGGCCGGACCGGACTTCCTGCATGCCGCACCGACCGACATGGGCCTGCTGTGGGGCTGGGGTGCGCTCGACTTTGCCGGCGGCACCGTCGTCCACATCAACGCTGGCATCGCCGGTCTGGTCGGCTGCCTCGTGATCGGTCCGCGCCTTGGCTACAACACAGAACCGATGCCGCCGCACAATCTGGTCATGACGATGATCGGCGCCTCCTTGCTGTGGATCGGCTGGTTCGGTTTCAACGCCGGTTCGGGCCTGGAAGCCAACGCCTTCGGCGCGCTGGCCTTCATCAACACGCTCGTTGCTACCGCTGCTGCGGGGGCGACCTGGGCGATCATCGAGCAGATCATCCACAAGAAACCCTCGCTCCTGGGCGGGGTTTCGGGTGTCGTCGCCGGTCTGGTCGCGATCACCCCGGCGGCGGGCTTTGCCCACCCCGGCACCGCGATCCTGCTCGGCGCCGTCGCCTCGCTGGGCTGCTTCTTCTTCGTCACCACGGTGAAGAAGAAACTCAAATATGACGACACGGCCGACGTGTTCGGCATCCACGCCGTCGGCGGCATCATCGGCGCGATCGGCACCGGCTTCGTCGCCAACCCGGCATGGGGCGGTCAGGGCTGGATCGATTACACCGCGCCCGTCGCCGTGGCCGGCGAGTTCGACCTGACCGGTCAGGTGATGACCCAGATCTGGGCCGTCGGCACCACCGTGCTGTGGACCGGCGTGGTCAGCGTGGTGCTGTTCCTCGGCCTCAAATATACCATCGGCCTGCGCCCGTCGAAGGACGTCGAGCAGGAAGGGCTCGACCTCGCAGAGCATGGCGAGCGCGCCTACAACTACTGATTACACGAGACAGGATACCCGTCGCCGCACGTCTCTCCTTTCAAAAGACGGCGGCGGGATCCTCACCAGGTTCCTCCTGCGAACCACTGGCCGGGGCTTGTCCCCGGCCATTTTTTTGATTGTGGCCAAATTGGCCACGGGCCAGGGGTTTATCCCCGGCCATTTTTTTGATTGTGGCCAAATTGGCCACGGGCCAGGGGTTTATCCCCGGCCATTTTTTTGGCCTGCGACGCCGCACGCTTGCATTCGGCTACTGTGGCCGCCGCGCAACAGCTCTCGGTAATTTTGTTGCGCGGGATTCGCGGACCATTGCGAATTGCCCCGGACAGGCGCACCTCTTGCGGCGCGACGCGGCAACATAGCCGCGCGCGTTACAGAGAGGATATCACCATGCATGCTCGCACTATGCTGCTGGCCGGGCTTTCGACGCTCGCGCTGGTTCCTGTTGCCACGCCCGCGCTCGCCCAAGAGGCCGGCGCCGCCGACGACGACAGCAACATCATCATCGTCACCGCGACCAAACGCGACGCCAATCTTCAGGACATTCCCTTCTCGATCAACGCCCAGACGGCCGAGGACATCCAGAAATCGGGCGCCGTGACGCTGGAGGATCTGTCACGCAACGTCGCGGGTCTGTCGGTCCAGAACCTCGGGCCCGGTCAGAGCCAGGTGTCGGTGCGCGGCGTGTCCGCCGGGCAGGTCGTGCGCGACCAGCCGGGGGTCAAGGAACAGGTCGGGGTGTATCTCGACGAAAGTGTGATCTCGCTGTCGCTGTTCACCCCCGACGTCGATCTGTACGACCTCAACCGCGTCGAAACGCTGCGCGGGCCGCAGGGGACGTTGTTCGGGTCGGGTTCGGTCGGCGGCACCATCCGCTATATCACCAACCAGCCCAAGATCGGGGTGATGGAGGGCAGCGTGGAGGCGAACCTCAACCTCGTCGATGGCGACGATATCGGCGGCCATCTGAAGGGCGCCGTGAACATCCCGATGGGCGACACCGCAGCGATCCGCGCCGTCGGCTATTACACCCGCTACGGCGGCTTCATCAACGCGGTCGGCCCGGCGGGCGGCGACGATGTCAACAGCGGCGAACGCTATGGCGGCCGCCTCGCGCTGACCTTTGAACCCAGCGACAATTTCTCGATCACCCCGCGCGTGGTGTATCAAAAGATCACCGCCGACGGCTTCAACCGCCAGGACATCTACAACCTCTACGGCAACCGCTTCACGACGACGCGGCCGCAGGTCACCTATGACGAGCGCGAGCAATATCTGTTGCTGCGTGAGGGGTTCGAGGATGAAACGCTGATCGCCGACCTGAACGTCAATGTCGGCCTTGGCGGTGCCAAGCTGACCTCGGTGACCAGCTATATCAACCGCGACATCCTGGTCAGCCGCGACGCCAGCGCGCTCACCGGGTCGGTGTCGGTCGATCTTGGCTATCCCGACGCCGGGGTGCTGCTGCCCTCGAACCTGCTCGATACCACCGACCTCAAAACCTGGTCGCAGGAGCTGCGGCTTGCGTCGGACAATGACAGCCCGTTCCAGTGGGTCGTCGGCGCCTTTTATTCGAAAGTCGACCGCGTCTATACCCAGACGCTGCCGACCCCGGGCTATGACGCGGTCACCGATGCCACGCTCGGCGCCGGCACCTCGGCAGCGGTCGCCAACGGCTTTGCTGCCAATTCGCCGTACAACGCCTTCCTGCCCTACGACATCAAGCAGTTCGCGCTGTTCGGCGAGGTCAGCTACGACCTCAGCGAAGCCTTCACCGCCACGGCGGGCGGGCGCTATTACGACTTCAAGGAAACGCGCAGCTTCAAATCGGGCGGCCTGTTCGCCAATGGCGACAACCGCACCGACAGCACCAAGTCGAGCGGCTTCACCCCGCGCTTCCTGCTGTCCTACGACCTCAGCGATGCGGTGACGGTCAACGCGCAGGCGTCGAAGGGCTTCCGCCTCGGCGGGGTCAATGATCCGCTCAACCTGCCGCTCTGTTCGCCCGCCGATGCCGCATTGTTCGGCGGCTTCCAGGATTATGACGACGAATCGCTGTGGAACTACGAGCTTGGCGTGAAATCGCAGGGCCGCGGCTTCACCTTCAACGCCGCGGGCTTCTACAACGACATCAAGAACCTGCAAGTCACGCTCGATGCCGGCAGCTGTTCGTCGCGTGTCGTGTTCAACGTGCCCAAGGCGCATTCGATGGGGGTCGAATTCGAACTCGGCCTGTCACCCGCCGACGGGCTCGACTTCAACCTGTCGGGTAGCCTGATCGAGGCCGAATTCGATTCGACGCTGCCTGGCGTGCTGGCCGCGACGACCGGGATCCGCGAAGGCAACCGTCTGCCGTCGGTACCCAAATTCCAGCTGTCGGCGTCGGGCAGCTATGAATGGCCGATCGGCGATACGGCGAACATGTATGTCGCCGCATCATTCCAGCATGTCGGCACCCGCTTCACCCAGCCGGCCGACCAGGAAAACAATCCGCGGACCTTCGTCCACGGGCTGCCATTCGGCGGCGCTCCGGCGGGCGCATCGACGACGGTCGACCTGCAATTGCCCGACTATCAGCTGGTCAATCTCAGCGCCGGGGTCGACTTCGACAACGGCCTGTCGCTGATCGCTTACGTCAACAATCTGTTCGACGAAAATGCGCTGCTGTCGTTCGATCGCGAACGCGGCGGGCGCGCGCGCCTCGGCTATACGGTCGGCCAGCCGCGCACCTTTGGCATCACCGCGCGCAAGACGTTCTAGGACCAGGAAAGGGGCCGGTTCGGGTGCGAACCGGTGCCTTTTTTGCTGCACGCTGCACTGCACAATATTTAGGCAACTCTGCCGCAATTTTAGGCCTTTTCAACATGACATTAATATGGCATTCATTGCGTCAACAGTTTCAGGAGGGGAGAGCCTGAAAGGCTGGGCCGGGACGCAAGTCCCGGCCCTCTTTTTTTGCGCGCCGGATAGGCTGCCCGTAAAAAAGCCTGATTTCAGGATTTTCTCTCAAAGCGCAGCGCCGCAAAGCCGCGCCAGCTGCTGTCATCCTTTAACACCGAATCGGTGACGATCATCCGATCGGACGCTTCGAGCACGTAGGTCGAGCGACCGATTTCGACGTCGGCGCTGCCCCACAGATTGTGCCATTCCGACCCCGAAACGCGCCCGCCGATCGGCCGTGTTCGGCCGTCCTTATCGGTCCAGCGGCCGCTCACCCGCCCTTTGGCATCGACACGGTAAGTCGCCTCGGCCGCATAGGCGATCGGCGGCGTTCCCGGCACCGCCAATTGATAGGCGAGCACCGTCGCGCTGCCATCGGGCGCCGCCTTGATCACCAGCGTTGCCGTCGCTGCCTTGCCGAAGGCGGTCCCTTCGCCGGTCCACGTCCCGTGCCAGGCGGCGAGCGATGGCGCCAGGTCCTCCGCCGCCGCGGGGGCCGCGGCCGCCAGCATCGCCGCGACGACCCAGCGCGCCGTCATGCCGCCATTTCCGATCGCGAGAACATGAAGGGATTGCCGTCGGGATCATAGAAAGTGATCAGCTTTACCAGCCCCGGGATATGCTGGATGTCGCCGTCCTGCCGCACCCCCTCAGCATCGAGATGCGCTTTGGCCGCATCGATGTCCACCACTTCGAATACATTGGTCGCGCCTCCGCCCTGCACGACCGCCTCGACCTGGCTCAGCCCGATATTGACCCCCGCCATCGGGGTCGCGAGTTCGCACCAGCCGATCTCGTCGGCGCGGTAGAGCAATTTGCAGTGCATGACGCGCTCGTACCAGGCGATCGACGCGGTCATGTCGGTCACCCCCATCGAACAGGTCAGCTCGGATCCGATTTCGAGTGTCATGCCATTCCTCCCACACCCATCACGCTTGCCTCATTGGTCCGGTTTGTATAGTTACTTGCAAATGCCGTCAAGCACGCCCGACCCGCTGCTGATCCAGCTTGGCAGCCACCGCTGGCTGGTGCCGTTGCTCGCCGATCTGGCGGCGCATCGCGGCGCGCGTTTCGTCGAGATGATCCACCGGCTGGGGCTATCCCGCGACAGCCTGACGCGCACGCTGGAAGCCGCGGCGACGATCGGCTGGGTGCAGCGCAATCCGGGTCACGGTCACCCGTTACGCCCCGAATATATCCTTACGGAAGCAGGCGCCGCCGCCGCCGCGCGCGCCGCGACGATCAACGAAGCGCAGGTGGCGATCGGCCTGCCGCCCGGCGCCGCAACGCGCTGGACGCTGCCGCTGGTGGCAGGAATCGGCGCGGGCCACGACCGCTTCAACGCCCTGTCGCGGCTGCTCGCCCCCGCCACCCCGCGCGCGCTGTCGCAGGGGCTGTCGGTGCTGGGCGCACATGGACTGGTAAACCGCGCGGTGCTGGATGGGCGACCGCCAAGCAGTCGCTACGACCTTACCGGGCGAGGACAGGTGCTGGCGGGAGCGTGCCGCTGATTGCGACGAGTAGCAGACTAGCTACACGCGCCGGTGCGCTCGGCAATCACGCTGATCGTCAGCTTGTTCATCGTCGCCTGCGCCTGCTTCATCTGCTCCGCCTCTTCGGGCGCCATCGACGCCAGCACCGAATCGGGGAGTTCGAGCTTGATCTGCCCGTTGATATCGACGCGATCGCTCGACACTGCGCCGCTATAGGCAATGTCGAAACTGCCGCCCGCCGCGCGTTCGGGATCGGTCGGGCAACTCAGCTTGCCACTGAACGCATTGCCCTGCCGCGGTGCGGCGTCGAGCGAACAGCCCTCGGCCATGCCCAGATGTTGGCGTACCAGCATCTCGGGAACATCCTCGCCATAACCGGCAACGAGGCAAAAGCCGTCCTGCTCGTCTCTGGCAATCTTGCTGGCCAAGGGCATTCCGCCCTGCATGTCGCCGCCGATCGACACCTTATATTGACCGGGCAGCAGCGTCGCGGGTGCCTCGCTCGCCGGATCGCGCGCCTCGGTGCAGCCCGAAAGCGCCAGACCGGTCGCCACGACAAGCGCCGCCGCTGCGGTGCGAAACAGTAAAGCCACGCTGAAACTCCCCCATGCCCGTGCACAGCAGACTTAGCGGACATTCTATGCAAATTCGTAAATCAGCGCGCCGAAAGCGCCGCCTTCACGAACTCCGCTGCGCGTTCGCCGATCATGATGCTCGGCGCATTGGTGTTGCCCGACACCAACCGCGGCATGATGCTGGCGTCGGCGACCCACAGACCGTCGATGCCGTTCAGCTTCAGCGTCGGGTCGACCACCGCGCCCGCATCGCTGCCCATGCGGCACGTTCCGACGGGGTGATAGACGGTGTCGGCGCGGCTGCGGATCAGCGCGTCAAGCGCGGCATCGTCGTCGAGGTTCACCGGGTGCCGATCGCTCCCCGCATAGTCCGCCAGCGGCGGCGCGGCGACGATCCGGTGCATCATCCGCACCCCGGCCCTTAGGGTCACCATGTCGCGCGCGTCGGTCAGAAAGCCCGGATCGATCGCGGGCGCTGCCGCGGCATCGCCCGACGCCAGCCGCACCGTGCCGCGGCTTTCGGGGCGCAGCACGCAGGCATGGCACGAAAAGCCGTGGCCCTTGACCTTGGTCCGCCCATGATCCTCCAGCATCGCGGGGACGAAATGATATTGGATGTCGGGCGCGGGCAGATCGGGATGCGATTTCCAGAACCCCCCCGCCTCGGCAAAGCAGGTGGTCATGATGCCGGTGCGCTTCAGCCGGTGCTCAATAACCGCCTTCGCCATCCGCCAGGTGCCCGACAGGCTGCTACCGAGCGGGTCGGCCGACCGTGTTTCCCAGCTCGACACATAATCGATATGGTCCTGCAGATTGTCGCCGACCGCGGCGCGGTCGAGCGTCACCGCGATCCCCTTGTCGGCCAGATGTTCCGCCGGGCCGATCCCCGACAGCATCAAGATCTGGGGCGATCCGAACGCCCCCGCCGAAAGCACGACCCCGCCGCGCGCGCGCAGTATTTCCTGCCGCCCGCGGCGGCGGATCATCACCCCGGTCGCGCGGCCATCCTCGACGATGATCTTTTCGACCAGCGCCCCGGTCCGGATGTCCAGATTGGCGCGCCCGCGCAGCGGCTCGACATAGGCGCGCGCCGCCGACCAGCGTTCACCGCCCTTTTGGGTCACCTGATACAGCCCGAACCCTTCGTTGTTCGGTGCGTTGAAATCGCCGGTGCGCGGCAGTTGCAGCGCGGCGGCGCTTTCGATGAAACGGCGGCTGGTCACATTGGGCCAGCGCTGGTCCATGACATTCAGCGGGCCTTCGTGCCCATGAAATTCATCGCCGCCGCGCTCATTGCCCTCGCTGCGCTTGAAATATGGCAGCACGTCGGCATAGCCCCACCCGGTCGCCCCCAGCGCCGCCCACTGATCGTAATCAAAGGCATGGCCGCGGATATAGACCATCGCGTTGATCGCGCTCGACCCGCCCAGCCCGCGCCCGCGCGGCTGATAACCGATGCGACCATTCAATCCCGGTTGCGGCAGCGTTTCATAACGGTAGTTCGACTTTTCGGGGATGAAGGGCATGAACCCCGGCGTCTTGATCCGCACATCGTCGTTCGTCCCGCCGGCCTCGACCAGACACACCGTCCGCGTGCCATCCTCGGCCAGCCTTCCGGCCGCCGCGCTTCCCGCGCTACCGCCGCCGATGACGATGATGTCGAATTGATCCATATCCGCCGCTCCCCTCGCCACCGGTTCGGTGGTCAATCGGGACTTACATGAATGTCATTAAGCGGTGTGGCAACCCCTCTCCGTTCGTGTCGAGCGAAGTCGAGACACGTCTGCGCCCGCCTTCGCGTGTCTCGACTTCGCTCGACACGAACGGGCATCCAGGATGCCCTACGCCGTCGCCCGATCGTTCAGATGCAATTGCCCATCAGACAAGCAATCAAAAGAAGGATCATCGGCGAAGCGATCGCGAGGGCCAGGATCAGCAGCAACCCTCCCGCCGCCGCCAGCCGAGCGTCGCCTTGGCGCCAACTGAAAATCGCGCCGAGGCCGAAAACAACCAGAGCGCCGGAAAGAAGCACGATGTTGATCTCGGCGGGCGCGGCTTCGGCATGGAACAGCAACAATACAATCAGCGGCACGCCGCCCGCCAATAGCGCAGCTAAATCCCAGTGCTTCCAACCGGCAAAACCGTGGGGCTTACCTCGCGCCCTCACTCCGCCGCTTCCTCGCTCGCTCGCCCCGCCGCCCAGCGTTCCTTGATCATTGCGCTGGTCGCGCGGCTGCCGTCGTGGCTCCAGCCGGGTTCGCGCCAGATATAGCTCAGCTTATGCTTCCACGGCGCCGCCCATACATCCTTGGCGATCCCGACCCATTCATGCACCGCCGCCCACAATATGTTGAAGCTGCCGAGCTGTTTGACGATGCCATAGCGCACCGGCTCGTCGTCGCGTTCGGCCACGAAGCTGCCGAACATCCTGTCCCAGATGATGAAAACGCCGGCGTAATTCGCATCGAGATAGCGCGGATTGACGCCGTGGTGGACGCGGTGGTGCGACGGCGTGTTCATCACCGCCTCGAACCATTTGGGCAGTCGTTTGATCGCCTCGGTATGGATCCAGAACTGGTAGATCAGGTTGAGCCCGGCGCAGAAGAAGACCATCGCGGGCGGAAAGCCGATCAGGAACAAGGGCAGGCGGAACAGGAAGGTCAGGCTGAAAAAGCCCGTCCAGGTCTGCCGCAGTGCGGTCGACAGATTATAATGCTGCGAGCTGTGGTGGATGACATGGCTCGCCCAGAACCAGCGCACGCGGTGGGCGCTGCGGTGAAAGGCGTAATAGGCCAGATCGTCGAGAAAGAAGCAGAGAATCCACGCCCACCACCAGCGAGCAAATTCGATGCCGATGTCGAACAGGCGAAACTGATACACCCAAACCGACGCCGCGATCACCCCTGCGCCGACCAGCGCCCCCGCGACCTGGCTGCCGGTGCCGAGCATCAGCGACGTCATCGTATCGCGCGCGCTGTAGCGGCTTTTGTCGGCGCGCCGCGAAATCACCATTTCGGCAATTAGCAGCAGGATGAACGCCGGAACGGCGTAAACCACCGGATCGGGCAGACTATCCACAGTTGAGATCCCGCATCCGGCTCGCCCACATTCCGGCATCCTTGCCCAGATGCAGCGTCACCGCGCCGAACGTCCGCTCGGGCATCGTCAGGGTCAGGAAATCCTTGTCGAGCCGCCCCTCGACGCTGGCATCAATGGGGCGGGCGGCGAAATGATTGCCGTGGGCGCGAACCAGCATCTGGCGCCCCTCCGCATTGCGGACGATCGCAGCGAAACCCGCGCGGTCGCGCGCGGCCTCAACCCCGCCAAATCCCGCCTCGGCCTCTTCGGCGAGCCGGATCGCATGCGCTTCATCTTCGATCCGCGGATCGCTGCCCAGCCCCAGCTGGCCGACCAGCCATACGACAAACAGCACCGCGACCACCGAGCCGCCGAGCTGGATCAGCTCCGCCAGTGTCACCGCTCGCCCGCCAGCGCGTCGAGCATCGGGCGCATTCCCGACAGGTCGTAACCCGCATTCGCCCCCGCCTCGCAAATCGCCTCGACATCGTCGCCCGCCCGCGCGCGGGCCAGCGCCCACAAATGCGTCGAGCGCGTCCCCGAACGGCAATAGGCGAGCACCGGCCCGGTCGCCGCCGCCAGCACCGCATCGAGCGCGTCGAGCTGCGGATGGCTGAACCCCGCATGGCCCACCGGGATCGCCGCATAGGCCAATCCCTCGGCCGCCGCGGCCCCGGCAATATCGTCGCCCTGCGGCGCATCGGGCTCCTCGCCGTCGGGGCGGTTGTTGACGATCATCGCAAAGCCCGCGGCCTTTGCCTCGACCACATCCTCAAAGTTAATCTGCGGGGCGACGCTATAGTCGGCGGACAGGGTACGAAAATCGCTCATGGCCGCGATGTATAGGACAGCGGCTTTCGCTGACAAGCGCGAAGGTGCGGACATGGCCCCGGGACGACCGCTTTGGGGTGGGGAGCGGACGTTCCCCACCCTCGTCACCCCGGACTTGATCCGGGGTCCATGACCCCTTGCGCCGCGGCAATCTTGAGAGCGCGCATGGATCCCGGATCAAGTCCGGGATGACGAAAGTTTATGTCCGCTTCCGGTCGAAACCCGACGATCAAAACTGCCGGATCACCGTCAGAAACGCTTCGCCCCACGCCTCCAGTTTCTTGGCGCCGACCCCCGGAATCGTGCCCATCGCGTCGAGCGTCGCGGGCCGGTCGGTCGCCATCGCGCGCAGCACCGCGTCGTGAAAAATCACATAGGGCGGCACATTGGCTTCGGCGGCGAGCTCGCGCCGCGTGGCGCGCAGCGCATCGAACAGCGGATCGCCGATCGGGTTGGCGACTCCCGCGCCCGCCCCGCCGCGAACCTCGCGCTTCGTCCGCTTCACCGGCGGTTCGGCGATCAGCACCGGTGCCTCGCCCTTCATCATTATGCGCGCGCTGGGGCCGAGCATCAGCCCGCCATGCTCGGTCGTCTCGAGCGCCTCGCGCGCCACCAATGTGCGCACCAGCGGCTTGATCAGCCGCGCTTCGTCGCCCGCAACGATCCCGAATACCGACAATTTGTCATGCCCACGCCCCACGATCCGCTCGTCGCTGCGCCCGGTCAGCACCGCCTCGATATGTCCGGCGCCATAGCTTTGCCCGGTGCGATACACCGCAGACAGCAGCTTTTGCGCCAAGACCGTCGCATCGACCTGCGCCGCCGGGTCGAGGCAATTGTCGCAATTGCCGCAGCGGTCCGGCGGGCTTTCGCCGAAATGACGCAGCAACTGCGCGCGGCGGCATTCGACCGTTTCGACCAGTGCCGCGAGCGCGTTCAGCCGCACCCGCTCGCCCGGCACCCGCGCCTCGGGCAGCTCGCTCAGCCGCATCCGCGCCTTGGCAAAATCATCGGCGCCCCACAGCATCATCGCCTCGGCCGGATCACCGTCGCGCCCGGCGCGCCCGGTTTCCTGATAATAGCTTTCGATCGATTTGGGCAGCGCGGCGTGGGCGACGAAACGCACATCGGGCTTGTCGATCCCCATGCCGAACGCGACCGTCGCGGTGACGATACCGTCCTCCGACGCGACGAAATCATGCTGGACGCGCGCGCGCAGTTCGGCATCGAGCCCGGCATGATAGGCCGCGACGCTGCGCCCCGTCGCCTTCGCCAATTGGTCGGCCAGTCGCTCGGTGCCGCTGCGCGTCGGGCAATAGACGATCCCCGGCCCTGGATTGGCGGCGATGAATTCGACCAGCTGGCGCGCCGCGGTCACCCGCGGGCGGATCGCGTAGCGGATATTCGGCCGGTCAAAGCCCGCAAGGATCAGCCCGTCGTCGGGAATCCCGAGCTGAAAGAGAATATCCTCTCGCGTGTGCTTGTCGGCGGTCGCGGTCAGCGCCAGCCGCGGCACCGCCGGAAACGCGTCGAGCAACGGGCGCAGCAGGCGGTAGTCGGGGCGGAAATCATGCCCCCATTCCGAAACGCAATGCGCCTCGTCGATCGCGAACAGCGCCGGGGTCTTGGCCTCAAGCAGTGTGCGAAACCCTTCGCCTGTCGCGCGTTCGGGCGCGACGTAAAGCAGGTCGAGTTCGCCATCGCGATAGCGCTGCCGCGTCTCGGCGCCATCGGCATCGACGCTGGTCAGGCTGGCGGCGCGAATCCCCGCCGCGCGCGCGCCGCGCAGCTGGTCGTGCATCAACGCGATCAACGGCGACACGACAACGACGCAGCCATCGAGCGCCACCGCCGGCAGCTGGTACGTCAGCGACTTGCCCGCCCCGGTCGGCATCACCGCCAGCGTGCGTTCGCGTGCCATCACGCGATCGACGACGTCGCTTTGACGGCCACGGAAATGGTCGAAACCGAAGGTGGATTTCAGAAGGGGGAGAAGCGCGTCGGCAGACATTGGGACGGGCGATAGGGAAGATGGCAGGGGGAGGGAAGACCCCATAAGCTCCGTTCGTCCTGAGGAGCCGCTGAGCGAAGTCGAAGCGGCGTCTCGAAGGATAAGGCGCCAAGTGGTTCGAGACGGGTCTTCGGCTTCGCTCAGCCCCTCCTCACCACGAACGGCAGGGCTTCACGCCCGCACCAGCATCGCCCGCTCGGCCATCCGCGCCGCCGTCTCGCGTTCGGCCATCACGACATGGTCCGCGCCGCGCCGCACCAGATCGGCGACCTCTTCGTCCGAATGCGCGCGCGCGACGATCACCAGCTTCGGGTTGATCGCCCGCGCCCGCCGCACGATCGCGCCCGCCTCGACGCCTTCGGGAATCGCGATCAGCAGCGTCGATGCCTCTTCCAGACCGGCTTGCCGCAAGACACTTTCCTTGGTCGCATCGCCCACGATCACAGTCGCGCCCGTCGCGCGGGCGGCTGCCGCCATATCCTTTTGGTCCTCGATCACCGTCAGCCCCTCACCGCGCCCGCAGATCAGACCGCCAATATGGCTGCCGACGCGGCCAAAGCCGATCAGCACCACCCCGGCGTTGCACAGCGCAGCGGATTCCTCGCTCGCCATATCCACCGGTTGGGGCGCCGCATCGGCACGGATGCGGCGCACCGCTAGCGTGAACAGGATCGGGTTGACCAGGATCGACAGCAACGCGCCCGCCAAAATCAGGTCGCGCCCGGTTTCGGGCAGCACCCCCAGCCCGACCCCCAACCCCGCCAGAATGAACGAAAATTCGCCGATCTGCGCGAGACTCACCGACACGGTCAGTGCCGTCTGGTTCGTGTGACCAAAGGCGCGCACCAGCGCAAAAGCGGCGAGCGATTTGCCGACGACAATGATCGCCACCGTCGCCAGCACCGGCCCCGGCTGTTCGACCAGCACCTTGGGGTCGAACAACATCCCGACCGACACGAAAAACAGCACCGCAAAGGCATCGCGCAATGGCAGCGTCTCCTCGGCGGCGCGGCGGCTGAGCTGCGTTTCACCGAGGATCATCCCCGCAAAGAACGCGCCAAGCGCAAACGACACGTCAAAGATGACCGCGGCACCGAACGCCACCCCCAGCGCGATCGCCAGCACCGCGAGCCGGAACAGCTCGCGCGATCCGGTGTGCGCGGCCCAGTGCAGCACCCACGGCAGGATACGCCGCGCGACGACAAACATGAAGGCGACAAAGCCGACGACCTTGAGCAGCACGATCGCCGCTGATTGCAGCAGTCCGGCGCTGCTACCCTCGTCGCCGCGGTCGCCGAACATCGCGGGCAGCAGCACCAGCGCGAGCACCATGACCAGATCCTCGACGATCAGCCAGCCGACCGCGATCCGCCCCTTTTCGGTCTCGACCATATCGCGGGCCTGCAACGCGCGCAGCAGCACGACCGTACTCGCGACCGACAGGGCGAGGCCGAACACGGCGCTGCCCTTGATCGACCAGCCGAGCCACAGCCCGAGCATGATCCCCAGTGCCCACGCCACCGCAATCTGGGCAATCGCCCCCGGCACGGCAATCCGGCGCACCGACAGCAGGTCTTTCAGCGAAAAATGGAGGCCCACCCCGAACATCAGCAGGATGACGCCAATCTCGGCCAGTTGCATCGCCAGCCCGGTGTCGGCGACGAACCCCGGCGTGAACGGCCCGACCAGCACCCCGGCCAGCAGATAGCCCGCAATCGGGGAAATCCGCAGCCGATGCGCCAGCGCCCCCATCAGGAACGCGACGCCCAGTCCGGCGACGATGGTGCCGATCAGGGTGGTGTCATGCGGCATGAGATCATGCCTAAGGGGCGGGCAGGCAGGGGGTCAACCCAACCCGGTCAAACTTGTGGCGAAAAAGCCTCAGCTTTCGCGCGGCACGCTGTCCGGGAACCAGCGCCGCCCGAACCAGAAGGCCAGGTTGACGAGCAGGATCAGCACCGGCACCTCGACCAGCGGGCCGATCACCGCGGCAAAGGCGACCGGCGACGCCAGCCCGAACGCCGCAATCGCAACTGCAATCGCCAGCTCGAAATTATTGCCCGCCGCGGTAAAGGCGACCGCCGTGGTGCGCGGATAATCGGCGGCAATCCATTTGCCCATCGCAAAGCTGATCACAAATTGCAGGACGAAATAGATCGTCAGCGGCACCGCGATGCGAAGCGCGTCGAACGGCAGGGTCAGGATTTCGCCGCCTTTCAGGCTGAACATCGCCGCGATGGTGAACAGCAGCGCGACCAGCGTGATCGGCGCGATGCGCGGCAGGAAGCGCGTTTCATACCATTGCTCACCCTTGGCGCGGACCAGCAAGGTGCGGGTCAGGAACCCGGCGAGGAACGGAATGCCCAGATAGATCAGCACCGCCTCGGCGATCATCCATGTGTCGATGGCGATCAGCTGCCCCTCCAGCCCCAGTAGCGGCGGCAGGAAGGTCAGGAAAAACCACGCATAGGCGCTAAAAAACAGGATCTGGAACAGCGAATTGAACGCGACGAGCGCTGCGACATATTGATTGTCGCCCTTCGCCAGCTGGTTCCACACCAGCACCATCGCGATGCAACGCGCCAGCCCGATCAGAATGACTCCGGTCATATACGCCGGTTCGTCGCGCAGAAAGATTACCGCGAGCACGAACATCAGCACCGGCCCGATCAGCCAGTTCTGGACCAGCGACAGCATCAGCACCCGCCGATCCTCGAACACCTGCGGCAGCGCGGCGTAGCGCACCCGCGCCAGCGGCGGATACATCATCAGGATCAGCCCGATCGCGATCGGCAGGTTGGTCGTCCCGACGCTCATCGCGTCGATCCGCGCCGGTAGCGCCGGGAACAGCGTTCCGAGCGCAACGCCCAGAGCCATCGCGAGGAAAATCCACAGCGTCAGATAGCGGTCGAGAAAGCCAAGGCGGCTGCGCTGCATGTCAGGCGGCCCCTTCCATCGCGCCAATCGCGTTCAGCGCCTCACGCCGCTCCGCCGCGCTCATCGTTTCAAGCGGCAGCGCCAGCATCGCGTGCACCCGCATATCAAGCAGGCGATAGGTTTCGGCAAAGGCGGCATCCACCGCCGCTTCGTCTCCGGTGACATCGGCGGGATCTGGCAGCCCCCAATGCGCGCGCACCGGGGCGCCGATGAACAGCGGACACGCCTCGCCCGCCGCATTGCCGCACACGGTGATCGCGATGTCGATGCGCGGCGCATCGGGCGCGGCAAATTCATCCCAGCTTTTCGAGCGGAAGGGCGCGATGTCATAGCCCTCGCGCGCCAGCAGACGCAGCGCGCCGGGGTGCGGCACGCCCTTGGGCTGGCTGCCCGCACTGAACGCGCGGATCCGGCCCGCGCCCTTGCGGGCGATCAGCGCCTCACCCAATATGCTGCGCGCCGAATTGCCGGTACACAGCACCAATATGGTCAGCCCGCCGGTGCCGGTCATGTCAGCAGCAGCCGACCTTGACCGGCGCCGCCTGCGGCATCGTCGGCACGCAGCACGCGCCCTCGGCGGCATTGTCCGACGCCAGCGGCGCAAAATCGGGGCTGTCACCATAGACCGTCGCTTCGCCATTGGTCAGGAAGGCTTCCCAGACGACGCCGTCGGGGTCGGCGATCCAGCTTTTTTCGGATTTGGCGTAGCAACAGGTCGTCGCGCCTTCCTCCAGCACCGGCGCCCCGGCGTCCTTCAGTCGCCCATAGACCGCCGCGAGTTCAGCTTCATCCTCGACCTGAAGGCCCACATGCTCGATACCCTTGGCCGCGTCTTCACGCACCGAAATCGCGAAATTGATCCGCGGATCGTCGAGCATCCATTTGGCATAATCGGGCTTGGTCACGCTCGGCGCGGTGCCGAACAGCCCCGAGTAAAAGGCGATCGATTTGTCGAGGTCGCTGACCCCGACGTGCATATGAAACCGGCTCATGCAGCAGTCCTTTCATTCTTGTCTTTGGTGTCACAAGGCGCGGCAGGCGCGCATATCGCCCCGCCGCAACAATTTTCCATCAGGAAGCCGAGCAGCGCGGTCATCGCGCCATAGTCGGCCGAATAGATCAGCGACCGCCCATCGCGCCGCTGTGCGATCAGTCCGGCGTTGGTCAGTTGCGCAAGGTGAAAGCTGAGCGACGACGCGGGCACCCCCAGCGCCTCTGCAATCGCGCCTGCCGCGAGCCCGTCCGGCCCCGCCTGTACGAGCAGCCGGAATAGCGCCAGCCGATGCTCCTGCGCCAGCGCGCTTAAAGCGCGAACAACCGTTTCCGACTCCATCGCCACCTCCGTGATTCGATGATTGTCGAAATATGGAAATCAGAACGGGCCGTCAACAGATATTTCGAAAATATTCGAAATGAATTTGCACCTCGTCATTGCGAGCGAAGCGAAGCAATGACGAATAATTGGGCGGCCTTAAACCGTCCCCTCTTCCTTCTCCGCCTGCTGCCGCGCCCACATATCGGCGTACAGCCCGCGCATCGCGAGCAGTTGGTCGTGCGTCCCCGTCTCGGCCACCCGGCCATGATCGAGCACGATGATCCGGTCAGCGCCGGTCACCGTGGATAGGCGATGTGCGATCACCAAGGTCGTCCGCCGTTCGGCAATGCGTTCGAGCGTGTCCTGAATCGCCGCCTCGGTGCGGCTGTCGAGCGCGCTGGTCGCTTCGTCCAAAATCAGCACCGGCGGGTTTTTGAGCAAGGTCCGCGCGATCGCGACGCGCTGTTTCTCGCCGCCCGACAGCTTCAGCCCGCGCTCGCCGACCTCGGTATCGTACCCCTGCGGCAGGATTTCGATAAAGCCGTCGATCGCCGCGCCCTCGGCCGCCGCCGCAATCTCCTCGGCGCCTGCGCCTTCGCGGCCATAGGCGATGTTGTAGCCGATGCTGTCGTTGAACAGCACCGTGTCCTGCGGCACGATGCCGATCGCCCCGCGCAGGCTGGCCTGCGTCACCGCGGCAATATCCTGATCGTCGATGGTGATCCGCCCGCCTTGCGGATCGTAGAAACGGAACAGTAGCCGCGCAATCGTCGATTTTCCCGCCCCCGACGGCCCAACGATCGCCAGCGTTTCGCCTGCGCCGACCGCAAAGCTGACGCCGTTCAGGATTGTGCGGTCAGGCTCATACCCGAACACGACATTTTCGAACGCCACTGCGCCGCCCTGCACCACCAGCGGCAGCGCGCCTGGGGCATCGCTGATCTCCGGCGGGGTGTCGATCAGGCGGAACATCGCCTCCATATCGATCAGCCCCTGGCGGATCACGCGGTACACCATGCCGAGCATGTCGAGCGGGCGGAACAGCTGCGCGAGCAGGGTGTTCACCAGCACCACGTCGCCGACCTTATATTCGCCCGTCGACCAGCCCCACACGGTGTAGGCCATCGCCCCCGCCAGTGCGGCGTTGGTAATCAGGCTCTGCCCGATGTTCAGCCACGCGAGGCTGTTTTCGCTTTTCACCGCGGCGCGCGCATAACGATCGGCGACGTCGCGGTAGCGCGCCTCCTCGCGCGCTTCGGCTCCGAAATATTTGACCGTTTCGTAATTGAGCAGGCTGTCGACGCTGCGCCCGATGGTCAGCGTGTCGAGGTCGTTCATCTGGGTGCGCAGCGCATTGCGCCAGTCGGTCACCTTGCGGGTGAAGATGATATAGACGATCACCATCAGCGCCGTCGCGCTCGCCAGACCAAAGCTGAACTTGGTCCAGAAGATGATCAGCACCGCCAGCAATTCGATGATCGTCGGGGCGATGTTGAACAGCAGGAAATAGAGCATCGTGTCGATGCTCTTGGTCCCGCGCTCGATCACCTTGGTGACCTCGCCCGTCCGCCGCGCGAGGTGAAAGCGCAGGCTCAGCGCATGGAGGTGGCTGAACGTCGCGATCGCCAGCTCGCGCGTCGCATCCTGCCCGACGCGCTCGAACACGACGTTGCGCAGATTGTCGAACAACACCCCGGCAAAGCGCGCGCCGGCATAGGCGAGCACCAGCCCGATCGCGAGCGCGACGCCCTCCTCCATCCCCGGCACCATCTTGTCGATCGCGGCGCCATAGAGAAAGCCCATCGACAGCTGGACGCCCTTTGACGCCAGGATGATGAGCCCCGCCAGAACGATGCGGACCTTGTGCTCGGTATGCCCCGCGGGCCACAGATAGGGCAGGAAACGCTTCAGCGTCTCGAGAACGGGCGGTTCTTTGGCCGCGTCGGCGGAGGTGGCGGTGTCGGGCGGCATGCGCGCCCCATGTAGGGGGGCGAGAGCAGAAGGCCAAGCGGGGTGAACGGCGAAATGGATCAACCCCATCAATTCGTCATCCCGGCGAAGGCCGGGATAACGATTATCGGGGTGACAAAGCTAGAGTTTCTCGCGCGGACCTAAATGCCGCATGATCCGCTCGATCAAGCGGCGCTCCTCGGACGTCGGGCCAACGACAACGGGGGGTTCGATGCGGCGACCGAACAGCGGACGGCGCGGCGGAACAAGCGGGGCGAAGCGCATCGGGGGCTCACCTTCGTGACGCGGCGTCGCCCCCCGGCGCCGCAATGGTTCTGGTCCCTGCGCCAATGGTGAAGGCACAGGGTTGCCGAACTGTCAAAGACGCTGGTTACTGCTTTCTTTCCGGTACCGTGAAGGTGCCGGTGACGCGCCCGCCGGTGCCGCCCGCAACCGGATTGCCGTCGGGGCCGCGCGCCGCGCCGCGCCCGTCGACCGTCGCCCGGCCGCTGTTCAGGTCGATGACCATGCGCCCGCCATTCAGGCGATTACCGCGCTGGGTCAGCTGGACATTGCCGACCATCGTGATCAGGCGGCGGTCGAGGTCATAGATCGCGACATTGCCCGACGCGCGCTCGTCGCCCTTGGTCACCACCACGCCGCCGGTCGCGTCGAGCCGGTTGACGTCGGTGCCGCCCGACCGCGAATAGGCGACGGTCATCCGTGCTGCGGTCAGCGTCATCCCCGCCTGCGTCACCCGGACGTTACCGGCGATGACGACGCGGTCGGCGCGGTCCTGCACTTCGATGCTGTTCGCGGCAAAATCGACCGGGGCGTTGCTGTTGTGGTTGGCGAGCGCCTGCGCCTGCGCGGCATCCCCGCCGGTGCCGACCGACAGCAGGGCGAGGCTGGTGAAAGCAAACCCCGCGCCCGCAAGCGCCATGCTTTTCATGGTCCAAAGCCGGTTCATTTGATCACTCCCTGATTGATCCGCAGCCGCGCATTGCCCTGCAATCGCACGATCCGCTGGTCGAGATCGGCGGTCAGTTGGTTGGCCGAAAAATTGCCGATGTTCAACGTCCCGTTGACGCCGCCCTGTCCGACCAGGGTCCGCGTCTTGAGGTCGATCGACACATTGCTGGCATCGATGCGGTATCCGCCCGCGCCCTTGACCTGCACCAGTCCCGGCACCGCGACCTTTTCGGTCTCCATATTATAGGCGCTGTTGCGCGCGACGATCGTCGCCGGTCCGTCGGTCAGGCGGATCGCCCCCGACAGGTCGGTCATCCGCACGATCGGTTCGGCCGAGCTTTTCTGCACCGCGCTGCCCGCGAGCAGCGCAAAGGGCTGGCCCTTGGCATCCTGGCCGCGATATTCGGCGCGGGTCACCTTCATCCGCTCGGTCGCCATATCGACCTTGTCCTTGGCGAGCAGGAAGCTGATTTCGGAGCGCTGGGTGAAGGGCGAAAAGACCAGCACCGCGGCGACCACCCCGATGACCAGCGGCAGCCCGAACCGCAGGATACGCACGACGCGGTCGTGACTCGACCCGCTGGTCGCCCACAGGCGGCGCATCGTGCGGTCAAGATCGGCGCGTTCGGACATCGTCTCTCCCGCGAATCAAGTGTGAGCGAAAATATCGACCTCGGGCCACCCGGCCAGGTCGAGCGCGGCGCGCGTCGGCAGGAAATCGAAACAGGCTTGCGCCAATTCGGTGCGTCCCTCGCGCGCGAGCCGCATGTCGAGCACCTCTTTCATCGCGTGCAGGAAGCGCACGTCGCTCGCGGCATAGTCGCGCTGCGCATCGCTCAGCTCGGCGGCGCCCCAGTCGCTCGACTGCTGCTGCTTCGACACTTCCTGGCCCAGAAGTTCGCGCACCAGTTCCTTCAATCCGTGGCGGTCGGTGTAGGTGCGGATCAGCTTCGAGGCGATCTTGGTGCAATAGACCGGCGCGGTCACGACGCCGAGCGCCTGTTGCAGCGCCGCGATGTCGAATCGCGCAAAATGAAACAGTTTCAACCGGTTGGGGTCAGTCAATATTGCCTTCAGCACCGGGGCGTCATATGTGCTGCCGGGGCCAAAGCGGACAAGATGCTCGTCGCCCGACCCGTCGCTGATTTGAACCAGGCAGAGCCGGTCGCGCAGCGGGTTCAGGCCCATGGTTTCGGTGTCGATCGCGACGGCACCGGGGCCCAGCGCGCCCGCGGGCAAATCTTCTTCGTGGAAATATACAGTCATGGGCCCGCCTTAGGCGAAGCGGCGGTGCCGCTCAATGACTGGTTTTCCCGGCATCCGCCGGTCCGGCGCCAGCCCGCGGCAAAGCGCGCTTTGTCCGGCAGCGGCGGCGTGAATTTTCCGTTCGCAGATGCCATCTGTTTCAGCTATATATTGCGTCGTTAGCGGCATGGGGCGAGTCTGTGCCCGTGGTGAAGTGCGTCCCCGTCCGACGCAAGGCGCCGATCATATGGGGTATGGACGAACCGAAAGCGACTATTAGACAATGAGTTTCAACAAGGATCGCCGCGGCCAGCGGGGGCGCGGCAAGCGCGATGATTTCGGCAATTTCGACAGCTTCGAACCTGCACCTTATGGCGGCGACAGCTACGGCGGCGGCAACCGCGGTGGCGGGTTTGGCGACCGTGGCGGCTTTGGCGGCGGTGACCGCTCGGGCGGCGGTTTTGGCGGCGGCGACCGCGGCGGCTTCGGCGGCGGCGATCGTGGCGGCGGTGGCGGCTTCGGCGGCGGGCGCGGCGGCGGCATGCCCGCGCAGGTCGTCGGTGAAGGCCAGGGCACGGTCAAATTCTTCAACGCAGCGAAGGGCTTCGGCTTTGTCGCGCGCGACGATGGCGGCGAAGACGTCTTCGTTCACATCAGCGCGGTCGAACAGGCGGGGCTCCAGGGTCTCGCCTCGGGACAGCCGATGGGCTTCACGCTCGTCGAACGCAATGGCAAGGTGTCGGCCATCGATCTGAAGATCGAAGGCGAACCGATGCCGATCGAAGACAGCGGCCCGCGCCGCGACGATCGTGGTGCCCCCGGCGCCGCACCGGGCGGCGCCCGCGGGCGGCGTCAGCTGACTGGTGAACGCACGTCGGGCACCGTCAAATTCTTCAACACGACGAAGGGCTTCGGCTTTATCGCGCGCGACGACGGACAGGCCGACGCCTTTGTCCACATCAGCGCGGTGCAGCGCGCCGGCATGACCGGCCTCGACGAAGGCGACCGCGTCGCGTTCGACATCGAAGTCGACGATCGCGGCAAATTCGCCGCGGTGAACATCCAGCCGCATCAGGACTGATCGGCGGATAACCGGATAGGAAAAGGGCGGCTTGCGGGCCGCCCTTTTTTTCGGGACGTCTATGGCGGCAAGCGGTCGATTGCAGACAAAAGCGATCCTCCCCATCGACTTGCGATGGGGAGGGGGACCTCTCGCGAAGCGAGGGGTGGAGGGGCAGCAACGTCAGCGCCATGGCCCCTCCGTCAGCGCTTCGCGCTGCCACCTCCCCATCGCAAGTCGATGGGGAGGATAAGTTACAGCAACACACCACCCCAAAGCCGCCAAACCTCAGTACCCCAGCGTGGCTTCCAAAAACCAGATCCGCTGCTGCGTCTCGTCGGCCCACGTGTCGACCAGGCCGCTGGTCGCGATGTCGCCCTCGGCCTCAGCCGCAGCTTTCACCTCTTTCAACTGGCCGAGCAGGATCTTGTTGTCGTCCGCCAGCGTCCGGATCATCGCCTCGGCATCGGTTCCCGCGACATCGTCGTCGCGGATCGACTGACGGCGGCCGATGTCACCGACCGATTGCAGCGTCCGCGCGCCATTTTTTCGCACCCGCTCGGCGATCAGATCGGTGGTCGCGAAAATCTGCGTTGCCTGTTCGTCGAACAGCAGATGCAGTTCGCGAAAGCGCGGCCCCTGCACATGCCAGTGATAATTTTTGGTTTTCAGATACAGCGCAAAACTGTCGGCGAGCAGCACGTTCAGCGCATCGGCGACGGCGGGGACATTGTTGTTCTTGTCGGACATGGGAGCATCCTTTCGTTGACCGTCCCTGTATAGCGCGCCTCGATGACATTTTCCCATTGAACCTGTTCGTCGCACTCATCGATAAAAGCGATAACAAACCCGAAATAACAGCGATCAACCGATCAATCCGAACGCCCCCATCGCAGTGCGAATGCCCCAGATTGTCAGGATCGCCGCACTGACCCAGCGCAGGATATGCGCCGCGCGCTGCCCCGCCAGATCGGGGCCAAACGCCAGGAACGGCAGCATCGCCAGCGTCCAGCCGACCAGTCCGCCCGCCGCCGCCCATTGCCCCGCGCCGCTCGTCGCCGCGAGCGCGCCGATCAGGAAATGGCTGCGATCGCCGAATTGGGCGAGCAGCATCCGCCCCGCCAACATCGTCGGGGTGGCCGCCAACGCCTTGTCATCGAACAGCGACGGTCGCCCCTGCCACAGCAGCGCCGCCGCCGCCGACAGCATCGCCATCGCCACCAGCAGCGCCGCCACCCCCTGGCCGATCATGCGATTGGCTATCGCACCGGCGGTTGCGGCGATCATGGCATTCAGGATGAAGGCGCCGAAAGCAATGCCGGCGACGACCCGCCGGTCCGCTCGGTCGCTGAGCAGCCGCGACAGCAATATCCCGCTGCGCCCGTCGGCATTGGCCAGCAGCACCGCCACCAGCGCGAGCATGATTGCATCCATGGAAAACGGTGTGGATTGTCAGGCGATGAGGGTCAATGGCCCAGACGCATCGCGACCGACGCCAACCACGCCTCTTGCGCCGCCGCGGGCAGCGGCCCGCGCGGCACGCTGGCAGCGTCGCTCATCGCGTCGAGATAGGTCAGGATCGCGGCGCGGTAACCACCCCCGGCGACCGCCGATTCAAGCCGGCTGGCCAGCGTCTCCACCGCGGCGAAACCATTGTCGCGCGCCAGACAGCGGATGTCGTCGATCCCTTGGACGATCTGCGCCAGCGCACAATGCGGCAATGCTTCGGCAAGCGCGCCGATCTGGCCGGTGATCCGGTCCTGAATGTCATGATATGGGTCGGCTTGGGTCCGCATCACTCACCCCCTGTCCTGATGGGGACGATGCGCTTATTTGGTTAACGGGCGGTTAGCGGCGATGTCAGCGGTGACCGGGGAGGCCGCCCTGCCCCTGTTTATTGCGATACATATCGCGATCCGCGGCGGCCAAAATATCCGATTCGGTCATCCCCGATTGCAGCATCGCGATCCCGAAGCATGCCGACAGCGCGATCTGATGGTCGTCATAATGTGCCGGGGCGGCGGTAAGCACATCGCCCAGTCGCGCGATCTGGGCGCGGGCGCCATCCTCGCTCGACTGATCGAGGATCAGCCCGAATTCATCGCCGCCGATGCGCGCCGCGACGTCGGTGGCGCGGATCGATTCGGCGAGCCGTTTGGCGATTTCCATCAAGGCGAAGTCGCCCGCAGCATGGCCGAAACTGTCGTTGATCAATTTCAGCTGGTTGACGTCGACGAACACCACTGCGGCGCGTTCGGCGTGACGTTCGAACCGCGCCATGCGGTGATGGATCGCGGTCAGGAAATAGCGGCGATTGAACAACGGGGTCAGCGTGTCGCGTTCGGACACCCGTTCCAGTTCGGCGACGGCGATCTTCAATACGCGGTTCTCGCGGCGCAGCGCGTCGCGTTCGCGGCGTATTTCACGCAGTTGGTCCTCGATGGAGTCAACGGATAATGCGGCGAACTGATCGACCGCAATCCGCGCCCCCCCTACGCTGTCCATTCAACGTCCCCGCAACCTACGCTTGCTCCCCGGCCCGATGCCGATGATTATCGAGCCGCAACCCTAAACGCGACTTGATACCAATCGGTAAACGCTGGGGCGGCGAACCACAATTACCCGTTCGGGGGGTCACAGCGGCAGCGATACCGGCGCTGGAAACCACCGTTTCCGTCGCTTCTGCGGGCAGTTGCCGCGCGCCGCGTCGGGGCATGGGATAAGGGCGCGGCGGAATAATCCAAAGGTGGGCCCGGCGCCCCCCGAACGACATCGCGCCTACCCCGTTCGGCTAAAGGGTTGATCGGGGCCGCCAGCGAACCGGCGGCGTTGCCCGCGCGCGGCCTTGTCGCTAGGGGGTATGCGGCGGCGATTCATCCGTGGGTCGGACGCCGTTGCAGGAGGGTCTCGGGATGGGCGATAGCGCGCCGCAAGTGGGCGTCATCATGGGCAGCCAGTCGGACTGGCCGACGATGGCGCACGCGGTCCATATCCTCGAGGAATTCGGGATCGCGCACGAGGTGCAGATCGTGTCGGCGCATCGCACCCCCGACCGCCTCGTCGCTTATGCCAAAGGCGCGGCGGCGCGCGGCCTGCACGCGATCATCGCGGGCGCTGGCGGCGCGGCGCATCTGCCCGGCATGGTCGCGTCGATGACGCGCGTCCCGGTGCTCGGTGTGCCGGTCCAGTCGGCGGCGCTCAGCGGCGTCGACAGCCTCTATTCGATCGTCCAGATGCCCGGCGGCGTGCCGGTGGCGACCTTTGCGATCGGCAAGGCGGGGGCGACCAATGCCGGGCTGTTTGCTGCCGCGCTGCTGGCGAACACCGACGCCGATCTGGCGCAAAAGCTCGGTGCCTGGCGCGACGCGCAGACCAGCGCCGTCGCCCCGACCCCTGTGCGCGAGGGCTGATCTTTTGCTGGCACCCGGTTCGACGATCGGCATCCTCGGCGGCGGCCAGCTCGGCCGGATGCTCGCCGTCGCCGCGGCGCAGCTGGGGTATCAGGTTCATATCTACGCTCCCGACCGCGAGAGTGTGGCGGCGCAGGTCGCGGCGCACCATGTCCAGGCGGCGTGGGACGACGAGCCGCGCCTCGCCGCCTTTGCCGCGGCGTGCGATGCGGTGACGATCGAGTTCGAAAATGTCCCGGTCGACACGGTGCGCTTCCTGTCGGGGCATGTGGCCGTGCGCCCCGGCGCGCAGGCGCTCGAAATCGCGCAGGACCGGCTGGCTGAAAAAACGTTCGTCACCGCGCTCGGCGGCCGCCCCGCTCCCTTTGCCGCGGCGCCCGACCGCGCCGCGCTCGCCGCCGCACTGGCCTGCGTCGGCACCCCTGCGATCCTCAAGACGCTCCGCATGGGCTATGACGGCAAGGGGCAGGCGCGGCTAATGACCCCCGCCGACGCCGACATCGCGTGGGATGCGATCGACCGCCACGCCGCGATCCTCGAGGGGTTCGTCACCTTCGCCCACGAATTTTCGGTGCTGCTTGTCCGCGGCATCGACGGCGAGACGCGCTTCTGGGACAGCAGCGTCAATGTCCATCAGGACGGCATCCTTGCGACCTCGGCGCTGCCGCCGCCGCAGATCATCCTCGACCAACAGGACGGCGCCCGCGCACTGATGGCGCGGATCGCCGACGATCTTGACTATGTCGGCGTGCTGACGGGCGAGTTTTTTGCGACCGCCGACGGCCCGATTTTCAACGAAATGGCGCCGAGGGTCCACAATAGCGGTCACTGGACGATCGAGGGGGCGGTGACCAGCCAGTTCGAAAACCATATCCGCGCTGTTGCGGGGCTTCCGCTCGGCGACACCGCGACCGCCGCGCTGCCCGTCACCATGCGCAACCTGATCGGCGCCGACATCGAGGCCGTCCCCGCACTACTTGCCGACGGCGCGTGCCACGTCCATCATTATGGCAAGACCGACGTCCGCGCGGGCCGCAAGCTCGGTCACGCGACGTGGGTCGGCACACCACTGGCATGAACCACCCCGAAATCACCCTCATCCTCGCACGCGCCGCCAATGGCGTGATCGGTGCCGACGGCAAGATGCCCTGGCACCTGCCCGCTGACCTGCGCCGTTTCAAGCAGCTGACGATGGGGCGCCCGATGATCATGGGGCGCAAGACGTTCGACAGCCTGCCCGCGATCCTCGAAGGCCGCCGCCATATCGTCCTGACCCGCGACCCCGACTGGCAGGACGAGGGCGCCGAGCCGGTCGGCAACGTCGATGACGCCCTCAAGCTCGCCAACGCCCCGCACGTCATGGTGATCGGCGGCGGCGAAATTTACCGCCTGTTCCTTCCCCTCGCCGATCGTATCGAGCTGACCGACGTCGCGATCGAGCCCACAGGCGATGCCGTCATCGCCTATCCCGACCCCGCCGAGTGGCGCGAGATTGCGCGCGACGATCATCCCGCCGACGACGCCGGCCGCCCCGCCTACAGCTTCGTCACGCTGACAAGGATTTAGACGCATGCGCCGCTGGCTGATCGCACTCCTGCTCATCGTCGCCCTCGCCGCGCTCGCCTTTTTCGCGCTCGCCCCCGGGATTATCGAGCGCGGTACCAACCAGATCGACGACAAGCCGCTCCCCGCAGTCAGCGAACGCGCCAAAGCGCTGCACCGAACGCTGACGATCGTCGATCTGCACAGCGACACATTGCTGTGGAAGCGCGACATTTTGGATCGTGCGGATCGGGGCCATATGGACCTGCCGCGGCTGCAGGACGGCAATGTCGCGCTACAGGTCCTCGCCAGCACGACCAAATCGCCCAAGGGGCAGAATTACGACGCCAACAGCGGCGATACCGACAATATCACCAGCCTGGTGATCGCACAGCTTCAGCCGGTCCGGACGTGGAACTCGCTGCTCGAACGGTCGCTGTGGCATGCCGAAAAGCTGCACCGCGCGGTCGCGGCGTCGGACGGCAAGCTGCGCGCGGTCGCCACCGCCGCCGATCTCGACGCGCTGGTCGCGGCGCGCCAGGGCAAGCCGCTGACCACCGGCGCGCTGCTCAGCATCGAAGGGCTGCACCCGCTCGAAGGCAAACTCACCAATCTCGACAAACTCTACGCCGCGGGCTTCCGCATGGCGGGGCTCACCCATTTCTTCGACAATGATCTCGCCGGGTCGATGCACGGTCTCAAGAAGGGCGGCCTCACCCCGCTCGGGCGGCAGGTCGTCACCGCGATGGAAGCCAAGGGCATGGTCGTCGACATCGCGCATTGCTCGAACGCCTGCGTCGCCGACATATTAAAAATGGCGCGCCGCCCCGTCGTCTCCAGCCATGGCGGGGTGCAGGCGACGTGCAAGGTCAACCGCAACCTCAGCGACGAACAGATCCGCGGCGTCGCGGCGACCGGCGGCCTGATCGGCATCGGTTACTGGGACGCCGCGATCTGCGACACCGCGCCCGCCAGCATCGCCAAGGCGATGAAGCATGTCCGAGACCTCGTCGGCATCCAGCACGTTGCGCTCGGCAGCGATTATGACGGCGCCACCACCGTCCGCTTCGACACCTCGAAACTGGCACAGGTGACGCAGGCGCTGATCGACGCCGGGTTCAGCGACGACGAGATTCGCGCCGCGATGGGCGGCAATGCGGTGCGGGTACTGCGCGCGGGGCTGGTTCCGCTGACGCCGCCCGTGCCGTGACGGTCCCGTCCACATCCGTTCGCCCTGAGGAAGGGCTGACCCTGAGCCTGTCGAAGGGTCAGCCCTGTCTCGAAGAGCCCTTCGAGATGCCGCTTCGACTTCGCTCAGCGGCTCCTCAGGGCGAACGGGTTGAGGTAGGTCGATGATCCGCCTCGACGGCCACGCCCGCATCGCCGACCCGCTGCGCGGCGGCGTCATCGCGCTCGGCAATTTCGACGGCTTTCATGCCGGGCACCAGGCGGTCGTCGGCCGCGCCGTCCGCCATGCGCGCGACGAGGGCCGCCCGGCGATCGTCGCGACCTTTGACCCGCATCCGGTGCGCTTCTTCAAACCCGACGTCCCGCCCTTTCGCCTCACGACACTCGACCAAAGGCAGGAATTGTTCGCCGCGGCGGGCGCCGACGCGATGCTCGTCCTGCCCTTCGACGCCGCGCTCGCGGGAACCTCCGCCGAGGATTTCATCACCGGCCTGCTGCTGACACGCTACGGCGCCGCCGGGGTCGTCACCGGCAGCGACTTCGTGTTCGGCAAGGGCCGCGGCGGCGATGTCGTCACCCTCGCCGACCACGCCCGTCGCCTTGGCTTCTTCACCGAAATGGTCGCCCCGGTCGAGGACGACGCGGTCATCTCGTCCAGCCGCATCCGCGAGGCGCTGCAGGCGGGCGACTGCGCCACCGCGGCGCGCCTGCTCACCCGCCCCTTCACCGTGCGCGGGACGGTCGAGCACGGCGACAAGAATGGCCGCCTGCTCGGCTTTCCCACCGCCAACATCGACATGGGCAACTACCTTCGCCCTGCCTACGGCATCTATGCGGTGACCGGCCGCCTGCCGGATGACCGCGTCCTGAAAGGCGCCGCCAACCTCGGCATCCGCCCCAGCTTCGATCCGCCCAAGGAATTGCTCGAACCGCATTTCTTCGACTTTGCCGAGGATCTGTACGGGCAGGACATCGACGTCGCCTTCCACGCCTTCATCCGGCCCGAGGCGAAATATGACAGCATGGACGCGCTGATGGCGCAGATCGCGAGGGATTGCGACGCGGCGAAATCCTTGCTCGTCGACATCTAAACCCTCTCCCCTTGCGGGAGAGGGCAGTGAGACTTGCGAGCTTGCTCGCTAGTCGCAACGGGTGAGGGGGCAGCG
Organism: Sphingopyxis sp. BE259; assembly: GCF_031457495.1. Taxonomy (NCBI): domain Bacteria; kingdom Pseudomonadati; phylum Pseudomonadota; class Alphaproteobacteria; order Sphingomonadales; family Sphingopyxidaceae; genus Sphingopyxis; species Sphingopyxis sp. BE259. Next base: position 3,605,327 of record NZ_JAVDWM010000001.1, read on the forward strand.
CGCTATCGATATGGCGCCGCCCCCTCACCCAGCTTCGCCTAGGCAGCAGAGCTGCCAAGGCTGCGCAACCCTCTCCCGCAAGGGGAGAGGGATTGGGGGTAATGATGGCCGACGCGAACACCGACTGGGCCACCGCCCTCGAACCCCCACCCAGAAAGCCGCTCCGCCGCGGCACCAAGATCGCGCTCTGGCTGTTCGCCGCGCTCGTCGCCTGGCTGACCCTCAGCAACGCCAGCTTCCTCGCCCCCGCGCCCACCGGCAAAGCCAAACTCATCGCGCACCGCGGCGTCTATCACCTTTATGACAAGCGCGCCGCGGTCGGCCGCGACACCTGCACCGCCATGCACGCCTATCCGCCAGAACATGAGGTGTTCGAAAACACCCCCGAATCGATGCGCTGGGCGGTCGGGCTGGGCGCCAACATGGTCGAGATCGACGTCGCGCCAACCAGAGACGGGCGCATGGTCTTGTTCCACGACTGGACCGTCGACTGCCGCACCGACGGCACCGGCGCCACCCGCGACCTGACGCTGGCGCAATTGCAGGCGCTCGACATCGGCCATGGCTACACCGCCGACGGCGGCAAGACTTTTCCCTTGCGCGGCAAGGGCATCGGCAAGATGCCGACGGTCGAGGACGGCCTCGCCGCGCTCCCCGTCCACCCGATCCTGTTCAACTTCAAATCGAAGAACCCGCGCGAGGCCGACCAGCTGTTCGCGATCATCAAGGCCTCCGGCCGCGACAGCCAGGAACTCGGCGACGCCTTTTACGGCCACCAAGGCCCGGTGAAGCGGATGCGCCAATTGCTCCCCGCCAACTGGTCGTTCGACCTCAAGCGCGAGGCGATGCCGTGCACCAAGGATTATGTCGCCTATGGCTGGACCGGCATCGTCCCCGCCAGCTGCCGGAACGGCGTCCTGGCGATCCCGATCAATTACCAATGGGCGTTCTGGGGCTGGCCCGACCGGCTGATCGCCCGCATGGACAGCGTCGGCGCGCGCGTCATCGTCTTCGGCCCTTATGAACGCGGCAAATCGAACGAAGGCCTGACCACCCCCCAGCAACTCGCCAAAATCCCGGCCAGCTTCAACGGCTATATCTGGGTCGAAGACATTCGCGCAGTCGGCCCGGCGCTGCGGCCGCGGCAGAAATGAAACCGTGCCATCATTTGATCGTCACCCCGGACTTGATCCGGGGTCCATGCTGCGAGGCAGGACTGGACCGCGGATCAAGCCTGTCCTGAGCCTGTCGAAGGGTCCGGCGTGACGAAGCTGGTATTACCCCTCGCCCATATGCTTTGCGCCCACGCAAATCTGCGCTAAGCGCCGCGCACCATGACCGACAGCACGCCCCCCGCCGAGCAGCGCGATTACCGCGACACCGTCTTCCTGCCCAAGACCGACTTCCCGATGAAAGCCGGCCTGCCGCAGAAGGAGCCGCTGATTCTGGCGAAATGGCTGCAGGACAATCTGGAAGGGCAGATTCGCGCCGCCCGCAAGGGCCGCGAGCAGTTCATCCTCCACGACGGCCCGCCCTACGCCAATGGCGACATGCACATCGGCCATGCGCTCAACCATATCCTGAAGGACATGGTCGTCCGCACCCAGACGCTGAAGGGCAAGGACGCGCCCTATGTGCCCGGCTGGGACTGCCACGGCCTGCCGATCGAGTGGAAGGTCGAGGAGCAGTATCGCAAGAAAAAGCTCAACAAGGACGAGGTTCCGGTCGAGGAATTCCGCGCCGAATGCCGCGCCTATGCGCAGCATTGGGTCGACACCCAGCGCGAGCAGCTGAAGCGCCTCGGCATCGGCGGCGACTGGGACCATCCGTACCTCACGATGGATTATGAGGCCGAGGCGACCATCGTCCGCGAACTGCTCAAATTCGCCGCGAACGACATGCTCTATCGCGGCGCCAAGCCGGTGATGTGGTCGCCGGTCGAAAAGACCGCGCTCGCCGAAGCCGAGATCGAATATGAGGATATCGTCTCGACGCAGATCGATGTCGCGTTCGAGATAACGGACTCGCCGATTGAAGAGTTGAAGGGCGCTTACGCTGTTATCTGGACGACCACCCCATGGACGATCCCGGTGAACCAAGCTTTGGCCTATGGACCGAAAATCAACTATTCAATCCTCCCGTTGGACGGTCAGAAGTACATCGTGAACACGATCAACGTCGGCGATTTTCTTAATAGAATCGCAGAAGGCGACCATGAGCGCTTGGACAAGCTGATCTGGCAAACCGTCGATTCCGCGGGTAATTTCAACTGCAAAGAAATTGAGGGCGCCGATCTCGCCGGTACCATCGCCCGCCACCCGATGCACCATCTCGGCGGCTTCTTCGCGCGTCCGCGTCCCTTCCTCGCGGGCGATTTCGTCACCACCGACAGCGGCACCGGGCTCGTCCATATGTCGCCCGACCATGGCGAGGATGATTTCGACCTCTGCAAGGCGAACGGCATCGACCCCGTGTTCGCGGTGGAGGGCGACGGCAAATATCGCGCCGACTGGGGCTGGCTCGGCGGTCAGGGCAGCGTGATCAACCCGAAATTCAACGCCCCCGACGGCCCGATCTGCACCGACCTGCGCGAAGCCGGCGGGCTGCTCGCGGCGTCGGCCGACTACAAACACAGCTACCCGCACAGCTGGCGCTCGAAGGCGAAGGTCATCTATCGCTGCACCCCGCAATGGTTCGTGCCGATGGACCGGGTGATGACCCACATCGAGCCCAAGGCGCCGCGCGAGCAGCGCTGGGAAAGCGAAGGCGGCGCGATCAACCCCGCCGAGGAGGATCTGTGCGCCGCGCCGACCTTGCGGCAGGCCGCGATGCACGCGATCGACCGCACCCGCTTCGTCCCCGAAAAGGGCCGCAACCGCATCGGCAGCATGGTCAAGGATCGCCCCGACTGGGTGCTGTCGCGTCAACGCGCCTGGGGCGTGCCGATCACGCTCTTCGTCGACCGCAAGACCGGCCAATATCTCAACGACCCGATCGTCAACGACCGCATCGTCGCGGCGGTGAAGGCGGGCGGCGTCGACGCATGGAGCGATGCGCGCGCGCAGGAATATCTCGGTGATGCCTACAACGCCGCCGATTACGAGCGCATCGTCGACATTCTCGACGTGTGGTTCGATTCGGGCTGCACCCACGCCTTCGTGCTCGAAAGCGGCCGCTGGCCCGCGCTCGTCCGCCACGACGGCGGCACCCACAGCGCCGACCTCTATCTCGAAGGCAGCGACCAGCATCGCGGCTGGTTCCAGTCGTCCTTGCTCGAATCCAGCGGCACGCGCGGACAGGCGCCGTACAAGGCGGTGCTGACGCACGGCTTCACGATGGATTCCAAGGGCTTCAAGATGTCGAAGTCGCTCGGCAACACGATCAGCCCGATCGACCTGATGCGCGACTATGGCGCCGACATCCTGCGCTTGTGGGCGCTGAGCGTCGACTTCACCGAAGACCATCGCATCGGCAAGGAAATCCTGACCGGGGTCGCCGACCAGTATCGCAAGCTGCGCAATACGTTCCGCTATCTGCTGGGCGCGCTCGAAGGCTTCACCGAAGAAGAGCGCATTGCCGACGTCGCGGCGATGCCCGAACTCGAACGCTATATGCTCTCGCTGCTCGCCGACCTCGATGCCAAAATGGCGCAGGCGGTCGAGGATTTCGACTTCAACAGCTACACCCGCCTGCTGTCGGATTTCTGCAACGAAGACCTGTCGGCCTTCTACTTCGATATCCGCAAGGACAGCCTCTACTGCGACATCGGCCCCGCCGCGCCGCTCGGCACCGACAAGCGCCGCGCGTACCGCACCGTGCTCGACACGCTTTTCCATGCACTGGTGCGCTACGCCGCGCCGGTGTTGGTGTTCACCAGCGAAGAAGTGTGGGGGACGCGCTATCCCGACGAAGGCAGCGTACATCTGCTGGAGTGGCCCAACCTCGACACCCTCCTCCGTCATCCCCGCGAAGGCGGGGATCCCGCTTCTTCCAGCGCGGCCGCAGAGCGGGATTCCCGCCTTCGCGGGAATGACGAGTTGATGGAGCGTTGGACGCAGTTCCGAGCACTCCGGTCACACGTGAACGAGGCCATTGAGCCGCTTCGCCGCGAGAAAATCGTTCGGTCGAGTTTGGAAGCGAAAGTTTATTTGGGTAATTCTGGCCTTGATGAAGACACCGAAGAAACATTCGATCTGGCTGAACTCTTTATTTCGGGCGATGTCGATCTCATGTCGCTCGTCGATAGCGGCGGTGAGACCAATTCCTTTTCGTTTCGCGAATACGGTGATGGTATTATGATAGGAATTGCGCGCACCACCGACCACAAATGCGGCCGCTGCTGGCGCCACCTCCCCGAAGTTACCGAGGACGGCAACTTGTGCAATCGCTGCGAGACGGTATTGAACCCCGCATGACAAGCTCTCGTTCGCCGCACCTGCGTTTCGGCCTGTTGATCGCGGCCTTCGCCTTCATTCTCGATCAGGTGACCAAATGGGTCGTGATCACCCCGCTGTCGCTCGAGGCGAAGCGTGAGATCGAGATTATCGACATCTTCAACCTGACCTGGGCAGAGAATTGCGGCATTTCGCTGTCGATGTTTTCGGACTGCAACGACACCACGCGCTGGACTTTGGTCGCGGTGACCGCGGCGGTCGCCGCCGCGGTCGGCATCTGGATGACCCGCGAAAAGGCGCGCGGCGACGTCATCGCGCTGGCGCTGATTCTGGGCGGGGCGCTCGGCAATATCGTCGATCGTGTCCGCCACGGCTTTGTCGTCGATTTCGCCGACCTGCATTTCGGCGATTTCCGCCCCTTCCTGATCTTCAACGTCGCCGATGCCTGCATCTCGATCGGGGTGCTTTTGCTGGTTGCGCGCGCGCTGCTCTTCGGCGAAAAGGCGGCCAGCACGGGCGGGTCGCCGTCCTCCGACTAAACGGGGCGCATAGGAGTTATTACAGTGAACCGGACCACCGCCATCCTGGCCGCCTCGATTCTGGCCACCACCCTGTCGGCCTGCGGCTCGAACAACCTGTTCAACCGCGACCGCCCCGACGAATTCGCGGTGTCGCGTCAGGCGCCGCTGGTCGTGCCGCCCGACTTCTCGCTGGCCCCGCCAGCCCCCGGCACCGTCCGCCCCGGCGGCGAATCGACCGCGGAGCAGACGCTGCGCGCGCTGTTCGGCGGCCCTTCGGCCCGCAGCCCCAATGAAGCCGCGGTCATCAGCAGCGCCGACGGCGCCCGCGCCGACCCCGGCATCCGCAGCCAGGTCGGCAGCCCCGACACCCAGGTCGTCGACAAGGGCCTGGTCACCCGCGACATCCTGGCCGCCCCCGAAGGCGACGGCCGCGACGCGCAGGCGGCGATTCCGGGGGCCTGAACCCGGCGCACATCACCGACTGGAAAGGCCCGGCTGTCCGGGCCTTTTTCGTGGCGGTCAGCGAAAAATCTGCGACACGACGACAAAAAGCACCAGCGCCTCGACCATCGCGCGCGAGGCATGGCCCGCGGCGCGCCAGTAGCCGCAGCGCAAATGATGGGCGAACCACAGGATCTGCAACGTACCGAACCATAGCAGCGCAAAGACAAGCAGCGCGAAACCGGTCACCTCCCACTCGACCTGCCCCGTTCGCATCAGGATCGACGACGCGCTCACCATCATTGCGAAGGGCGCGGTGACATAGCATTGGCTGTAAAAGGGCGGCTTGAGCGGCCCGCGGTCGAGCTTCACATGCCGCGCCCGCACCATCCGCGCCGCCATGATCAGCGGAAAAATGCTGAAGAACGCGACGCGCACCAATATCAGACTGCTGTCGTCGCTGATGAAGGCGCTCAACCCGGTCTTGCTGGTGATCAACTGGTCCTGCCCGACGAGCGACAGTTCGGCGGCATGCGTCAGCGCGATGGTCAGCAGCAGGAACAGCGGCGGCGACAGCGTATCGCTATATTGCCGCGCCGCCGGATCGCCGAGTTCGCTGTCGGCATAATCCATCATCGTCAGCGGCTTGGTCAACGCGCGCCACAAGGTGACCGGATAAAAGACCAGCCACGACATGATCTCATAGAGCAGCTCGTCGAGCGACTGGATGAGTTTCAGGAAATCCATTGGCCTCGCCCCCGCTGCCAGCGATCCAGACTAAGCCCGCGCGCCCGCTTCCTCGACCCCCGCGCTGTTGTGGCGCAGCGCTTTCAGCACGCAATCGACGATCTGCGGCGCATTCAGCCCCGCGGCGTCATATTGCAGTTCGGGCTTGTCCTGGTCCTGAAACGCATCGGGCAGGCGCAGCGTGCGCAGCTTCAGCCCGGCATCGATCAGCCCCTCGTCGCTCGCCAAGGTCAGCACATGCGCGCCCAGCCCGCCGACGCTGCCTTCCTCGACCGTCACACACACTTCGTGGCTCGCCAGCGTCTTGCGGATCAGTTCTTCGTCGAGCGGCTTGGCGAAACGCAAATCGATGACGCTCGTCGACAGCCCGCGCGCTTCCAGCGTGTCAGCGGCTTTCAACGCCTCGGCCAATCGCGTGCCAAGCGAGAAGATCGCCACCGTCTTGCCGCTGCGCACGACGCGACCCTTGCCGATCTCCAGCTTCACCGGAACCTCGGGCAACGCGACGCCGGTGCCATTGCCGCGCGGATAACGGAAGGCGATCGGCCCCGCGTCATATTCCGCGGCGGTGTAGGTCATATGGACCAGCTCGGCCTCATCGGCCGCCGCCATCACCACCATATTGGGCAGCGTCGCCAGATAGGTGACGTCGAACGAGCCCGCATGGGTCGATCCGTCGGCGCCGACCAGCCCGGCGCGGTCGATCGCGAAACGCACCGGCAGGTTCTGGATCGCTACATCATGGACGACCTGATCATAGGCGCGCTGGAGGAACGTCGAATAGATCGCGCAGAACGGCCGCATCCCCTGCGCCGCCAAGCCCGCCGCGAAGGTCACCGCATGTTGTTCGGCAATCCCGACGTCGAAGCTGCGCGTCGGATGCGCCTTGGCGAATTTGTCGACGCCGGTCCCCGACGGCATCGCCGCGGTGATCGCGACGATGCGCGGGTCGGTGTCGGCCAGCTTCGCCAGCGTCTCGCCAAACACATTCTGATACTGCGGCGGTCCCGGCGGCGCTTTCGCCTGTTCGCCGGTGATGACGTCGAATTTCTGGACGCCATGATATTTGTCGGCGGCCGCCTCGGCGGGGGCATAGCCCTTGCCCTTCATCGTCACCGCATGGATCAGCACCGGGCCATGGTCGCTGTCGCGGACATTTTCCAGGATCGGGATCAGATGGTCGAGGTTATGCCCGTCGATCGGCCCGACATAATAAAAGCCCAGTTCTTCGAACAAGGTGCCGCCCATCGCCATGCCGCGCGCATATTCGTCGGTCTTCTTTGCCGCCTTGTGCAGCGGCTCGGGCAATTTGCGCGCAAAGCGCCGCGCGATTTCGCGCAGCTCGATAAACGGCCGCGACGACACCAGCTTCGCCAGATAGGCCGAGAGTCCTCCAACAGGGGGAGCGATCGACATATCATTGTCGTTGAGGATGACGATCAGCCGGTTGCCCGCCTGCTTCGCATTGTTCATCGCCTCATAGGCCATGCCCGCCGACATCGACCCGTCGCCGATCACCGCGATCGCCCGGCCCGGCTGATTCTTCAGCTTGTTGGCGATCGCAAACCCGAGCGCGGCGCTGATCGAGGTCGAACTGTGCGCGGCGCCGAACGGGTCATATTCGCTCTCGCTGCGCTTGGTGAAGCCCGACAATCCGCCGCCGGTGCGCAAAGTTCGGATGCGGTCGCGGCGCCCGGTGATGATCTTGTGCGGATAGCATTGGTGGCCGACGTCCCACACGATCTTGTCGCGCGGGGTGTCGAACACATAATGCAGCGCGGTGGTCAGCTCGACGACCCCCAGCCCCGACCCCAGATGGCCGCCGGTGGTGCCGACGGCCGAAATCATCTCGGCGCGCAGCTCGTCGGCGAACTGGCGGAGGTCTTCGGGCTTCAGCTTGCGGAGGTCGGCGGGGACATCCACCGTGTCGAGCAGCGGCGTTGACGGACGGTCGGTCATGCCGCCGTCATAATGGTAACCCGCGATACTGTCGAACGAAAAGGCGACGGCGCCGGATCAGCGCGCGCTCGCCGGGTTCCGAATATCGTCGGCCAATTGCCAGCAACCGCCGCTCGGTCGAAAGGTCAACGCGCCGCCCGGCCCGGTCTTTTCGATCAAGGTTCCCGGCCCGTCGCCCTCCCCGGGCGCAAATCGCCCCGGCATCCAATCGACGCGCTGGATGCCGCCGTCGCCGGTGCTGAAATCGACCTGAACATAGACCAGCTGGCGCGGGTCGCCGCCGTTCGCCGCGAACAACCGCTCCGATGCGCGGGTGACATAGCTGTAATCCATCATCACGATCGGGAAATCACGGACCGCCGCCGAGCCATAACGCGCCCGCACAGCCTGGCTGTTGGCAAACGGCCACAAAAAGGCCGGGAAGTCGCCGTTGCGGCAGGCACTCGCGGCTTCATCCAGAAAAAAGCGGTCGCTCTCGCTCAGCGGTTCGGCGGCCATGGCGCCGCCCGGCGCCAGCCCCATGAGCGCCGCCGCCATCGCCCAGCGCATCCGCCCGTCACTCTTGCTCATCGTGTTTCACCTCCTCATCGGTCGCGGCGTTTTTCGCCGCGCCGATCTGGGCATAAAGGCCGCGCACCATCAGGTCTGTGAACACGATCATAACCCCGATCATCCCGATCAGCAGCGCCACCGCGGCGACCGGGAACGGCCCGATGCTATTGATCGCGCCGCGCCGCAGCGCGACGGCGAGCGCCGCCGCGATCGCCATCAGCGCATAACCGATCAGGCGCGGGGTGCGGTTCATCGGCGCGACAGCCAGGCCGGGGCAGGACTGGGGGCGCGCCGCGAGGAACCAACGGCGAAGCGGCGCGATAAGGAGACGGCGAGGGCCGGGTGATGCATGAAAGGCACGATGCGGCCAAAACCATGGTTCGGCAAGACGAAGCCTTTGCAATATCTGGACGATCGCATACACCCCCAGCCAAGAGGGGCAAGAATATAGGATGTTTATGCCCGATTTGACGCCGCTCTTTCGTCTGGTTCGCCGGACCGGCACGCTTCCGCTTTTCGCAACGCTCGCCTTCACGGGCTTCGCTGCCGCCCCGGCGTCGGCCGCCGATGCGCCGCTGCCCGCCGACCTGACCGCGCCCGGCGATGCCGCATCGAGCCTCGAAGCCGATCAGCCCGCGCGCTACGTGCAAGACAGCAGCGACCTCGACGAAAATATCCTGCTCCCCGCGGCGCGCGACGACGATGCAGATGGCGAACGCAAATGGTCGCGCGACTATATCGCGGTCGCTGGCGGCTTGCTCAACTCGCCCGACTACAACGGCTCTGACGATCGCCGCATCCTGCCCGCCTTTTATGTGCGCGGGCGGGTCAGCGGTTATTCCTTTTCGACTCGCGGCACCAATTTCCAGGTCGACCTGATCCGCCATCGCCGCGGACAAAAGACCGATTTCAAGTTCGGCCCGATCATCAGCCTGCGCGCCGACCGCTCCGGCAGTGTCAAGGATCCGCAGGTCGATGCGCTCGGCAAGCGAAAGGCGGCGATCGAGGCGGGCTTTTTCACCGGGGTCACCCACACGGGCGTCATCACCAGCGCCTATGACCAGATCGGCTTTCGCCTCGTCGCGTTAAAGGACATATCGGGCCGCCACGGCAGTTGGGCAGCGTCGCCGACGATCGATTATGGCACCCCGCTGTCGAAACGCGCCTTCATCGGCATATCCGCGTCGGTCAATTTTTACGGCAAGGGTTTTGGCCGCTATTATTACGACATCGATCCGGTCGGCAGCGCCGCGAGCGGCCTGCCCGTCTACACCGGTGCCGGGACCAAGGCGACGGCGGGCAAATATACGCTGGGAATGGCGGGCGCCTATGCGTTGTCGGGCGACCTTCGCAAGGGGTTCGTGATGATCGGCGGCGCCCAATACGGCCGCCTGCTGTCACGCTACGCCGATTCGCCGATCGTGAAGGACGTCGGCAGCGCCGACCAATGGCTGTTCGGCGGCGGGCTGGCGTATCAGTTCTGAGCGGATGCGGGCAAAAGGCGATATTTGTAGCATCGTCATCCTGAACTTGTTTCAGGATCCATGGCCTGCCGTTTCCTTCGGCGCGGCACCAAATTCGAGCTCAGGCCGTGGATGCTGAAACAAGTTCAGCATGACGAAGTTGAAGGTCCGATCCCTACCCCAAAGCCGCCGCCGCCCTCACCCCAACCCCGCAACCCGCGCCCGCGCCTTCATCGCCTCGACAAACGCGCGCGCCGCGGGCAATCCCGCGCGTGACTGTTCGAACAGCAGATGGACTGGTAGCGCCGGCGGCTGGTCGTCCGCCAGCAGCGCGATCAGCCGCCCGGCAGCGAGCGCGTCGGCGAGCTGATAGCTGAGCAGGTTGGCGATCCCCAGGCCCGCCTCCGCCGCCGCCAGCGCCGCATCGACCGTGTTGACGACCAGCCGCGGCCTGGGATCCAGCCGCCAGCGCCCGCTCGCCAGCTGCCAGTCGCTGGTTGCACGCGGCCCCATCGTGCCGATCAGATCATGCCCCGCCAGGTCGTCGACCCCCTGCGGCGCCCCGCGGCGGGCCAGATAGGCGGGGCTGGCGACCAGCATCTGGCGCACCCGGCCGATCCGCACCGCGGTCAATCCCGAATCGGCGAGCGCGCCGATCCGTACCGCAACGTCGATCCCCTCCTCGACGATCCGGACGTTGCGGTCGATCAGCATCATCCGCACCACCAGCTCGTCATGCTGCGCCATCAGCGCACCGACCACCGGCAGCACATGCAGCCGCCCAAACATCACCGGCGCGGTCACATACAGTTGTCCACGCGGCGCGGCCGTCGCCCCGCGCAGTTCGCGCTCGGCCCCCGCCAGATCGGCCAGGATGCGCCGCGCCTGGTCCAGAAACGCCGCGCCTTCGTCGGTCAGCGCGACCGCGCGGGTCGAGCGGTGGAACAGCAGCGTCCCCAGCCGCGCCTCCAGCGCCGCGATGCCGCGCGTCACCGCTGGCGGCGAGCTGTTCAGCTTGCGCGCCGCCGCCGCAAAGCCCCCCTCGCTCGCCACCGCGACGAACATTTCCAGGGTCAGCAGGCGGTCCATCGATTATTCCATTTGTCGGAACAGAATAGTTCCAATTTCACCGATTATCACATGAACCGCAACAAACTATCTCTCCGTGTGCGAACAAGGGCATGTCCCCTCTGCCTTTGTTCGCCCCTTACGGAGGCGCGGCATGGCCCAAAACTACCGGCACACCCTGTTCAGCGACGCCGTCAAGACGTTGCAGGAACGCCACGGCTCGCGCGCTTCCTATCTGAAAATGGACGCTGGCGCCGACGGCACGCCCGATGCGCTGACCGCCAAGGAGCTGGACTATATCGCGCTGCGCGACAGTTTCTACATGGCCAGCGTCACCGCGGACGGCTGGCCCTATATGCAGCACCGCGGCGGCCCCGCGGGTTTCCTCCGCCATATCGCGGGCAACCGCATCGGTTTCGCCGACTATCGCGGTAACAAGCAATACATCAGCACCGCGAACCTCGCCGGCGACGACCGCGTCTCGCTGTTCCTGATGGATTATCCGAACCGGGACCGGCTGAAGCTGGTCTGCCATGCACACAGTATCGAGCTCGCCGACGATCCGGCGCTCGTCGCCTCGCTGATGCCCGCGGGGTATCGCGCCATCCCCGAACGCGCCTTTGTCATCGATGTGATCGGGTGGGAGTGGAATTGCTCGCAGCATATCACCCCGCGCTTCACCGAAGCCGAAATTTCCGCCGCGATCAAACCGATGGCGGCTGAACTCAATCAGCTGCGCGCCGAACTTGCGGCGCTGCGCGCAAACGGAGACGAACGATGATCCATCTCTATGGCACCCCGCGGTCGGGCAACACCCACAAGGTCCGCATGGCGCTGACCTTTCTGGGCCTGCCATGGGACGAGCTAGCGACCGACGCCGCGGCGCGGCAATCAGACGCTTTTCGCGCCCTGACCCCGATGGCGCAAATCCCCTTCCTCATCGATGGCGAGGTCCGGCTGCGCGACAGTCAGGCGATCCTCGCCTATCTCGCGGCGCGCCACCGCCCCGGCGAATGGGACGGCCGGACTCCGCGGGAACGCGGTGAAATCACGCTGTGGCTGTCGCACGCCGCCAACGAGATCGCCAACGGCCCGGCCACATTGCGCCTCGCGCGCCAGTTCGGCGCTTCCATCGCCGAGGATCAGGCGCAGGCGATCACCGTACGCTTTCTGCCCGTCATCGAGGCGCATCTTTCCGACCGTCGCTGGCTCGTCGGCGACCGGCTGACCATCGCCGATCTGGCCGTCAGCCCCTATCTGGCGCTGATGGCAGAGGCCGACATCGACCTTGCCGACTGGCCGGCAATCGGCGAATGGACACGGCGGATCGCGGCACGTCCCGGCTTTCCCGCCATGCCGGGCTGGCCCGCCGCCGAAGGAGCCGAATGATGCCCTATGTGAACATCAAGATTACCCGCGAAGGCGCGACGCCCGACCAAAAGGCCGAACTGATCGCGGGGGTCACCGACCTGCTCCAACGCATCCTCGGCAAAAATCCCGCGACCACGGTGGTGACGATCGACGAGGTCGACTTGGACAATTGGGGCATCGGCGGGCTGCCCGTCACCGAATTTCGCGCGGCGCAGGCGGCAAAGGCACCGCCGCAATGACCACCAGCAACGCCCCGGCCTTTGCCGTCATCATGCTGCTGACCGGCATCGGTATCCCGGTCCTCGCCGCGCTCAACGGCGGGCTCGGCGGGCGGCTGGGCAGTCCGCTCGCGGCATCGACGATCCTGTTCGGCCTCGCCTTTCTGATCGCCGCGACCGGCGCGCTGGCGACGGGGTCGCTCGGCCAGATCCGCTTTTCATCCGACGTCCCGTTCCATTTCTACTTCGGCGGGCTGTTCGTTGCGTTCTACGTGATCTCCGTGACCTTCATCGCCCCCAAATTCGGGGTCGGCAACGCGATCTTCTTCGTCCTTGTCGGCCAGCTCGCCAGCGCCGCGGTGATCGACCATTTCGCGCTGTTCGGATCGATGCGCTTCCCGGTCGATGCCAAGCGCCTCGCGGGCATCGCGCTGATGGTCGCGGGGGTGTATCTGGCGCGGCGGACGGGTTAGCGACGCCGGTAGACCCAGCGCATCGGCTTTGTCCCGTCGATCAGCGAAATCGTCGCGGTCAGCGTTTCGCCGGTGCGGACATAGGCGATACGCTGCGGATAATCATGCGCCGCATTTTCGAACGTCGCACGCGCAGTGTCCCGTCGCACCAGCCGAAACACCACTGGCGCCCCGCCCTGCGGCTGCGCCATATAGGCGAGCGCCCCGTCGGTGCCACGCACGATCCGCAGAAATTCGAAGTCGCGTAAAACATCGCCGCGCCCCGATCGGCTGTGCCCCAGCATCACCCCGCCGCGCGGCGCCGTCCAGCTTTCCTCGGTCCACCGCCCGTCCGCCTCGCTGACCCATTGCCCCGCCAGCCATCCCAGGTCCTGGACGTTCGCCGCCGGACTTGCCGCCATCAGCAGCGCACCCAGCCCCGCCGCAAGCCATGCCTTCATCGGTGCCCTCCATGGTGACGCGACGACAGTCGGCGTCGCGCCACCATGATAGCGCAGCGACGCCGCGCCTAAAAGCGCCCGACGACCTGCACCCCATAGAGCCGCGGTTCGGCGGGGATGAAGGTCGGGATGCCGAATGCGCCGCCGGTATTGCCGGCGTCGAGCAGATAATCCTCGTCGGTCGCGTTGCGGACGAAGCCGGCGATCTCGAACCGGTCGTCGGCAAAGCTCACCCCGGCGCGCGCGTTGACCAGCGTCACCGCATCCTGGCTGATCGCTTCGCGGTTCGGCACCTCGAAAAATATCTTGCTGCGATAGGTCACCGTCGGGGTCGCGAACAGCCGCATCCCGCCGCCCAGATCGGCGTTGATCGTGAACCCAGCCGCGGCCTGCCATTCGGGCTGGAGGCGGAAACGGTCGCCCGCGAACACGCCGTTCGCCGCCTTGTCGTCGATACCGCCGTCGATATAGCCGACATTGCCGAACAGCCGGAACCAGTCGCTCACCGCAAAGCTCGCCTCGGCCTCGACCCCCAGGTTGCTCGCGGTCCCCGCGCTCTGGGTGATCGTCGTGCCATTGGGCTGGGTCACCGACACCTGGAAATTGTCATAGGTCTGGTAATAGACCCCCAGCGAGCCCGAAAAGCCGCCGCGCGCTGCCTTCAGCCCGACCTCGTAATTCCACACATTTTCCTCGGCAATCTGGCTGATGTTCGGCACCGGCCCCGCCGCCGTGCTGCGCGCGCCCAGATTGACGGTCGGCGACCGGCGCCCCTTCGACACGGTGGCGAACGCATTGAAGCCGCTCCCGAACCGATACAGGATGTTGAAGCGCGGCAGGAAGGCCTGGAAACTGTCCTCGCTGTAATAGGTCTGGCCGCCCGTATCGACCTGTCCCGGGATCAGCGACGCGCCGCCGCTGATGACCGACCGCGGCACCACGGCGAAAAAGCCCGAGCGACGCTTTTCGATCAGCGCCCGCACCCCGGCGGTCACCTCCAGCGCCTCGGTGGCGATCCAGGTGCCGTCGGCGAACACCGAATAGCTCTGGTTCTTGCCGATATTGCCAAAGGTCGAGCTGTACGGGATGGTCGTTGCCAATCCGGTCGTCAAAATCCCCGTCGCCGCCGCCGCCGCGACGCTGCCGTCGGGCGCGATACACGGCAGGTTCGGGATCAGCCGCGCCGCGCATTGCAGGAAAATGCCTTCCTCGCTGGAGAAGGGCACGATCTGCGAGCCATCCTCGACAAAGCCGTTCCAGCCGAACGAGCCGCGAAACGCATCGCTCTTGTACGAAAAGCGCGTCTCGTGGTTATACTGCCACCCCTTGGCATCCTCGGCGAATTCCAGATACCAGGCGGCGCTGCCGTCGGCGTCGAACACCTCCAGCGAATCGAAATCGCGATAGCTGTTGATCATCGTGATCGTCCAATCGTCGGCGACCTGCCAGTCCAGCGTCAGATTGGCGTCGTAAACGTCGCGGCGCAGCCCCAGCTTGGCGAGCCCCAGCACGCTTTCGGACAAGGGCGAGCCGCCCAGCGCCGCATCGCCGAACGGGTTCGCCGGCCCCGACGCGGTCGGATAGGTGCCCGAGATAAAGGGCGTGCCGCTGTGCCGCTGGCGGTCATAGGTCAGGATCAGGTCGGCGGTGAAATTTTCGGTCGGGGTCAGCCGCAGCGATCCGCGCACCCCCAGCTGGTCCTGCGCATAGAGATCCTCCTGGCCCGCCGCCAGGTTGCGGACATAACCGTCGCGCTGTTTCCATTCGGCGGCGACGCGCCCGGCAATCTTGTCCGACCCCAGGTTGATGAAGCCGCCCAGCGTGATCGCGTCGAAATTGCCGTAACTCGCGTTCACTTCGCCCGCAAAGCCGGGTTTGGGCCGCGCCGAAATGATGCTGATCGCGCCGACCGCCGATGCGGTGCCGAACAGCGTCGCCTGCGGCCCCTTGATCACCTCGATCCGGTCGACGTCGTAAATCGCCTGATACGACCCGCGCGAACGCGAAATGTCGGTGCCGTTGTAATACAGCGTGACGCGCGCCGCCTGCTGCGCCGAACCGCTGTCCGACGTGATGCCGCGGATGACGACGCCCGGATTGTTGGCGCTCTGTTCCTGGATGTTGAGCCCGGGGACATAGTTCGACAGTTCGTCGAGGTCGCTGATGCCCAGATTGCGCAGCTGCACGCCACTGGTCGCCGAAATGGTGATCGGCACGTCGATCGACCGTTGCTCAATCTTTTGCGCGGTGACGACGATGTCACCGCCCGATGCCGCACGATCGTCGGCGGTAGGCGCCGCATCGGCCTGCGCGAGCGCGGGGGTGGCGGTGGCGGCGAGCAGCAACAGGGTGAACGCACGAACGGAGCGAGCCATGGGAGAGACCTTTTTGTTTTGAGTTTTGTTCGGAAACGAAACGGCGGACGTCGCTCGCCCTTTGCCGCCCCGCGGCGTCGTTTCCGTGTCGGCGCAGCGACAGGATGATGACAGGTCCGCGCCCGATTGTGACAGCGCGGCGCCGACGCCAGGCACCTGCACCAGTACATCAACAGGTTGTGTGATCCGCCAAGCCGCTGATAAATGACCCCTATGATCTCGCGTCTTGCTCTCGGCTTGCTGGCCGCTCTCGCCTTTGCGCTTTTGGCGCTGCCGCAACCGGCCCACGCCGCCTTCCCATGCCCCGGCGGCCCCGCTCCCGGCCAGGTCCAGGTCGGCGTGTCGGGGGGCAGCCACGGCGTCGCCGCGGTGCCGATGTGCGAAAACACCGGTGGTGGCGGCGACGATGGCGGCGGTGGCGGGGTCTATTACATCTATGGCTCGATCGCCTGGCATCCCGACGCCGACGATGTCTGGATGGTGGGCAATTACGACGCGCCCTATGCCGCCGAGCGCGAGGCGCTGGCGGCTTGCAACTCCGCAATGGGCGGCGGTTGCAGCTCGATCGGCGAATGGCATAATTCGTCGATGGCGATCATTCGCGACCGCAATGGCGTGCTGTGGAACGCCTGGACCGGCAATGGCGGCGCGGCGCGCAAACGGACGCTGGCCGAATGCAGCGCCAAACAGCATGTCCCGTGTCAGGTGCTCGCGACCTTCTCGTCGGGCAAGCGCCGCCACGCGCCGAACCTTGCCACCGCGCGCAAGCTCTACGCCGTTGGCGCGTGGGTCGAGGGGACCGAGGGGTTCGACAGCCGCCTCTACATCGCCAGCGGCCAGCGCGATGCCAGGGCCGCCGAGCGCCTCGCGCTCGACGCCTGCACCAAGGCGACGAAGCAGCGCTGCGCGATCCTTGCCTTTGTCGGCAACGGGACGATCCAGACCTATCGCCTCGGCGCCAGCGACCAGAGCGCCACCGTCGAAGCCAATGCCAAACGCGCCGCACAGGCCGCACAGGCCAATTGCAAGAAGCGCAAACAGCCCTGCACCCTCCAGCGCGCCTATGACAGCCGCACCCCCGGCGAATTCGTCCACGACTTCATGGCGACAGCGCCAAAATAGCCGCAATACCCTGCCCAGGCCGCCGACCCCGGCGGCTCCCGATCCCGCCTCGGCCCGCTCCCGGCGGCCGCGCTTTGGCGCGCGCCAACGGCAGCCAGCGACGCCGGGATCGATATAATGACCCGGGTCTCTGGGCCGGTTTTCATCACCGCATAGTCAGAGATATAGACGCAATCCTCCGGGGCATAAGAAAATAAAAATAACGTATAAAATAGAATTTCCCCCAAAATCACTCAGGAGGTCATGTGACTGTTTCCATAAAGGATTTGATCGAAGAATCATTGAACCACCGCGCCGTAAATCACCCTTATCTTGCCGCGTTAGATACCAATGACCTGCCCGATAGCGATTGGGCGCTGCGCGATTTTGCAGAACATTATTACGGCTATTCGCTGCATTTCCCGCGCTATCTGACCACGGTGATTTCCAAACTCGAAATTCCCGCACATCGCCACAGCCTGCTCCAGAATCTGACCGAGGAATCGGGCATTTACGACGATGAGGAATATGCCGAACTGGCGGCGGTCGGGGTCGAGCGCGAATGGATCGAGGGCATCCCGCATCCGCAATTGTTCCGCCGCTTTCGCGAAGCGACCGGCATCACCGCCCCCTATGTCGCAGAGGATGACGCGATCGAGCTGGTGTGCTGGCGCGAATCCTTTCTGACCACGTTGACCCATGGCTCGGCCGCCGAGGCCTTGGGCGCGCTCGGCCTTGGTACTGAAAATATCGTCAGCACCATCTACATCCCGTTCGTCAACGCGCTCGCCCGCACCGATCTGCACCCGCGCGACACGGTGTTCTTTCCGCTGCATACGGCGGTCGACGACCATCACCAGGAAGCGCTGGAGGAGATCTCGCTGGCCTTTGCCGCCACCCCGGCGGGCAAGGGCGACCTGCGCCGCGGGATGATCAAGGCGCTGTCGCTGCGCTCGTCCTTTTGGGATTGGCTCTACGAACGCGCGCTGGCCCGCGCCGAGCGTCCCGCCATGGCGATGGCTTAGGGGAGCCGGGGGATGAACGCCGACCTGCTGGCCCTCATCGACAATATCGAAGCGCGCCAACCGCTCGCCGCCGACGCCCCGGTCGGCGCGTTTCATGCCGACCCTGGGACCAGCCACCGTCAGATTTATCGCAACCGCAACGCCAAGCTCGGCATCGATTTCGCCGTCGATGTCCTCGACTTTCCGGGGACTCAGGCGTTCGATGCGCGGGTGGTGCGGATCGCGGCGGGGTGCAACAACGAACTCCACAAGCATGCGCATGAATCGTTGTTCTACGTGATCAGCGGCAGCGCCGAGGTGCGGATCGGCGACGCGGCGTTGACGCTGAACTCCGGCGGCCTCGCCTTTGTCCCGCGCTGGGTGTTCCACCAGTCGAAAAACCTGTCGCAAACCGACGAACTGGTGATCCTGGCGATCACCGATTTCGGGCTGACCCGGGCGGTGCTGGGCGATTATGACAAGCGCACCCGGCTCGCGGTGGGCGGCGTCGATGCGCTGGATCATCGATGACCGCGATCTGATCGGCGGCGCGCGCGCCGATGGACAGCGCGCGCGCCGCCGCCTATAGTCCGCCCATCCCCGGGGAGCCGCGCGCGTGATCGCCGGTTGAGAGCGGAATACACCGCGACCCGTTGAACCTGATCCGGATAATACCGGCGGAGGGAGGGTTGGCGTTCCTAAGCCGGAATCCCATTCTCGCTCCGACATAATGGAGCGACTGCACATGGCCGACATCGATTCCCGCCTCGACAAAGCGCAAGCCCAGCCCATCGGCGTCACCACCGGGCCGATTCGGGGCAGCCGCAAGATCCATGTCGCGACGCAGACCGGCAGCGGCATCCGCGTCGCAATGCGCGAGATCGACCTCGACCCGCATTCGGGCGAGCCCCCCGTCCGCGTCTATGATACCAGCGGTCCTTATACGGACGCCAATGCCACCATCGACATCAACGCCGGCCTCGCCGAACTCCGCCGCGACTGGATCGTCGGCCGCGGCGACGTGCAGGAAGTCGCCCAGCGCGAGGTCCGCCCCGAGGATAACGGCCAGCTCGGCCCCGACCGCAGCGGCGGAGTCCCCGCCTTCCCCAACGTCAAGAAGCAGGTCCTGCGCGCCAAGCCGGGCCAGAACGTCAGCCAGATGCACTATGCCCGCCGCGGCATCATCACCCCCGAGATGGAATATGTCGCCGAGCGCGAAAACCTCGGCCGCGCCCGCCTGTCCGAATATAAGCGCGACGGCGAAAGCTTCGGCGCCAGCATCCCCGATTATGTCACCCCCGAATTCGTCCGCGACGAGGTCGCGCGCGGCCGCGCGATCATCCCCAGCAACATCAACCACCCCGAATCCGAGCCGATGGCGATCGGCCGCAACTTCCTCGTCAAGATCAACGCCAATATCGGCAACAGCGCGGTCGCCAGCGACGTCGCGGCCGAGGTCGACAAGATGGTCTGGTCGATCCGCTGGGGCGCCGACACCGTCATGGACCTGTCGACCGGGCGTAACATCCACGACACCCGCGAATGGATCATCCGCAACTCGCCGGTCCCGATCGGCACCGTCCCCATCTATCAGGCGCTGGAGAAAGTCGGCGGCGTCGCCGAGGATCTGACCTGGGAAATCTTTGCCGACACGCTGATCGAACAGGCCGAACAGGGCGTCGATTATTTCACCATCCACGCGGGCGTCCGCCTGCCCTACGTCCCCCTCGCGGCGAAGCGCATGACCGGCATCGTTTCGCGCGGCGGCAGCATCATGGCGAAATGGTGCCTCGCGCATCACAAGGAAAGCTTCCTCTACGAACGCTTCGACGAGATTACCGAGATCATGAAGGCCTATGACGTCGCCTACAGCCTTGGCGACGGCCTCCGCCCCGGCAGCATCTATGACGCGAACGACGAGGCGCAGTTCGCCGAGCTCTACACGCTTGGCGAGCTCACCAAGCGCGCCTGGGCACAGGACGTCCAGGTGATGATCGAGGGGCCGGGCCACGTCCCGATGCACAAGATCAAGGAGAATATGGAAAAGCAGCTGGAGGCCTGCGGCGAGGCGCCCTTCTACACATTGGGGCCGCTCACCACCGACATCGCGCCGGGCTACGACCATATCACCAGCGGCATCGGCGCCGCGCAGATCGGCTGGTACGGCACCGCGATGCTTTGCTACGTCACGCCCAAGGAACATCTGGGCCTGCCCGACCGCGACGATGTGAAGGTCGGCGTCGTCACCTACAAGCTCGCCGCCCACGCCGCCGACCTTGCCAAGGGCCACCCCGCCGCACAGGTCCGCGACGACGCGCTATCGAAAGCCCGCTTCGAATTCCGCTGGCGCGACCAGTTCAACCTGTCGCTCGACCCCGACACCGCAGAACAGTACCACGACCAGACGCTCCCCGCGGAAGGCGCCAAGACCGCGCATTTCTGCAGCATGTGCGGCCCGAAATTCTGCTCGATGAAGATCAGCCAGGAAGTGCGCGAGTTTGCCCGCTTGCAAAATCAGGACGCCGAAGGCTTCATCGCCGTCGAGGAGGCGGAGAAGGGCATGGCGGAAATGAGCCAAGTCTATGAGGACACCGGGCGCGAGTTGTATATGGGAGCTGGTGGAAGGGAGCATGACTAACGCGCATTCCTCCCTAATTTGAGTGGGAGCTTAGTCACCATCAGAGGATATTAAGCGATGCAGGCCTGCGAGCGCCTGCATCGTCCTCATTAGCATTTGTAGGCCTTGCTCAATCGGTTCTAGCGTCCTGTCTATACCGGCCAACTTGAAAGCCTCCTCCAATTCCGACGAGGGCAGGTGAGCGTCGGCGCCTCGTAGCTCATATATTCCAACCAGTCTGGTTAGAGATCTACGGGCGAGGTCATCAGAAACTAATGTGGACAACACGCGCTCTAAAGATTTGATTGAACCGGTCCCCCCACCGCCTTTCGGCGGAGGGGCAATTTTTTGTAGTTCGGAGCTATCAATCGCTTCGACGATAAGGCGGGAAATATCCTTTGCGAGGGCGAAAACGCCATGCTGATCCAGCGCCCTAAATCGATGGATGGACGCCAAAATACTGGCGCGAGACTCATGCTTGCGAAACAAATGAACGCCAAAGCGAGCGGCGAATTTTTCGTCTATGTCCTGCAATGCTTCGGCCAGATGCGCTTCAGGCGCCATAGTCCCGGCGGGGCGCGACTTCATTTGCGCGTCAAGCAACTCTTTGGAAACGCCTCCTTCAGGCGAGACATTGAATCCTTGCCAGATGCGCCGCTGCCATTCCGGCAACCGCGCGATGTCGTATGCATAAACGGTTACCAAGCCGATCCGGTTTATACCGAAATGCACTCGATAGCCTGACGAAAGCTCCAAACCAGCGGTATCTAACGTGTACCAAGCCAGTTTCACTCCTCGACGCGAAACCATATCCGGGATCACGTCCGGCCTGAACCAAAGGTATTTCCCGATATCTTCATTGTTCAAATCATCTGCGGCTTGTGTCTCGCCGGAAGCAGAGACGATGAACGCTACGCTAGACGCGACCTTATCACGTCGGATGCGCGGACTTTTCTCGGCAGGTTCGATCCATTCTTCCGCCCAGATTTCGCCTTCCACCCGATATACAGTCGCTCCTCCCCGTGAAAATGTATGAGACGAATAGTCAGTATTGTCTTCTGCCTCATCGCCGAAGACAGGCACGTCTGCATCCGGGTCAACGTCGGTACGCCAAACATGAAACACCGCAGTTTGGGAACCGATCCTATCTCCCGAACCTTCATGAATAGGGAAATTTCGCCCCACCCATCGGAAGTTTGGGCGTTCTTCGGTCACCTCTTCAGACGTGATATCAAACCGGCGGGTGTCCTCAACGATCGCATCTCGATCGCGATACCACACTAGCCGCAAAGCCATTTTTCGTGCTGCCAAGTAGTCCCGAAGATGGTCCGCTCTTGCTTCAAGGCGCCGGGGAGAACCCTCTTCGTCTCTTATAAGACGAACTACTTCGACGTATCCTTCTTCCGGTCGAACCCAAATATCACCCTCTCGTAACAGTCCCAATGCGATGACAAAATCTTGATGTAAATGCCATTCAGCCAGATGATCCAAACCAAAGCTTTGAGGTAATACCAATTCTATGCCGGTGGTATAATCGGAAGGCCAATCATCCCAATACTCATCCGCCGCCTTATACGCCTTCTCATCAGCACAGCTGTTAATCACGTGTATTAGCCCAATGTCCATCCAGCCGAGCTTCTCTCCTTCCTCGCGGTGAGCCAGATGGACGGCCAAACTTGCACAGCAAAATGACTCGCGCAGGTATCCAAGATCGCCATACTTGCCGACCGAGAGAATATCCTCGGACGCACGGAGTGGTATCCAAACGGAGTCAGCAACTTTTCGGCCTTTTAGATCGGGATATCGAAACCAATTATCGGGAATTGCCATAGTGTTTTCCAAGTTTTTCGGGAATTACGGTACAGTTTCGTTAACGCCCAAACCCACACCTACTCCACCACCATCAGCTGCGACGGAAACGGCACCGCCAGCGCCGCCGCCGCCTCGGCATCGCCGTCCAGCCATGTCGCATAATCATCCTCGGCCAGGATCACCGGCATCGCCTTGGGGTGCAGCAGCGCGACCAGCGGGTTGGGGGCGCAGGTCAGAAACGCATAGGCGTCGCCGACCGCGGTCGGGCGCCACAGCCCCGCGAACGCCGCGACCTCGCGGTCGGCGACGCGGAACCAATGCTCGTCCTTCGTCCCCTTGCCGTCCGGCCCCAATTTCGGTTCGGCAAAGCGGCTGAATGGCACCAGGCACCGCTGCGCCGGGCGTTTCAGCATATTGGCCCAGAACGGGCTGGCCAGGTTGCGGACGTTGGTGACATATTTGGTCACCGTCGTCCCCGGCCGCTTGCCGGGCAGGGTCAGCGGCACCCCCCACACCATCTCGCCCGCGACGCGCGTGCCGTCGACCGTCCGCACCACCTCGCCCATCCGCCGCGGCCACACGTCGATCCGCGTCTCCGAAAAGGGCGGGTCATAAACATGCGGGTCGATCCCGATATATTGCCGCCACGTCGGGATCGCTTCGGGGTGATTCTGATAATGGTTGCACATGACGCGCGGCATCATGCCCGAAACCCAAGCATTGCCAATCCCCCAACGCCCGGCATATCCGCCGCACAAAGCATGATGGCCGTTTTCCACCAAATCGCCATTTCGTTGAAAACGACGGCCCGGTTTTCAACGAACAGTGAAAACGGCAAGTCGCGCACCGCTGGCCGAGGCACGGGCGTTCCAGAGGGCGCTGGTCAATCATCTGCTGCACGAAAAGGCGCCGATCATGGACGGCACCACCCCGAACCGCACATCACGATCAACTATCGCGGCGACCGGCTGGGTTCGCAGACCTTCGGCGCGCTGAAATTGCCGCCGATCGGCTGGACGGTCGACGAGATCATCCTGACTGAAAGCATCGTCGGCAAGACCACCCATGTCGAACATGGCCGCTGGCTGCTTGGCGGAACATAACAGCCCGGTCCTATTTCGCACATCGGGGGCCCAAAACCCCTTTCCTACAACCTACCCATATGCTTCACTCTTTCTGACGCTGCGGCAGCGACCTTGCCCACTTCCGCTCCGTCTCGTCGCCGTCCCTGTCCCCCCGTCTGCCCCCCCACCCGATGCCACCGCCACCGTATCGCCAATGGGCTGAACTTTCCTGAACTTTGGCCCAGACCCATCCCCAAAGGCACGCCATGTCGCACCCCTCGAACATCGTCCATTGCACCGGCCCCGCCGATCCGCATGCGCTCGACGGCATTTCGCCGCGCCACCGGACCGGTGATCTTGACCAGCGGTGCCCGGTGTGCAGCGGCCACGGCCAGTGGAACAGCCAGATCGACCTGATCAGTCACCGGTCGATCCGCGTCCCCTGTCCCAAATGCGACGGGCGCGGGTGGATCGAGACCGGGGCCGACATGGTGCCCAGCCACGACATCACGTTGTCGCCCACCGGCCAGCCGATGTGGACGGTGCGGCTCGACCCATCCGACGATATCGAATAATCGCCGCGCCGCGCCGCGGCGGAACTCCTCGCTCTCTCAGGACTTTACCTCATGTGTGGGGCAACAACAAAGCATGCCCACGCCCGCTTGGCCCGGCACGCGACCTGAATGGAGTGATGTCGATGAACAAGCTGATGATCCTGCCGCTTGCCGCGGCGACCGCGTTGGCCGGCTGCGCCGGTACTTATGGCGGTATCGGTGGCGGCGCCAGCGCCTATGACGACGGCGGCTACGGCTATTATGACCCGGGCTATTACAGCCAATATGGCAATTATGATTATGACCGTCCCGATCCGCGCTACGGCGGCTATTATGCCGATCAATATTATCGCTCCGACCGCCGTTATCGCGAACGCCGCCTGTCGTCGAACGACCGGGTGTATCGCGGCCGCGACAATAAATATTATTGCCGCCGCAACGACGGATCGACCGGGCTGATCGTCGGCGGCATCGCGGGCGGCATCGCCGGCAACGTCATCGCTCCCGGTGGATCGGAAACGCTGGGCACGATTCTGGGCGCAGTCGGCGGCGCGGTCGCCGGGCGCGCTATCGAACGCAGCGGCAATAACGACGTGCGTTGCCGCTGAGGCCGCTGGGCTAGCCGCCGATCTCCACTGTCGCGGCGCGCTCGATCGCGGCGCGCCAGTGGGGCCGCACCAGCAGCCCGAACAGCTCCGGCAGCGTCCGTTCGATTTCGTCCGCGGTCAGGTAGCGCCGGTCGGACCGCCCGTCGGCCAGCCGCACCGTCAACCGGTTGTCTCGCAGCGCATAGCGCGCTTGCGGAGTCGTGCGCGCCGTGATCAACTCGTGGCGGAAATGCGAATCGGGATGCGCCGACGTGTACCAATTGCCGACAACGCAATCGATCGGCAGCGCCGGACCATCGTCGAGCCGGTACAGCGGCTGCCAGGTTTCGCCGACCTCGGCCGCCACTTCCCAGCCAAAACCGTTGCGCAGCACGCGATAGCGTTCGTGGACCGTCGGCTGCGGCGCTTCGCTGTCCATGGCCAGCGGCTGCGGCGGCACCGCGGCACCGAACCCGACGTCGGCCAGCCACGGCCGCCCGTCCAGCGTGACCAGCACCACCATATGGGTGCGCGGCGTCGCGGCGGCGTCGGCGGGCAGCATCCAGCGCACCCGGCCCAACATCGCCTCGGCCTCGAACCCGATGGCCTGCAATATGCGCAGGAACAGGCCATTCTGTTCGAAACAATAACCGCCGCGCCGCTGGCCGATCAGCTTGGCCTCGACGGCGTCGGCGCCAATGTCGATCCCGGCGCCGGTCAACACGTCGATCGCTTCGAACGGGATCGCCGCTATATGCGCCGCCTGCAACGCGGTGAGCACGTCCAGCGTCGGCGTCAACGGACCGCGATAGCCAATCCGGGCCAGATAGCGTGTCAACAACGGCGGCGCCCCGGACAGCGCGGCCTCGCCATCAACGGCGTTCGAAATTGGGGCAGCAGGGTAGTGCAACATCGGCAAAGACTCCGTTCGCGAATCATCTGCCGATGCTTATGAAAGCTCCACCACGGTTGAGGTCAAGCGACGAAAGACGCGGCGCGTTCCGCTTGGCGACCCCGCCTTGTCGAAACGACTGATCGCCTTTAGGGCCGGTGCAGGCGAGCACGGCGGCGTGGGCCGCCGCGGTTGGTGACAGGAATTAACACATGACGGCGATCGCCCGGACCACCTTTTCCCGCCGATGACGCCCGCGTTCGCCATGATCGATGATTTCGCCGCCGACCCCCTGGAACTGCGGCGGCAGGCGCTGGCGCTCGGTTATGATGCCCGCGACCAGAACGCCAATTATCCCGGTATCGTGTCGGCGCGGACACTGCCGATCAAGGGGCTCGACGACTATGTCTCGCGTATCGTCGGTACCCCCGTCGTCGGCGCCCCGGGCACCCTGCATGGCCATTGCCGCCTGACTCTGAAGGGCGATCGCGGGCGCAGCGGAGTCCATATCGACCCCGCCTTCTACTCGGGCATCCTCTATCTCAGCCTGCCCGAACATTGCCGCGGCGGCACCGATTTCTATCGCCACCGCCGCACCGGGCTCGACCGCGTTCCGACGACGCGCGACGGTATCGTCGCTGCCGGATATGACGACATCAACCAGCTGGTCGACGACGTCGTCAACCGCGACACCGCCCGCCCCGCGCGCTGGGAAAAGAGCTTTACCGCGCCGATGCGTTGCAACCGGCTGATCCTGTTCAGCCCGTGGATGTTTCACAACAGCGCGGCGGGTTTCGGCACCACCCCCGCCGACGGGCGGCTCGTCTATCTGATGTTCTTCGCTGCGGCAGCTTAATTTTCCAGGCTGTGCTCAAGCGTGATTTCGCAATCGAGCAGCTTTGACACCGGGCAGTTCATTTCGGCTTCCTTGGCGATCCGGGCAAACTCGTCGGCGTCGATCCCCGGCACCTTGGCGACCAACGTCAGCGCCGACTTGCTGATCTCGAAGCCGCCCTCGACGACATCGAGCGTCACCGCGGCGGTCGTCTCCAGCGTATCGCCGGCATATCCGGCGCGTGCGAGGCCGAACGACAGCGCCATCGTGAAACACGCCGCGTGCGCCGCCGCGATCAGTTCTTCTGGGTTGGTCCCCGGCACCCCCTCGAACCGGGTCCCGAACCCATAGGGCTGCTGGTCGAGAACCCCCGACTTGGTCGTGATCGACCCCTTGCCCTCCTTGCCGAAGCCTTCGTAACGGGCGGACGCGCGATTGATGGTCATGGGAATGTCTCCTTGGCAGAATGGACGGGGCCACCGATCGGGCGGGACTCGGACCCGCACGTCGGGTGCCCGGCAATCTACCGCGCGCGGCCGCGCGCTGTCACACCCTTTCATCGACGAAACGGCGGCGACGTTGCCGCCCCCTACGGCGCGATCTTCTTGACCAGCCCCGCCGCGACATCCTTTGCCGTTGCATCGGGGGCGCTGCCGACGGTCAGGATAACGAACCGGCTATCGTCGAGAAAGACATTCATCTGGTTGATCCCCGGGACGAAGAACGCTGCCTTGCCCAGCCCCGCGACATCTTCGATCTTCTTGTCCGAAAAGGCCGCCATCGTTTTCTCGGTCGTCTCGCGCGTCTGCTTGATCGCCGCGTCATTGTTGTCGGCAATCGGCGATCGGCGCGCCATCAGCGTCGCGCGACTGCCGCCCGCGAGCATATAAGTGCATTCGGACGTCGCGGCATTACTGCCCTCGGCCTTGGTGACAAAGGCCAGGCTGGTTTCGGTGACCGTGTCGCCCAGCGCCGCACCGACCGCCGCCTTGTCGAGCAACGCGCAGGCATCGCTGGCATCCCAGTCGCTGACCGCCGCCACGTTGCTTTCGCCATCGTCGGCCGCGCCATCGACCGCCCCGCCGCCGCACGCGCCCAGCAACAAAGCGCCCATTCCGACCACGATCGCACCGCTTACATTCCGTCGCATAAGATTCTCCCCGCCATCGGCATTGATCCGGTGCGACCCGCGATCACGATGGGCGCAAAGCGCCGTGATCGCAAGATAAGGCCTGCTTCAAAGGGACATAAGCAGCGACACGCGGCGACAAGCGGTCAGCGCCGCCGCGGCACCCCAGCGCGATCGAGCTCGGCGCCCAGTCGACCGGTCAGCCACAGCCCCCACATCTTGAAATCGGCGGCCAGGCTCCACAACGGATAGGTAAAGGTCGCCGGGCGGTTCTTCTCGACCCCGAAATGCGCCGCCCACGCAAAGGCATAGCCCGCAAGCGGCAAAGCAATCAGCCACGCCCACCGCCCGCTCAGCACCGCGACGACTGCGATCAGTACGACCAGGCTGGTCCCGACATAATGCAGCGCCCGCGTCGACGCCTTGCTATGCTCGCGCAGGTAAAAGGGCCAGAATTCGGCGAATGTCGTGTATTGGCGCGGCATGATGATCGGCTTTCGCTGGATTGATGGCGGCGCGCGCGGCGCTTATTCGCTACGGTGGACGATCACGTCCCAATGTTCCTCGACCAGCGCGCATCGTTTCGCTTCTTCCGCCTTGAACTTCGCCAGATCGGGGAACAGCCGCGCGCCCACCGCCTCGGCTGCGGCATCATAGCCGGTGCCATTACCCACCCCGTCCTCAGCGCCGCGATAGGTGATGGCCACCGGCGCAGCATCCGGTGCGGCAGCGACCAAAAACCAGGGCAACAGGACCAGCATGGCGCGTCCTTTCATTCCGGCCAAACTCTAAGCGCGACCCATGGGAAGCACAAGCGCCCTAGCCCCGCTTCAACCGCACCAACGCACTGTCGAGCGCCTGCAGGAATTGCGACCGGTCGGCTTTTGAAAAGGGCCGCGGACCGCCGATCTGATCGCCCCCGGCGCGCAGATCGGCCATGATCGCGCGCGTCGCGATCGCCGGGCCGATCGACGCCATGGTGAACGGCTTGCCGTTCGGGCCCAGCACCGTCGCCCCCGCCTTCAGCGCCCGGTCGGCGAGCAAGATATCGGCGGTGATTACGATGCTCTGCACATTCGCCGCTTCGGCGATCCAGTCGTCGGCGGCATCAAAGCCGTCGGAAACGACAATGCGCTCGATCAGCGGGTGATCGGGGACGCGCAACCGGCTGTTGCTCACCACCTTCACCGCGGCCTCGTGCCGCCACGCAACGCGGTAAATCTCGTCCTTCACCGGGCAGGCGTCGGCATCGACCAATATCGTCGGGGCAGGCATGGCGGCGGCGCAGTTACTTCTTCATATTGTCGAGGCCGGCAACCACCCCGACCTTGGTCGACGGATTGCTGGCGTTCGTCTTTTTGGGCTTTTCAGCCTTGGGCTTGCGGACTTCGCGGTTCGTCTTCTTCTGGCCTTTGGCCATGGTCAATACCTTGAAAGGGAGCGGACGCCTTTGCCCGTCGCCGCGCAGCCTACGCGCTTTGCCGCCGCAAGTCGCCCTTTAACCCACCAGTCCGTCCCACATCAGCTTGGCGCCGAGCAGGATCATCAGCGCATAGATGATGACATAGAAACGCGCGCCATCGATCCGTCTCAGCCAGCGCACCGTGAGCAGCGTCGAACCGATCGCGAGCGGCATCAGCAGCGCCGCGGCGACCAGCACCTCGTGCGGAAAGGCGCCGAGCGCAACATAGGCGGGCACCTTGATCCAGTTGATCGCCGCAAACAGCACCGAACTGGTGCCGACGAACACCAGATGCGGCAGGCGGCGGGGTGTCACCCACATCTGGAACGGCGGGCCGCCCGCGTGTGCAATCTGGCTGGTGAAACCGGTGGCGACCCCGAACAGGCTGCCGACCCAGCCGGGCGATGTCGATGCCGCGACCGCTCGCCCGCCGCGTTCGACCCACAGCCGGTACACCCCGAACGCCAGCGTGATCGCGCCCAGCGCCGCCATCAGCTTCGCCTCGTCGACCTGATCGGCTAAAAAATAGCCCGCCACGATGCCCAGCGCGGCGCCCGGCAGCATCCAGCCGATGATCCACCCATCCCAGGTCTTGCGAAACGACCACACGCTGACGACGTCCTGCACGATCAGGATCGGCAGCAGCAGCGCGGCAGCCAGCGTCGGCGGCAACACCAGCGCGACGATTGGCGTCGCCAGCGCGCCGACCCCCGACAATCCGCCCTTAGCCAGCCCGAGCAAGATCACCGCCAGCGCCAGCACGGCGAGCGTCAGCGGGTCGCTCAGCAGGCTCATCCGGCCGCGACGTCGGGGTGTTCGGGCAGGCGCCAATCAATCGCCCCGCGGCCGTGGGTTTCGAGGAAGGCATTGGCTTGGCTGAACGGCCGCGATCCGAAAAAGCCGTTGTGCGCCGACAGCGGCGAGGGATGCGGCGCGCGCAGGATCAGGTGCGGGCTGGCCGCGCTCAGCCCCGCGACATGCGCCGCCTTCTTTTGCGCGTGACTGCCCCACAGGATGAACACCTTGGGCGCCGGATCGGCAGCAACCGCGGCGACCACCGCATCGGTAAACTGCTCCCACCCGCGCTTCTGATGTGACGCCGCCTGTCCCGCCTCGACCGTCAGGCAATTGTTGAGCAGCAGCACGCCTTGGTCCGCCCAATGTTTGAGGTACCCGTGCGACGCCCGCGCAATGCCCAAATCGCTCTGCATTTCCTTGTAGATATTGACCAGGCTCGGCGGCACCCGCACCCCCGGCTGGACCGAAAAACACAGCCCATGCGCCTGCCCCGGCCCATGGTACGGATCCTGCCCCAAGATGACGACACGCACATCCTGCGGCGGGGTCGCATCAAGCGCCGCAAACCAGTCGCGCGGCCGCGGATAGATGGTCTTGCCCTGGTCGCGCTCGGCGCCCAGAAACGCCTTCAACGCCGCCATATAGGGCTGCTGGAATTCGCCGCCGATCGCCGCGAACCAATCGGGATGCAGTTTGACGTCAGCCATGGCTGGCGCTTCACCAGAGCGGCGCGGGCTTGTCCAGAGGCTTACAGGCTGCCGCGCACGCTCAGAAAAAACCGCCGCCCCAGATAATCATATTGCGTCCCGAACGCGGGTGCCTGCCCGATCACCGGCGGGGTCGCGGTGACGACGGTCGAGACGCGCGGCGGGGGCGTATCGAACAGGTTCGCGACACCCAGCGTGATACGGAAGCGATCCGCCACGTCGCGGCTGACCGACAAGCTATGATAGAAGGTCGCCGGAACACTGACATCGGGACAAAAGCGCCCGCCGGGACGGAATCCGGAGGTGCGGCACGGATCGCCGCCTTGCGCCGTCAGCAGGTCCGCCTGGTTCGATGCGGCGCCGGTAACGTCGAGCCCGTAAAACAGCGTCCAGCCATCCTTCATCCAGCCCAGATTGAAGTCACCGACCCATTTCGGGTTGCCGATCTTGCCATTGTCATCGACCGTGGTGCCGGGAAACAGCGCCACCTTGTCTTCGACTTGCCAGGTCATCTGCGCCCGAAACGCCAGCGCGCCGAGGGTGCCGAGATCCTGATCGAGCGCCAGCGACAGGTCGACACCGCGGTTCCGCTGGCGGCTGATATTGACATAGCGATCGGTGACCGCCGCGACGCTCTGGGCATCGGGTCCGGCCGCCGTGCGTGTGAAAAGACCGCAAAGCGGTTCATCCGTGACGTCCGATGCGTAACAGCCGCGCAAGATATTGCCCGCCCCGAGCAGGGTGATCGCGTCCTTCACCTCGATATCGAAATAATCGACCGCGAGCCGGGCCTTGAGCCCGCCCCACAGCATCCCCGAGAAGTCAGGGGTCAGGATCACCGACACTGTTTTCGCGGTCGAGGTTTCGGGCTTGAGCTGGCCGATGCCGCCCCCCGACGCGATTATCGCCGGGCCGACGCCGCCCGCAAAGGTTGGACCGATGCCGTCGGCGGCGCAATTGTCGAATGTCCGCTGGCTGATCGCGCCTGCCGCTAGCCGTGCCGCCGTCTGGATGCAGGGATCGATATCCTGCTGCCCCAGAAAGCCCGTTTGGTTTTCGAGGAACAGTTCGAACAGCGCCGGGGCGCGGAACGACGTGCCCCAGGTTCCGCGGAAGCGCAGCCAGTCGGTGACCGCCCAGTCGGCGCCGACCTTCCATGTCGTGTCGCTGAAACTGTCCTGCACCCCGTCGCGGCGCGTCGCCTCGACATGGGTATAGCGCGCCGCGCCCGACAAGGTCAGCCGCTCGATCAGCGGCATGTCCGCAAGCAGCGGCACTTCGACCTCACCAAAAACTTCCTTAGACACGGTGCGCCCCGCGGTGATGCCCGATGTGGTGAAATTGGCGACATTGCCCGCCAGCGTCGCTTCGCCCGGTGTGTCCTTGATCTCGTCGCGCCGGATATTGGCGCCGAACGCCGCGCCGAACGGACCGGCTGGCAGAGTGAACAACTTGCCGGTCAACAGCGCCTCGGCCGACGTCTGCTTGAACAGCGTGCGGCCGGTTTCGCGTCCGGTCAGGAAGGCACGCTCGGCCGGCGTAAAGTCGCCGCGCAGCACGCGCGGGTCGGTAAAATCGATGTCGATGCATGGCACGCCGCGCACCGCCGTCTCCGTCCCGGCGCACGAGCGGGTGCGCAAGGCCTGCGACGCGAGTGCGTCCTGATAGGTCACATCCTGCGTGTAACTGGCGTCCGAGCGGCTGTGCTGGCCATGGACATCCCATTTCCAACCGCCGCCCATTTCGCCGCGCAACCCCAGCACGCCACGATAATAGTCGACGTCAGCACGGCTTTCGGACTTCACCAGCACCCGCGGGCGCAGGATGAGGTTGCCGCCGAATTCGCCGTTGAACGGATCGCCGATGTCGAATGGATCGCAATTGTTCGCCGCCGGATTGCACAGGAAAAAGGGCAGCATCGATGCGCCGGTAAACTGCTCCAGCGTCAGCACCTGAAAGCTGTTGTTCCGCGATTGGCGGTTGCTAAACAATGCCTCGCCATAAAGCGTCAGGCCGTCGGTCAGGTCATATGCGCCCTCGGCAAAGGCGCTGATCCGGCTCACTCCCGAAAACACGTCCATATCCTGCTCGACCGGCTCGAACTGATTGAGCGCGCCGGCCGATGGGCCGTCAAAATTGACCCCCAAGAAATCATCGGGGCCGAACACGCCGATCGGGTTATAGGCATTGATCGGGATACCGACCCCCGCAAATTCGGGGCCATATTGCCCGGCAAAGACCGCCTGCCCGTTCGGCGCGATCAGCCCGGGGCCAAAGGTTGGAAAGCCGTCCGGATCGACCCCCGAAAAATCGCCGAAGACGATCGCATTGCCCACAGTGCTGCTGCACGCCGGTCGCCCGGTGCGGAAATCGACGATGTCGGCGCGGCTGCCATCGGCTTCGCGCTTCAGATATTCCTCGGGGCAGAACAGGAAACCGCGATCGCGGCGGGTCAGGCTTTGTTGGCGAAAGGCATCGACGGTCGCAAAGATATGCCCGCGGTCGAACGTCTTGCCGAAACTCGCGTCGGCGCCATAGCTTTCGCCGCCACCATGCTGCGTGATCGACGAAAAGCCGCCGACCTCAAACCCGTTCAGATCGTTGCGGGTTAGGATGTTGATGACCCCGGCGACCGCGTCCGACCCGTAGATCGACGACGCGCCGGTCTTGAGCACTTGGGCCTCTCCCGCCACCGACAGCGGCAGGACATTGAGGTCGAAGGGCGCAACCGACCCGCGGATTCCCGCCGGACCCGCACGCCGACCATTGATCAGCACAAGGGTGCGCTCGGCGCCAAGGCCGCGCAGCGACACCGTCTGCACGTCATTGCCGCCATTGGCGACGATCCGGTTCGACAGCGCCGAGGTGATCTGGATCGAGCCCTGCGCCGCGGGCGCCGATTGCAGGATGTCGGCCAATTGGACCTGCCCCTGCAATTTCGCCGCCGCGACGTCGATGATCTGGATCGGGTCGGCGCTGGTAAATTCGCTTTTCGCGATCCGCGATCCGGTAACGACGATGTCGTCCTCGCCGGTTTGCGCCGCGGCGGGCGCCGCGATCAAGGTGATGACCGAGGCCGTGGCGGCCAGAAACACCTGAGGGCGGGTGCCTGATTTCATGATATTTTTTCCGAACATGACAGTTGATCTCGCCCCCCCGGCGGGGAAAAAATACCGTAATCCGCGTTTCGATATGGTTACCGACCGCTAAAATTTTGCGGCTGCGTCCTTCGCGCCACACCCCGTCCCGGCTTGTCGCCGCGCCGCCGCGCCGCTAGTCACGCTCGCAAAGGGAGCGCGCGGATGAGCAAGGCAATGGGTGAAGCGCTGGGGCGGCTCGAGGCGGTGATCCACGACCGGCTCGCCGCGGGCGAAGCCGAAGCCTCCTACGTCGCCAGCCTCGCCGCCAGGGGCCGCGGCAAGATCGCGCAGAAACTGGGCGAGGAAGCGGTCGAAGCGGTGATCGCCGCGGTCAGCGAGGATGACCCCGCGCTGATCGGCGAAGCAAGCGACCTCGTCTTCCACCTTTCGATCCTGCTCGCCGAGCGCGGTATCGCGTGGGACGCCATCGCCGCCGAACTCGCTCGCCGCCACGGCACCTCGGGCCACACCGAAAAAGCCAGCCGCCAGTCCTAGGAGCCCCCATGCCGATCGACGCCACCCAGCCCTATGACGACAGCAATATCTTCGCGCGCATCCTGCGCGGCGAGCTGCCGTCGAAGACCGTCTATGACGACGACTACGCGCTCGCCTTCCACGACATCAACCCGCAGGCGCCGCTGCATATCCTTGTGATCCCCAAGGGCGCCTATGTGAGCTGGGACGATTTTTCAGCGCGTGCCAGCGACGCCGAAATCGCCGGTTTCGTTCGCGCCGTCGGGCAGGTCGCGCGCGATCAAGGGCTCGTCGCCCCCGGCTATCGCCTGCTGGCCAACACCGGGCTCGACAGCCATCAGGAAGTCCCGCACCTCCACGTCCATATCTTTGCGGGGCAAAAGCTGGGGCCGATGCTCGCGCGATAAACATCCTTCGCGGGGGCGACGAATAACGCTGTCTATGACCGCCGTCACAGCCGTTTCCCGAAACGCGGCTAAGCGTTCCCGGTGCGCGGCGACGGGTGGACAGCAGCCCCTGTTTCCAGCAGGATAGAGGCGCGGGTCAAGGCGGGGAGACGGTGCGATGAAAACGGGATGGCGCGGGATGGCGGCACGCTTTGCGGGCAAGGCAAAACTCGCACTGATCCTGCCGCTCAGCCTCGCGATGGCGGCCACCGCCGCCGACACCGTCCCGCAGGTCACGCTCGCCACCCCGGGCAGTTCGGGCACCGGCGACGGCACGATCACCCGCTTCACCCTGCGCTTTTCCGAAGACATGGTGCCGCTCGGCGATCCGCGCGCCGCCGCCCCCGCGACCAACGACTGCAAATTGCCCGCGACCGGTCGCTGGGTCGATACCCGCACCTGGGTGCTCGAATTCGACAAGCCGCTGCCCGGCGGGCTGCGCTGCCATGTCGAGCTGAAGAATGGCCTCAAGACCGCGCGCGGCATCACCGTCGCCGGCAACGAACGCTTCGCGCTCGACACCGGCGGTCCGTCGGCGCGCGCGATCCTCGCGGGCGGGATTTACGACGGGATCGAGGAGGAGCAGATCTTCCTCGTCGCCACCAACGTCGCCGCCGACCGCTCCTCGGTCGGGCGCTTCGGCTATTGCGCGGTCGATGGCATCGGCGAAAAGATCCCGCTCGACGTCCTGCCGCGCACCACCGCGACCGAGATATTGACCGGGCTCGGTGACGCCAACTGGTCGCGCCAGTCGTTCACCTATGACGCCGGGCTGCCGCTGCGCCTGCCCGCGGCGGGCGCCGACCGCGAGGCAGCGCTCGACCGCGTCGTGCCAGTCAAATGCCGCCGCCCGCTACCCCCCGGCCGCGAGATGGCGGTGGTGTGGGACGCGCGCATTTCGCAAGCAGGCGTCCCCGGCCGCACCGCCGGGCGCGATCAGCGCTTCGATTTCGACGTCCGCCCCGCCTTCACCGCCAAAATGTCGTGCCGCCGCGTCAATCCGCAAGCGGGCTGCAACCCGGTTCAGGACGTCACGCTCAGCTTCGCCTCGCCGGTCGCGCGCGACACCGCGCTCGCCGCGACGCTGACCACCGCCGACGGCAAGCGCCTCACCCCCAAAGTCGACGATGATGACAAGAATGATGCGTATCTCACCAGCGTCCGCTTCACCGGCCCGCTGCCGCAGAATGTCGACGCGACGCTGACCTTGCCCGCCGATGTCACCGACCAGAGCGGTCGCAAGCTGCAGAACCAGTCGAACTTCCCGCTGAAATTCCACATCGACCGCGCCCCGCCGCTGGTCAAATTCGCCGCCGAATTCGGCATCCTCGAAGCGAACGAGGGCGGTGTCCTGCCCGTCAACGTGCGCGGCGTCGAAGGAACGATGGTCAGCAAGAACCTCAAGATGCCCGCCACCGCGCTCAAGGTCGGCGACGATGATGCCGCGATCGCGCGCTGGCTGAAACGCGTCGATGACGCCGACGATACCGATTATCGCGACGAAAAGGACCGCACCGGCAAAGACATCCGGGTCAACTACACCGGCAGCAAATCGGTGTTCGCCGATGCCCCCGCGGGCGGCGAGCGCCGCGACCTGCAACTGACCCCGCCCGGCGGCGGTAAGGAATTCGAAGTCGTCGGCATACCCCTGTCGGAAAAGGGCTTCCACGTCGTCGAAATCGCCAGCCCCGAACTCGGCGCCGCGCTGCTCGGGCGCAAGGCGACGCGCTATGTCGCGACCGCGGCGCTCGTCACCAATATGGCGGTGCATTTCAAATGGGGCCGTGAGGGCTCGCTCGCCTGGGTCACCGCGCTCGACACGGGTCTCCCCGTCGGCGGCGCCGAAATCCGCGTCACCGACAGCTGCACCGGCCGCCTCCTCGCGCGCGGCACCGCGGACAAGGCCGGGCGCCTTGCCTTTGCGGGCGGGCTGCCCCAGCCCGAAACCTATTCGAGCTGCGAAGATACGCCCGACCCGACCAAGAGCGAGGGCCATGCGCTGATGGTCAGCGCCCGGTCAGGCGATGATTTCAGCTTCACGCTGACCGATTGGGGCAGCGGCATCCGCCCCTATGATTTCGACCTCCCCTATGGCTGGTCGGAGCGCGAGGATATTCTCCACACCGTCTTCGACCGTTCGCTCGTCAAGGCGGGCGAGACCGTCCACATGAAGCATATCCTGCGCCGCCCGGTCGGCACCGGCTTCATGACGCCGCAGCCGCTCGCGGGCAAACTCCGCCTCGTCCACCGCGGCTCCGACACCGAATTCGAGATGCCCTTCGCCATCGCCGCCACCGGCAGCGGCGACAGCGTGTGGAACGTCCCCGCCTCGGCCCCGATGGGCGATTATGAACTCGTCTTCGTGACGAAGGACAAGGATGGCGAGGACAAGACGATCTGGTCGAACCAGTCGGTCAAGGTCGACGAATATCGCCTGCCGACGATGAAGGCCGCGGTCACCGGGCCGAAAACGGCGCTCGTCCGCCCCGCCGCGGTGCCGCTGTCGCTGTTCGTCGGCTATCTGTCGGGCGGCCCCGCCCCCAACATTCCCGTCGAGCTGCGCACCAATTTCCGTTCGAGCTGGTCGCCGCCCGAAGATTACCGCGACTGGGATTTCGACGGCCAGCCGGTCAAGGAAGGGGTGATCCAGCTCGACGACAGCGGCGACGAACCCGCCGCCGAGTTGCCGCTGGCGCGCTCGGTACCGCTCAAACTCGACGCCAACGGCGCCGCGACCGCCAGTGTGACGGTAGACCAGCCGATCACCGAACCGACGGTGATGGCGGCCGAAATGGATTATGAGGACGCCAATGGCGAAACTTTGACCTCCAGCCGCCGCATCACGCTGTACCCGTCCGCCGTCCGCCTCGGGCTCAAGACCGACGGCTGGCTGATGCGCGACAATGACCTCAAGCTCAATTTCATCGCGCTCGACCTCGACGGCAAGCCGATCGCGGGCCAGCGCGTCCAAGTCGCGCTCTATAACCGCGAGATCATCACCGCGCGGCGCCGCTTGATCGGCGGCTTCTATGCCTATGACAACCAGATGCGGACGACGAAGCTCGCCGCCAGCTGCTCCGCGACCACCGACCGGCTCGGCCGCGCGCGCTGCGCGATGGCGCCGGGCATTTCGGGCGAGGTGACCGTGGTCGCGACGACGCTCGACGCCGACGGCAACGAAGCCCGCGCCGTCCGCTCGGTCTGGCTCGCGGGCGACAATGAATGGTGGTTCGGCGGCGACAATGGCGACCGTATGGACGTAATCGCCGAAAAGCCGCGCTACGCCGCAGGCGACACCGCCAGCTTCCAGGTCCGTATGCCGTTCCGCGAAGCGACCGCGCTCGTCACCGTCGAACGCGAGGGCGTGCTCTCCAGCTTCGTCGTCCCGCTCAAGGGCACCAACCCCGTCGTCAAGGTCAAGCTGCCCGCGACCTATGCCCCCGACGTCTATGTCTCGGTGATGGCGGTGCGTGGGCGCGTGACCGGCGATGAAAGCTGGTTCCGCAAGATGAAGCGCGCGGTCGGCTTCAAGATCGAGAATAGCGAAGGTGCCCCGCCGACCGCCTTGGTTGATCTGGCCAAGCCCGCCTACCGCATGGGTATCGCGCGGATCAAGGTCGGCTGGGAAGGCCACCAGCTCGGCGTCAAGGTGAAGGCCGACAAGGAAAAATATGCGGTCCGCGAAACCGCGAAGGTCAGCATCGAGGTCAAGACCCCGGGCGGCAAGGCGCCCAAAAACGCCGACGTCGCCTTCGCCGCCGTCGACGAAGCCTTGCTCCAGCTCGCCCCCAACCAAAGCTGGGAAGTGATCGAGGCGATGATGGGCGAACGCACCCTCGACGTCCTAACCTCGACCGCGCAGATGCAGGTCGTCGGCAAGCGGCACTATGGCCGCAAGGCGCTCGAACCCGGCGGCGGTGGCGGCGGTGACCTGTCGGGGCTGACCCGCGAGGATTTCCGCCCCGTCCTGCTGTGGAAGGGCAATGTCCCGCTCGATAGCAAGGGCCGCGCCACGGTCGATGTGCCGCTCAGCGACAATCTCTCGGGCTTCCGCCTCGTCGCGATCGCCACCGACGGATCGCAATATTTCGGCACCGGCGAAACCACCGTCCGCACCGTCCAGGATCTCGGCATCTTTGCCGGAATGCCCGAACTCGTCCGCACCGGCGACACCTATGATGCGCGCTTCACGCTGCGCAACGGCACCGATCAGGCGATGGAGGTCACCGCGACCCCGACGCTGTCGCCCGCCGTCGCGAACGCGCCGCCACTCACCGTCACCATTCCCGCGGGCGGCGCGGTGCCGATCAGCTGGTCGATGACGGCGCCCGAACAGACCGGCCCGATCGAATGGACGGTCGAGGCGGTCGCCAAGGGCGGCAAGCAGCGCGACCGGCTGGTGTTCCAGCAGATGGTCGATCCCGCGGTGCCGGTCGAAACCTGGGCCGCCAGCCTGTTCCGCGTCGGCCCCGCCACGACGCTGCCGATCGCGATCCCGGCAGGCGCGTTGCCCGGCGGTTATGTCGACGTCGCGCTCGCCGGGACGCTCGCGCCGCCCTTGTCGGGGGTGCGCGACTATATGGCTGCCTATCCCTACACCTGCTTCGAACAATCGACCTCGCGCGCCATCGCGCTTGGTGATCTCGGCCGCTGGCAGGCGCTGGCCGAAGCCATGCCGACCTACCTCGATAGCGACGGGTTGCTGCGCTACTGGCCGAACGAGCGGATGGAAGGCTCGATCGAGCTCACCGCCTATGTGCTGAGCATCACCGCGGCGAACGGTCACGCGATTCCCGAGGCGTCGAAGGCGAAAATGGTGGGGGCGTTGCAGGCGGTGGTCGAGGGACGGCTGACCCGAAAAGGTTACGGCCCCTGGGACATCCGCCCCGTCCGCATCGCGGCCTTGGCTGCGCTCGCCCGCAACAATGCTGCCAGCCCGCAACTGGTCGCCGCGATCGACGTCGCGCCGATTGATATGGCGACCGGCACCCTCGCCGACTGGCTGGTAGCGATCGAAAAGACGCCGGGGGTCCGCAATGCTCCTTCGCTGCGCACCGCAGCCGAAGCCGAGCTGCGCAAGCGCCTTGTTTACGAAGGCACCCGCCTCGATCTTGTCGACGATGCCAAGGCGCCGTGGTGGATGATGACCAGCGGCGACGAAATGGCAATCAAGGCGCTTGAAGCCGTGCTTGGCCGCAAAGGCTGGGAGGATGACTCGGGCAAGCTGATGGTCGGCGTCGCGCAGCGCCAGCGCAAGGGTCATTGGGACACCACCCCTGCCAACGCGTGGGGCGCGGTCACCGTCCGCCGCTTCGCCGCCCTCTACCCAGCGAGTGCGATCACCGGGGTCACCAACATTAGCCTCGCGAGCGCCACCGCTTCGCAAAACTGGCCGCTGCCCGCCGAAGCGCCCTCGGCGCTGCGCGTCGCGCTGAACGCGGCAACGATGGGCCTGAAGCATGACGGCAACGGCGCGCCTTGGGCGACGGTCAGCGTCAAGGCGGCGGTGCCGCTCAAGGAGCCGCTCAACGCTGGCTACCGGATCAAGCGCTCGGTCAGCATCGTCAAGGCCGCGAACAAGGACCGCTTGACCCGCGGCGACGTGATCAAGGTGCGGATCGAGGTCGTCGCGGCCGCGGGCCGGACGTGGGTTGTGATCAACGATCCGATCGCTCCCGGCGCGACGATCGTCGGCAACCTCGGCGGCCAGTCCGAAATGCTCGCCGATCAGGCCAGCGGATCGGGCGCGCAGCCAAGCTACGTCGAACGCGGCCGCGACAGCTGGCGCGGCTATTTCGGCTGGATGCCCGCGGGCACCCACGCGGTCGAATATGTCGTGCGCCTCAACGGCTCGGGCCGCTTCAACCTGCCGCAGACGCGGGTCGAGGCGATGTATTCGCCCGCGATCCGCGGCCAGTGGCCGAATGCGCCGATGACGGTGGCGAGTGTGGGGTCGTGATGGAACACTCGCCTTCCCTCTCTCCGTTCGTGTCGAGCGAAGTCGAGACACCCCGAAGGCGCGCGCCATCCCCATGGGCATCTCGACTTCGCTCGATGCGAACGGGGAACGAAAAGGGGAACATCCAAGACCTCGTCACCCTGAACTTGTTTCAGGGTTCATGGCCTGCCCTGTCTTTCGGCGCTGCGCCGAACGAGAACACAGGCCATGGATGCTGAAACAAGTTCAGCATGACGGAAGAAAGAAAAGCAGGGGCTAGAGCGCCCCGTAAAAGCCGCTGGCCCCACATCCTCGCCTGGCTCGCGCTCACCGCGCTCATCCTCGCCACCATCGCCCACCTCGCCACCCGCCCACCCCCCATGCCGACCTACGCCGCCGTCCGCGCCGACTGGCAGCCCAGCGAAGCCTGGCTCTACGACCGCGACGGACAGCTGCTGGACAGCGAGCGCGTCAATTTCGAACGCCGCCGCCTCGCCTGGGTACCGCTGAACGCCATCAGCCCCGCCGTCCGCAAGGCCGTCGTGCAAAGCGAAGACCGCCGCTTCTGGTCGCACGGCGGGGTCGACTGGCTCGCGGTCGCCAGCGCGATTCGGTCGCGCTGGACGGGAGACCGCTCACGCGGCGCCTCGACACTGCCGATGCAGCTCGCGGCCTTCCTCGACCCGAGCCTCGCCCAGCCGGGCAAGCGCGACTGGCGCACCAAACTCCGCCAGATGCGCGCCGCGCAAGCACTCGCCGCAACCTGGTCGCATGCGCAAATGCTCGAAGCCTATTTCAACCTCGTCCCGCTGCGCGGCGAAGCGCAGGGCATCGGCGCCGGGTCGCGCGCCTTGTTCGGCAAGCGCCCCGCCGACATGACCCGCACCGACGCCGCGCTCTTCGCGGGCCTGCTCCCCAATCCGACCGCAGGCGCCGAAGCCCTCGGCCGCCGCGCCTGCCGTGTCGCCCAAACCAAAGATTGCACCGCGATCCGCGCCGCCGCCGCGACCCTCGTCTCGGGCGAACATGCCGCGCGCTTCGACCCCGCGCTCGCCCCCCACCTCGCCGTCCGCCTGCTCGACAAGCCCGGCAAGCGCGTCACCACCACGATCGACCGCCGGATCCAGACCGCCGCGATCGTCGCGCTTCGTCGTCAGCTTGCCGGGCTTGGTTCGGACCGTGTCCGCGACGGCGCGGTCGTCGTGCTTGACAATGCGACTGGCGAAGTGCTCGCCTATGTCGGCGGGGTCGGTTTGCAATCGACCGCCGCCTCGGTCGACGGCGCCAATGCGCGGCGGCAGGCGGGATCGACGCTCAAGCCGCATCTCTATGCGCAGGTGATCGAACATGGCTGGCTCACCGCCGCCTCGATCCTCGACGACAGCCCAGTCCAGCTCGACACCGCCTCGGGCCTCTATGTCCCGAAAAACTACGACCACAGCTTCAAGGGGCCGGTCAGCGTCCGCCACGCGCTCGCCTCGTCGCTCAATGTCCCCGCCGTCCGCGCTCTCGTCATCGACGACGTTCAGCAGTTCCGCGACCGCCTGTGGGCGCTCGGCTATCACGGCCTGGTCGAGGACGGCGAATATTACGGCTTTTCCCTCGCGCTCGGTTCAGCCGAAGTGTCGTTAGTCGAACAGGCCAACGCCTTTCGCACCTTTGCGAATCTCGGGCGCTGGTCGCCGGTCCATTTCACGCCGGGAGACCGGGCCGGCGAGCCGCAGCAGATCGTCAATCCCGCCGCCGCCTTCATCGTCGGCGACATCCTCGCCGACGCCTCGGCCCGCGCCGACGCCTTCGGCGCCGACAGCGCACTCCGCCTCCCGTTCTGGGCCGCCGCCAAGACCGGCACCTCGAAAGGGATGCGCGACAATTGGTGTATCGGCTGGTCCGACCGCTTCACCGTCGCGGTCTGGGTCGGCAATCTCGAGGGCGATTCGATGCGCGCCGTGTCGGGCACCTCGGGCGCCGCGCCGATCTGGCGCGACGTCATGCTTGCGCTCCACGCCGGAAATCCGGGCAAGCCGCCGAAAATGCCCTCGGGCGTCGAGGCGCGCCAGATCACCCTGTCCGGCACCCGCGAACCGCCGCGCCGCGAATATTTCCTGACCGGCACCGCGCAAACCGAAATGGCCGCAGCGCCGCAAGCCGCCCGCCGCCCGCGCATCACCAGCCCGGTCAGCGGAAGCGTCTATGCGCTCGACCCCGACATCCCGATCGATCGCCAGCGCCTCGCGGTCACCGTCAGCGGTGCGGTGACTGGCTACCGCCTGATCCTCGACAAGAAACCGCTCGGCGATGCCGATGCAGGCCAGCAGATCCTGCCGCGCCCGGGAAGCCATATACTCGCCCTCGTCGATCCCGGGGGGCGGATGATCGACCGGGTGCGCTTCACAGTGCGATAAAGCGCCTGTCATGGTCCTGAAATTATGTTGCGCTGGCGCGCGGAGCGGTTAGTCTGCGGCGCCAGGAGACGGACGGCAGTTCAGCCGCCACAAGGGGATCATTCATGCTACTTGACCGGGTAAAACCGTTAGCCGCCATTCTGGCGACAGCCGAGAAGAAGTCGCTTCACCGCACCTTGGGTGCCTTTCAGCTGACGCTGTTCGGCATCGGCTGCGTCATCGGCACCGGCATTTTCGTGCTGACCGCCGCGGGCGCGCAGAAGGCCGGTCCGGGCCTGATGCTGGCCTTTGCGATCGCCGGCCTGATCTGCATCCTCGCCGCGCTCTGCTATGCCGAAATCGCCGCGATGATCCCCGTCGCTGGTTCCGCCTATACCTACACCTATGCGACGATGGGCGAGGTGCTCGCCTGGACCGTCGGATGGGCGCTCGTTCTCGAATATGCCGTCGCCGCGTCGGCGGTGTCGGTCGGGTGGTCCGGCTATCTCAACGGCTTGTTACTCGAATTTTTCGGCTTTCAGTTCCCCGCCGCCCTCGCGGGTGCGCCGTTGGCACTGGGCGGTATCGAGGGTGGTATCATCAACTTGCCCGCCGTGATCATCGCGCTGCTCGTCACTTGGCTGCTGATGATCGGCACCACCGAAAGCGCGCGCGTCAACGCCATTCTGGTGGCGATCAAGGTGACCGCGCTCACCGCCTTCATCGTGCTGACCCTGCCCAGCGAGGCGTTTTCGACCGATAAATTCAATCCCTTCCTGCCCGCCGGCATCTTCGGCGGTTTCGGTTCGGGCCTCGGCGCAGTGGGCGCAGCAGCGACCATTTTCTTCGCCTATGTCGGCTTTGACGCGGTTTCGACTGCGGCAGAGGAAACCAAAAATCCGCAGCGCAACGTGCCGATCGGCCTGATCGGGTCGCTGCTGTTCTGTACCGTCTTTTACATCCTCGTCGCTGCTGGCGCCGTCGGCACGATCGGCGGCCAGCCCATCATGGGCCCGAATGGCGTGCCCTTCCCGGCCGGTTCGGAAGAACTGGCGCGGCAGTGCGCGACCTTTGCCGCCAACGAACTGCCGCTGGTCTGCTCGAATGAGGCGCTGGCGCATGTGCTGCGCCAGATCGGCTGGTCGGGGGTCGGCAACATGCTCGGCATCGCCGCCTTTGTCGCGCTGCCTTCGGTCATCCTGATCCTGCTGTTCGGCCAGACCCGCGTCGCTTTCGTGATGAGCCGCGACGGCCTGCTCCCCGAATCGTGGAGCAAGGTGCATCCCAAGTGGAAAACCCCGCATGTCATCACGGCGATCACCGGCGTTGTCGTGGCGTTCGCCGCTGCGTTTCTGCCGGTAGGCAAGCTC
The DNA here is from genome assembly GCF_031457495.1 of Sphingopyxis sp. BE259. Classification (NCBI taxonomy): domain Bacteria; kingdom Pseudomonadati; phylum Pseudomonadota; class Alphaproteobacteria; order Sphingomonadales; family Sphingopyxidaceae; genus Sphingopyxis; species Sphingopyxis sp. BE259. The sequence continues at coordinate 3,649,663 of NZ_JAVDWM010000001.1, forward strand.
GCCGACATCGCCAATGCGGGGACGCTCTATGCGTTCATGATGGTCGCCATCGCGGTGATGATCCTGCGCAAGACCGCCGCGGACACACCGCGCGCGTTCCGGACGCCGGCGCTGTGGCTGATCGGCCCGCTGACGGTCGCAGGCACGGTGTTCCTGTTCCTCAACCTGCCCTATGAAGCGATGATCGTGCTGCCGGTCTGGGCCCTGATCGGCCTGGTCTTCTACTTCCTCTACAGCCGGAGCCGCAGCCATCTTGGCCGCGGGATCGTCGAGGTGCATGAGGATGATCTGGAGCCGCACACGCCGATCAACTGACGAAAAAAAGCCGCAACCGAAAAGGGGCCGTCGCAGCAACCAGCTGCGGCGGCCCTTTCTTGTTTGGCTCAATAGGGGGTTTTGGGGGCGGTGCCCGGCCGGGTGAACAGCTTGCCGCGCTCGGCCCAGAACACCAGCGCCAACCCGATGGCCGCACTGATCAGAAACGCATAAGCGAGCGGCAGCGTCGTGCCGTCATATTGCTGGCCGATCAGCGCGCCGACGACCGCCGCCAGCAACGTCTTGGCAAAGCTCTGATACGACGAGGCGACCCCGGCCATATGGCCGAAATCTTCCATCGCGATCGATCCGAAATTGCTGCCGATAAAACCGATCAGGCCGATATTGACCATCATCAACGCGGTGAACATCCACAGCGTCTCGGCGCCGCTCAGCGCTGCGACGATCTGAGCGATCGAGCTTGCCATGAACGCGAACACCGCGGTCTGCGACACCCGCCGCGCCCCGAACCGCTCGACGATCGCCGCGTTCGAGAAATTGGCGATCGCGATCCCCACCGCGACGCAGGCAAAGATCAGCGGAAACAGCGCCTGCGCGCCGAACACTTCGGCGATGATCTGCTCGCTGCTGTTCAAATAGCCATAAAGCGCGCCCTGCATCATCCCCGACGCGATCATATAGCCCGCGGCGCGGCGATGCCGCGTCACCGTTGCCCAGCCGCTGACCATCGTCCGCCAGTCGAGCGGGCGGACATCGGCGGGGTCGAGCGTTTCGGGCAGGCGGCGGAGCCACGCGATCATCACCAACCCCATCACCGCCAGGACGATGAAGATCGCGCGCCAGCCGGCCAGCGCGGCAACCCCGGCCCCGATCGTCGGCGCGATGATCGGCACGATCATGAACACCAGAAAAATCAGCGACAGCCGCTTTGCCATCGCATCGCCCGCGAACAGGTCGCGGATCACCGCCACGACAATCACCCCCAGCGCCGCGCTGACCAGCCCATGGCCAAAGCGCAGCGCCAGCAGCATCGGGAAGCTCGTCGCCAGCCCGCAGCCAATCGCAAACACGACATAGGCGAACAGCGCCGGAACCAGCACGCCCTTGCGCCCGAAGCGGTCGGCCAGCGGGCCATAGAGCAACGAGCCAAAGCCGATGCCGAGCAGGTAGATCGAAATGACATATTGGCGGTCGTTGGCGACCAGCACGCCCAGTCCTTTGCCGATCGCGGGCAGCGCCGGCAGCATCGCGTCGATGGCCAGCGCGTTGAGCGCCATCGCCATCGCCATCATGACCACCATTTCGCGATCGCCGGGCATGCTCCGCTGCGGGGTTTGGGCCGGTTTGTGCATTGCAGCAGCCTATGCGCCCATGACAGAGCTTTGGATACCCCTTGGACACCGAAAAGCTATGCAAGAGCAAGCTGTGCGGTTCAGCAGGCAGGTCGATTGGCGGGAGCCGACAAACCGCGGACATCAAATGATCGTCATCCTGAACTCGTTTCAGGATTCTTGGCCCGCTGTTTCCTTCGGCGCAGCGCCGGCTTCGGGGTCGGGCCATGGATGCTGAAACAAGTTCAGCATGACAAGATTAGAGGGCCGCTTCCCATCCCAAAACCAACCCACCGCACAACAAAAAAGGGCCGCCCCATCAGGAGCAGCCCCTTCTGTCACGGTGGCGCAAAAATCAGCCCTGGCGGGTACCGGTCATCGCCATCGAACCGAACGCACCGGCCTTGATCGTCCCGGTCAGTGCGTCGCCGTCGATCACCGCTTCGCATTCCAGCGTCATCGGCATCGGCACCTTCATGTTCATCGTCCAGCTCAGCTTGTTGCCGTCGACCTTGCCGTTTTCGACATCGAGCGAACCCATCGCACCGGCATTCTGGCCGCTAAAGCTGGCGCCGTCGCTGGTCACGGTGAACACCGATTTCTGGTCGCCCATCGGCGATTTGGTAATGCAATCATAGCTGCCATCTACAGACATCGAAGCTCTCCTTACTGAAATCAATGTTAGTTAATCGGTTTCGCTATTTCGACCGGCAAACCCAATCCGTCAAGCTGCGGTTTCACGACCGCCGCGTCGCCGACAATCACATAGACGAGATCGTCGGTGCTCAGCGCGCTCCGCGCCGCCGCGTCGATTTCGGCCGCGGTCATCGCTTCATAGGTGGCAGGCAATGTCTCGTAATAATTGTCGGGACGACCGAATTTGGCAATTGTCCGCAGCCCGCCCAGCACGTCGGCCGACGTTTCGAAACTGCCCGGCAATTCGCGGACGCTGCCGTTGACCGTGCGCTCCAGTTCGTCCTTGGTTACGCCTTTGTCGGCCAAGAAGCTCTTGAGGTCATTCTGTAGCTCCTTGATCGAATCGCCGGTGCGGTCGGCCTGCACCGGTGCCACCGCGATCCAGCTGAGCCGATCGGTTTCGCCCGATATCCGGCTACGCACGCCATAGGACCAGCCCTTGGTCTCGCGCAGATTGGTGTTGAAGCGCGAGAGGAAATTGCCGCCAAAGATGTCGTTGGCCGAGCGCAGCACCTCCAGCTTGTCGCCGCCCTTGGCATCGAGCACCTTGCCCGCCAGAATCACCGACTGCGGCGATTTGGGGCGATCAAACAACAGGATGTGCGGTTTCGGGGTCGGAATCGCGACGTTGAAATTCTTGACCGGCTTGGCGGTTTTCGGCGCCTTCCACTGCCCCAGGGTCGCATCCAGCTGCTTCTTTACCTCGGCCAGCGTAGTGTCGCCGACCACAAACACCCGCGCATTGTCTGGGCGGATCCAGTCGCTGTGGAACGCCGCGAGCTGGTCGCGCGTCGCCGCGGTCACCGCCTTGGCATCGCCCAGCCCCGACGGCGGAATGCCGTAAGGATGGTCGGCGCCATAGAGCATCGGCGCGATCAGGCGCGACGCAATGGCGTTCGGGTTGTTCAGCTCGGCCTTGAGCCGGTTGAGCTGTTGCGCGCGAACCCGCTCGAGTTCCTTTGCATCGAACGCCGGATTGCGGATGTAGTCCGCGAGGAGCGACAGCGACGCACCCAGATTGGGCTTCAGCGCGAACAGGCTGAACACCGTTTCGTCGGCGTTGGCGGTCGCGTCAATCTGTGCGCCCAACCGCTCTTTCGCTTCGGCAAAGGCGATCGAGTTCAGGTTGGTCGTGCCTTCGTCCATCAGGCTGAGCATCAGCGACTGGGTGCCCAGCGCGCTGTGCGGATCGGCGGCGTAACCCGCATCGAAACTGACCGCGACATTGACCGTCGGCACCGTCGTGCGGCGCGCGAAGATGACTTCAACGCCATTCTTCAGCTTGGTGCGTTCGACCGCCGGGAAATCGAGCGCCGTCAGGTCGGCAACCGCGGGCAATTGCGAACGGTCGGCGATCGAAGCCGCCGCCCCGATGCCGGTGTCGGGACCGATGTCGCCGAGCGCCGGATTCCAGAAGCGATCGGGCGCCACCGCCTCGGTCAGCTTGCCGGCCGTCACCGCGCCGCCGCGATTTTCGCCGCCTTCGGTGCGTTCGCCGGGGGTGTAGGTCAGCGAAAAGGCCGGGCGCGACATCCATTTGCGCGCCACTGCCGCGACCTGTTCGGGGGTCGATTTGGCCATCCGGTCCAGCTCGACCTTGTAATAGCCCGGATCGTTCGAATAGAGCGCCCCTTCGGCCAGCGTCACCGCCTTGCCGCCAAAGCCGCCGACTGATTCCAGTCCGGCAATGGTGCCGCCCAGATAGCTTGCCGCGGCACGCTGCAACTCGTCGGCGGTCGGCCCGTTCGCTAGGAATTTGGCGATTTCATCGTCCAGCTTCTTGCCGACCGTGGCCACATCGGTTCCCGGCTTCACATCGGCCTGGACGATCAGGATACCGGCATCTTCAAATGGCTGGGCAAAGGCGGCAACGCTGACCGCGACCGGATCCGTGCGGACCATCGCATTGTCGAGCCGCGATGACGACAGCCCGCCAAGCACTGCGGTTGCCATCTGCAATGGCACGGCATCGGCATCGTTCAGGCCGGGGATCGCCCACATGCGATAGATGCGCGGGGTCGGGATCAGGTCCTTGACCTCCTTCGCCAGCGGCGCGGGCAGCGTCGGGACCGTCACCTTCGGCATCGCCACGGCGGGGCCACGCGCGATGTCGCCGAACCATTCCTGCACCTTGACCTTGGCGGTCGCGACATCGACGTCGCCCGCCAGCACCAGCACCGCATTGTTCGGGCCGTAATTGTCGGTGAACCACTTCTTCACATCGGCCAGGCTGGCCGAATTGAGGTCGGCCATCGAACCGATGGTGCTGTGGTGATAGGGGTGGCCGGTCGGGAACAGATTCTCGAAAATCTCGTACCGCAGCAGGCCATAGGGATTGTTGTCGCCCTGGCGCTTTTCATTCTGGACGACGCCGCGCTGGTTATCGAGCTTTTCCTGCGTCACCGCGCCGAGCAGATGCCCCATGCGGTCGCTTTCGAGGAACAGCGCGCGGTCGAGCGCGCCGGTCGGCACGGTCTCGAAATAATTGGTCCGGTCGACGTTGGTCGTCCCGTTGCTGTCGGTAGCGCCGACCTGTTGCAGCGGTTCAAAGAAATCGCCGGGCGAATTTTCCGACCCGTTGAACATCAGATGTTCGAACAGATGGGCAAAGCCGGTCTTGCCCTTGGGCTCGTGCTTCGACCCGACGCGATACCACACCGACACCGCGACGACCGGCGCCTTGCGATCCTCATGGACGATGACGCGCAAGCCATTGTCGAGCGTGAAGGCTTCGTAGGGAATGTCGACCGCCTTCACCAGATCGGCGATCGGCGCCGGATCGGCGGCCTTGGCCTTGGCAAACGCGGGACCGGCGGCGACCAGCGAGGTGGTCACCGCGAGAGCAAGGGCGAAACGATGGAAACGGGGCATGGGCATCCTCTTGGATTACGGGCGAAGGCATGAAACGCCTGCGCGCGACCGGGTGCCGGACGGCACTGTATCAACGGTTTAGGACAGCCATTCGCCGCTTTCAAGGGCGATAGAAGCGCGCTCCGCTGGCTTTCAGCACCGCCGGATCGAACAGCACCGGTTTCAACTGATGGCGCACGAACAGCGGCGCTTGATCGTTGTAATGCGGGCTGTCCGGCCGCGTCGTCGCCGAGCCGAAGGGCTGGATCGATTCCGACCGCACCCGGCCGTCCTTGCCCCAAGTCATGAACATGATGAAGCTGTCACCGTGGCGCACCTTCAGCCGCCCGTCGGGTTCGGCGTCCCACAGGGTCGATGCGCGCACCGTATCATTGCCGCCATCGAGCGGCAGGTCGATCCGCGACGCGCCTTCGCCGTGGCGCAACCGCAGCACCGTACCCAGCTTGGGATCGAGCCCGCCGAAATGAGTCTGCAAATGCGCGACCGTTTCGGTCAGCACCTGGAGCGGATCAGGTTCGGCGCGGCGCTGGTAATGGCTGCCGTTCGCGGGGCGCAGTAGCATCAGCGCCAATGCATCGCCCTTCCCTTTGCCGTCGAGGTTCCAGTCCCAGCGGCGCAGCAAATTCTGCGCGTTGACCAGCGCCGGATCATGGTTGACGTTCAGCGCCAGCAAGCGATCCATCCACGCCTTGGCGTAACCGGTCTTAGCATAAGCGGTGTCATATTTGATCGCCTTCAACCGCGCCTCGTCGATCTGCCCCGATGCCTCGAACAGATCGATCAGCCGGGTGGCGCGATTGGTCATATCGTCCTCGACCCCAAGCAGCGGCGAGAAGGCGGCGGCATCAAGCTCGTCGCCCGGACCCGCGGCGACCCACGGCGTGTTGTTGGCGTTCATCACATAGCCCGAGCGCGGGTTGACCAGCGCCGGGGCGCGATCGAACGGCAGCGTCTTGGTCCATAGTGCCGCCGACTTGTCGCCCGGCAGCAACCCGCGCCAGTTGAACCCATCGGGCCGGTCGGGGAACATCGCGTTGTAGAACAGCCCGATATTGCCCTTGGCATCGGCGTAGATGAAATTGGTTGCGGGCACGCCCTGCCCTGCCATCGCGGCGCGCCATTCGGCGAAATCCTTCGCCTTGTTCAGCCGGTAATATTGGGTGACCATCGCCGACTGGTCGATCCCGGCATAGCGGATCGCAAAGGCGCCCTTGTCATTCTTGACCACCGGTCCATGGACCGATCGATAGACGGTGCGCGGCACCGGCAGCACGAACGGACCGAATTTCACCTTCAGCCAGATGCGCTTTTCCTCAAGCGGGCGCCACGCGCCGTCGTAGCGATATTGATCGCCGCTCTCGTTCAGCACCAGCTTATACACGTCGATCAGGTCGGGGCGGTTGACCGTGTTGGTCCAGCCAAGAAATTTGTTATGCCCCAGAAACGGATAGGGCGAGCCGGGGAAATTGGCGCCCGCAAAATCCCACCCTTCTTCGCTATGCACGACCAGTTCGTACCACGCGACGCCGCCGGTCCACGGCTGGTGCGAGTTCGACACCAGCCGCGTCGCGCCGTCGGTCGCGCGCGACGGCGCCACCGCCATCGCGTTCGACCCGTTCGAGGCCGGATCGCTGCCCACCGGGGTGTCGGCGCGCGGGACGATCTTGCCGGTCGCATCGAGCGCCGGGCCGCCCTCGCGGTGCATATCCTTGCCCTCGACCAGCTGCCCGAGCACCGAATCGAGCCCGAAGAAAAAAGGCGAGCGCAGCACGAAGCCCGCAACGACATCCTCGCCGGTCACCGGGAACAGACCCGACAATCGCACCTCGCCGGGATGCTTGTCGGCATAATGGTTCAGCCCCGCGGCATAAGCGGTGAACAGCGCCCGCACATCCTTGGGCAGCCGCGGCCAGTCGCGCGCCGTCGTCGCGCGCACGTCGAGCAACGCCGCCGCAAAGTCGATCTTGGCGCCGTCCTGCCCGAGCATCGCCCCGGCGCGGCCGCGCGTCATCGCCAGCACTTCCTGCAGCGTCGCGAAATCATCTTCGGCATGGGCATAGGCGACGCCGTAAGCGACATCGGCATCGGTCTTGCCAAAGATATGCGGCACCCCGAACTTGTCGCGAGCGATGCGGACATCCTGCGGCTTGAACTCCGGCGCCTCGGGCGCTTCGGCGGTCAGCGGCTCCCATAGCGCCAGCGATGCGGCGGTGACGACGACCAGCAATAGAAATCCCAGCAAAATCCGTCGCAGCATCTCTGGTCCTCTTCACGCGCCTGATCCGCGCCTGTGTGACCATCATGTCGTTAGATGGCAAGCGACTGTCGTTGGTCGAGCCGAATTTGCGATCGGCCGCAGCGCCGCTATGCAGGACGGCATCGCTTCAACCGGGGAATTATCCATGCATCGCAAAAGCCTGCTGCTCGCCGCCTGCCTCTCTTTCACGCTCGTCCCGCCCGCATTCGCGCAGACGGTGACCGGATCGGGGGTCGTCCCCTCGACCGCAGCGAACAGCGCCGAGCGCTCGATCGGTTTTGCCGCCAGCGCCCCCGCGAGCGGCGCGCTGGTTATCGTGACGACCGACGCGACGTTGCCGCCGCTCGACGGGGTAGCACTCGGCGCCGCCGAACGGCAGGCGGTGACCGCGGCAATCGGCGCCGCGACGTTCGACGGGAAGGCCGGATCGACGCTGTCGCTGCGCGGGATCGGGGCGCATTCGCGTATCCTGCTCGTTGGCGCTGGCGCGACGCCGACCTCGCTCGCGCTCGCAGAAGCGGGCGGCAAGGCGGCACAGGAATTGAAAAGCGAGGCACAGCCGGTGACGATTGCGGGCGCCTTTGGCGATACCAGCGCCGCCGACGTCGCTTATGGCTTCGCGCTCGGCCAATATCGCTTCGACCGCTACAAAACCGCCGACAAAAAGGCGCCGCCGACCGGCGCCGTCACCGTCGTCGGCGCCAACCCGGCCGCGGCCGAAGCGGCGTTTTCGGGCCGCTGGGCGCCGCTTGTCGATGGCGTCCGCCTGTCGCGCGACCTCGCCAACGAGCCCGCCAACGTCATTTATCCCGAAAGTTTCGTCACCCGGGTGCGCGAGGCGTTCGCTGGCGCCGCCGGGGTCAGCATCGAAGTGCTCGACGAAGCCGCGATGCGGAAACTCGGCATGGGCACTATCGTCGGGGTCGGCCAGGGCAGCCCGCGCGGGTCGCGGCTGATGCTGGTGCGCTATCGCGGCGCAAACGCCCCCGCCGCGCCGATGGCGTTCGTGGGCAAGGGGATCACCTTTGATTCGGGCGGCATCTCGCTGAAGCCCGGCGCCGGCATGTGGGACATGAAGGGCGATATGTCGGGCGCCGCGTCGGTGATGGGCGCCGTCCTCTCGCTCGCCAAATCGCGCGCGTCGGCGCATGTCGTCGGTGTCGCGGCGCTCGCCGAAAACATGCCCGACGGCAATGCCCAGCGTCCGGGCGACGTCACCCGCACCATGTCGGGCAAGACGATCGAGATGCTGAACAGCGATGCCGAAGGCCGCCTCGTGCTCGCCGACGCCAATGAATATGTCGCGCAGGCTTACAAGCCGCGCGCCATCGTCAACATCGCGACGTTGACCGGCGCGATCGTCGGCGCGCTCGACGATCAATATGCCGGGCTGTTCGCGCGCAACGAAAAACTCGCCGCCGCGCTGCTGACCGCCGGGTCGGTGAGCGGCGAAGAATTGTGGCGGATGCCGCTCCACAAGAATTTCGCCGAAAAGATCAAATCGGACATCGCCGACGTCCGCAACATCACCCCCAACCAGGGGCCGGGCGCCAGCATCGGCGCGCACGTCATCGGCTATTTCGTCGACGAAGCGACGCCCTGGGCACATCTCGACATCGCCGGGGTCAACCAAGCCGACAAGGCGTCATCGCTGGTCCCCAAGGGGATGAGCGGCTTTGGCGTGCGGCTGCTCGACCAGCTAGCGCGGTCGGGCGAATAGCCGTTTGCCGCTCCCACATTCGTCAGCCCGATGAAGGCCGGGATCTCGCCGGTGCGCGTTGACGCGACGATGAGACCCTGGCCTTCGCCGGGGTGACGAAATGAGGGTTTGCTAAAGCAAGCACCCCCTTGTGTTGCCAAATGGCAACACTATCTTGGTCGGCGAGAAAGGGGCTTTCTAGATGAACCTCGAAAAATTCACCGACCGCGCCAAGGGCTTTCTGCAGGCCGCGCAGACGATTGCGATCCGCATGAATCATCAGCGGATTTCGCCCGAACATATCGCCAAGGCGTTGCTCGAAGACAGCGAAGGCATGGCCGCCGGGCTGATCGCCAAAAGCGGCGGCGATGCCGCGCGCGCGGCGCAGGGCATCGACGCGCTGCTCGCCAAAGTGCCCGCGGTGTCCGGGTCGGGCGCGCAGCAAACACCGGGACTCGACAACGACGCGGTGCGCCTGCTCGATCAGGCCGAGCGAGTGGCAAGCAAGGCAGGCGACGGTTATGTCACCGTCGAGCGGCTGCTGGTCGCGATGGCACTCGCGCCGACCACCCCGGTCGGCAAAGCCTTTGCCGACGCGGGACTCAAGCCCGACGCGCTGAACGCCGCGATCAACGACCTGCGCGGCGGCCGCGCCGCCGACACCGCGAGCAGCGAAGACCGTTACGACGCGCTCAAGAAATTCGCCCGCGACCTCACCGAAGTCGCGCGCGAAGGTAAGCTAGATCCGGTGATCGGTCGCGATGAGGAAATCCGCCGCACCATCCAGATCCTCGCGCGCCGGACCAAGAATAATCCGGTGCTGATCGGCGAACCGGGGGTCGGCAAGACCGCAATCGCCGAAGGACTCGCGCTGCGTATCGTCAATGGCGACGTTCCCGACAGTCTGAAGGACCGCCGCCTGTTGTCGCTCGACATGGGATCGCTGATCGCGGGCGCCAAATATCGCGGCGAATTCGAAGAACGGCTCAAAGGCGTACTCGACGATGTGAAGGCCGCCGCGGGCGAGATCATCCTGTTCATCGACGAAATGCACACGCTGGTCGGCGCGGGCAAGGGCGAGGGCGCGATGGACGCCTCGAACCTGCTCAAGCCCGCACTGGCGCGCGGCGAGTTGCACTGCATCGGCGCAACGACGCTCGACGAATATCGCAAGCATGTCGAAAAAGACCCCGCGCTCCAGCGGCGCTTCCAGCCGGTGTTCGTCGGCGAACCGACGGTCGAGGATTCGATCTCGATCTTGCGCGGGCTCAAGGAAAAATACGAGCTGCACCATGGCGTCCGCATCACCGACGGCGCGATCGTCGCCGCGGCAACGCTTTCGAACCGCTATATCTCCGACCGCTTTCTGCCCGACAAGGCGATCGACCTGATGGACGAGGCCGCGAGCCGCATCCGCATGGAAGTGGAGTCAAAGCCCGAAGAGATCGAGACGCTCGACCGCCGCATCATCCAGATGAAGATCGAGGAATCGGCGCTGTCGAAGGAAAGCGACGCCGCGTCAAAGGACCGGCTGGCGACCTTGCGCGCGGACCTCGCCAATCTTGAACAGCAATCGGCCGAAGTCACCCAGAAATGGCAGGCCGAGAAGGACAAGATTCACGCCGAGGCGAAGATCAAGGAAGAGCTGGATGCGGCGCGTTCGGCGCTCGATCAGGCGCAGCGCGCCGGCGACCTCGCGAAGGCGGGTGAGCTATCATATGGCACGATACCCGGCCTCGAAAAGCAGCTCGCCGATGCCGAAGCCGCCGCGGGCAACGCGATGCTGCGCGAGGAAGTCACCGCCGACGATATCGCCGCGGTGGTCAGCAAATGGACCGGCATCCCCATCGATCGGATGATGGAGGGCGAGCGTGAGAAGCTGCTGGGCATGGAAGCGACGCTGGCCAGCCGCGTCATCGGCCAGGACGAAGCGGTGCGCGCCGTCTCGACCGCCGTCCGCCGCGCCCGCGCCGGGCTGCAAGACCCGAACCGCCCGCTCGGTTCGTTCCTGTTCCTCGGCCCGACGGGCGTCGGCAAGACCGAACTGACCAAGGCGCTCGCCCGCTTCCTGTTCGACGACGACAATGCGATGGTCCGCATCGACATGTCCGAATTCATGGAAAAGCACAGCGTCGCACGGCTCGTCGGTGCCCCCCCGGGCTATGTCGGTTATGAAGAAGGCGGCACGCTCACCGAAGCGGTGCGCCGCCGCCCCTATCAGGTCGTGCTGTTCGACGAGGTCGAGAAAGCCCATCCCGACGTGTTCAACATCCTGCTCCAGGTGCTCGACGACGGGCGCCTGACCGACGGGCAGGGGCGCACGGTCGATTTCACCAACACGCTGATCATCCTGACCTCGAACCTCGGCAGCCAGGCGATCGCGGCGCTGCCCGACGATGCCCCGGTCGAACAGGCCGAACCCGCGGTGATGGAGGTCGTGCGCGGCCATTTCCGCCCCGAATTTCTCAACCGGCTCGATGAGATCGTCCTCTTCAACCGCCTCGCGCAGCAGCATATGGGCGGCATCGTCGATATTCAGGTGGCCCGGGTGCAGAAGCTGCTCGCCGACCGCAAGGTCACCCTCGACCTCACCGACGCCGCGCGCGCGTGGCTCGGCCGGGTCGGTTATGATCCAGTCTATGGCGCCCGCCCGCTCAAGCGCGCGGTGCAGAAATATCTGCAGGATCCGCTTGCCGATCTGATCCTGAAAGGCGAGGTCCGCGATGGCTCGACGATCCGGGTCGACGAAGGCGACGGCGCCCTGATACTGACACCCGGCTGACGTCAGCCGCGAGATCGGCCTAGTTGCTGTGGTTCACCGGCGCCCGCGTCATCGCCTCCAGCGTATCGCGCGAATCCTGGTTGCCCTGCGCCCACAGCTTTTTCCACTGTTCGTTGGTGTGGCAAACGCGCGCCTTCTTCACCAAAGACCCGAGTTCCTCGATCTTGCGGCATCTGACATAATAGGGATGCGCCGTCGCCAGCCCCTCGTTGTGAGCCTTGATTTCGGTACTGGTCATCGTCGACGGCGGGCGATCGGGCGGCGTGCGATCGGCGGCAGGGTCCGTTGCTGCAGCGGCAACGACGAACAGGACAATATCCAGCACCGGGCTAGCTCCTTCTATTGCGGGCGGATTTCCGGGCCGAGATCATCCTGTATCTCGCGCGAGTTGGTCCAGCCGCGGGCCAGCAATTCCATCGAGTCGCGCGCCTCCTGATTGCCCTTGTCGCCAATCCGTTTCCAATTGGCGTTGGTGTTGCAAACGCGCAGTTTCTTGACCAGCGAGCCCGAAACCTCGATGCGGCGGCATCGGATATAATTGGCGTCGGTCGCGGCGAGATCCTGGTTATGGACGTCGATTTCCGCCCCGGTCATCTCCGACGCTGACCGCGCCGCCGGACCGGCTTCGCTGCCCGCCGCAGTCGGCACGCCCGACAGGGCGAGCAGGGTTATGAGGACAATAGCACTCGACATCGCGATTCCTCTTTGCAGTTTCAGTTCGAATTACCCGCCTTGCTGGTCATGGCCTCTGCCGTGTCGCGGGCGTTCTGGCTGCCCTTGGCGCTCACTTCTTTCCACTTTTCATTGGTGTAGCAGACGCGATTTTTCTTCACGAGCGACCCGATTTCCAGCGTCTTGCGGCATTTGATGTAATTGGGATCGGTCTGCGCCAGCCCCTTATTATAGGCGCTGATCTCGGTCGGCGTCATCGCCGACGGCGCCTTTGGCGGCGGCGCCCGCTCGCCAGTGCCTTCGGCCGCGAGCACGGCGGGCATGGCCATCAGCGTCGCGGCGGCAAACAGGGACATGATCTCGCGCATTGCATCCTCCTCGCGGCCGAAAAAACCGGCGCTATATCCGCCGATTATAAGATCGACCGGGGGTGTTCGCCAAGCGGAATTTCGAACCGGGACAGCGGCCGCCAGCAACGCTCCGTGTCAGCGCGGGATGGCATATCCCGATGCATCGGCAGACGCAAAATAGCGCAGCAACAGGTCGCGTTCGCGTTCGCTGAGATGCGGATTCCACACGTCGAAGATCAGCACCGCGCGCAGGTCGTTGCTGTCGTTCCACGCTTCGTGCTCGATGGTGTCGTCGAAAGCAAAGGCGCGGCCCGCTTGCCACGCCCGCGTTTCGCCGCCGACCCGAAAGCCGCACCCCGGCGGCACGATCAGCGGCAGGTGGACGATCGCTCGGGTGTTGGTGACGCCGGTATGCGGCGGGATCCGCGTATGCGGTTTCAGCATCGAGAAAAAAGCACTCGGTGCGCGGCCGGGGATGCGCGCGCCCGGGATCGCGGCGAGCGCCGCGGCGGTGGCCGGGCAGCGGTCGAGCACGGCCTGGTTAGCCGTGCCATATTCCCACAGGAAACAGGCCCCCCAGTCGAGCCGGTTGTCGAGCGGCGACCAGATCGATGTGGGGGTTCCTGCCTCCATCCGCACATAGGGCCGCAACGCATCGCCCGGATCGTCGAGCAGCGCTTGCAACTCGGCGCGAATGGCGTCGGTTTGCGCCTCGATGTCGGCGAACCACGGGAAATGCGCCCGATCGAAAAACTCGTCGGCCGGCAAAAAGGGATAGTGGATGCCCGCACATTCGTTGCGATAAATCCGGCGGCGACCCAGCGCACTGGCGATAAACGCCGCGCCGCGCCGCGCCTCGGTTTCGGACAAGCTGTCGCCAAGGTCGGCAAAAGCGTCCGACGCCGCCAAAAACATCGTGTCGGTCGCGGTGGTGACAAAGGCCTGGCCATGCGCCAGCAACGGAGCCAGCGGCGGGGGCAGCGGGTCGAGCTGCGCCCCCAGCGCGATCGCCGCGCTCCACGCGGCCAGCGCCGCCCCCTTGTCATCCCGCGCCTCATAACGTTCCGCCTTGCGGATCCACGCGATCAGGTCGCGGCGATCGATCGCGAGCGCGGCATCAAGGGCGGCCAATTCGCGATCGTCGTCGCCCAGCGCGCGCCACGCCGATGCCAGATTGCGGTGCAACGCGCCCGATTGCGGATCGGCCGTTATGGCGACGGCAAAATGGGCGGTCGCGGCGGCCGGATCGCCCGCCTGCAAAGCCGCGATGCCAAGCCGATTGGCCTCGACGGCCGACGGGGGCGGAGGGGTGCTGGTCATGGCCATGCTTGCCATTGGCAGGCGCGATCGGCAAGGTCGATTGATGACCTCCGCCGCTTCCGTGCCTGCCATCATCCGCGATGCCGAATGGCTGGCGCACCGCTATGATCCCGGCCATGATGCCTTTCATTTTCGGCGGGTGCCCCGCGATGTGCGCCGGGCGGTGCCGTTCCTGACCGATCAGCATTTGGGCGAAGAGGCGGCGCCGGCGGTGCTGCGCCGGAGCGATTGCCGTAATGCGGCGGGCGACGCTGCGGCGCCGGTCCATTTTCTGTTTCATTCGGCCTATTGCGCCTCGACGATGCTGGCGAAGATGCTGGACATGCCGGGGAGTGCGAGCGGTCTGTCGGAGCCGGTGCTGCTGAACGACATGGTCGGCTGGCGGCGCCGCGGCGCCGCGCCGCGCGATCATGCCGCCGGTTTGGACGATGCGCTGCACCTGCTTGGCCGCAGCTTTGCGGCGGGCGAGGCGGTGGTGATCAAGCCGTCGAACATTTTCAATCCGTTGGCCCGCGGCGCACTGATGCTGCGACCGCAGGCGCGGGCGATCCTGCTCTACGCGCCGCTGCGGGCGTTCCTGCTCTCGGTCGCGCGCAAGGGACTATGGTGTCGGCTGTGGTGCCGCGAATTGCTCGAAGGCTATCTCGCCGATGGCTTTGTCGATCTGGGGTTCGACGCACGCGACTATTTCCGCCAATCCGACCTTCAGGTGGCGGCGATCGGCTGGCTGGCGCAGCACCAGGCGTTCGCGGCCCTGCTGGACTGGGCTCCCGACCGCGTCGTCTCGCTCGACAGCGAAGTGCTGACCGGCGATCCGGTGGCTGCGGTTGGCGCGGCGATGGCCCATCTGGGGTTGACCGAAAGCCGCGAAGCGGTTGCGGCGCACCCGGCCTTGGGGCGGAACAGCAAGTCGGGAACAGCCTTTGCGGTCGGCGAACGCCAGCGCGATCTCGATGCCGCCGCAGCCGCGTATGGCGCGGAAATCGACCAAGTCATCGGCTGGGCGGAGGCCATTGCCGAACAGGCCGCCATCCCGCTCGCCCTGCCGCGACCGCTTTCGATCGGCTGAACGCCCAAGACCGCCGCGATTTTATCGTCGTCACCAAGGCTTTCGGCTGGTGATGGTCGATCGCGGACCTTTAATTTCGTCATCCCGGACTTGATCCGGGATCCATCTACCCTCTCAAGATTACGGCGGCGCAAGGGGTCATGGATCCCCGATCAAGTCCGGGGTGACGATGGTGGGCTATGTCCGTTCCCCACCCAAAACCAGCAATTAGCTGCGGGCTCGGCGCCATAGAAAAAGGGGCGGGCATTGCTGCCCGCCCCCCATTTCTGTCGAAGCGTGAAGGACTAGAACTTCAGCTTCGCCGACACCGCATAACGGCGGCCCAACGCGTCGTAGGTCGACGGGAAGGTGTTGCCGCTGTTGTAGGTGGTCGAACCAATCGTGTTGCCAACAACCGGCGGCTGGTTGTCGAGCAGATTCTGCACGGTCGCGGTGAACACGAAATTCTCGGTCACGTTGAAGCGCGCGGTCAGGTCGAAGTAATGCGACCCCTTGATCTTGCGGAACTGCGGATCGACGACGCAACCGTTCGGATCGGTGCCCGTCGGATCGGGGCAACCGGTGATCGGATCGGTACCGGCACCGACAGCCGCATCGATGTCAGCCTGCAACTGAGCAGGCTCGAACTCGACACCGTCAATCCAGCGCCACAGCAGCGACACGTCAACGGCGTCAAAGCCGAGCGTGAAGCGGTTGGAGAACTGGAACTCGGGCTGGATCGAGCCCGTGAACGAGCAGTTCACGCTGTAGAAGCCGACGCATTCGCGGTTCAGGCCATCGGGGTCGGCCGCATTTGCCTTGAACTTCGAGCTGCGCGTCCAGTTACCGACGAACGCCCAGTCGAGGCTCGCGAAGCCGACATCCATGTTGTAGTTCATCAACAGATCGACACCATCGGTGAACAGGCGGCCCTGGTTGTTCGTGGTACCGAACAGACCCGAGGTGATCGCCGGATCGCCGTCGAGGCCGCCGGTGATCGGGTTACGACGGATCGACGTACACGCCGGGTTCGTCGCGCTGGTGGCATCCAGACCGTCGAAACAGGCCGAGATGATGTCGCCGGGCAGCGGGGTGCCCAGAACGTCGTCGATCTTGATGTTGTAATAGTCGACCGACATGTTGAAGCGCGGCAGGAAGTCCGGCTGGAACACGACACCAAGCGTCCACGTATCGGCCTTTTCGGGCTTCAGGTTCAGGTTACCACCGGTGGTGATATTGGCCTGCGCCGCGGTCGGGTTGGTGATCGAACCGATCGTGCCGACCGGTGCGCCCTGTGCAAGACAGACAGCGCGCAGGTTGGCGTTGCCCGTCGGCGCAGCGCCGGCGCAGGGATCGATACCCAGGTTGGTCAGGCCAACCGACTGCGGCGTGAACAGCTCGCCGATGTTCGGCGCGCGCACGGCGCGGCTGTAGTTGCCGCGAACCTTCAGACCTGCACCCGGTTCCCAGCTACCGCCGGCTTTCCAGGTAGTGGTGTTGTAACCACCGGCGCCCTTGATGCTGTAATCCGAATAACGGATGCCGGCTTCCAGGGTCAGGCTTTCGAAGAACGGCTTGTCTTCGATCAGCGGCGCGACGATTTCCGCATAGGCTTCGTAAACGTCATACTGACCGTCGATCGGCGGAGCCGCACCACCCGCGCCGCCGAGCTCGCCCGGGGTCTGGGCAAGCAAGTCAGACGACTGCTGCGCCTTGTATTTGCGATATTCGCCGCCGAGGGCGAAGCCGATCGGCTGCACTGCGCCCGGCGAGGCAAAGCCCAGGTCACCCGAAATGATCGCGCGCGCCTGCGACAGCGAGGTGCGGTTGGTCGTCGAGCTGTTGGCCGACAGATACTGCGCGGCGGCCGGGGTGATCGAACCTTCGGGGCCGAACAGATTGACCGGAACGCACGATGCGTTGCCGCTGATGCAGTTGACGCCGTCGTTGGTCAGCGACGCTTCACGGAAGCGCGACTGCAACGTGTAGCCCTTGATCGTCTGGATATTTTCCGATTCGCCGTAAGCACCCTCGATGTTCCAGTCGATCGTGTCGGTGATGCCGCCACGGGCGCCGACGCGATAGTCGAAGAAGGTCGTCTGATAGTCACTCACACGCGGACCGACTTCCGGGGTACGACGCGACAGGGCGGTCGTGACCGTGCGATAGTTCGGATCGCTCGGGCCGGTTGCGGTTGCGGCTGCGTCGCAAATCGCCTGGCTGTACAGCGGCGTGTAGGCGGTCTGGCCCGACGTCGCGACGCCAGCAGCGTTGACGCCGTTGACGACCGGTGCGGTGTTGAGCGCGCAGAACTGGTTACGCAGTGCGGCGGGCAGGAACGGGTTGTTCAGGTTGATCGTGACGGTGCCGCCGAACGAACCCGACGGTGCGATGATCGTCGAAACGGTCTGCTTCGAGAACATGCCGCGGGCATAGACCTCGATCGCATCCGACACTTCATAATTGGCCTGGCCATAGATGTTGAAGCGTTCGAACGGCGTCTGGAAGATGTTGAACGGGTTGAAGTTGTACGTCTGGAACGTGCCAACGGCCTGGCCGGCAGCGTTGACCTGACGCACGCCGCCGTTGGCAGCGCCGCCCGGCGTAGTTGCCAGAACCGGCAACGTGGCGGGATTGGTCGCGCTGACCGGCTGGGTCGGATCGAAGTTGGGGTTCGGAACGGTCGCACCGGTGTCGGTGAACTGCGCCAGAATGTTCGGCGCACCGCCGGTCAGACCGCGGGTGCCCGAGAAGCGCGACGGAACCGACGTGCCCGAACCGATGAAGGTGTTCGAATAGCTGTCGAGGGTGTTGTCCGAGAACGGACGCGCGCCCTGATAGACGGGGTCAGCCTGCTGATAACCGATGCTCAGCACGGCGTTGCCGCGGCCGTCGTCGAAGTTTGCACCGATGGTGGCATCGACGCGGAAGACGTTGCCGTCGCCCTGTTCGGTCAGCTGCTGCGAAGCGGTGACTTCCAGGCCGGCGAAATCGCGCTTGGTGACGAAGTTGACCACACCGGTGATGGCGTCGGCGCCATAGGTGGTCACAGCGGCACCGGTCAGCGCGTCGACGCGCTCGATCAGCGCGAGCGGAATGTTGTTAAGGTCGACGCGGCCGTTGACGTCCGACGGCGCGACGCGGTTGCCGTTCAGCAGGACGATGTTGCGGATCGAGCCGAGGCCACGAAGATCGACGTACGAAGCGCCGCCGTTGCCGTTGTTCACGGCCGAACCGATGTTGGCGACGACGCCCGGCAGTTCGCGCAGCACTTCTTCAGCGGTGTTCGACTGCTTCAGTTCGATCGTGTCCGACGTGGTCACGTTCACCGGCGTCGACTGTTCGAGATTGGGGTTGCGGATCAGCGTGCCGGTGACAACGATTTCGCTGCCGGTCGCGGCGCCCTCTTCGGCGGCATCCTGCGCAAAGGCAGGCGCCGAAACCAGGGCGACGCTCATTACGAGCGGCGCAGCGCCTAGCTTCAGCTTGGAATATTGGGTTTTCTTCACAGTGCAGTCCCTTGCTACTGGTGGATTGAACTACCCGAGCCCCTGGCACGACGGCATGCAGCCGACGCACAAAACACCCCGATAGCGTGCGGGATGATCCTTCCGCCCGGTCGAGTAAAGGAAATTTCCCGCCTAATCCGCCGTTTCAGAGGGCATTGTGACGTATTTGCAACAACCGTGACATTTGGCGAAATACAATATGCCGCAACGCAGCATATGCGACATATTGTTTCATTGGATACGAATTCGGCCCCGCGTCACTTAGGGTCAGCGGGCGATCGGCCCGGCGAGGGTGCCGGGATTGAGCCGCGCATCGCGCCATTTCAGCCCCCAATGCAGATGCGGCCCCGTGGCGCGGCCGGTGCGTCCGACCGTCCCCAGCACCTGTCCCTGCACGACCCGGTCGCCGACCCGGACGGCGAGCCGCTGGCAGTGGAGAAACGCGCTGCTCAGCCCCATGCCGTGATCGACGATCAACAAATTGCCCTCGAGCGTGAAAGGCGTCGCCGCCGCCAGCACGACGACGCCGTCGGCGGGCGCCGCGAACGGCGTTCCGGCGGGCACCGCGATGTCGGTGCCGCTGTGATAGCTGCCCGGCTTGCCCTGATAGACGCGCTGCGATCCGAACCATCCCGACAATCGTCCGGTCACCGGCCAGCGGAACTGTTGTCGCCAGCCATCCGATTCGACCTGCCTGTTTCGCGCCGCCGCGATCTGCGCCAGTTCGGCGGGACGGCGGCGGGCGAAATCGGCGTCGCTTGCCGCGCTGCCGCGGTAAGGCGCGTTGATCTGTTCGATCCGCCACGTCCCCGGCGCAACGATAATCTCTTCGGCAACCTGCCGCCCGTCACGAACCGTTGCGACAAGCCGCGCGCGGGGTCCGGCGTCGCGATCGAACGCGATCAGGAAGCCGCCGTCGGCGGCCACCGGCACCGGTTGGCCGTCGAGGGTCAGGGCGCGGGTATGGCTGGGCGCCACGCCAAGCAGCACGCCGCCCTGCTGCGCACTGGCGCGCGAACCGCGAAAGACGAAGGGTTCGAGCACCGCGGTGGGTGGCGGCACCATCGACGGCGCGGGCCTTGGCGCAGGGGCGACAGCAGGCGGCCGGGCCGCGACGTCGCGCGAGGTGGCGGGCGGCACACAGGCTGCGGCGACAAGCAGCAACGGCAGCGCGGCGCCCGAGTGCCGCAAATACCCCGTCAGATTCATGCCCCGCGCGCGGCGTCCAGTGCAGCCTGCACCGAAATCGCGGCGGTGGCATAGGGCTCCTGCCGCGCCACCGACCAGTAACGCAGCTCGTCGAGCCCGATCGGGGCGCCGGTCACCGCGCACAGCACATGGTCGCCGGGCGCCAGGACGCGAAAGCCATTCGGTCCATAGTGCAGGCGGGCAAGGCGGTTGCGGCTGGCGATCAGCATGATTCGGGGTCCATATGAGGATCGATGATGGCCGCCACTATAACAGCGGCGCGCGGCGGGGCCACCCCCGGCGTGTCAGAACAGCTCGCCCTGCCCTCTCTTCGGCGGCGGGGCCGCGGGTTTGCGCGCCGGGCGGGGCGTGGGCGGCGGCGGTGGCGCGCTCGCCAGCGGTTCGTCGCCGCCGGCAATCACCACTGGAA
Organism: Sphingopyxis sp. BE259; assembly: GCF_031457495.1. Lineage (NCBI taxonomy): Bacteria > Pseudomonadati > Pseudomonadota > Alphaproteobacteria > Sphingomonadales > Sphingopyxidaceae > Sphingopyxis > Sphingopyxis sp. BE259. The sequence goes on from NZ_JAVDWM010000001.1 coordinate 3,670,092, forward strand.
CCTCGCCGTCGGCAAAGTGCAGCCGCAGATACCCGGCCGCCTGCGCCCGCACGGCGGTGGTGACAATCGACCCGCCCGCGTCGCGCACCATCGCATAGCCGCGCGACAGCAAGGCGCGCGGATCGAGACTATCGAGCAACCGCCCCAAACCCTCCAGCCGCGCCCGATCGCGGTCCCAGCGGCGCGCCAGCAACGCCGTGCGCAGCGCGCTGCCGCGCGTCGCCAGCCGCTCGGCGACCACCGCCAGCCGCTGGCGTTGACTCCGATCAAGCCGTTCGCCGCCGTGGTCGAGCCGCTGGCGCTGCGGCGCGTAGAGCGCCTCGCGCCGCGGCAGATGGCGTGCCAGCGCGGTCAGCCGTTCGCTCCACAATCCCTGCTGCCGGTTCGCGGCGCCGATCATCCGGCCGTTCCACGTCGCCAGCAGTTCCTGCAACTCGGCGCGCACCGGCACCGCCATTTCGGCTGCCGCGGTCGGGGTCGGGGCGCGGCGGTCGGCGGCATAGTCGGCCAGCGTCGTGTCGGTTTCGTGGCCGACTGCGCTGATCGTCGGGATGCGGCAATCGGCGAGCGCGCGCACGACGATTTCTTCGTTGAATGCCCACAGATCCTCGATCGACCCGCCGCCGCGCGCGACGATCACCAGGTCAGGACGCGGCACCGGCCCGCCCGGCTCCAGCGCATCGAAGCCGCGAATAGCATTGGCTACCTGCGCCGCGGCGCCGTCGCCCTGGACCAGCACCGGCCACACGATGACATGCATCGGAAAGCGGTCGGCGAGCCGATGCAAGATGTCGCGGATCACCGCCCCGGTCGGCGAGGTCACGACCCCGATGACGCGCGGCAGCCGCGGAATATCCTGTTTGCGCGCCGCATCGAACAGCCCCTCGGCGCCCAATCGCGCCTTCAGCTTTTCGAACAGGAGCATCAGCGCGCCCTCGCCCGCGACCTCAAGCGTATCGACGACGAGCTGATATTTGGAGCGCCCCGGATAGGTGGTGAGCTTGCCGGTCGCGATCACCTCGATCCCGTCCTCGGGCCGGAAAGCGAGCCGTGCCGCCTGCCCCTTCCACATCACCATGTCGATCAGCGCGTTATCGTCTTTCAGCGCCGCATAAAAATGCCCCGACGCGGCGCGCTTGGTCCCCGACAATTCGCCGCGCACGCGGACGCGGGCAAAGCCATCCTCGACCGTCCGCTTGATCGCCGCCGACAATTGGCTGACCGACAGCGGCGGAACATTGTCGCCGGGCGCCGCCTCGGCTAACAGCCGCGCCGCGGGGTCGGTTTCGGACGCCGGATCGGGAAAAGGGACTGCCATGAATATCCTGCTGGTCGGCTCGGGGGGCCGCGAACATGCGCTGAGCTGGCAGTTGGCGCAATCGCCGTCTTGCCGCAAGCTCTATGCCGCGCCCGGCAATCCGGGGATCGAGGCCCACGCCGAATGTCTGGCGATCGCTGCCGATGATCTCGATGGCCTGATCGCCGCCTGCACCGCCCATGCAATCGATTTCGTCGTTGTCGGCCCCGAAGCGCCGCTGGTCGCGGGGCTCGCCGACCGCCTCCGCGCACAGGGCATCGCGGCCTTTGGTCCCGGCGCCGCGGCGGCGCAGCTCGAAGGATCAAAGGGCTTTACCAAGGATCTCTGCGCGCGCGCGAGCATCCCGACCGCGGCCTATGTTCGCGCGACCTCCGCCGCCACCGCGCTGGCGGCGCTCGACGATTTCACCGTCCCCGTCGTCATCAAGGCCGACGGCCTCGCCGCGGGAAAGGGCGTGGTCATCGCCGAAACGCGCGAGGAAGCCCAAGCCGCGGTAGCCGATATGTTCGACGGCGCGTTCGGCAGTGCGGGCGCCGCGGTGGTGATCGAGGAGTATATGGCCGGCGAGGAAGCGAGCTTTTTCGCACTGTCCGACGGCACCGACGTGATGGCATTCGGCAGCGCGCAAGATCATAAGCGCGTCGGCGATGGCGATGTCGGCCCCAACACTGGCGGCATGGGCGCCTACAGCCCCGCCCCCGTCCTCACCCCCGCGCTCGAAGCCGCGGTGATGGACCGGATCATCCGTCCGACCGTCGCCGCGCTCGCCGCCGAAGGCACCCCCTATGTCGGGGTGTTGTTCGCCGGGCTGATGCTCACCGACGCGGGGCCAAAGCTGATCGAATATAATGCGCGCTTCGGCGACCCCGAATGCCAGGTGCTGATGATGCGCTACGCCGGCGATCTCGCGGCGCTACTTTACGCCGCCTCGACCGGGGCGCTGGCGACGGCAACTCCGCCCGCCTTTGCCGGCGATTATGCGCTGACGGTGGTGATGGCGGCGAACGGCTATCCCGCCACGCCCGAAAAAGGCGGCGCGATCCACGGTATCGCTGCTGCCGAAAGCGGCGGGGTGCGCGTCTTTCATGCCGGGACCGCGCGCGACGGCGACCAGATCGTCGCGGCGGGTGGTCGGGTGCTCAACGTCACCGCGACCGGCCGCACCGTCACCGAGGCGCAGGGGCGCGCCTATGCCGCGATCGACAAGCTCGATTTCGCCACCGGCTTCTGCCGCCGCGATATTGGTTGGCGCGAAGTCGCGCGCGAAGCGCGCTAAGGGGGCCGGCGAGAAGTCGCGCGCGAGTCCGAATAACACACACTTCGTTATTCCCGCGCAAGCGGGAACCCAGCGAGCTGACGTAGCAGCTGGGTTCCCGCTTTCGCGGGAATGACGAATAAATATAGATCGACCAAGTCCGTACCGCCGAATAGGCTATCCGCAACATTGGGAGAAGATCATGATTTGGCTTCAGGAAAATTGGATCATCGCGGTCGTCGGCCTGGTCGTTGCCGTGGTGCTGCTGTGGTGGCTGTTCGGGCGATCAAAACCCGACGACGTGGCCCCGCCCGCGGTCGAACCCGCCAAGCCCGCCAAGCCGCTCGAACCGGTTAAGCCCGAAATCATTGCCGCCGAACCGGCGCGTTTCAAGCCGATCGAACCCAAGCCGCAGCCGATAGCCCCTCCGGCGCCGACCCCGGTGGCCACACCGATCGTCGAAACGCCGTCGCCGCCCGAACCCGCGCCCATCCCCCCACCCGTAGCCGCGCCGCCAAAACCAGCCGCACCGCCCGAACCGACAGCAAAGCCCGCGCCGAAAAAGGTCGCGGACAAGCCCCCGGTCGCGAAACCGGCGAAAAAGGCAGCTGCCAAATCGCTCCCCGCCGAGCCAGCAGCCGCGCCCATGGCAGAGCCGACTCCCGTCCCAGCGCCTGCGCCTGCCGCAGCGTCCAAGACCGACAATTTGCAACTGCTCAAGGGCGTCGGACCAAAGATGGTCGCGCTGCTGGGCGGCCTCGGCGTCAACAGCTTCCAGCAGATCGCCGCCTGGACCGACGCCGACATCGCCGCCATCGACCCGCAACTCGGCGCGTTCCAGGGCCGCATCGCGCGCGACAATATCGTCGACCAGGCAGGCTATCTCGCGCGCGGCGACAAAGCCGGTTTCGAGGCGAAATATGGCGCCCTCGGCGGCGAGCTGTAACGGCGGCTGGCGACCGGTTGCGGACATAAACTTTCGTCATCCCGGACTTGATCCGGGATCCATGCGCCCTCTCAGCAGCGGGCGGCGCATGGCCTCATGGACCCCGGATCAAGT